>LBUS01000023.1 GCA_000992695.1 Candidatus Peregrinibacteria bacterium GW2011_GWF2_38_29 | reverse complement strand
AGGGGTGACAAATGCGAATAAAATCGATGGATTAAAGTCATTACGCGCAAGGTTGGCTAAATACCACGATAAAAATGAAAGCGCAAAGTATAAAGGATCTGAGGCGGATAAAAAGAGGGTAAGCGCAGCTCTGTTGGAAATTTCAGGTGTTATGGATAAAATTAATGTGGAAATTTTAAAGCTGGAAGAGCCGGCAAAGAGAGAAGTGAAAGTTGATGCAAAAACCGACCTAAGACGTTTAAAGGCGGAGGCGCCTAAGCTTGTTGAAAATGGAAAAGAGCGCCCGAGTGAAGAGCAAATTCTTGAGTTTGCAAATGCAATACAGGAATATTATACTTTTAAATTAAAATCCAAAGATACTAAAGGATTCAAGGAAGCGGAACAAGCCTGCATTGATGCTTTGGCAGAAGATGTTATGAAGGCAACGGGCTGTACCAACAAGGGTGCGATTAAAGTTGTTATTGCCTCTATCCCTGAAATTGCTCCCGATACGATATATGGCATCGATGACACAAGGGTAGGTCACCCTGTTTTGATTAACATGGGTACTGATGGCGTTAATAAAAGATTATTATTCCAAAAATTATGGGAGCATGGCCTTATTGGAAAAGAAAAACCAACTCCCTTAGTCGATTCAAGTCTTGACGACAAAATTCCTGATAAATTTTTGGGTACTATAAAAAATAAATATTCCTTCCCCGTTGATGATCCCTCAAACCATGAAGCCGTGCGATCAAAATGCGTTGATGCTTTGGTAAAAGACATTGTTAAAGCTACCGGTTGTAAAGATGAAGATGCCATAAGAAAAGTTCTCGCTACTCATAACGCATACAAGCCGACTATAACAAACGATAGAAAACTAATTGGATCTGAATATACAGATGCTATAAGCTTTGAAATTGATCTTTCGGATGATAAAAATACTGACTTTAAAAAGAAGGTTTTATTTCAATATTTGGCCGATGCCGGTCTTGTTAAAAAAGAACCCAACGAAATGGCTGAACAGTTGACTGATAAAGGAAAAGATACTATTAAGGCTTTGAAGCTTAAGCTAATTGGCTCACGATATTCTGCGGTTGCCACCTCCCAATGGAGAGCTAATCGTGCAGCTCAGCGCGAAAATGCAGTTCGCGACGCAGTTTCTATTTGTAAATGTAACGTCGCAATTGATATCGCCGGAATTCTTCACGTCCCAACCCCTGCCAATGAAATGGCATATAGGAATACTAATGATAAGTTTAATGGAGAGCACGAATTTGATTCTATTCATAGGGTTATTGCCGATGGTATTGATGAAAGAATTATAAATCCAACCGGCGTCAAAGAATCGGAAAAATTTATACGCGAAGCCAATCCTCCAACTATTTCAATCGAGCTTGATAAGGCGCAAGTGGATTATATTATAAATAAATTGATAAAGTTGGAATTTATACAATAATAAAAAACTTAAAACAAAAATAAAATGCCATCATCAAAAACCAAAAGCGGAGTGAGTGAATTACTCCAAAACAAAGCGGAATTAAAAGCAAAATTGAAAAATAGTTTTCCGCATGCACTACAAGATCATTCACCCGTTGTTGGGATTCTTTATGATGGTGAAAATGCAGATAAGAGTGCGAAAAATGCGAGTTTGGCTTTTAGCCTTGTTGAAGCCTTAAACAGCCTTGGAACTTCCGCGATGTTGATCACAAAACAGAATGATGACAAAATTCCTTTTGAACTTCGCGAGAAAGTTTGTGCAATTTCTATGAAATCAAAATCGTGGGAAAAATTTTATTATGCATGCGATATGATGATTGTTTTGGCTGATAGCGCTGATGAAAATACGTACCGCGATATGCTAAAAAATGGGATTATACCAATTGCTTCAAAGTCCCAAAAATTCCTTTCCAACTACGACCCCAATCACGAAAGCGGCAACTGTTTTGCCTTTGAAGAAAAAACGATTTGGGAAGTTTTTGCGGCAACTGTGCGCGCAATCGAAACGTATAAGTTTCCGTATGATTGGAAAAATATTATCAGAGCTGCGCTCTGAAACTCAAAACGCAAAACTCAAAAGTCAAAGCCGCAACTTAAAATTCAAAACTATTTCTAAAGATTTCCCGACGATGAGCTGTTCTGACCGATGTTTTTGATCGTATCAATTATATCTGAGAAATTGATGTATTTGATTACGTCCAAGCCAAGTGCACCACCGACAGCGTTAACAATAAAGACGGCTAAGACTGTAATAATCAGGCCGATGATTGCGTATCTGATCGTTGAGATCGCTTGTTTGATTTTGTCTTCGTGACCACCGGAAAGTATAAAAGAAATGCCTCCAACAAATATGAAAATAACCGACAAAAAACCTGCGATTATGATTGCATAAGCAAGTCCGCGATTGATGATTTCAGCAACATTGCCTTGCTGAGCGGCTTCTACGATGCTTCCGCCATTTGCCATATTCTTGTTGGTTAAAGTGAGTGAGATTTATTTTTTGAAGGGCGTGAAATTTTTAGCCTAAGCTTCGAATCTACACGCCCTAAAATTTATAAGGACATACTAAATTTCTGTGCCTTCGATCTTGACCTCTCCTTCTCCTCCTTCTGGTTCAAGAATTTTTAAGTTAACGCGGGCATTGTTTTTTGAACCGATAACTCGGAGCAAAACGCGCAAAGCTTTTGCGGTTTGACCTTCTTTACCGATTATTTTGCCCATATCTTCCTTCGCAACTTTGAGGGAAATGAGCACGCCCATTTCATCAACTGTGCGAGTTACGACGACTTGTTCCGGAAGAGAAACAAGCTGTTTGACCACGTATTCAATAAAATCGCGGTCCTGTCCTGTTGCATTGTCTGTAGTCATGAGTAAAAAATTAAGGGATACAGAATGTGAATAAATTTCTAAGGCTTAAGCGGCTGGAGCGGCAGGTGTTTCGGCTGGTGCAGGAGCGGCTTCCGCTGCTGCTGGAGCCTCAACTGGCGCAACTGGCGTGGCTTCCTTTGCAGGAGCTGCGGCGGCCGGTGCTACTGGCGCTGGAGCGGCTGCTGCTGCGGCTTGCTCGCCTTTTTTCTTTCTCTGGTGCAATTCAATTTTAGTATATTTTTCCATGCCTGTCATGCCGTTTCTTTTTAAAAGAACAGCAACAGTAGAAGATGGCTGTGCGCCTTTTGAAATCCAATATTCGATTCTATCTTTTTTGAAAGATATTTCTTTGGATTTTGGGTTGTAGCTCCCAATAATTTCAAGAGCTTTGCCTTTTGGTGAGGAGGTTTTTTCTTGTAGAATAAGTTTGAAGCTCGGTTGAGCGCTCTTTCCTATTCGGGTTAGTCTGATTGTTAACAAGATAAATGGTGTTACAGAATAAATAATATTGCGGTTTTCGCAGGGTTTATTTTAAGGGAAAAGGGGAGAAAGTCAAGGAAAAGTTAAATTACTAGTCACGGTGCTTTTTTCTTATCTCTTTTAACTCTTTATCGGATTTTATATTTTCGCCAACAACCTCATCACTTATAACAGTATAATTTTTTAAATCAAATTTTATTTTTCGTAATCTTCTATCGCCATCAAAAATAAATACGCCTTTAAATCTATGCAAAGTTTCTAAATCTTTTATGACAATAACGTGCTGCAAAATATCTCCTAAATTTTGGCCTGGGCACGCCAGTTGATTGTCTCTTATGAGTCCTTTAAATGGCACCATTATTCTTGATTGTGGAAAGCTTTTTGACATGCATCCCTCAACAACGTTTGTTAAACCAAAAGGTCCCACGTCAAGTCCTGTGTAAGACCCTTCTATGGTATGCCCCTCTTCAGCTCCTGATCTATAGAATGACACTCCCTGCAAAACTGCAGTTTTCTTATCTACTCTTTCCGTTGATAGCTTTAAACCTTTTCGTTTTTTCAATTTTTCAACGCGATCTTTGTTTTTATCGTTTACCGAAATTCTAATATCTGGCGAAGGAATCCCTCTTATTTCTTCTTCTATTTTAGCCAGTTCCCGTTCCACTTCCGACACTTCTTCTTGATGCTCGTGATAATAAAATATGCTTTTTAAACCACGTTCCTGCAAACACCAATTAAGTTCATCAATATTATCTATAAGATTTTGTAGTTGTATCCAAGTTAAACCATACATTGACTCTTTATTTCTCACTCCTTCCTTCATCTTGTCATAAACTTCTTGCAATGTTTCACATCCAATTTTTTTACAAATTGCAGTAAAAGCTTGAAATCGAAATTTTACGTTTTTCAATGAGTTCAATATGATGCGCTTGCACTCTGCTTCTGCGAGCTTTATAAGCATCTCTTCTCCGGCTTCCGGCAAAACAGTGTATAAAAATGGGCTTCCGCCTGATATCTCCTCACAATAAAGCAAAAATTCATAAAGATCCGGATCGTTTAATGGGTCTGTATTTTTGTGCCACCTTGATGATTGCATTTTTGCCTTCGCCACTTCTTTTCCATAATTTTTTACCCAGATACCATACATTTCGCGTGCAAGATTCTTTTTTTGAACTAAAGGGATTCTTGGCATTGATTCCTGTTTTACAATTGGTGCGTCCCAAAAACACCAAGGACACCCCTCTGTACACCCATATGTCATACCAATTGTGCTTATATTGCTAATGGCGATTTCTCTCTCAAGTGGATCCTGCATTTCCTTTAAAGCGTATGGCGTTTTATCTTCCTGACCTTCGTTATCGTATACGTCTTTTCTTGAAACTAATTCGGCAAGAAAAACTCTCGCAACATCCAATTCTATATATCTTTGCAATTCGTTTATTAAAGCAAGTTCCGGCGATTCAATTTCGCCTATAACATCAGTAATGCGAGCTTGTTCATCTGTCGGCAATTCCTCGCGTTTTTGATCTTTTTTTCTTTCTATATCATAGCCAACGATAGTGCTCCATGTCTTAAAAATTTCCGGGAAAGAATATGTGTTTAATTGCATTTTATAATTAGTTTGATTATGCAAAGGTGTGAAGTATGACAGACTTGGGGGTATTTGTCAATATATGTTTAGTTGCAGAGTTCCAGTCACATTTTTTAAATGGGGTTGCATGGGCTTTAAGAATGAAGTGTAGAGTATCTTTTGAGCCGGAGTTAAGCCTTTCA
>LBUS01000022.1 GCA_000992695.1 Candidatus Peregrinibacteria bacterium GW2011_GWF2_38_29 | reverse complement strand
CCGGCAAAATGGTTTTCCGGAGTATTACCTGATTGCTTACAAGAGGTTATCGCCCTTTTAATCGCGTCTTCAAATCGCCTCCATTGCGCATATCCTAAAAGAGGCTGAATCTCCCGCGCGCTCCAATATTCCGCCCCATATTCATTTACTTCTTTCAGGTCTTCAAAAGACTTGTTCCCCATTGATACTAAATTTTTATCTGGCATACCCTCTCCTACAATCTGCAGTAGATTATTATGTATTTAGAAAGCGTGAATTTCAAGAAATTAGCTCATCGCCGCCTTCTAAGAAAAAATCATCGAGTTCGTCGTTATTCATTTTTAAAAAATAGGGCCGTCATTTTTCTCCGTCGTTTCTTTAATGTCTTATGTCAAGAACTGACACCCCCCTCTGCTATCAAAGAAGATATTGTCTGGTGCTATGACTGGGATAACCCGTTTGACTTCGAAGTCGCGCTTAACAAATGGATTAACGATTATAACACGGATTTCCCGCATCAAAGCTTAAGAAACATGACACCCAAACAGTACCTTGAAACGTATGTTAACAAAGAGCCGGTTCTAACTTAGAAACCCCTTGACTAATGGGGAGCATTACAGATTATTTGTTAGCAGAATCCTGAGATTGACACAAATTAAGAGAGTTTTGAGAAAAAGTACGCCAGCCTATCAATGAATCACGTTCGTTATCATCAATCTTTCTGGCACTAAAATAGCTCTTAAAACCCTCAAGCCAATCTGCGAAAATGAGTAAATTATATTCTGGCTGTTGCCCTCCGGGATAATAAGATACTGTGTCTTCTTGAGCACTACGAAAAACTACTCCTTTTAGCTTCTTTCCATAGAATAATTGATAGACAGGATGTCGCTCTTTGGAAGAATCAAAACTAATCCGCATTGATTGTCGCAATGACTCAAAATCAAGCACGGTAATATCCTTGGTTAACGTTAAGGCGTAAAAATCTTTATCCTGAGGCATACGCACTTCCCTTACCGGAGTTAAAGGACTAAAGCTCATAGTAAACGCCCCTGTACCAAGAACAGGCATAGATTTCCATAATTCTTGATAGTAAGCCCGTTGATATCCCTCAAAGGGAAAATTGTCCGGCTCAGAAACAAATCTCCCTTTACGGCCAGAGGGCCGAAGCGGGTCTTCATTCCTGTCTACTAACCGGTAGAAAGTTTCTCCGGGATGGATAATTTTAGGAAACCTCGTAAAATCAATTCTATCACTTTCAATATCTTCCCTTAAATCATCTAAGGTAGTTGAGTAAAACCAATACCGGAATAATCGTCCCATCGTCTTTCTTATTTCATTCATATATATTCTGCATCTATCACAGATATAGTGCTCCTAAATAATGCTAATATCCTGCCCAGGCCATACGAGGGGTATCGTGCAAACGTACCCGACAGTGTCCTATATGACCACCCGTCATAGATAAGTACCCCCTAATTATTTATATTTCCAGCCTATTATTTTGCAGTATTCTTCTGCCGTTAGCTTCTTCACTTTTGTTGGAAGCAAAAGTAATAATGAGAGCCCGTTTGCCTCATTAATTTCTATGAAGCGTAATTATTCAAAGGGCTTGGTTTTTGAGAAATTTCATTCAATTCTTCCATTAATAAATTGTGTTGTTTAGGCGAAAAAATTTTGGCGTTATATTTTTTATCTAATCTAAGCTTTTGAGTTATTAAATTAGCCATCGTTTTGTCAAGAATGATAAAATGCGCGTAAGGCAAAATAGAAGAAATCATACCGACATCTATCCAATCACTTAATTTTGGAATATCATCTTTATTATAAGTAGCTAACGCCGCATTTAATTTGCACTTTATTTCAATAAAGGGTATTTCTTTAAATTGTTTCGACCTATAAAATGTTGATAGTCCTGGAAGCCCTTCCGGTTTTCCATTGTATTCCTTCCACCAAGTCAAAGGTAAGCCAAGATTTAAATAACCCATAAAAGCTTCAATAGATGGTATCTGACCTTTTAGGATATAAGTCAACATATTTGCGCCGAGTTTTAATATCCCAAATAAATGGCCTTCATATTCACGTTCTAATTGCTTATCAAAAGAGATTTTGACATTTTTCTCTTTTTCTTTTATCCGAATTAATTCTTGCCTCAAGGCTTCCTTTTGATATCGCATCTTGTCTATTTCTTCATCGGAATAATCTCTGCTAACCGAAACGATAAACGGCTTTTCTCTTGCAAGCTCTACAATCGGATCATTAGAAAATATATGTAGCCATTTACTTTGATAATCTATCTTATCTTCTTTCTTAATAAAGGCTCTCATGGCCATAGCAGTCTGCCAATTTTCGATTCTCTGACGATGCTTAAATTTTATTCCAGCAGATAATTGAATTATAACTTCTTTTGCTATCTTGGAGAGTCTGCTGTCTAAAGCACATTCTGTCTCATGGATATCTAGAATAGGGCATAAAAGCTTCTTTTCTCTTGTAAGTTTATAAATCATATCATAAAGCTCTTTAGCTCTATTGCGTGATATACTGTCTAACCTATATCCTTGTTTCCATTTTGCCATATTACTAATAATATGAGTATCCAAAGATAAAATAGGAATTGGGGATCGCGACAAACTCTTGTAAGAGTCATCAACTAAAAATTCTTTATACTGTCTTTTTGTCATAAAAATCTTCTATAAATATTGGGAATATTGCTATTTTTAAGATTATAAGCACTAACGTTTACAGATCTATCTCTTCCCCACATTTAGGGGCATTTGCCGGTATTTTTGTCCTTATCTATCCATTCAATCTTTTGATCCAAATAAATTATCTCACCGCAGTGAGGACACTCCTCGGTATTCAACAGCTCATCGCCGCCATCCGTCATAAAATCAAGGAAATCATCGCCACCCATATAGCTTTATTCTATGTATAGTAAAAATATTTAACCCTACTCACTATTACAAGGAATTCCAGAGAATTCTATCCGCAATGGACGCACCATATTTAAACCATATCGCTTTGAATGCCATATGTCAACAAAATAGACCTGACCCCATAGAGAGTAGCATAGTAGCATAGCATAGTAGTAGTCGTAGTCGGACCCCATAGTCGTAGTCGCACACTCTTTTTTGTGTCCACTTTTCCGGGGGGAGATCAGTCTTAAATCTTATTACTTTTGCGACATTAAATATTGCTCTTCTGCCTCTATCCAATTTTCCATATCTTTTCCGGGCCGCTTTCCTTTATTTTCCCAAATAAAATAAGCTTTTTCTCTAATCATTTTAGAATCTTTTTTTGTCCACTCTATTTCCATATCTCTTAATTTTCTTCTTCCAATCTCAAAAATTTGTTTTTCTTGTATTCGCTCTGATAAACGCAAAACAATAGTAATTAATATGGCAAGAATAATCACAAACCATGTGGAAAATGAAAGGGTATCTCGCATGATTGTAATAGCTAAAGTGACCAACTCTTTGATTGTAATATTTAACCTGACCAATTCTATACAGATTGCGGCAATAAGAGAGAAAATTATCGCCCAGATCAGCCCGTTGTTAATTGCGATTACATCAAAGCGTTTTGTTGCAAAGCTAGAGATGAATTTATTGGTTTCAAGAGGAGAAAAGTATTTTCTATCATAATATGTAAAAATAGCCTCAAGCTGTGTTTCATCGGCTTGATTAAATCCGCCAAGTTCTTCTCCTAGTTTTAGTATCTTCTTCCTTTGCTCCTCTGGTAAGTCGATCCAATATCGATAATGGATACGCTTTTTTGAGTAATACCATCTCTGTGAACATATCATAATGATATAACCAAAAGGCAAAAAAGATAATCCGCAGAAGCCCCCGATGAATTTTAGGTGTTCTGGTTTGATATTGTTAAATAATTCACGAATTCCGGGGAATAAACAAAAATACCACATGCCAGTCATAACGATAAAGAACGCTCCGACAATTCCATATCTTTCAAACCAATTCATATTGCCTCCATTTTATCTGCCTAATTGATATAGTTTTATACTCCGGAAAGGTGTTTTTGATATTTTTTAATTTTAAATTGGCCAAAAGACTATTTTTATCCAGGAAATTCAAGACGCTTTAGCTATCCTCTTCCAAAACAATCGCTTCCAAAATAAATACTGACATCTATTTGCTTTATAGCTCTATCGTATTTCTTTTACATCTCCCTGCAATTAATCGCGTTATGTAAAGCGTCTTGTAGAGTGGAGCAGTGGTGCGTTGAGAATTATTTTCTTTACTCACGTTCCCACCACCCCCTCATCAAACCGTGCGTGAGGTTTTCCCTC
This sequence comes from Candidatus Peregrinibacteria bacterium GW2011_GWF2_38_29, assembly GCA_000992695.1. Lineage (GTDB taxonomy): Bacteria > Patescibacteriota > Gracilibacteria > UBA1369 > UBA12463 > UBA12463. The sequence goes on along the minus strand of LBUS01000022.1, from coordinate 3,618 downwards.
ACACGGCTTTCCGATAACATTTCTTCAAAAGGTTTTCGCCCAACTGACACAATAGTCATTGTATACCCCTAACTTTTGGTAAAGGAAGGTATCAGGATATTGTTTATATCCGTAGCCTACCTTTCCTCTGTGCCTACGCATAAACTTTCTTATTCTCTGCGCGGTGTAGAATTTGATTTTACCGAATTTCCTTGATGAATTGGCAATCCTAAAGTAGTTTACCCAACCCCTTACTACAGGCGTAAGCTCTTTGACTATATTCTCTACCTTTACAGGACGACGATAATCTACTACCTGCCTTATCCTTCCTCGTATAGCGTTTTCAGCTTTATGCGAGGGATAAAAGTAGGTTGTCGTCCTGCCCTTGTTTCTGCTTAAGGCTCTGATAAAGGTAAAACCTAAAAAGTCAAACGGCTCGGACTCCGCATTAAGTATGCGGGTCTTGCCCTTTTTAAGCCGTAATTGAAGCTGGGTAACTAAATCTTTAAGTTTTGCCATTGTCTCTTCTGAATGATACTTGGTCATAATCACCAAGTCATCGGCGTAACGAATAAGGCGGGCAGCATTATTTAAAGGCTTCCAGCCTTTATCTATATGGTCAAGATAGATATTGGCTAACAGAGGCGAGATTACCCCGCCTTGCGGCGTGCCTTTGTCATCTATCCGCCTGTTGTTATCTTCCATTACACCTGCTTTAAGAAAGAGTTTTATCAACCAGAGGATATTGCCGTCTACTACCCTCTTGGCTACCATATCCAGAAGTTCTCGGTGAGGAATTGAGCCAAAGCAATCCTCAATGTCCGTTTCGATTACTTCTTTGTAGCCGAAGTTAAGTAGCTTGCGCACCTCAAGTGCTGCTTGCTGACTTGACTTATTGGGCCTGAAGCCATAGGAACAATCCTCAAAACCCGCCTCAAAGATAGGCTCAATGACCAGCTTTAGCGCTGTCTGCGCCACCCTATCTTTTATTGTTGGTATTGAGAGCGGTCTTTTGGTTCCGTCTGGCTTTGGGATATAGACCCTTTTTGCAGGCTGCGGGCGGTATATCTTTGCCTTTAGTTCCTGCTGGATACCTTCGAGGAATTGTCCTATCCCTTGTTGCTCAATATCCTCAAAGGTCTCTCCGTCTACACCACTTGCGCCCTTATTGCTTTTAACCCTTTCCCAGGCTTTATTCAGAACATCAATTCGGTAAACCTTGTCATACAACGCATAGAAACGAAAGTCTGCGTTAGACTTTGCCTTTTGAAACAGTTTCCTCTGAAGTTCCTGAACTGTGTCTGTAGTTGTTAGGTTGCTTTTCAGTTCTTCCAATCTACTTTAGCCCTCCCTCTCAAGGAAACTTTTGTTAAAGTAGAGCCCCTTCGCATAAATAGAGTTTTAGTGTCTCTATTATCTTGGCTACTACGGGCTCATCCGACTGCCTCTGTCATCTTATCCCTTTCGGTTTTGCCTTATAGGACTTGATACCACGGACAGTAGGCTCTCCCAAGTTCCCTTCGTAAACTTTCCACGCATACCGTCCCTGATACCCCGAGAAGGATTAAGCCTTCCTATGTCTATATATCCGGCTCAATTGCCGGCTTCCCCCAATGAATACGGGGTCGCCCCCGCTGTTTAATTAACGAGGCTACATCTGGGTTCATTCGCATTACGGTCTGCTTGTTCGTCTTGCCGACTTAATCGGCTTTGTCGAGCGGCTTACCCTTGTAGATGTCAAGGGTCGCTCCAGACTACACGGCTTATAGACCTTTACCGTTACTGACACCTTTCATTCAGTTAGTTTACAAAGAGCTTATCTTGGCGCGCACTCATTTATGTTTTGTCCTTTGTGCTTGCTTTAACTCCTTGATCTTATCCCTTATCTTTGCCGCTTCTTCAAATTGCAGGTTGCGGGCGGAGAGCTCCATCTGGTATTCCAACTCGCTGATGTAGGAACTCAACTCGTATTCTTCTTTGGCTAAACCGGTGAGGCCCTCAACCAGGTTCTCGGCTTCATCTAAAAGCTCAATACCTTCGCGGATGGACTTCTGGATACTCCGGGGAGTGATTTTATGCTTAAGATTAAACGCGAGCTGTTTCTTCCGGCGCCGGGAGCTTTCCTCAATTGCCTGGCGCATTGAACCGGTAATGGTATCCGCGTACATAATCACCCGGCCGTTAATATTTCTGGCGGCCCGCCCGGAAACCTGAATCAGGCTGGTGGCCGATCTTAAAAAACCTTCCTTGTCCGCGTCTAATATGGCTACTAAGGAAACCTCAGGCAAATCCAAACCCTCGCGCAAAAGATTTACCCCCACTAAACAATCAAACTTCTTCTGACGCAGTTCTTTAAGTATTTTAACCCGTTCAATGGTCTGAATCTCGGAATGCAGGTATTGGACCTTCAGGCCTTTTTCCTTCAAATAGGCGGATAAATCCTCGGACATCCTCTTGGTCAGGGTAGTTACCAGGACCCGCTCGTTATTTTTGGCCCGCTGGGAAATCTCCTTAACCAAGTCCTCAATCTGGCCCTCGATGGGCTTGATGATAATCTCCGGGTCAATCAAACCGGTAGGCCGGATTATCTGCTCAATAACCTGACCTTTGGATTTCTTGAGCTCGTATTCTGCCGGAGTGGCTGAGACAAAGATTGCCTGATATATCAAACCCTCAAACTCACTAAACTTCAGGGGCCGGTTATCCAAACAGGAAGGTAGGCGAAAGCCGAACTCCACCAGAGTCTCTTTTCTGGCCTTATCCCCCATATACATTCCTCCTATCTGGGGAATAGTTACATGGCTTTCATCAATTACCAGGAGAAAATCCTTGGGAAAATAGTCTATCAGGCAGTGCGGCCGGCTCCCGGTAGGCCTGGCCGAAAGATGGCGGGAATAATTTTCTATCCCGTGGCAATAGCCGATTTCCTTGAGCATCTCCATATCATATTTGGTGCGGCTCTCTAGGCGTTGGGCCTCTAAGATTTTATTTTGGGAGCGTAAATGTGTAAGCTGTTGGCTAAGCTCATTAGAAATAGACTTTAGATCGTCCTCTATCCGGGGGCCGCGGATAATAAAATGCTTAGCCGGATAAATAGCAATCTTAGAAAGTTCAGTTATCTTTTTACCGTCAACCGGGTTAAATTCAATAATCTTTTCTATCTCATCGCCGAAAAGCTCAATCCGGACGGCGCTCTGGGCGTAGGCCGGATACACCTCTATCGTATCCCCCCGGACCCGGACCTTACCGCGGATAAATTCGTAGTCATTGCGCTCGTATTGGATGTCAATTAAGTGCCTTAATAATTCATCGCGCCGGATTATCTGGCCCACATCCAGAAAAACCAGAGACTCCCGGTAATCCTCGGGTGAGCCCAGATTATAAATGCAGGAAACCGAAGCTACCACTAAACAGTCCTGCCGACTCAATAAAGAAGTAGTGCTGGAAAGACGAAGCCGGTCCAGCCGGTCGTTAATCGAGGCGTCTTTTTCAATATAGGTATCAGTGGAAGGGACATAGGCCTCCGGCTGATAATAGTCGTAGTAGCTGACAAAATATTCTACCGCGTTCTGTGGGAAAAATTCCTTAAATTCGCTGTAAAGCTGGGCGGCCAGGGTTTTGTTGTGGGAAATAACTAAG
>LBUS01000021.1:6115-7656 GCA_000992695.1 Candidatus Peregrinibacteria bacterium GW2011_GWF2_38_29 | reverse complement strand
ATCTTGCGCCGGGGAAAAGATGTGAGCATAATTGCCTGCGGTCTGATGGTTTCCGAGGCGCTGAAAGCCGCGGACATACTTTCCCGGGAAAAGATTGAGACGGAAGTTATCAATATGCATACCATAAAACCGCTGGATGAAGAGACCATTGTTCAGTCCGCGCGCTCTGCCGGCGCAATCGTTACCGCGGAGGAGCATCAGATGTATGGAGGCTTAGGCAGTGCCGTGGCTGAAGTTTTGGGCAAGAGACACCCGGTTCCTTTGGAAATGGTCGCGGTCAGGGACACTTTTGGGGAATCGGGTGAGCCGGAGGAATTATTAAGAAAGTATCAGCTTAAAGATACGGATATTGTGAACGCGGCTAAAAACGCGCTTAAGAGAAAAATGAGAAAATGAAGTCAGGGTGAATTTAGAGTTGCAGAATCGTGAGGGGGACGGAAGAATGCTTAAAAAATAGACCCGACCCCCTTGAGTGGACCCCCTTGAGTGCTCTTTCGTAAAATTAACCGCCAATGCCTAAAAGTTAATTAATTCTTCTCCTTGAAGTCGCTGTCGCTGAAAGAACGGGTGGATAATGATATTAATATCTGGTTGTGTTACTACCGATTGGAATAAAACTTAAACCGGTTGGCGGCAGCTAAAGACAAAATTTAGAAAGGGTAATTTATGCTATGGGAATAAACTATAATTTTAAATTTGCCAAAAAGGTTCGTTTAGCCTTTTGCAGTTTAAACAGAGAAGGAAAGCTGGTTGAGTATTGTCTATCTAATATTACTCCAAAAAAATGGGTATTTGCCGCACCTCGTGAAAGACGCCGAAGTTTATTTTATAAAAGAATAGGTGGGAAAAGTCGTTTTGCTCATTCTCAAAAGAGAGTTTTATATTTAGCTTCCTCTTCTTGGCGAGTATTACTTGAAACAAGCTCAAAAGAAAAGTGTAGACGGAGATTGTATTTCTTCCGGTTTTATAATAACGAACAGTTTGGAAATGATATATCAAAACCGCCGTGTCTATATTTGATAACCTTAAAAAGAGGAATAAAATTATTCAATATTGGGGATGATACAAAAATTAATAAATTAGACCAAGAACTGAATCGTTTCTTAAAGCATCCTCTTAAAGATATTATTCACCGCGCAGTAAATGTAAGGAGTGCTTCAGCCTATTTTTTTTCTCTATATGTGGCTAATGTTATCTATGCATTAGGATTTGATGGTATTCTATATAAGCCTAAGACGCAGTTTTATGGCGGTAACGATTCTCCCATATTAGGTTCTATCAACAATTCTATGATTATAATATTTGAGAAAAAAGATAGAAAGAATATTATTATAGATGTCCCTTCTGATGAAGAAGATATGAGATGCGATACTTGTTAGGTTGATAGCGATTTTTTGTATCGCAGTATTTTTTCGATGGATAAAAGCTTAGGGGGCCGGACCTCAACTTTTCAGCCGCAGGCATCCGTTGGCTACGGCTAAAGATTAAGGGATTTTCAAAGAACAAAGATAAAAATGAAGAAAGAACTAAGTATTATTATA
>LBUS01000021.1:0-6107 GCA_000992695.1 Candidatus Peregrinibacteria bacterium GW2011_GWF2_38_29 | reverse complement strand
GTAATTAAAATAGGTTTTGACATTGCATGTGAAGAAACAAAAAAAAAGATAGTTCGTATAATAAAAACAGCAAAAACATTATCCAGCGAGAAAACAAATGATGATGCTATTAGAGAGGTATTATCTGATGTTTTCTGGCGAGAAGCAAAGAGATATTACGGAACATATGAAATGTCAGTATTTGGATATACCAATGACAAGGATGCGTTATTGAGATCCTCGTTTGAGTCGGAAGATTGTCGGAGTAGCTTGCTTGACTCGCCGCATGGTATTACATTTTATTTTCATTATTTTCCAGAAAATTCTCAAGGGCCTTTTGCAGGAGAGGTTGTTGTTTATCATGTAGAAGTAGATGGGAGTGATATTGCCTATGTTTGTAGAGGGCGTGGTTTTCCTGACAACTATCGTTATAGTCCTAGGGTGGTGTATGCTGATTTACACAACTCGTATAAGAATAAGGGGTCAGAGTGAATTAAAAAGTAAATGGGCGCTGTCCCTATTTCCTATTTCCCCCGGGATTGATACCCAGCATGAGTCGCAAAGGCGATTGTTATGACAATGCCGTTGCCGAGAGCTTCTTCAGTACGTTAAAGAACGAATTACTTTACGGAGAAAGGTTCATATCAAGAGAACAGGCAAAGTCAGAGATATTTAAGTTTATGGAAATATTTTACAACAGACAAAGATTGCATCAATCATTAAACTACGTTACACCAGAGATGGCCGAATCAGAACCTGTCTTCTAATTAATGTGTCCGTTAAACCCGGGACAGCGCACAATACTAATTATCTTGACTAAGAAGAAGGAGAAATAGGTATTGTGTCCCCCGATTTTTGGGCGTGCACCGGCAGACCATGATCAATTGGATCCGCAGGGGCTGGGTTAAGCCCAAGCGCGATTATAAAGATTGGCCGGTGTTTACGGATGAGTGTATAGCCAAGATTAGAGAATGGCGTGAGACATTAAAGGAAGAATGGGGAATTGCTATGATCAATAGACCTTCGGGTGGATATCTTATGTGTCCAGATTGTAAAACAATCGTTAGCAACAACGATTACACAAAAGGATCTACTTTGATTAATCCTAAGAATCCTTTTCCGGGTTGTGGACATCAATCTGTTAGGGAATTATGGCCTAGGTGGGATGTTTTAAGTCTTATAGATGATTTTGATATTACGACTTTAGAGCATGAAGAAGATATCACGAAAATAAAATTGATTTTTTATTGTTCTTCTTTTGATTTTCTTTTTGAAAGTTTCTTGGTAAATTTTCTTGAAAAAGTTAATACACAACGGCAATTGATAGATTACATCCTTGATACAAATTCTGAATTTCCTAAGAGAGTTGCTTTGTTTAATAAGTTGTCTGGCGAAAAGCTAAAAGACGTTCTTAAAAATAACGGGTTTTCTGATTTTGGAACACAGCAAAGATTTTTACGTGAAAAAAGGAATGAATTGGTACATAAAACATTCGATATCGATTTTGATATTTTAAATAAATGTTTTGAAGTTATTGAAAGAGACATGCTAAAAGTTTTTGTATTTCTTCATAACAAGTATATAAGTACTAGATAGGGAGCTTAGGGGGTCAGACCTTGAAATGTGAAATGATTTAATATTCCATGAATTTTTCGATAGAGTGTGGGGCCGGACCTCAACTTTTCCGCCGCAGGCGTCATGCCGCAAGCCGTTAATGAGGGCGACCCGGAAATCAACCGGCAAAAGAATCTGCCTCGCAGTAATACCGCAGCAATAGAAATCAACGGGGTAACCGCGGGCCGCCAGTCGCAGGAATGGATTCTCTATACCTGCCAAACCGGCAGTATGAATATTTATTACCAGCCGTAAGCATGCTGAAAATGCATTAGAGTTTTTGTATGACGATTTCTCCTTTTGGTATTCCCGGGCAAATTATGTAATGAATAAGAAAAAGGGGTCAAAGTGAATTAAAAAGTAAATGGGCGCTGTCCCTATTTCCCTATTTCCCCAAAATAGGAAAATAGGTTAATAAGCAGGAGAAAAATATGACTAAAGTTTTAGAAAAGATTATTTCTACCGAGGAAGCATGTAAGTTGCTGGGCTTAACAAGGCAAACATTATACAAACTATGTGATAAAGGAGAAATTCCCGGTAAGAAGGTTGGCTCTAGGTTTAAATTCGTTAGAGCGGCGATTTTAGATTATATGCACCAAATAGATTCAGGCGTGGATGGTAATAATGTTAGAGTAGTAGAACTTAAGGGAGATTTCGCAACTGCCGGCATAAAGAAAATGGCTAAGCGGACATTTCAAGAACTTGCTTCTAATATTGAGGAATTGATTGTCAACGCCTATGACGCAGACGCGACCCTGGTTCAGATAACATTGGATTCTGACAAAAGAACATTAAGTGTTATTGATGACGGTAGCGGTATGGACGAAAAGGCGCTGGCCAATTATGTTATATATGGGGAAAGCGAAAAAACAGCCCAATACAGATCGCCTAAATTTGGCAGAATGCCCATAGGTGAATACGGGATGGGAGGTAAATTAGCGATAACAAATATCTGTAATATCTGCAAGATAGTGTCCCGCAAAGATGGTAAAGAGTACGTTTTTAATATGGATAAAGCCCAATTAGACAGGGCGAAATATGTAAGCGATATAAGAAGCAAGGTGTTTATAAGAAAATGCAGTCCAGATTTACGCGGAACAGCAGTTTATATGGAGGAGTTAACTTATAAGAATATTGATTCTGATAGACTTATTGAAAGGTTCGCTTCTAAAATGCCCCGGAGCCAAAACTTTAGAATTATAATGACATTAATTAAGGATGGGGAGAAGAAAGAAATTGAAATAGAAGAACCCGTTTTTGAATATACCCAGAAGTTTGAATATAAAGATGATCTCTTGCTCGTAGGTAAAGTTAATCTAATAGTTTATTATACAAAAGAACCGGTTCCCGCTAGTAAGCAGGGTATATGGACAAAGGTTAACGGGAGAGTAGTTAATGAAAAACAAGAGTGGTTCGGCCTACTCAACCTGACTTCCGGGCAGAGATACAGATGGAGATTGTATGGCTACGGGGAAGCGGATGGATTGAAGGATTTCGTGAGTTTCTCTAAGAATGATTTTATTGATGGCCAAGAATATAAACAGTATTATGATTTTGTGCATAAATGCTTGAGCAATGTGCAGAATACTTTGCTTAAACAAGACGAAGACGCAAAAAAAGAGAAAGACAGAGATTTGGTAAAAAAAGTGGAGAAAGAGGTTAATGACATTGTCTCTAAATTGGACGATCCTTTAGTATTGGGCAACTTGGCGGCAAAGGTTAAGAAACAATTTACAAAAGAAATTGAAGAAGCGCCTGAAAATCCGTTCCCCGACATAGATAAAGTTGAAGAGGAAGCAGAAAAAATATCCACTACTGTTAAGAGGACTAAAGATAAGAGGGAAAGAAGAAACCAGAATCTTTCAAAAAGCGAGAAGCTGAACTATTCTGGGAAAAACTACATCATCAATACTGTTGATATGTCCAGCACCGGTGATTTAGTCAAATTTAGCAAAGATAAGAATTTAATTGAAATAAACGAAAGACACCAGTTCTATATTAACGCTTCAAAGGACGGATACCTGGACAACCTGATAAGGGATATTGCTTTTACCGAGGTTGCTAATGATTATGCCGAAAGCGATGGTTATCGCAACTTTATTATCTTTGACCAAGTTTTTAATCAGTTGGCTAGAATAGCCGTGGAAACAAAAAAACAGCAGGCATAACCCTCAGGATATGAAAAAACCTTTAGAATGAGAAATAAATTATTAAGAATCAACCTAAGAAAAGTAGTAAGATACCAGGGAAATAAATATACCTTAGGAGATTTACTTTCTCTGTGGAAGGAACAGGGGTCACTTGTAAAAATTGCTGAGATTACGCATATTTTTTCCCAACCTAAACTATATAAAATATTCAGGAAACATTTTGGTAACAGGATTTCTGGAATAAAGAAACAAGTTAGGTTTATCAAAAGAAAATCGCAAGTTAAAGCCGCTTACAACCTCAAAAAGATAGTCCGCCTGTTCAAGAAATATGGTTTCCTGCCAGATGTTTCTAAAGCCATAGGTATACCTACGATTTCTCTGCGTAACATATTGACTAAAGAATTTGGTATGGGTTTGAACGAACTAAGGAGAAAACTAAAAGGAAGAAAGGCTTATTTTAGAAACTCAGACAAGAGTTCTTTTCGTTGTCAACAAGTTAAAGCCGCTTATGAAAGATTAGGAACACTTGAGAAAGCAGGGAAAGAACTTGGTCTTACTAAGCAACGCGTCAGCCAGATTTTATTAAAAGGGAAACGTATCGGTCTTTTTAGTTATGAGCGTAAAGGTAGAAACCTTAAAACACTTAAACGAGAATTAACCAGAGAGGTTTTAATTAATGATATTGAATCACTTTTTTCAGAGATAAAAATTTGCGCAAAGTATAGCATTAATAAGAAAAAGTTCAGATCATTACTACGGCATTTCAGCATTGATTTTAAAGAATACCAAAGAGCAACTAGGGCAGGGAGGCACATGAAGTGTTATTCCAAGATAGTGGATGACTTAGGTTACCATCCATCGACAACCGAATTAAACTCAAGATCAGATTGGAGGAAAGTTTGGCATGGTATTAGGAGATATTGGGAGAATTTCGAGAATTTTAGAAAAGAATTTGGCATTGAAAAGCCCAAGCGTAAAATGTCAGAAAAACTTCTTGAAAGAAATATAAAAGCCAAATCAAGGAGGTCGCAGATTTTAGATTTGTTAAAAGAAAGCTCAGGGCATATCCCCTATAAAGAAATCTCCCTAAAGTTAGGGGTTTCACTAAATCAAATTTATAACGATATAGCGAGATTTCGTAAGGAAGGGATGCTTACAGATTTTGATATACGCACAAGAGACTATAATGAAATTGATGAAAAGAAATTTAAGATATTCAGTTTAATTAAAGAAAATAATGCAATCAGCATTGAAGAAATCTCTAAACAGTTGGGACTTGGTTGTGGGGTGGTTTATGGATACATCCGCAATCTTCGCAAGGAAGGAAAGCTTAGTGATGCTACAACATATTATAAGAAGTCATTACGAATACGTGGTTCTGGAGAAGAAAGAAAGCTCGCAGTATTAAACTTGATTAAAGAAAATGATACAATTACCGCAGTAGAAATCGCTGCGAAATTAGGCGTTCACCGTTCAAGGGTATACGAGGCTGTAAATTACCTCTGTAGAGAGGGAAGGCTTATAGAATCTTATAAGGCGCCTTGGAAACGTAGAACGCCAGATGAAAGAAAAAATACATTATTGAACTTCATTAGAAAATCAGATACGTTAGATATTCAGAGAATTTCTAAGGAAACCGGAATACCGGTTGTTTCTATTTATAGGTACATAAGGCAACTACGTAAAGAAAGGAAAATATAAGAGAAATACGGTTTAGTAAAAGAGATTTAAAAAAGGAAAAAGTTATAGGAAGGTTAAGAAATAAGTTACGGAATCAGCCTGTAAGTGATAATTTTTAAGCCGGAAAGGTGAAAATATGACGAAAGATGGTAGATATGCGCATCATTACGACGGTCTCTATAATGATAGAGGGAAAAGAAAGTTATCAAAATTACATAAAGGAATTGTTTCTGGAGATGTAAATAAGGCATTCGAGGAAGTTGAGGAACTGAATAAGAAACGACAAAACGACGAAACGGTGGGGTCAGCCCCGGACAGTAGACATTAATTGATAAAAAATTAATCGAATGGCTATAATCGCGTTATGTCCACACAACACTTAATTCATTTTAAAGGGGAAAATGGGGTCAGAGTGAATTTAGGGCGCAGAATCGTGAGGGGTGGGCTATGCCCCCAAAATCGCAGGATTTGCTTTCTTTAAAGTTCAACAGGAGATAAAATGGAATTTAAATGCCCATTATGTAAGCAGTCTGTATCGCAAGAATTATTTGAGAAAATAACCGGTATTTGGAGAGAGCGCCGCGCGGCTGAAAAGCGGCTTAAGGAACAAGAAAAAGAGCTGATTAAGCAAAAAAAAGAATCACAAAAACAATTTGAGATTGAAAAGAAAAGGTTAAAATCAGA
>LBUS01000020.1 GCA_000992695.1 Candidatus Peregrinibacteria bacterium GW2011_GWF2_38_29 | reverse complement strand
ACGACTACATTGAAAAAGACCAGGGGAAGAAATGAATCAGGGAGAACTAACCCTGGCCATCGCTAAAAGATTTTTTCTTACCCAGGCAGAATCCCAGGAAATCATAAAATTTATCCAGGCTGATATAACCAGGGACCTTAAAAAAGGGGAAAGGATATCCTTACGCGGTTTCGGCTCCTTCAATAAAGAAAAGCGATCCTCAAGAAAAGTCCGCCATCCCAAAACAGGCAAGATTATAACCATACCGGAAAGAATTACCATAGATTTCAACCCTTCTGAATCTCTCATACAAAACTTAAAGTAATCTTAATGCACCACCCGCTGGGGCGGGTTGCGTTGGTGGTGTCCGCACCGTTCCGCCTCGCTGTCGCTCGGCTTCACTGCTCCGCTCGCTTGGCACTCGCTCATTTGCCCGCTTAGGTCAGCGGGCGGGCAGGCTGGGTCGCCTGCCCCTAAATGCAATCCCCGCTGGCTTGCCCCTACGGGGCAACTGCCTCCAGGAATGGCTTGCTCGGGCTTCAGCCCTGTTGGCTTCCGCTCCCTGCGCTGCCAGTCCTTACGGCAGTTCTGCCCTTCGGCTTCGCTCAAATTGGCGTGCTCGGACTTTAGCCACACTTCGTGTGTCTTCCGTTGCCTGTGCTCGCCAATTTGGCTACGCCTTCGGGCAGATGCCAGCTCATCTCGTATGCAGTCGTTATCCCGTCCCGCCAGAAACCCGCAAAGTTAGTGGTTATGCGCCGTTCCCTTCATTCAGTCGTTCCGTTTCAACAGATTATCGCCTCTCAACATAAAGCGTTAAGAGGTTCGTGCTTGCTGACCCCGATAAACTGCATCGGGGACAACAATTTTCTTTTTTGCGGGTTGCCTCAAAAAAGAAAATGCGCACCGATAAACTGTTTTCACTTCACTCCTTCATTACGGTCACTTGGTTTGTGGTGGATACATTGCTTATATTGCCCGCCACCCTAAAAGAAATAAGGAATGTCGCTCGCCCCCAGGGGTTCATAAACCAGGGGAAGCGGCTCAGGGGTTCGGCATCTTTCATCCGCCACAGGCGGATGAAAGACCAGGCAAGCCAGGCGGTTTCTTAACGCTTTCAGGGCGGAGCCTCAATTTCTCCACCCTGAAAGCTAAAACCGCCTTTGCCTATAATGCGCATTATCGGAAGTTTCCCCCGATACGTTTAACCTAAATTGTTTTTAAGTAGGAAAAGAAAGGGTCGGCTTTCTTTCGGGCTTGCTTTGGTCTTTGGGGGCCCCAATTTCCCCAAAGCCTCAAAGCAAATTTTTGTGGGGGGATGGACTACTCTTAAAATAGTTTGAGCTTTTGCTTTTCAACCCCCCCGTTCCGCAGACCCCCCAAGAATGGGGGGTCTGCGGTAAAGCTCTCGTCGAGAAAAGAGTAATGGTTTTATATAGACGGGCTTAAGATCGTTTGACTGTGGGGATTTTAGAGGCGTTTTTTTAGTGGTTTATCGTCGGGAGAGTGGTTTTTGCCTTTTCTAGACCCTTAAAGCGTTTGACATCCGCCTCTAGAATGCCCTAAATTTCTCTGTATTGGCCTTCTGCGGGCTTTCCTTTATCAGCTTAACCCTATCACCAGCTTTCTATCAAACACATCAGCTATTCGTTTCAAGGTATCTACAGAGAAATTTTCATAGCCATTTTCGATCTTAGAAATATACTGTTGGATTACCCCGAGTTTTTTGGCCATATCCTTTTGAGTATAGCCCAATTCCACTCGTATATCTTTAATCTCCCGCGCCAACTTTATTCTTTCAGCCGAGATTTCCACTTCCCTGGGCTCCCTTATTTTAACCCCCTGTTCTTTTAACCCTTCGAGGACACGTTCATATATTGTCTGCCAAAAACCCACCCTCTCTGTAAGCCAGCGATCTTTCCTCATCCGCTTCTTTATCCCCGGCCACTTTTTACAAAAAGTTACTTTATCCACAATATCAAATGCCATCTTAGGATCATTGACCCGCGAAAAAAGTTTTTCCGCGTAGATGTCAAATTTAGGATGGTTTTCATCTTTTAAAATTTCCCTTATCTTGCTTTCTTTAGTACGACTGTCCCACAGCCAATTTATTTTCACCCCGTTAGAAACCTTCATTTATCCTTCACCCCTTCTTTTTCCCCGTAAGAAAAGTTTCTAACGGGGTTCATCTTCATCACCTTAAATTAATTTTTCTGGTATTTTCTTTAAAATCTCATCCTCCAGATGTTTTATTACTTTGGTAGTATCAATCTTAGGCACTAAGTCTAGGAGCCCGGACTTTAAACCCATCCGATTAAATCCTCTGCACCAGGCGATAAGCGCTTCCGCCTTATCATAAGAAAAATATTCAAAGAAAAATTCCGATAAAGGCTGATAGTGTTCTGATAAGTAATAGAGATCAAAAAAATCTTTTACGTTCTGCCGGCCGGCCTGGATTATTCTGCCCGCGGCATCCTCTTTTTTTACCAACCCTATACCGGCAAATATCTTTCTGTAATAAATATCTTCCAAAGAATGCAAGCCATTTTTTATCCCTTTGACATTCTTCTGGAAATCCTGGACAAAATCTATTTTTAAAACATGCCCTCTCTTTAGTCCTAAAGAATAAACTCTCATGGGTATCAGCTTGGGGTTATCTTGCTCGGCCTCCAATTTAAATTTAAAGCCTGCCAGATTAGAGATAAGGCTCATTATCTGCTCGGGATCCTCTTTCTTATAGTTTTGAGAGAAAAAATCTAAATCTTCAGAAAACCTGTGGTTAAAATAAAACGATAGGGCTGTACCACCGGTTAAGTAGTATTTTTTGAAATTTTTGGTTACAAACTCTGTTACCTTCTTCTGTTCGCCTTTGATATAAGAAATCTCGTTTTTCATCTTTTCCTCCCAAAACAATTATACTACTTATAAGTAGTGTTTGTCAAGAAAAAAATCCCCTTTTTGCCCAAGTTGCCTAAAATTCAACATCATGAATTAATCGCATAGTCCTCTCCACATTACCTATCCCTACAATTTCATTATCGCAAAAGAAAAATTCTATATTTTCAATACCCGTCTTTTTTGCCATCTCTCTTTCTAATCCCGCGATCTTAATATTAAGGCCTCGCGCAGGCCGATTATCAGACTAATTCTCTCTTGCCTTCACTTTGAACGTCGCAAAAGTGTTAGTTTTGCGACGTTAGTTAACGTTGACGCTCAGCGGCGCGGTAGCGTCCGCCGGATTTATTGATTAGGAGTTTCTTTTATATACGGTTCTAATAAATAAGGTAATTCCAAGCCTTCGGGTAATACCCACAGATGATATATATTAGCCGTATCTGTAATGTCTTCTTTTTTAGGGTATATTTCAATTGCGATCCTATTTTCTCCAGCAACTTTATCTTTTATTTCTTGTAAATCTAACCATGAGTGTATGGGGGCTTTATCTATTCTTTTAATAGATAATTTTATTGAATCGCCCCAATCACAAGAAGTTTTGTAAATTTCTACAATGTATTCTCCGTTACTAAAAACATTCATTCCTTTTTCGGGAAAATATTCTTTAAGTTTTTTTGTCCAAGATAAATTTTCTATAAATTCATTCATTTTTTATCCTAACACTCAAACTCACCTGTTAGTAGCCGACGCCGAAAGGCGACAGGTAACAGTCAAATGTAGTGCCGTGTTAGCATTATTTAAAATCATTGACAACTTTAGTTAAATACATTCCTATTATTGGAGCTACTTCTTTACATTCATCATAGCTGGGTTTTTCACCACCAATGTTCCAAAGAACCCATAAACCTATTTGTGACTGCATATTTATACCAGTATCTTTATAATTTTCCATAAAGCTGAATAAGTCTGATACTGCTCTACCCCAGTTCAATGTTGAATGTGGTCTATAAATATTTTTAATGTTTTTAGCTTTTTCTAATATATTTTTTTTAAACATCTCATCGTTTTGATTGCAAAGTATTGCTATCGCAATGCCTGCACTAGTCATAAAAAAATCCCAATCCTTTGAAGGATTTTTGCTTTTCGACAAAATGCTCGTAAGTATGGGGAATTTTTCTTGTAATGGCGTCTTTATACCAATTGAAGCTAAATGGACACCGTCAACAACTGAAATATCCATTGAATTAAATTCCTTTTAATATATTTATGCTAACAATTAATTTCGTATATCACCTAAAATTTCCTTGTAAGGACTAAGTCACCTCCCTGCCAACGCCTCTGCCGCTTCCTCTAGGTCATCCGGAAACACATCCACATAATACCTTAACTTTACTCCTCAAATCTCACTTCTTGCTGCACCCTTAACGCATCCTCTTGCGTTAGTGTCGATAAATACCTCAGCGTCATCGCTGGAGAATTGTGCCCTAGGTGATACTGCAACGCCTTAGGATTCCCGGTCTTGCGCAGCCGGATAATCGCGTCACTATGCCTAAGTAAATGCGGAAACACCCGCTTTTCCATCCCCGCGGCCTCTCTGGCCTCGTTTAGGATCTGCCAAGCCCTTGACCTGTTTATGTCAAAAAATCTCATCCCAGGCTCAATCTTGACCCTGTAGGCATAAGATTCTAGCTTCTCCTTCAAATTCACCGGCAGCGCCACCATTCTTAGCTTTTTGCCCTTCCCTATTATCTCCATAGCTGGTTTACCTTCAAAGTTCCTTATCGCAGCCGGCGTAAGCGCCAGCGCCTCTGATATTCTTACCCCGGTTTGGAATAAAAGCGTAATCAAAAGCCGGTCCCGCTCTTTCTTGCAGGCTCCTACGAGCTGTCGGACATCTTCTTCGGTTAGATAGCTTACAGGCAGGTTTACCTTGTTGAGTGCCATCTTTCTCTGAACCAGGGCGTTATTCATAACCTATACACTTCTCACTTTTGTTTAATTTCTGGTCTTGTTTTCAGGTAGTTTTTGCCTTATTTCCTTACTAACCGCCTAAAAACTAAACATTCTTGCTACTTTTGTATAGTTTTTTAAAATTTATAAACAGTAGTAGTGCTTTTACTATTAGTAATATATATTAGTAATACTATTAGCTGTAACCGATCTTCTTGTAAATAAATAGGTTAGCTTTACTTAGCGTTCCAAAAGTGAAGCCTTAGCGTTCCAAAAGTGAAGTGCATAACTCCCACCTCGTGCTCAAATCTTAAAATTTTTAGCGTTCCAAAAGTGAAGTGCATAACTCTATTTTACCCCCGACTTATCCACAATGACTATCGGCTGTCTGCTTGGAATCTTGCGTTGAACCGCTAGAGGTGAAGGCTTTAATTCAAAATACCCATCCTCAAACTTTGCCTTTACCGGCCAGTACATTTGAATGCCCTTCAATATTCCTTTTAACTTCATTCTTGTTTTTCTGTCGTTTTCTTCCTCTGTCCCCAGTTGCTCAAAAAGCAGATTATCCGGGAAAGCTATAGTTTCACTTAGGCCGTTATTTCTATAAGCCAGGAATCTATAAAAATCCAGGGCCAACGGGTTGCGTTTAAAACAATGCACCACATTCATGTCCAACGGCACAGAATGTTTGTGAATATATCTAGCGTATCCTTCATCAAGAATTATTTGCCCTTTAGTAAAAGTTAACTGCTCTGGATTCTTTACATCAAAATAGATATCCCAGGCCTTGGCCACTACAGAATGGATTCCCATAATCCGCCCTGGGATGGGATTTTTAGGTTCCACCTTAATTACGCTTGTAACATAATTAATCAATTGTCTTAAAAGCGCCTTATTAGCCTTGCCTTCTTTATATCCGAGTTTTCTCACATATTCGTTAAAGGTTCTACCCACGTCAATAACATTTGTGTTTTTGGTCCTGACTTCTGTATCAATAAAAATCTGATTTATCCGCGCGTAACAGCCATACGGCACCTCGTTTTTTTCATCGCGGGTTATTGTAAGTCTGCATAAAGAAGTTTCTTTGGTCCAGAAAGCCGGATTCCCGTTTAATTTGTGCGTAGGCAGACCAAAGACCATAAAGATATTAGAAGAAAACCCGATCTTCTCTTTGACTTCCTCAAATCGTTTTTGCACTACCAGATCAAGCAACCCTTCTCTTCCTATCTTCGCCAGTTGGTTTTGGGGGTTCATTTCTTTTCTAACTCCTGCTTTAATTTCTTAAATTCTCGTACTATAATCCTTGACTGAGGAAAAGTCTCGCCGCGTTCCCATCTATAAATACTTCTAAAACTAACTCCCAGCCTACTTGCTATATCTTCTTGGGAAAGATTATATTTTCTTATTAGGTCCCGGATTTCTTTTTGTATATTCACACCCCATTTAAATTTAGCAGCCATCTATTCCTCTTTCTTTTCCTCTGCCTTGAGTTGTTCTATTTTTTCTTTAGGCATGGTCTGTTCTATCTTGTTAATCCAGATTTCCTTCTGAAAAAGCGCGTCTTTAGCGGTTAAAAGCTCCTTTTGCGCCGTCTCTGCCTTGTCTGACAAGTCATTTATCCTGCCTGTCATCTCCTTTTTGATGTCCGACATCATCTTTCTATTGTCATATAAAGAGAATCCCAAAAAGCCGCCAATAAAGGCCGCTAAAACCGTAAGCCAGATAGCCGTTGTTCTCCAAAGTATAGCATTTTTAATGAGTTGCTCTTGTTTCTTTTGTAGCTCTGTCATCATATTTCTATAATCAGACAGAAGGATGGGCAAGTTTTTTATGTCCGACTTCGGCTTATTATAGATGTCCGACTTGTCAAATTCGCTTATTTTATCAGATTTGTCCGAGATGTCAGGGGTGTCAGAGGAAAGGGGGGACCTTAACTGCTCAAGTTTCTGTCTTTCTTGTTCTGCCTTGTAGTATTTTTCAATATCTGCCCTTAAAACATAGGTTTTTTTGCGGTCCTCATTGAGTAACTTTTGGGTTTTCCAGGCATTCTCTAAGAGAATCCTCCAAGTATGGCGTTCAGAGATCCCCAAGAGGTCAGAGGCGTCCTTGATCGTAATCCAAAGTTCGGACTTCCCGGTTTCCGTATCTTGCATTTGGTTTATAACATCAGCCATTGGCTAAATTATACCAGCCGTCAACCACTTGTCAAGCAAAATCTTTAATTCAATCCGCAACTTTCTCAACAGTAGGCCATATAGCATAATTTAACAGCATAATCTACGTTCCCAATAATCTACGTTTTCGGTCTTGATTTTATTTCATCCGAGAGTATTATATCTCTATAGGTTATGAGTAATTTGTATTTGTAAAGGAAGAAATATGGAACAGGTGGGCACATTTATTTTAATAGTAGGGGGTTTTATAATTTATCTATTTATTATGTTGGCTTGGAGAAATCCCAAAATGTTTCTTCCTAAGTGTATAAATTGCAGAAGGCCCGCTAAGTGGGAAGTTACAGATAATAAAACTGGAAAAAAATACTATTTTTGTACTAAAAAGTGTGAAAAAGAATATTTTAAGGATTAACTGAGCTAATTTATTTATGGCACTGCGAGCAGTAGAGAGAAGCACCTTTAAACATCCCTACCATTCGGCAATTCAAAGCCTCATTCCTAGGCGGTCTAATTTCTAATTCTAACAGAATATTCTT
>LBUS01000019.1 GCA_000992695.1 Candidatus Peregrinibacteria bacterium GW2011_GWF2_38_29 | reverse complement strand
AAAGGCTTAACTCCGGCTCAAAAGATACTCTACACTTCATTCTTAAAGCCCATGCAACCCCATTTAAAAAATGTGACTGGAACTCTGCAACTTAACATTCTTGGACAGCCTTCATAATTGTGTTGAATATTTCCATTCTCCAATATTCCACATGTACAAGTCTTTTGTTTCTTGCAAGATATCTAGACATAAATTGCCTTACCCACCATCCTGCATACGTCGAAAGTTTAAACCCTTTTTCAATATTAAATTTTTGAGCGGCTCTAATAAGCCCAAGAGCCCCTTCTTGAAAAACATCCCAAAATATATCATTGTCCGGATAAATATCAAACTTTTTTGCACACCAAAATATGAATCTTGCGTTGTTCCTTATCAATTTATCCCCAGCGCGCTTTGAAATGTTTGAGTCATCGCTCTTTACACCGATTATCATTTCGTACTGCTCAGCTTTTGTTGGCACTTTGTGACTAAATAACGTTAATCGGAAGTCGATGCCCTTAGATGGTTTTACTGGCGTTAATTTTTCACCATCTATTCCGGCTACTAAATCATATCCGTCCTCGTCGTTTTCTGCGCCAGATTCAACCGGAACCATAGCGTCATCCAAAAAATCGACTTGCAATAGATCGTCTTCGACTTTTGCGTCTTGCTCTTTTTTACTTTCCTCTTCGCTTCCCCTTCTGCTTATTTTATACTTACCATTTCCGTCCGACTCCATAACAAAATCCAATGCGTACATTTTGTGATGCGTTATCCGCACGAGCCTTTCCATTGCCTTTTTGACATGCTTTTCAAGGTAAACTCCTTTAAACATGCGATATATATCTTCAAAATCCAGCCACGTATCTTCAAATAAATTAGAGAAACATCTATCTAAAATCATATAAGTCAGGGTAACCGGGATTGTAACCTGTAATGCCCATGCTTTAATTTCTTGTGATCTCGGACTCTCGGTTGTGCTCAGAGCTTCCCTGGCGCATGTTATTATTTCATCATGCTTAAGCTGTGCAAGCATCTCTACGTCATGCCCGTTAACCGGCGCAACTCTAAGCACAGGGTCAAATTCCTGCTCAACAAGGTCCTGTAATGCGTCGCGCAATAATCTCATCTTAATTAAACTGTTTTTTATTTATACCTATTGTGCCGCTTCCTGCTCGTCCTTCCATCGCGCCGAAACGATATGTGGCGTTACCGTTCTCCCTGATTGTCTAATCGCTTGATCATAGTAATTCCCAAGTTGCATTGATAAATCCACGCTCACATAATTTTCACATACGTTGCGACATGAAAATTGAACATTGACGCCACTAATTGCAAAGTTTCTCGAAATCCATGCCGGAGCCTTGCCTCCTCTTGGGCCTTTACCTTCAATTTCCAACACAAGATTTTCTCGAACATAACCACTAACAAGCTCTGTTACACGCCCCCTGAGATCATTGAAAAATTCCTCATCAGGATTTAATAAGTCTTCACCGTCATCGCCGGAGAGCTTGTCATCAATCGCTACAAAATTGACACCTCTCCATGAAATTTTTAAAGGTGAAATGTTAATTTCATCAATATCCATGAAGCCATCACCGTCATCTGCGGATATACGCTGAATTTCATATAGTAATTTAGACGGATGAATCCCTTTTAAATTCGAGATTATTTTTCCTGCAATTTTGCCTGCAAGCTTCCCAAATCTTTTCGCTGATTCCGCTTCATCGCCTGCACTGTCCATGGTTATATCAGACAAATAGGCTTTTGAGCCTTTGCCGGTTGTGGCCATGCCTTGGCTATAATCACCATCAACAACGGCCGTTAATTCAAGACCTTGTTCTCTTGCCATTGCCAGCAATTCTTTGAATTCAGGGCTTTCTTCTCTCTGTAAAAGCCCTTTGTATGTCGCCCCATCAACCTCCCTATCCGACCAACGATGATGATCAAGTCCGCTTAAAGTTAAGTGGTCTTCAACTGCAGGACGTTTAATATCACCCATATTTAATTTGGTTAAATTATTTTAGGATGATATTTTATCACGTTGCCTTAATTTGTCAATGCTAAACTGGATTTTTGCGTTTTTACTTATTCATCTTCGCCAAAACCAATCCTCCCACAAATTCCTGCACGAATGACGAAAGTGTCCAAGATGCGATCATAAGAAGTGAAATCTTGAAGCTTGCATATGAAATAAACATGCCCGGAACTGTTGTGACAAAGAATAATGCGAGCGAGAACATTAACGCTCTTTTCCAGATACTTCCTTTAAAAAGTGATTTTGTTTTATTCCAAGTCCACGCAAACGCGATACCCATAACAAAAGGGCTGAGAAAATAAAGTGACATGAGCGGCTCTGTCCAAGCGCGGAAAACTCCGCTTGTTTCATATTCACTCGTCAAGCCCGGGAAAACCCAGTTAAAACCTTGATCGAAAAGCATGCCAAATACGAGCATTGCGAGGCCTGAAAGCAGGCCAAGGAGGAAAACTTTTTTCATGGGGGTGGGGTTAATGATATTTGGAGCGGGATACGGGAATTGAACCCGCTTTTTCGCCTTGGGAAGGCGACGTACTACCGGTGTACTAATCCCGCGAATTATGACTTCACAAAGAACGGGGCGATCAAGAGGGCGACGTTTAGGATGGCTAGGACCCAGACTGAAACCCAGCCGAAGATGCGCCAAAAGCCTTTGGTGGCGTATTCGCCCATGAGGGCTTGGTCTTGGGCGATTTTCATCAAGAAGTATAAGAAGAATGGAAGAACCAAGCCGTTTGCAACTTGGGAAGCGCGCATTATCATGAGTAGCGGCATGCCCGGAATCGCGACTGTTATGACACCTATAACTAAAATAGCTGTAAAGATGCCATAAAACACTTTTGCTTCGCCGAATTTTTTATTCATTCCGAGTTCATATCCAAGAGCTTCGCAAATGATATATGCGGTTGAAAGAGGCAATATGAAAGCACCAAAAATAGATGCGTTTAAAAGACCAAATGCAAATAAATATGATGCGTATCCACCTGCAAGAGGTGCGAGAGATAAGCCAATATCGCCAACGTTATTGACCGGAATGTTATGCGCAAAAAGAGTTGCGGCGCACGCGACAATCATAAAGAAAGAAAATATATCTGTGAAAATTCCGCCGATTGTTGTATCAATTTGGCTGTATTTTAAATCTTCTTTTTTGATCCCTTTTTCGATGGCGGTTGATTGCAGATAAAAATACATCCATGGCGCGACGGTTGTACCGACGACACCGACTGTTGTGAACAAAAATGCGCTATCAAATTTTAAAGTTGGGATAAGCAAACCTTTAAATGCGGCGCTCCAATCCGGGCCGGCCATGAATGCGGAAATTATGTATGTGATATAAAAAAGCGCCATTGTTAAAAACAGCTTTTCTATTGATTTGTATGAGCCTTTTACAATTACGAACCATGCAAGAATTCCGGATAAAACGACGCCTATAATTGGCAAAACTGTTGTCCAGAATATAGTTTCTCCGCCAATTTGTTTGCCCAAAATGTATACAGCGGAAGATATTCCGGAAAATTCACTGATTGTTGTGCCCATGTTGGAAACGAGAACGAGAGCGAGAACAAAAAGCGTTAATTTGATTCTGAATTTCTCACGAATTAATTCGGCAAGACCAAGGCGCGTGACTATGCCCGTCTTGGTTGTAATGTTCATTGTGAAAACGAGGAGGATTGTAATCGGAATGAGAGTCCATAGCATGGAATAACCAAATCTTGCACCTGCAATCGAATATGTTGCAATTCCACCGGCGTCATTATCGACTTGTCCTGTGATTATTCCGGGTCCAATTATCGCCATCAGAATGGCTAATTTGGCCCATTTGCTCGCAAGCTTTTGCTTGATTTTTACGAGTAAGGCATTAGACATCGCATGACATCGTCAACGGTTATTATTCCAAGCAACTTGTGATGCTTGTCTGTTACGGCGATTGAAAACAAATTATATTTCGTCATTATTTCAGCAACTTTTTTAACGTCTGTCGCAGGATGAACTGTGTGGATTTTCTTGAGAGGCTTCATGATTTTTCGCATTGGATCCATCAAGTCTTTAACAAGCAATGTCCTTGCGGAAACAACTCCAAATAATTTTCCAGCCTTATCAACTATATAAACAAAAAATATAGATCTGTATTTATTTGAAATATTTTTTATGTGAGTTATCGCCTCTTCAACCGTCCAATCCGGATCTATTTCAACAAAATCAGAAGTCATAAGACCACCGGCCGTATCATTTGGATATTCAATAAACTTCTCAACCGTCATACGCTTATCCCTTTTAAGATAAGAAAAAATGCGCTTTGTTTCTTTTAAGTTAAGCGTTTTAACATAGTCGGCCAAATCATCCGTTGGAACATTATCAAGAACTTCTCTTGCCTGTTCTTCGCCGAGCAAATCAACAAGCAAGCGTCTTTGCATTGGATTTAATTCCTGAAAAACTTTAGCGGCTTTTTCCGGTTCCAAAGCGCTGATAAGTGAAATACCTTGCTTTGGCGTAAGCTCTTCAAGAATGTTTGCGAGATCTGCAGCATGCAGTTTTTTCAAATCATTTGAAACTGTTTTAAGTCTGATTGCGCCATTAACAAGTTGAACATTTTTCCAGTCAATCAGCTTTGGCTCAAGTGGTTTAAAGATGCGCCACTTTTCAATTCCGACTCTTCGAAGAAGTCCGCGAGTGCTCATATCTATGCCAAGAATTCGAATTCTATCTTCCACTTTTCCGAGCTGAATATCATTAACACGAACAACGCGCGTGCCGGATATATCAACGATTTGCTTATCAACAATGTCGCGATAAAGCCAAAAATCTTTTAAACCGGATTTGTATTGTTCAATTTTTTCAGAGCGGATTTTGAGCGTTATTTCGTCATATCCAAAATTCTCCGCATATGAAATCGGAATGAACATTTGCTTATCTCCTTTCTCCACAACGATGGCTTCAATAAAAGGATAATCTTCTCCGCCACGTGCAATCATATCTTTCAATTTCCCGATCGTTTTTTCTGTTGCATCAACGACTTCCGCGTTTAAATAGTGCGCGAAGAAAATCATGGGGGTTTGTTAAATGGTACAGAAACATTTTAATGTAATACGGGGACTAAAGGCAAGGGGGACTATTCCGCTAGAACAGCCTCTGAGCCTCCTTCGTTGTAAACCTTCAGATTTTTGAAACTTCCTTCCTCACTTCGCCAAAGATTTTTAAAGCCCCACTCATCCCATCGCCAAACTGCAATGTGATCTCCGATACAAACGAGGGCAGCATAAGAACTTGAGACATCGGCGGTAACAAGCGTCTCCTCTCCATATTCGCCTTCAACAACAATCAGCTCCTGTTTTTTATCGCCATCCAAATCTGCAAAAGTGAATTCACAATTTGGTCGACTTAAATTTGAAGATTGCCAAAGCGGACGCACGGAAGTTTTTAACGGCGCGACGGAAGAAGGGCCAAAATTCTCATCCAGCCCAAAAACAAAAAAATGATTCTTTATACTTTGGTCATTTTCTTTTACCCAAAATGGCTTAGATGACCCAAAATCGCCCTTTCGCCAAACCGACATATTAAGCTCGTCTTTGCCATCACCATTTGAGTCCACAATCATTTCCGAATCAACCACAACATCAGACAAATAATTCCCCATGTCCAAAGGTGGCACAATGTTTTTCTTTGAAAATTCAACCAAATTTGAATAAACCGTTTTCGTCGCTTCTTGAAATTCTTTTTTTATTTTATTCCAAGAAACGGTTTTTGCATCAATATAATTCACGCGCGTTTTTTGCAAAATATTTTCACGATCACGACCTTCAAGAAGTCTTGGTTGCGAATAATCCTCAATCAAAATAGGCTCAAAATTGATGGATGCAACGCCCGCTTTCATGAAATCGATCTTTGCGGTTAAACCTTCACGAGTTTCTCGCGACCACATCTGATCAAACACAAAATTTCCAAGACTATATAAAATATATTTTCCTTTATATTTCTCAACATCTTGAATCACGTGAGGATGATGACCGATCACAATCTCTGCGCCGGCATCGATTGCGGCATGCGCAAAATTAACCTGTCTTGTGCTTGGATGCGGCTTATATTCAATTCCCGAATGCATTGAAACGATCACAAAATCCGCGTTTTGTTTTGCGTCTTTTACGGCCTTGATCATGTCGTCTTCGTACATGGGATTCGTTCCTGCATTTGTATCCCACGCAAAATAAGATTTTGGCACGACGTCCAAATCATTATATGCAAGAAATGCGAATTTGAATCCGTTTTTTTCGATATAAACAGGCGCTGCGGCTGCGGTTTTATTAAGCCCTGCGCCTGCAAATTTCACGCCCGCTTTATCCAAACTTTCAAAAGTATCTTTAAGCCCTTTTTGTCCAAAGTTTGGCGTGTGATTGTTTGCCAAAGATATAATTTCAAAGTTCATTTTCTTTAACACGGAAGCGTTTTCGGGGTCAGCTCTGAACGACATTTCTCCCGTAACCACCGGCCTTCCCGGCGTTATTGCAGTTTCAAGATTCCCAAATACAAAATCTGCACTTTTCAAATATTCCGCAGTCCTTAAAAATGGATATTCATAATTTTTATTGGTACGCATTTTCTGATCCACAACGCGTGAAAGCATGATATCGCCAACCGCAATCATGGAAACTTTTTCAGGATTATTTGCAAGTTCGCGCGCACGCTTAAACTCCTGAAATTCGTCTTTTAAAACTCCTTGCAAGGTAATTTTTTCGCGAACTTTCGGATATTTATAAGTGATTACGCCGGCACCAACCACGACCGCAATGCCAATAAGTGAAACTGCAATTAATTTTTTATACATAATTTTTCAATCGATTTACTGCTTTGATTTTCCAACGAATTCTTTTGTCCAAGCCGGTTGCTCAGGTGGATTTTGTGGCTTGATTGACGCATCTTCCGGGCCGTTTGGTTGATCACCCATCCCCATAAGCGTTCTCCATCTTTTATCCGTCAAACGATCGTTCATCGGCCACGTGAATTCATAATAAGAATAAATTCCACCTCTTGTAAGCCTTAATTTTCCGTCAATTGGCACAACCGCATAAATTGTGAAAATTCTGCCGGTGCCTTCTTCAAGCACGGTTCCGTTTGGATCTGTCGCAACATCCGCAACAATTGCCGCAGGATTTTCATTCAAGAAAACATCCCGGCTCATTTCCGCCATATCTTCTTTATTTACCTCATACCAAAAATGCTCGAGTTGTCCGCCATAAGATCTTATCAATTCATACTCTTCTTCCGTTAGCTGAACTTCTTTTAATTCTTTTTCTGAAATTGTTTTTAAAGACAATGCGAGCGTTTCCATTTTATTCAAACTTTCAACCATTTCCGGACTAATGATTGCGCGCATGCTTAAGCCTTTTTTCGTCATTTTCAAAAGTGAAGCAAGTCTTGCGTATATATATGGATTTGGTTCGACATAACCGCGATCGTCTTCTTTATTTTCTTCTCCACCGCCACCACCAAGCTCTGCATAAACCTGCTTTGCATATAAAATCGTATCGTGTTTAAGCTCTGTCCAGCTTCCAAAATATGTGTTCATTTCTTTTGCGACCCATGCCAAATTTGTCATGAATGAAGGATAGCCTTCGTTTTTTTCTGTTGTTAAAGGCAAGATCGAATACAACCATCCCCAATATAAATTCTGTGTCCAAACGTCCTGCTTAAGTCCCGCGACATATCCTTTCATCTTCTCCATATTATTCGTGTAGTTTGCGAATTCCGTATCTTTAGCTTCTTTAAGCAAGCTATAAGCGTATTTCGAACCCATTGCGGCGGCTATATCAAGCGATTTTGGAAGCATTCTTTTTGCGCCCGCAGGATTTTGATCAACATCCCTATAAACTAATTTCTGAAAAATCGCGGCATCAATTGTGAATCTTTGACCCATAAATCTAAAGCCTGAAATTTCCTTTTCTCTATCCGGCTGAATATCTGCATTGAAAATCGGCATTGAATTTATTTTTGGAGGTTCAAGATTTTTGAGAGATTTTTTTACCGAAGCAAATTTGTCTTTATCTTGCGCGATTATTTTTACATCCGGATTTTTGCCATAAACCTGCTCAACAATATCTATCACTTGATAATATGTGACATCATCACTTTTGCCAACAAAGAATGACGTTGGCTCATAAATTTTATCCCATGGCTTTTTGTTTTCGTCTTTATCCAAAGCCAAAACGATGAGTATCGCGGATCTGATTTCGTCATCGCTTTTAAAGCGGAATGTGAGTCTTCCATACCACATCATTGACTTAAAATACGCTTTTAATAATTCCGTTTTATCATAATGTCCGCGTGGAATATATTGCGTGTAATCTTCTTTTAATTGATCGACTGAAAGCGGACCTTGTGGCGAATTTGAAAGCTCTCCCGGCTTTGTTCCAATGTTCATTACAGGCGATTCCTTAATCCCGTCGTGCTTATCGATAAATGCGAGCTCCGCATTAACTTCTTTTTCAACTATGCTTGGAATTTGAGTTGCAGAATCCATCAATTTTCCACCAACCGCAAAAAATCCCATGTTTCTTTTTGATGCGTTTTCAAAATCCGAACCTGCAAGTAATTCGTTTTGTGCAAGCGATTCTTTAAGCATTCCAGCATTTAATGTTTTTAATTCCGTTGCGAGATATTTTGTTTCAAGCTGTTCTAAAAGATGATTAAAAAGCAAATGATAAGTGTGCAAGATTGAATCTGTTGTCACAAAACTTGGCGTTTTTGCGTATCTATTGTTTTCGTAAATACTAAAAAACTCTTTGTAATAAGAAGGAAGTGCAACAAATGCATTTTTTGACATCATAGCTTTTGCGTCATCTGAAAATGAATACTCCATTTCACCTTTTAAAGCGCTATTCATCGCAACATTGGAAAAATCTGCCGCGACTTTATAAGGCTTTACCGCCGGAGTTACATCAACCTTAACCTCTTCGTAACTTGCAAATTGTTGTGCGCCTGCAAGAGCGGGTTTAAAAATTTGACCTGCTGTGTCATCTACGTTTTGCGGAATATTATCTGTTGGCGAAGGTTTCAAGTATTTGAAATACGCAAATGCAGTGCCAAGCCCGATTATAACAACTAAAAGCGCTATAATAATCCATTTCAAAGCGCCTGATTTTGGCGAATCTGAAGGCGTTTGTAGTGTTTGCGAATTCTGCGGCACGTTATTTTCGGCCGGTGTGTTGTTTTGATTTTCCATTATTAAAAAAGTTAGTTGTTCACATATTAAAATACTCTACTTGGAACTTTCTTTGAATAGTATTTTTGCGTTTTTATTTCGCGGGTTTTTCCGTGGTTACAGGTTCCGCTTTAGCCGCTGGCGCTGCTGGAGCTTCTGCCGCAACTACTGGAGTTGCTTCCGCGACTACCGGTGCTTCTGCCGCTACAACAGGCGCTTCTTCAACAACTTCTGGTGCAACAGGTGGAACGACTTTTTCTCCCGCTTTTTTCTTATCTATAGCACTAATAATAAACGTGCGCATCGCCTCTGCAGATTCCTTTGTTAAACCATCAATATGAGGCTCGACTTCCGAATAAGTTACGCTTGAAAAGTGAACGTCTTGTAGCCCAAAAAGTTTATCTAAAAGATCCTGATTAATAAAAACGTCCTGAATGTGCTCATAAGGAATCGCGATTTCATTCTGTGTAATTGCACCTTTCCTAATCATTACGCATTCTGCGGTAAAATCATAAAAATATTTTGCAAAATGACGCTTTTGATAAAAATAAACCGCAACAAAAACAACGATTGCGATAATAACTATTCCGAAACTAAGAAGTCCAACAAGCATACCAATGTAACTTATTTTTGAACCGACTGAAGCGATAATCGGAAGAATTATTCCACCGAAAAGAAATAAAATAAGAATTGTGAGACCGGCATATTTAACAGTCTTTTTCATTATTTTCTTTGCGCTAAGCGGAAAAGCGGCTCTCGTTGGGCTCATATCAATTTCCATTCCGGGAATTTTTGGCAAATTTACAGGCAATTTAATGTCGGGCATTTTAATATCCATATAAAAAATTTATTAACGAAAATAGAACTTAATGAAAATTGTAAGTCAAAATGGACAATAAATCAAATTTGCTATTAAAACTTCTTGAACGAACGTTTGAAACTTTGACCCGGGCGTGAAAAACTTCGCTTTGGATGATGTGAACCGTCTTGAGATGGGCGCGAAGATCCTTGACCTGGACGAGCTGAACTTTGGCTTGAATGAGCCGAACCTTGACCTGGTCGTGGTGCGCCATAATATGAACGTGATGATCCTTGGCCTGGACGTGCCGAACTTTGCCCCGGGCGTGAAGGTCCGTATCCTGAACGTGAAAAACTTGGTTTTTTGAATCCAAAACTTTTCTTTGGAAATGGTGAAGCGCTTTGTGGGTGCGTTGGAACATGACGTGAATGCGGTGCGTGTTGCTGTTCTGCCGGTGCGTGATGTTGCATTGGGCGTGGCGCATGTTGTTGTGGTCGCGGCGCTGATTGTGCCGGTGCGCTTACGCTATGCATTGCCGGGCGTTCTGAGCCCAATGAAGGCGTAAAAGCGAGCGGATGTTGCAAAACATTTATTCTTATCTTCATCAATCTTTCAATTTGATAAACCTTTCCGCGCTGATCTGTTGTGGCGAATGAAATTGCACGACCTTCAAGGCCCGCGCGTGCGGTTCTACCAATTCTGTGTATGTAATCTTCCGCATCGTCCGGAATATCGAAATTAACAACCAATTCAATTTCTTCAACATCAATCCCGCGGGACGCGACATCTGTTGCAACAAGAATGCGATATCTGCCGGATTTGAAGCCTGCAAGCGCTTCCCTTCTTTGTCCGAGAGATTTATTTGAATGAATTTCTTTTGCTTTATGACCCATCAACTGAATTGATTTGCATATTTTTTGAGCTCCAAATTTCGTGCGGGAAAAAACCAAAACAGAACCTTTAAAGTCTTTTAACAGCTCCTCAAGAAGGCGAATTTTTTGATCTTTTTTAACATAATATAAATCTTGTTTAACTTTATCCGCGACTGATCCATGGCGCGCAACTTCAATTCGAATTGGATTTTTTGTATAACGAGTAACAAGCGATGTCACGGTGCTTGGCATTGTCGCAGAAAATAACATCGTCTGTCTTTCCGTTGGCAAGTGTTCAAGAATTTGTTTTATTTGAGGCGCAAAACCCATATCAAACATACGGTCCGCTTCATCCAAAACAAGTATATTAAAGTCTTTAAGATTTATTGTTCTGTGTTCGATGTGATCTATGATACGGCCCGGCGTACCTATAATAACTTCCGGTCTTCTGCGAAGTTGTTGCATCTGGCCACTTATGTGAACGCCTCCAATCAAAATTGCGCCGCGAATATCAAAAGGTAGCGCGAATTTTTGAATTGTTTCGCCAACCTGAATCGCAAGTTCTCTTGTTGGAACAATAATAATCGCTTGGCGGTTTCCGATTTTTGCATTAACAATTTGATGAATAATTGGAATCGCGAATGCAAGAGTTTTGCCGGTGCCTGTTTGAGCTATACCGACGATGTCTTTACCCTCAATTCCAATTGGAATTGCTTTTTCTTGAATTGGCGTTGGATGTTCAAATTTCAAACGATTTAATGTTTGCAAAATCTTTGGGTCCATACCCATTTCTGAAAATTTTGCTTTTGTTTCTATTGGTTGTAAGTGCATAGACGATTA
>LBUS01000018.1 GCA_000992695.1 Candidatus Peregrinibacteria bacterium GW2011_GWF2_38_29 | reverse complement strand
TTAGCCGCCTGCAAACGCAAGCGAGGGATGTTTGGATTTGTTGTGTATGGCATGTCCATATTCTACAAGGGTGATGCAAAGGTATTGAACCATTACATCAGCTTGACATTCCACTTCAAGGTGTTAAAATTTCCCTCCATAATTTAAATTTGCTAAAAATGGTATTTGACGATGATGATCCATCCGACATGGATGACGATGGCTACGATGAAGATCGTGAGTTTGAAGAATGGCAGGAATTGAATTATCAAGCCGAAGAAGGAAAAGGTGAAGTTTATGTTCCGGAAAAAGAAAGACGCGGCGCTCAGCCGTTGTATATAACTTCGCGTTTGGACGAATATGGACGTGAATTTCGTGATCAAGTTTTTGAAGCTTTTGGGAAAGGTCAAGACCCAAAAATATTCAAGCCCGAATCGCCGAAAGAAAGAAAAGAGCGTATGCAGAGAACAGGTGCGCGTGATTCTGAAATGCTGCGATTAATTGATTCGGGCATGTTTAGAGTGATGGCTATGGCTGGGCGACGTGTACGTATAAAAAACCCACATGGAGTTGAAATCCCGCGTTGGCTGGACCCGCCGGACGATGTTGACAATATAGATTTCGCAGACGAATTTGATAGCGTGGAAGAACAATGGCATGACTTGAAGCGCAGACCAAGAACGGAATTAACTCAATTGCCAAGATATCCTCATCCGATACATTTGCATGAATTTCCGTCAGGATGGGGTGGCGGTGAAGACACTTATAATGACGATCAAAGGTACGTACAGACACATTTTATCCGTTGTCGGCATTATTTGAAATTTGTTGAAAATCAAATAAGCGAACCGGGAGATGTGCAATTAAAAGACGGTAAGGCAACAATTAGATTAAGCCGAGTTGGAACAAGACCAATGATGCCGGATGAAGTTGCGGCAAGGTGGTTTGCATATCAGCGTGATGAATACGGGAGCCATGAGTGGTGCGGCGATGCATTCACTCCAAAATTTTATGCAGAATATATTCAGCCTTACGTAAGAGATATAAAAGCAAATAATGCTTTTGATTGGGCTTTACCAAGAGCGCAAATCGCATTATCTTTTTGCGTTGCAATGGGATATGCATTTGATATGCCTTTAAACGGGATAAGGCATCAGTTTGAAAGGTTGGCGAAAGAAATTTTTGATAAAATTCCGGCGGATTTGGATTGTAAGCAAACGTTTAGTGTTGGGCAAAAAGAAGAAGCTTTATTAAAAGTTGTAAAAGGCAGGAGAAAAAATATTTGTCCGGAAAGTGGATATTTTATTTTAAAAGTGGCCGAATATCTGACTCCGGAAATGTTAAAAAATCCAAAAATTAACGATCTTCTTAAAAAAATGGGGACATGGGTCAATAACGGCTTTAACGTAAACAGGCTGGTTGATCTTTATAGAAAAATCGTTAGATATCAAGGAGCGGAGCAAGCCCTTGAATCAGTTTTAACTATAATGGATAACGTTTATGGCGGAAAAGACAGGCCATGGTATTTTATGAAGAATCTCAAATTAGACGAAGACATGGAGGTTTTAGCGCTTGAAAGATGCTGTTTGGCAAAACCGGATGAAGTCGCGGACATGAATGCGAAAAGCGTGGAAGTTGTTACGCTTTTAACAAAATACGCGGGCTTTAATTATCAATACGCATTGGAGTTATATCGCAAAAAAGGCAATGAGCTTATGTGTTATATGAATTTGGAAGAGACGACAAAAATAGTATGTGAAATTTGCGGAGGTTATGGCATTGGCAATGTAAAAAGAGCGGAGAATGTCATTGATCTTTTATTATCGGCTTTAAAAAATTCTTCATCTTCATATCACGCAAAATTCATTCAGATGTTCATGGATCATGCGAAAAAAGTAAAACCACGGAGTGAACTTCAGGGTAAGCTTGAAGGAGACGATGTGAATTTGGAATTTCCAGGTTTTTCCGCCTTAATGGCATCTTTATACGGAGGAAATTCAGACAGGCTCAGAGAGTTAAAACTTGATGACTTAGTATTGAATTCTGCGGTTTTGGAAGAAATTTCCGTTGCCATATCAAAACCGCTCTTAGAAAGAATTGCAACAAGTGCGCCGACTCTTGGAGATGACAGAGATGGTCAAACGATGAGAAGGCATAAGCTTTTAACGAATCAATCAGCGGGACGTGCGGCGCTTCCAAATCCAACAATGAAACTTGCTTTGCCTGCGGAAATAGCAGCATTATCGCAAAGAAGCGGCGTTGATGTTCTTTATAGGATGTTGGAATTTTATGAACAAGTTAAGGCTGAGCTTGGATTTTTTAATGAAACGGTTGTATCAAATTATTTTGCTGTGCATGCGCATAAAATGCCGGATCCGTTTAAGCCGATTTCCGGAATTTTTAAAGTAATTCGTAAAATCGGGGAATTGCCTAGTGATATGGCAAGAGTTAATGCGGCAATGTTTGCGGACGTTCCGGATGCTTTGAGGCATGATGATTTTGCGCAAAAAATAGCGCGTGAAAGCCGAGAAGTCTTGGAGCGAAATCAGTCACCGGTGATAACATTTAATTTGGCAATAAGTTATATTATAGATCTTTATATAAGAGGAATTTTATCTGAGAAAAAGGTTCAAGAAATTTTTACATATCTTTTGGGCGAAGAAATAGTTGTAAGGCCAAGTGTGGATATTAAGGCATATGTAAAAAAGCACGGAAAAGGGTGGCACGTTGATGATGGAAAAGATAAAAAAGCGAATCGTCAATGTGGCATAGAGCACGCGACAGATGAGTACTATACAAGGGTGAGAGATGCGGGGAACAATCTTGCGCTTGGCAGATTTAATTCTTTTGCGGCAGTCGTTTTAAAGTGTCAGCATTTATTGGATTTGCTAATTATTACAGGATGCGCGGAAAGTATTTCTTCAAACGAAATGTTAAGCATTGTATTTGAAAAAATGTTGGGAGGGGCAGTAGATGAGGATTGGTCTGTTGACTTGGAGAGAGACAAGCATGATCATGATCATGATGGTGATTGGCGCGAAGAAGCTGTGGAGAAAAGCCATACAGACTTTTTAAATCCCCACAAAACACCGGACGGAGAAGGAGAGGATTGGGTCGGATTTATAAAAGAATTAAGAGTGCTAACAGGAAAAGGGATCGTGAGAATTGATAAATTAAACGATTTTTTACAAGCCGCGGATTCGGCACAAACAAGATTTCAAATACTCGAAGATTTTTATCTTACCGTTGTCGCATTAAAAGATTTCCTGAAAGAGGCGGAGTCGATTGGCAGAGGGCTCAAAAACGAATTAATTGAAGAAGATGGGGAAAAATTAAAATTTTCATTAACAAGAATTGAGAATCTGGTGAAGAACATAAAATTGCCAACCGATATGATGAGAGAAATTGTGCCGGCTGATCAACTATATGTGGTGATTGCAAACTTGATAGGATTCATGACTTCAATCGATGATATAAAAAGAGAGGTTGATAGCTTGGTGGAAGCATCATTGGGAGATTTTAGCGACGTTAAAAAAGGAGATAAAGATAGATTGATGCAGCAAGCAATAGCGAATTCAACCGCAATCGTTTTAACGTTTTTTGGAGTATTGCAAGGCATGGATATTGCGGATGCAAGAGCAAAAGAAGGGATGGCCTTGTTGTCGCTTCCGAAAGGCGAAGATGAAGCATCAGGCGGAGACTTGAGTGTGAAATTGATAAAAGCATATAGAGATCCGGAGGGGACAAGAAGCTTGATATTGAGAGAAGTGAGAAGAGGCTTGATACCAATGAAAGAAACCCTGGAAATCAATAGAGAAGGATATATTGGTATTTTGCCGATTGGAGGTAAGATTCATGTTTTGCATCCAATTGAGGAAAAAGATTTGGAAGCAATAAAAATGGCGCTTGGCATAAGAAGCACGGCGTTTAAATTAATTCACGCGGGTAGTTCTTTGATTTTGCCTCCTTGCGGCACAGCGGAAGAATTAAAAATAATCATTGCCGCATTGCACAGGTTGAGAGCTTTGGACTCAAAGTTCCCGGAACTGCAAGTGTCGCTTGCCGGAAAATTGCCAAATCACAGAGCGGCGGTGCTTGGTAGCAGTATTTTACTTTCAACCGTAAGAGGAGTCGAATATCCGATTGACGCATTTTCAACAAACCAAGACGAAACAACCGGCGCACGAATCATGGCATATAACGATAGGGTTCATGTTGTGCCCAATGTGCCATTCCCGTTCATGCGCATGTTGAACGGTAAAGTTGTTAAAGGGAGAATCGATATGCTTGGCAGAATAGCTTCAGATCCGGAAAAGCCATACGAAATCGAAGATATAAAACCATATCAATTTATAGGCACGGCATTAATAAACGCGCAACATAAAGGAGCTTTTGCAGAAGTTGGAAAATGGTATGAAGATAAATATTTTAGATTACTTAAAGGATATGGTCTGGACGGGATTTTGGACAGAGAATGGGTGTTTAAAAAAGAAGCGGGAGAAGCCAGCGAGGCAAGCCATAGAGATCATTATGAAACCGTGAAAAAATGCACTGACGCTTGGTTTGATTGTGCAAGCGGAGGGAGTGATGTTGTGTATAAAGTTCGCACATTGATTGATGAGATGGAAGAAAAAATCGCGCATTTGCAAGCAACACTGCCGGAATCAACATGGGGGAACGATGTCGGTATTTTTCTTGGCAGAAAAGCGGCTTAAAAATCCCAAAAAGAATTGATTGACTTATAAATTACATATAATATAAGATTAAATCTTAACAATATAATTTATGTGCAGAGAACATACGGCGATAGCTCAGCGGGCTAGATACGTTGAAGCAGGTGGCGAAGCCATCGGCAGAGAAGGAAAACGCACCGAAGGCATCAGAATTCCTGCTGAATTGCGCGAAGATCCAAGGGCTGCGGTCGCAAGGGTTCTTGCAATGGGAGCGGTTGCCGCCGCTTCACAAGCAAGAAGAAGCCATGGGCTGCAAATTCAGGCTTAATTAGCACGGAAAATAAATAAAAGATTTATGTGTAATTCTCATAGAGGTCTTGGGGCATCTAACGCCGCAAGATCCAGTACAATTTCAAAACCAAGAGAAGACCGTTCAAAGCGCCCAACAAGGCCGGCAGACGTTGTTATTGAAGAGAAAAAAGAAGATAGGTCAAAAGTTCAATCCGGCGGGGGAGCAATGGGCGCTTTAATTGATTTAAAAAAATCCGCCGCTAGAGTTGCCGATAAGGTTAAAAAAACCTTGGGGATTTCCGCGGACGAAGGCGCAAGTGTTGAAAGGCCGGAATTACCATCAGCTGAAACGGTTGACAATGGTGGAGAGAGGGCATTGGAAAAAGATGGAGTTGTAAGATCCGGATTTATTGGTAAAGAAGGAGAGGCTGGATCAGCCGGAGATGGTGACGGCGAGGTTATTGATGCGGATTATGTTGTTGCTGGAGATGAAAGAAAGGCTTTACCAGCACCGGATGCAACAGGGGTTAGAGGCGGTGAAGTTGTCGAAGAAGTGTCGATGGATGATGCAACGTCGTCACGATCAGCTATTTCAACTATCCATTTGCCTGTCGTGATTTCTTTAAACTCCGTTTTGCGTTTAGTTCAGGATACGCCGGTTGAAAGGTTGTACGAACTTAACGATATCCTTTGCGCAAACAATAGATTTAATAATTTACCAACAGATGAATCGGACGTGGTTTTAATGGCAATGAGCATTAAACGTCTTGTTGAAGAGAGGAATAGCGCAGAAATAATAACAGGTTATATCGGAGAGCAAGTTCGTCTCCTTGAACAGACGTCTTCAGCCGCTGTTTTATGTAATGTATTTCCTAGATTATCAGAGCTTATAAGGCTTGCAATTACAGATGCGCAACAAGAATTAGGAATGGGAGCATCTGTTCCGGAGCAAGTGCTGAGAAGCGTGCCGTCCGTGGCGCCGAAAACTCCGACAACTCCATCAACGCCGTCAGGTTTACAAGCTGCAGTTGCACGAGAAGCCGCAGCAGCGGTCAAAGAACCAGCAGTATCAGTGCCAAAAGCAGCTGTATCAGCATCGGCCACATCAACTGCGTCGGTTCAAAAACTGGAATTTCCAAGAGAAATTACATTCGGCAACTTAGTTGCATTCGTTCAAGCATTGACGCCTGGAGACTTGAGAGCCGGAACAAGTTTATATTCACTTTTTAATTCCGGCCTTGAAACAAAACCATGGGCCGGTTTATCGCTCGACGAAAGGTCTGTGATAAGGCTTTTAGTTGATTTTAGAAGCGGTGCGGTATCAAAGAAACAGCTTCCCGGTTTGGTAGGTGAAGGCATACACAGTGTAAAAGATCCAAGTCTTTATCTTATGTTTGATGCAATGTTGCCTGAGGTTGGTTTGAAAGCATTGGTTGCCGATTTGGTTGCATCAAAAGCATCAATTGCACAAGCTCCTGCCCCAAAACCACAGGCACCACAAGCGCCAGCACGGCAAAAACAAGCACCAGTCGCACCTCCAGCTCAACCTGCCCCAAAACCACAAG
The DNA here is from genome assembly GCA_000992695.1 of Candidatus Peregrinibacteria bacterium GW2011_GWF2_38_29. Taxonomy (GTDB): domain Bacteria; phylum Patescibacteriota; class Gracilibacteria; order UBA1369; family UBA12463; genus UBA12463. Next base: position 5,946 of record LBUS01000018.1, on the reverse strand, counting down.
TTCGCGAAGCATCTACATCAGCAACATTAGTTGCACAGTTGCAAGTATCTCAAAATCCAATAAAACTTTTCGAATCTTTGCCTGAAGCTCAAAGAGCGGCATTCACAGGAGATGAAATGATGGCCGCAAGAGTTGCGATTATAACAAGAACAAATGCGTTACGAAATCAAGCCGTAATGGGTTTGCCTTCAAAGGGAGACATGGGATTATTATTGCAAAAATTAGGCTTATCAGAAAAGGCAATAGCCGATAAGAGAGCAAAAGAAAGCGGTGCGGCAAGAGTGGCCGGAACGGCGCAAGGTGCACGAGGGCTTCAGCAGGGCGCAGCTCCATCAGAAAATGCATTATTCTCAGAAGACGTCAAAGCGGAAATGGCAAGAATATTAGAAGGCGCAAAAAAGCGTGAAGCGCAAGGAAGTATCAATCGTAATGAAGTTTGGTTTGCTCTTCGTAGGGCGATGGAAGTTAATCCGACATGCAGAGCTGAATTCGGAAAACATCAGCACGTTTTCTGGCTCATAAGATCTTATCTGGGTAAAGCGTTTGGCAGAGGCTGGATTGAAGATAATGCGCCAATGTTTGTGCGAAGACAATCAGACAGACCGGAAACACAAAGACGATATTGATTTTTTCTTTGCACTTTTCACTTATTTGCTTATAATACTTTCTGCAACTCCTTTTGCGCGGGTATAGTATAATGGCTATTATGACTCTCTTCCAAGGAGTAGACGCGGGTTCGATTCCCGCTACCCGCTCCACAGACCCGAAGCGTAGCACAGGGTCTCTTTTGTTTGGGATTTAGGGGTTTTATCTATCGTACCCGTGAATTATCCACGAAAACGACACAAATTCACGCTATATAGGCAAAAAGCCGTGAATTCCCTTGCTTTTTTGGATATTTATGGATATAATTTGGATATGAATAAAATTATTCAAAAAATAGAGGAGTTGCAAGTAAAAATTAATGCATATAAGCCTTTCTCAAAAGAAATTCTTAAGCTTTGGCAGGAAAAATTGCGTATCGATTGGACGTATAATTCAAACGCAATAGAGGGAAATACACTAACCTATGGTGAAACCGCATTTTTCTTGAGAGAAGGGCTAACGTCTGAAGGAAAGCCTTTGAAGGATTACTTGGAAGCAAAAAATCACGCAGAGGCGATAGACTATTTGCTCGATGTTATTAAAGGAGACAGAGAGATCACGGAAAGTTTTATAAAAGAGCTCCACGCCTTATTGTTAAAAGACATTCATTTTACATATGCGAAGGGAGGCAATGGGCAGTTGATAAAAAAGCCGTTGAACGCAGGTAAGTATAAAGTTTTGCCAAACCACGTGCTCACGATTTCAGGCAAAATTCATAAATACGTAGATCCAATTCATATACAAGACGAGATGGAAAGCCTTATAAAATGGTTCAATAAAGAAAAAGTTATTAACATCATAGAAAAAGCATGTATTTTTCATTATAAATTTGCAGCTATTCATCCTTTTGACGACGGGAACGGCAGGATGGCGCGTTTACTTATGAATTTAATATTGATGAGAGCCGGATATCCGCCGTGCATAATAAAAAACATTAATAGGAAAAAATATTTGGAAAGTTTGGAGTTAATAGATGTAGAAAATAATTATCAGCAATTTGTTGCATTTATATACGAAGAGCTTTTGTCGACGCAAAAGAAAATGCTTGACGTTTTAGAGGGAAAAGAAGGCGACTTGGAAGATTATCCTAAAAAAATAAATAGAAATGAAAGGGAAGAGAAAATCATTAATGTTATAGGTGAAAAACCAATTTCAATCAGTCAAATAATTGAAAAAATTCCTCAAATTAAACGCCCAACTTTAAAAAGCGATTTAAATAGGCTTTTAAAAGCAAAAAAGATTAAGAGAAATGGTGCCGGGAAAGGGGCTGTATATTATGCCGCTCCACACGCCTGAAGCGAAAGGCGGCATCTGTTTGAGCTTTGATGTTTTTATTTCTAAAGTCGTGTGCGTTTATATCAAAAATGTTATACTTAAAAAAATAAACATCATTTTGAATGTATATAGTTTTTCTCATACTTGGTTTCGTTTTTCTTTTAAAAGGCGCGGATTTTTTAATTAAAGGAGCATCTTCAATCGCGAGAAGATTAAATATATCCGATTTGGTTATAGGACTAACAATCGTAGCTTTTGGGACATCGGCTCCCGAGCTTTTGGTGAATATTGATGCAAGCATTCTTGGGCGATCGGACATTGTTTTGGGGAATATACTTGGAAGCAATATTGCAAATATTTTGTTGATTTTAGGAGTGGCGTCGATCATTTCACCGCTTGTAATAAGGAGTAGGACGGTTTTAGTGGAGATACCGCTTGGAATATTCGCGATTATTGTATTGGGAATTTTGGGGAACGACATTTTTATAAATAAATCATTGAATTCATTTATTTCAAAGACGGACGGGATAATAATGATTTTTTTCTTTATGATTTTTCTTGTTTACGCATACAAGATTGCAAAAACGGAAATATTTCGCGATGGAGAAGAGCAGAATATATCTTTATTAAAATCCATTATTTATTTGATTATCGGAATAGTTGCTTTGCCGTTAGGGGGAAAATGGGTTGTCGAAAGCGCTGTTGAAATCGCAACGTTGATTGGTCTAAGCCAATTTGTGATCGCGGCGACTATAGTTGCGATTGGAACATCTCTTCCGGAATTAGTTACGTCTACGGTTGCCGCTTATCAGAAAAAACCCGATATAGCGGTCGGAAACGTCGTAGGTTCGAATATATTTAATGTATTTTGGATTTTAGGTATTAGTGCTGTTATAAAGCCAATACCAATAAATAGTATTAATAATTGGGATATATTAATCGCGGGCTTAATTGGAGTATTTATGTTTTTATTTTTACACGCAAGAAAAAGATTTTTTGTTCAAACGGAATACGTTTTAAGCAGGTGGAGCGGCATTATTTTTCTGGTGTTTTATTTCGGGTATGTTGTTTTTTTAATTCTAAGAGGGACGGTTTAAATATCTTTTATATTTTATAACGGCCTTGTCTCAGCGGTGGACCATTCAACAAGTTTTTTATTATCCTTATGCCATTCGCCTTCCCACTTTTCAATTAAATATCTTGCAGGAGATTTTTCTTTAACAAATATAAATTCTTTCAACGGCTCAAGGTAAACGCTTTCATCTTCACCCTTTTCATTTAAATTTTTGAATGATTTTAAATTTTCATTGGCAATGTCTATTAACTCTTTAGCATAACTTAAAACGGATTTTCCTCTAAAATTTGCACGTAAATTTTCTTTCAAAACATCAGTTCTGAGCTGCATAAGTTCATCATATTTAAAATCTCCAACAAGTTTTTCAACCGCCGTTAAGGCGTTTTCGCTATATAAAAGCCCCTTGATCAATACCGGAGCGGACATTAGAAGGAATTGCGGAATCGAATCAAGAGATCTGAATTCTATATATTTTCTGAGTCTAACCTCACTCCATATTGATTTTAAGTGAAGGTTAAAATCGCGAATCGTTGGAATATTGCCGGTTTTTTCGCTGTTTTTTATAAATTCCCTAAAAGTCGATTTGGGGTAAATGGGCTTACCGTCTCTCATTAAATAAAAAATAGGCAAATCAACGCAATAATCAACCCACTTTTTAAATGAAAAATTCTTATCTAAAAATTCTTTTTGGAGTGGTATCCTTTTTTTGTCCATTCTTTGATTTACATAAAGTCTTTGATCAAGATGCTTTGCTCTTTTTCCATTTTCCAAGGGACTGCAAGCAAACATTGCCGCCAATATGGAACTTATTCGCCATAGAATTTGTGACTTTCTTATGGCGTCTTCTTCCGAGGTGTAATCGATATTTATATGAAGACCATTGGCTAACTTCATCCATTTTTGCTTTTCCACTCCACTCTTATATAGTTTATCGATAATCTTTGCTCTAATTCTCGGCGCGTAAAGTATTTCTTTTACGGTACTGAAAGGCTGATACCCCATCCCAAGAAATGCTATTCCGAAAATTTTTGATATCTCTGAAATTTCATGATTATAGAATAAAAACTCTCTAGCTAAATCATGCAAATCCAATCTGGGCTTACTCGCAAGTTCAAGTCTGCCATCGTTTTCAATCCCTATTCTCGTCCCACATCTCTGTAGTTCATATATATTGCCGTTTTCCTCATAAACAACTTCCCATCCAAGTTCGTGATTAAGCTTTTTAAGTATATCCAAATACCCACCCCTGCCATTAGCTCCCACGTATTGGACGGGGCTTAGATCATCTTTATAAACACCGGATCTTTCACACTCAACACCTATAGCCATTTCTTTATGACCGGAACAGCTGTTTTTAAAATACTTCACAATGGTATCAACATTCTTAATTTCGATTTCGTCTTCACTGTACAATATATCCCACGGTATGAATTTTGGATGTAACGACATATGGACACTTTAAATAAATATATTAACTCGCGGCTAACATTTTCTATACAATGAAGATCATGAATCAATCAGTCAAAGCGTATAATGACAAGGATAATATTTCATTATATTCTACATATTAAACATATTATTAAAATCTGAACGATTAAGCAAGGATGTGTTTTATTTCACTTACTGGTCGAGTCGAGTATGTCAAGATTTTTATATGGACAAATCAAAAGCTTTCCCCCTGCATTGCATGAAAAATTTTGGCTTCAAGATTCCACATTTGAGCTTTGAAGTTCTTCTTTCTAAAACCGTATACGTTTTATATCATTTATATATAAGAAATATATAAATTTTATATCACTTTGATATAATTTGCATACGGATTTAAAAAGAGTCCAGCAAGAGCAAAACCTTAAAAGGCTTTTTCGTGCTACACTATAGCCATAAGCTAACATTTCAATATCATGAAAAATTCTCTCTTGGTCAAGATTCTACTTTTGGTGATCCTTGTTTTAGTTGTTATCGGCGGGATTTATATTTATGAAGATAAATATGGCGGCAAAGATAATGCGAATAAAGATCCGATCGCTATTGACGATCTGGTTAAGATCACAGATAAATCTGATTTAATTCGCGTCACAGAGCCAATACCAAATAGCGTTATAAAAAGCTCTTTTAATATTAAAGGTCAAGCTCGCGGTACATGGTTTTTTGAAGCTTCTTTCCCGATAAAACTCGTAGATGCAAACGGCAAGCAAATTGGCACGGCAATTGCAAAAGCGACTTCAGATTGGATGACGGAAAACTTTGTGCCTTTTGAAGCGCAAATGGAATTCACTGCGCCAAAATTGGCAGAAGGGTCGGCACCACAAGTTGCAACCGGAACTTTGATTTTTCAAAAAGATAATCCATCCGGTTTACCAGTAAATGATGATGAGCTTCGTATGCCTATAAAATTCGATTTAAGCGCGCCCGCTCAGCAAACGGTTTTATTATATTATTACAGCCCGTCAAAAGACCAAGACGGGACAGCGAATTTAATGTGCTCAAAACAAGGACTTGTTCCCGTTCAAAGAAAGATTGATATAACAAAAACTCCGATTCAAGATACGGTAAAATTGCTTCTCAAGGGTGAATTAACATCAGCGGAAAAAGCGCAAGGAATAACAACGGAATATCCATTGCAAGGTTTTGAATTAAAGGCGGCATCTCTTAACAGTGGAGTCCTCACGCTGACTTTTGCAGATCCTTATAATAAATCCGGTGGCGGCTCGTGTCGCATCGGCATTTTATGGTCCCAAATATCAGAAACCGCAAAGCAATTTGCGGGAGTTGTGTCTGTAAAGCCATGGCCTGAAGAGCTATTTCAGCCTTAAAGACGCAGATTTTGGCTTTTAGATTTTGGATTTTGACCATTTGTTTTAGGTACGGACATTTTGCACTTTCTGTAGGCTGAGGGCTTGGTTAGGTGATAGTCCGTCAAGGGAGCAATGTTCAAGGTCATTATAATACAT
>LBUS01000017.1 GCA_000992695.1 Candidatus Peregrinibacteria bacterium GW2011_GWF2_38_29 | reverse complement strand
CGGAAGAAAGCGTCACATGGGATGGAGACCAACCGTCAGAGGAAAAGCCATGAACCCGGTTGAACATCCACATGGTGGTGGTGAAGGCGCACAACCAATTGGTTTAACTGGCCCACGCACACCATGGGGCAAACCTGCAAACGGTTACAAAACAAGAGATCGCAAGAAATACAGCACAAAATGGATTATTAAAAGAAGACCTACAAGGAACAAATAACATAATACTATGAGCAGAAGCTTAAAAAAAGGACCATTTATCGACCAGAAACTTGTAAAAAAGATTGAAAAGATAAACGCATCTGGAGATAAAAAACCAATCAAAACATGGGCAAGAAACTGCGATATCTCTCCTGAATTCGTAGGTCACACAATCGCAGTACATAACGGAAAACAGCACATTCCTGTATATATCACAGAACAAATGGTAGGCCACAAACTCGGAGAATTCTCCCCTACAAGAAAATTCAAAGGACATGGTGGTAAGCTCGCAAGGTTAACAGGAACAGATAATAAAGATTCCGGAGCAAACAATCAATTAAAAGAATAAAAAATGAGGTCAGTAACAAAATTTATCAGAATAGCACCAAAGAAACTTGAACTCGTTGCGGGAATAGTAAGAGAAAAAAACGTAGTTGAAGCGCTCGCGATGCTAAAATACATGCCAAAAAAAGCGGCAGATTTAGTCAGAAAAGCATTGGTCTCAGCAACGGCAAATGCAGAAAACAATTTAAAGCAAAAAAAAGAAAATCTATATATAAGCTCAATCTTTGCAAGCGATGGACCTAAATTCAAAAGATTTATTCCAGCCTCAAGAGGAAGAGCAAATCCAATCATCAAGAAAATGTCACACTTAAGAATCGAATTGAAAGTCAGAGAAACAGCTGCGCCGGAAAAGAAAGTGGAAAAAACAGAGAAAACAGAAAAAGCTGTCAAAAAAACTACTAAAAAAACTGTAACAACATAAAATGGGTCAAAAAGTAAATCCAAACATCATCAGAATAGGAATAACAAAGAGCTGGGACTCTAAGTGGTTTGCTACAAAGAAATCATATTCTACCCTGCTCCACAAAGACATTGAGGTAAAAAAATACCTCGAAAAAAGACTTAAGGAAAACGCTATTTCAAGAATAGAGATCTTGAGAAGCCCAACAAAAGTTACACTTGTTGTCTATACGGCAAAACCTGGAACAATCATCGGACACCAAGGTGAGATGATCGAAGAACTCCGCGCAGAACTTGAAAAGAAATTTAATGAAAAATTTGGAATCGAAATAAAAGAAATCAGACAACCTGCAACAGACGCACGCTTAATCGCAGAATCAATTGCTCAGCAAGTTGAAAAAAGAATTTCATATAGAAGAGCTGCAAAAATGGCTTTGGAAAAAGCAATGGACGCAGGAGCACTTGGAGTCAAAGTTTATGCTTCAGGACGCTTAAATGGAGTTGAAATCGCAAGAAATGAGCTTTTCATCAAAGGAAAACTCCCACTTCAAACATTCAGAGCAAACATTGAATATGCATACGTCCCTGCCCTAACAACATACGGAATCATCGGATTAAAAGTTTGGGTATACAAAGGAGACATATTCAAGAAAGATTTAGAAAAACTTAGCCAACAATAAAAACATGTTACAGCCAAAAAAGACAAAACATAGAAAGCAGTTTAGAAATCGCGGAAGCCTTAGAGGTCCAGCGCAAAGAGGAACAAAGATGGCATTTGGAACATTTGGATTGAAGGCTATCTCAGCAGGTGAAATCTCCGCAAGACAAATCGAAGCCGCAAGAAAGGCTATGGCAAGATTCACAAAAAAAGGTGGAAAAATATGGATTAGAATATTCCCGGATAAGATCATAACAAAGAAAGCGGCCGAAGTCCCAATGGGCGCCGGAAAAGGTACACCAGAATTCTTCTGCGCTGAAGTACAAGCCGGAAAAATCATATTCGAACTTGAAGGAATCACAGAAGCGGAAGCAAAAGAAGCAATATATCTCGCAACTCAAAAGCTACCTGTAAAATGCAAATTCATTAATAAGAACAAACTAATTTAAACATGTACACGACAGAAGAATTAAAAAAGATGAAGAAAGAACAGCTGGAAAAAGCCTTAAAAGAAGGCAAAACAAGCTTGATGAAGTTTAGATTTGAATCACGTACAGGACAATCAAAGAATCACCAGAGAGTAGAAGATACAAAGAAATATGTCGCAAGAGTTATCACAATACTAAAAAACGTTAAATAATTATATATGAGAACAAAAGAAGGAACAGTCGTAAGCGATAAGATGGAAAAAACAATTGTTGTAAAAGTTGATACATATAAAGCTCATTCAAAATATAAGAAAAGATATAAGACATCAAAGAAATTCTATGCCGACAGCCCTGAAGGAAAATATAAAATGGGAGATAGCGTAACAATTTATGAGACTCGTCCGCTAAGCAAATTAAAGAAATGGACAGTCGTTAAACCACAATCAAAATAACATGATACAACTTAGATCACATTTAGTCGTCGCAGATAACACCGGAGCCAAAATGGCAACTTGTATCCAGCCAATGGGCGGAACAGGAAAAAGATGGGCAAAACTTGGAGACATAGTGGTTGTTACAGTAAAACAAGCATCACCAAGAGGAATAGTAAAAAAGAAATCAGTTGAAAGAGCCGTCGTCATCAGAGTAAGAAACAACACAAAAAGACCGGACGGCACATATATAAAATTCGATGATAATGCAATCGTTATCATAGGAAAAGATCTTATGCCAAAAGGAACTCGCGTATTTGGACCGGTTGCAAGAGAACTACGCGACAATCCATTGTTTCAAAAAATTATTTCTTTAGCGCCAGAAGTACTATGAAAATCAAAATATCAGACAACGTGCTCCTTATTGCAGGAAAAGATCGCGGTAAAAGCGGAAAAGTAATTCGTGTTGATCAAAAACGCAAAAAAATCGCAGTTGAAAAATTGAATCTTATAACAAAGCACATCAAGAAAACGAAAACCAGCAAAGGCGACAAAGTAAGATACGAAACATTCTTCGATGTATCAAACGCAATGATCCTCTGCCCACACTGCTCAAAACCAGCTCGCATTGAATACAAAACAGAAGGAAAAACAAAGTCAAGAATATGCAAATTATGCAAAGAGTCTGTCGACCAAAAATTCGATAGCTCAGCAATTAAATCTAAAAAAACTAAGAAACAATCATGAGCACAACAGAAGACCTAAAAACAAGATATTTGAAAGAAGTTATTCCAGCCTTAAAAGAAAAACTTGGAATCAAAAACGTTATGGCTGTACCAAAAATAACGAAAGTAACGATTAACGTTGGAATAGGTTCATATATGTCAAAAGGCGGCAAAGACCACACAGATGTAATGAATAATATTGCGGCTATTACAGGCCAAAAACCAATTGCCGTCAAAACGAACAAGTCAATCTCAAACTTTAAGACAAAACAAGGACAAGTCGTTGGAATAAAAGTAACATTAAGAGGAAAAAGAATGTATGATTTCTTAACAAAATTAATCAACATCACCCTCCCACGTGTACGTGACTTCAGGGGCATCTCAACAACGGCTTTCGATGAACGCGGAGCATATAACCTTGGCCTTAAAGAACACACGGTATTCCCGGAAATAGGAGTTGAAGACCTTACAAAAGTTCACGGCCTTCAAATAACAATAACAACAACAGCTAAAAATAAGGAACACACGCGAGCATTATTAGATGCATTCCACTTCCCTTTCAAGAAAGACTCTGAATTAAAAAAGAAAAAGGGAACAGGAAGCCAAGAAGATATGTCAGAGCTCGCATTAACAGGAAGAGAAAGAAGCGAAATGGCAAAATCCAAATAAACAAATGATAAAGTAATAAAGTAAAAATAACATAATAAAATGGCAAGAACAGCACTAAAAGTAAAAACGATAAGAGGACAAAAGGCATTAATGAAAGCCTTGGAAGCCGGCAAAAAGCCAAAGTTCCCAACACGCGTATACAATCGATGCAAGTTATGCGGAAGAGTAGGTTCATATATGGGAAAATTCGAAATGTGCAGAATTTGCTTTAGAGAACATGCAAGCAAAGGAGCACTCCCGGGTATTAAAAAATCATCTTGGTAACATAAATAAATAATATGCACACAGACCCAATAGCAGACTTATTGATCAGAATAAAAAACGCAATGAAAGCGCGACACAGCACTGTAAATGTTCCATATTCAAAAATCAAAGAGAACATGGCAAACATCATTGCAAAACATGGCTTTGTCGAAAAAGTGGAAAAAATATCAGACAAACAGTTTCCTGAGCTCAAAATAACATTAAAAGAAGGAGCTCACGAATTATCAGTAAAAAGAATAAGCAAGCTTGGACAAAGAATATATGTCGGAAAAGACGAAATTAAAAAAGTCAAAAGCGGCTTTGGAATCGCCATCATATCAACATCAAAAGGCGTTATGACTGGTGAAGAAGCTAGAAAACTTAACATTGGTGGAGAATTATTATGTGAAATCCGCTAACACTAGCGAAAAACAATAAAGTTTGATAATTGATAATTGTAAAATGTAAATTAAAACCATTATGTCACGAATAGGAAAAAAACCAGTCCAGATACCACAAGGAGTAACAGTACAAGTTACGGGATCGCTCGTAAAAATTAAAGGAGCAAAAAACGAACTTTCACTTAATATTCCATTTGGAATAGAGCTCGAAGTAAAAGACGGAGTAATTACGGTAACGAGAAAAAGTGATACATTCAAAAATCTTCATGGAACAATCAGAACTCTTTTATCAAACATGATAGAAGGTGTTACAAAGGGATTTGAGAAAAAAATGGACGTTCAAGGAGTTGGTTTTAAAGCCATATTGAAAGGAAAAGACCTTGAATTAAGCCTTGGCTTCTCTCATCCGGTAAACGTAAAAACACCGGAAGGATTAGTCATCGACATTGATAAAGAAAAGAAAAACATTATCTCAATAAAAGGTTTTGATAAGCAATTAGTTGGTGAATTTGCCGCAAAATTAAGAAGCCTCAAAAAACCTGAACCATATAAAGGAAAAGGTATCCGTTATGAAGGTGAAATCATCAAGAAAAAAGCCGGTAAAACAGTCGCAGGCGCAAGCGGTGGAGCAAAGTAGGGCGCAAATCAAATAATAAATCAATAAATCACAATGACAACTACTAAAATTGAAGCAAGAAAAGTAAGACACTTAAGAATCTCAAAAAAAATAAGAGGTACGGAAAAATGCCCAAGACTAGTTATATTCAGAAGCAATAAATATACATACGCTCAACTCGTTGACGATGAAGGCAAGAAAACAATCGTAAGCGCCGGAAATATGAAAGAAAAATCAGTAAAAAAAGCTGATGGAGCGAAAAAAGTCGGCATGGAACTCGCAAAAAAAGCAATTGAAAAAGGAATAAACGAATGTGTTTTCGATAGAGCTGGATACAAATACCACGGTAGAGTAAAATCAATGGCAGAAGGCGCCAGAGAAGGCGGACTAAAGTTTTAATAACAAAATCCAAATTGTTCCAAAGGACAAATAATAACAATAACTAATTAAACAAAATGGCTCGAAACGCACATAGAGGGGGACCACGCGGTCAAGAAGTAAAAGAATTTGAAGAAGAAGTTCTTGAATTAAGCCGTGTTACACGTGTTGTTGCAGGTGGTAGAAGAATGAGATTCCGAGCAACGGTAGTTATCGGCAATAGAAAAGGCAGAATCGGACTTGGAACAGGAAAAGCCACAGAAGTCTCAATCTCAATTCAAAAAGCAATCTTACAAGCGAAAAAGAATTTATTCAACGTCGCAATATTCAAAGATACAATCCCACACGACGTAAAAGTAAAATTCAACAGCGCAAGAATCTATCTCATGCCTGCAGGACCCGGTACGGGAGTTATTGCCGGAGGCTCGGTAAAAAAGATTGCCGAACTCGCAGGAATCAAGAACATGCTCTCAAAATGTTTTGGCTCAACAAATAAATTAAATAATGCATACGCAACAATCGAAGCACTCCAGTCATTAAGAGCAAGACAAGCTGCGCCTGCAAAAGAAAAACCAATAGCTCAGCCGGCAAAGGCCGAAACTGAACCAAAGGTAGAAGTTAAAAAAGAAAGCAAACCTAAAAAATAACAATTCAGAAACATGAGTTTACTCAATCTATCAGGAAATTTTAAGAAAAAAAGAAAGCGCGTAGGACGTGGTAACAGCTCAGGTCACGGTAACTACTCCGGACGCGGAATGAATGGTCAAAATCAAAGAACGGGCGGTGGTGTTCGCCGAGGTTTTGAAGGTGGACAAACTCCCCTTCTAAGAAGAATGCCAAAATTGAGCGGCTTTAAAAGCACCTCACAAACCGAATATCAAATTGTAAATGTAGATACACTTGAAAAACGTTTCTCGGACGGAGATACTGTAGATATCATTTCTCTCTCTGAAAAAAACATCACAAGAAGAAAATCAATGCCTGTAAAACTTCTTGGAAAAGGAGAACTTAAGAAAAAACTCACGGTTAAAGTAGATAAAATATCAAAATCAGCAGAAGAGAAAATTAAAAAAGCAGGCGGAACAGTTGAAATTTTTGTAAAAAAATAAAAAATGTTGCAATACCTGGTTCAAATTTGGAATTCGAAGGATCTCCGAAATAAGATTCTTTTAACCCTATTAATTTTAGCGCTATATAGAATGGCTGCTCAAATCAGCATTCCGGGAGCAAATCTGGAAGCCATAAAAGCCATATTCAGCAAAAGCCAAATATTTGGCGCATTCAGCATGTTAACAGGTGGAAGCGCAGAAAACTTCTCAATTATGTTGATGGGTCTTTCTCCTTATATCAATGCATCCATCATCGTACAATTGATGACGGTTGTTATCCCAAAACTTGAAAATCTTTCAAAAGAAGGCGAACAAGGACATAGAAAAATCAACCAATATACACGCTGGTTGGCATTACCTTTAGGATTTTTACAATCATATGGAATGATTGCTCTTTTAAATTCACAATCCCAGGTTCCAATTGTAGAAAATTTATCAAATCCATCAATCATCTTACCTATAATGCTCACGATCACAGCGGGAACAGTTCTTGCAATGTGGCTCGGTGAACTTATTTCAGAATATGGAATCGGAAACGGTATATCAATCTTGATCTTCATCAACATCATCACGGCAATTCCACCAATGGTTGCGCAAAACTTATTTCAAGCACAAGCAAACCCGGATAAGCTCGTACCATTTGTAATCACGTTACTCATAACAATAATCATGACAATTCTTGTTATCATCTTCACAGATGCCGTACGAAGAATTCCAATCACGTATACAGGTCAACACACACATGCAAGAGCAGAACAATCAGTTCTTCCAATAAGAGTAAATCAGGCTGGCATGATCCCAATCATCTTTGCGGTATCGATAGTTTCATTGCCAACACTTCTTTCACAATTAATGCAAAATGCAACGTCAGGATGGCTTAGAAGCTTTGCTGCATTCCTCGGCTCAGCGTTCACTATGCAAGGAATTCCTTATTTAATTTTGTATTTCATGCTCATCATCGGATTCACATATTTCTACGTTGGAATAACTTTCAAACCTGATCAAGTCGCAGAAAATATTCAAAAACGTGGAGGATATATTCCGGGAATCAGGCCTGGCAAACAAACAGCGGAATATATTGCAAAAGTTTCAAGCTACTTAAATCTATACGGAGGTTTATTCATAGGATTTGTAGCAGTATTCCCTCTCATCATGCAAAAAATATTCACGAATATGCAATTCGGCGCAGTACAAATGCTTTTGAGTGGTGCCGGTATCATCATCGTCGCAGGTGTTGTCCTTGAACTCGTAAGACAAATCAACACTCAACTCGTGATGCACGATTACAAAAAGTTCTACTAGAAATTGATAATTGAAAATCGTTTGATAATTGATTATTGATAATTGATAATTTAAAACAATATGGACTTCGTACTCTTTGGAATTCAAGGCTCTGGCAAAGGAACGCAGAGCAAATTTTTAGCCGAGAAATTTAATCTCAAAATCTTTGAAATGGGAGGACAATTAAGAATTTTAGCTCAAGAAGACTCTGAACTTGGTAAAAAAATAAAAAGCATAATTGAAGCCGGACATCTCGTTCCAACAAACGTAATAATGGAAATTATAGAAAATTTCATAAAAAATATTCCTGAAAATACAGACGTTCTTTTTGATGGAATTCCAAGATCACTCGAACAAGCTGAGCAATTTAATGCTTTAATGGAAAAATCAAACAGACAATTTGCCGGCGTATACTTTGAATTATCCAAAGAAGAAGCCGTAAGACGTCTTACAACAAGACGCATGTGCAAAGTCTGCAAAACAATTTACCCAGCCGCGTATACAAACGCAACATGCACATGTGGAGGAGAACTAATAACTCGCGCAGATGACAATATTGCAAGCATTGAAAATCGCATAAACACATTCTTCACGGAAACAATGCCAATCATTTCAGCTTATGAAAGCAAAAATATAATAATAAAAGTTGATGCACTTCCGCCAATCGATAAAGTTACAGAATCAATGATGGAAAAAGTGGAAATGTTTTTAGTCAAATCATCTTAAACGCTACGCATTTAAAAACAATGAGAATCCTAATTAAAACAAAACAAGAAATCGAAGACATGAAAGAAGGAGGCCAAATCTTAGGCCTTATACTCGACGAATTAAGAGCGCACATTGTTCCGGGAATGACAACTAAAGACATAGAAGAAAGAGCGGATAAATTATTCCAAAGGTTTCATGTAAAACCATCTTTTTTAGGATATAAAGGCTATCCTTCTTCAATTTGCGTATCCGTAAACGATGAAGTGGTACACGGAATTCCAAGTGCAAATAAATTTTTAAAAGAAGGAGATATTGTAAGTGTTGATGCGGGAGTTTTTCATAAAAATTTACATACAGATTCTGCAATCGCAGTTGGTGTTGGAAAAATTTCATCAGAAATGAAAAACTTTTTAACAGCCGGCGAAGAAGCTTTATATAAAGTAATTTCAATTATAAGGCCAGGAATAAAATTATCAGAATTAAGCGAAGTGATAGAATCAACTTTAAAACAATACAACTACTCCCCTGTTCATGATTTAACGGGACATGGAGTTGGAAGATTCTTACATGAAGATCCAATGGTTTTAAATTATGTAGATCCACACATGGAAGATGTAACGCTAAAAGAAGGCATGACGCTCGCAATAGAACCGATATATACAAACGGAAGCAATAAAATAAAAGTGAAGTCGGATAAGTGGACAATCGTAACGCGCGACGGGAGTATGTCGTCTCAAGTTGAACACACTCTCGCAGTTGTGGCTAACGGATGCGAAATAATCACAAAACGCCCGGAAATGGACCCAATATATTATAAGATATAAGACAATAAAACTGAATACTACGCAAGTGAATTTACATAAATTGACAAAAAGATATTGCGACATTAAATTGTGTAGTATAAAATCTTATCGCTCTTCAGACCAAAGCAATGGTCATTACAATTGAAGAACACAGCTTAAACTATGGCTAAAGATGACGTTATAGAAGTTCTAGGCGAAGTTACGGAAGCTCTTCCGGGAACAAAATTCAAAGTAAAGCTTACGGACGAAAAATATCCACACATCATAAATAACATAGTAGAGGCTCACCTATCTGGAAAGATGAGAATGAATTTTATTCGCATCTTGCCGGGAGACAGAGTGACTATAGAGCTTAGCATTTACGAGCTAACAAAAGGAAGAATTGTATTCAGACATAAATAAAAGTTGCCAAAGGCGACACAACAAAAAATAACTATGAAAGTACGAGCATCTGTAAAACCAATCAAACGCAAAGGCGTTGTAAGAGTAATCTGCTCAACTAAAAAACATAAGCAAAGACAAGGTTAACATTTAACTTATTAACACATGGCAAGAATAGCGGGTGTCAATTTACCCAACAAAAGAATCGAAATCGCACTAACGTATGTTTACGGCATCGGAAGATCATTAAGCAGAAAGATGTTAAATGATCTAAACATCAACATCGATACAAAAGCCGACGAATTAACAGAAATCGATTTAAACAGACTCAGAGACAGCATTTCAAAAGTCTTAACTGAAGGTGAGTTAAAAAGACACATTCAAGGAAATATTAAAAGATTGGTTGATGCAGGTTCATATAGAGGCTTCCGTCACAGAAGAGGTTTACCGGTAAGAGGCCAAAGAACACGCAAAAATGCCCGCACAAGAAAAGGAAAGAGGAAGACAGTTGCAAATAAAAAAATGGTAACAAAGTAATATAAATAACATATGACAGAAGAAAAAACACAGAAAACAGGCGAAAAACAAGAAAAACAAGCCAAAGCGGAAAAAGTAAAAGCAAAAAAAGCCGCTCCTAAAAAAGCAAAAAGCAAAAGACGAAGTGTAGTTGCCGGAAATGCATATGTTCATGCCGGATTTAACAACACAATCATCACGCTTACAGATACAACAGGAGAAACGATTGCATGGTCAAGCGCAGGATCTTGTGGATTCAAAGGCGCAAGAAAATCGACTCCATACGCGGCACAAGTTGCAGCAGAAACAGCAACGGGAAAAGCAAAAATATTCGGACTTGAAAAAGTCAACGTATATGTAAGAGGAATTGGCCCGGGACGTGAACAAGCCATCAGAGGCTTGCACATCGCAGGATTAAGCCTTGAAACAATCACAGACTTAACTCCAATTCCACACAACGGGTGTAGACAAAAGAAATCACGTAGAGTTTAACCACACGCCGTTCAAAGCGCTGCGAAGCAGCAAGCTCCATATAAATAAAACCGTTTGCAAAGCAAACACCATATAAAACTCAGTAAAAACGATTAAATTATGTCAAAACTTACAACACGACCAGTTTGCAGATTATGCCGAAGAGAAGGTGAAAAACTATTCCTCAAAGGCGCAAGATGCGAATCCCAAAAATGCGCTTTAGTTAAAAAGAATTATGCACCTGGACAACATGGTCCTTTAGCTAAAAAAGGCAGAGGAAAATCAGAATACGGAAGACAAATGCGTGAAAAACAGAAGGCAAAGCGCATATTTGGCCTTAATGAAAGACAATTCCATAATTATTATAAAGTTGCAGTTAAAACAGAAGGCGTCACAGGCATTGCATTCTTAAATCTTCTTGAAAAGCGCTTAGACAACGTCATTTATAGAGCAGGATTTGCAACTTCAAGAGCACAAGCTCGCCAAATCGTAAATCATGGACTTTGCCACGTAAATGGCAAAAAAGTTGCAACAGCAAGCTATGGCGTAAAAATTGGTGAAAAATTTGAAATAAAAGAAAAATTACGTGGCTCAAAATTATTCGACACCGCGAAGGCAAGCAAATTCAATCCACCAAAATGGATTAAAGTAGATTTAAAAAGCCTTACGGGTGAAATCGTAGCAGAACCGGATAAAGATGATTTCGAAAAAAGCATTCAAACAAACATCATCATTGAATACTATTCAAAATAGCACGTCGCGAAGCGACACAAAAAAATAATTAATAACAATACGCATTATGCATCAAATTCAAGAAGAAATCGGGCTTCCAAAGCTAAAAACCAACAAGCTTGGAGAATTCCACACGATTTTTACTCTTGGACCTCTTCCTACAGGATATGGTGTGACTCTCGGCAACGCGCTTAGACGTTCACTTCTCTCCTCTACTCCAGGTGCAAGCATCACGGCGGTTAAATTAGACGGAATCAGCCATGAATATTCAACTATCAAAGGCGTAAAAGAAAGCGTCCTTGATATAACGCTTAACTTAAGAGCAATTTCATTCAAAAAGAGCACAAAAGAACCTTCATGGATTACGCTTCAAGCCAACAAAGAAGGAAAAGTATACGCAAAAGACATTAAAACAACATCAGATGTTGAAATTTTAACTCCAGACGCATACATCACAACAATAGACAAAGGTGGAAAAATTCACATGGAAATCAAAATTGAAAAAGGCGTCGGTTACCTTACAACAGCACAAAGAGAAAAAGAAGAAACAACTCCAAATTTAATTATCATGGATGCTGTTTATACTCCTATCAAAAAAGTCAGATACGACGTTGAACCTATGCGCGTCGGTCAGATGACAAACCTTGATAAACTTACTCTTGAAATCGAAACAAATGGCTCAATCACGCCGGATGAGGCACTTCGCTTTTCATCAAACTTGTTGCAATCATATTTCGGATTATTCAATAAAGAAGGACTTCTTGTTGAACCTGATTTTATCAGCAATCCTCAAAAAGTTCTTGAACACCAGCAACAAACGGAACAAACAAAACCTGTTAAAGAAAGCTATACTCCAATTGAAATTCTTGGTTTTTCTCCAAGAACATTAAACGCACTTATAAACGGAGGAATCGGCTCAATTGAACAATTGTCAAAATGTACACAAGCCAAATTGGCCAACTTAAGAGGCTTTGGTAAAAAGGCGCTTAATGAAGTCATGAATGCGCTTGCAGAAAGAAACATTCAACTAACGGAAGAATAAGTCACTCCAATTCACACCAAGTCACACCAAATAATTACCAATTACAAATAACAATATATGAGGCACGGAGTAAAAAAAGTAAAATTAGGAAGCGATAGAGATCACGGAAGATCAATGGTCAAAAATATTTCGATAGACCTTATTATTCACGAAAAAGTAAAAACGATTGCAGGACGTGCGCAAGCTGTTATGCCACTCGTTGAAAAGCTCATTGGAGTCGCAAAAAGGCCAAATAAGACACTCGCGATCAAACATATTTCAAAAGCTTTAAATCATGAAAATGCTTCAAAAAAGCTCATCGAAGTTTTAGCTAAAAGATATGAAGGAAAAAATTCAGGTTATGTAAGAAAAACTTTCTTAAAATATAGAAAGGGAGACAACGCACACTTAGTATTAATTGAACTTGTTTAAAAATGGCACAAAAACTACAAAAGAAAACATTCGCACCAAAAAAAGAGGAAGTTATCAGAAAATGGTATCTGATTGATGCAAAAGACCAAGTCGTCGGAAGACTGGCGGTCACGATCGCGGCAAAAACTTTTTCAGCCCATCCGTTGACTGTGGAGATTTCGTAATCGTCATTAACGTCAAAGACGTTAAATTCACAGGCGATAAAATGAATCAAAAACTTTATAGACATCACTCCGGATACAAAGGAGGTTTAAAAGAAACAACCGCCACGAAAATGATGGAAAGAAAGCCTTCATACGCTCTTTTACATGCGGTAAAAGGAATGATCCCAAGAAATAATCTCAGAACAGGAGTGTTAAAAAAATTGCATCTTTATGCGGACGACAAACATCCTCATGAAGCTCAAAAACCTGAAATAATCAAACTATAAACTATGCCTACAACAAAGAAACCATCAGCAAAACCAGTTAAAAAAACTTTAGAATCTCTTCAAACAGAAGTCACTGCCGCTGAAGAAAAGCCAAAGTTAAAAATTAAGTCAGATAAGGGCCCTCTTTACTATTATGCAAACGGCAAAAGAAAAACATCCGTCGCACGCGTAAAATTGTTTTTAAGCGGCTCTGGAAACGTCACAGTTAACGATAGAAAGATAGAAGACTACTTCACGATCGCGTTTCATCATGAAATCATCAAATCACCTTTAAGATTAACAGGTCACGGAAAAACATTTGATATCGTTACCGTTGTAACAGGCGGTGGCATAAATTCACAGGCAGAAGCTATTCGCCATGGAGTTGCAAAAGCTCTTGAAGAATATGATGAAAACCTCCGTTTAACGCTCAAAAAAGCCGGCTTCCTAACTCGCGATTGCCGCATCAAGGAACGCAAGAAACCAGGCCTCAAGAGAGCGAGACGCGCACCACAATGGAACAAGCGTTAAGACATGTTTATAAGCTACCTTTCCCAAATTCAGATTTATCAAATTTGATGTATTTAACAGAGTCATTCATATGTAAATCATGGTTATTACCAGTTAAAGCAATATCGCTAGATCCATAATTAAGACTGTCTATCCAAGCATTAACGTAACAACCTGCGCCTTTGATTAACATAGAAGATATGGAATCGTTACAATCTATATCGCTCAGTCTTTCATATACTTGTTTATTTTTACCATCAAGAATAATAGGGTCTTTACTATATTTTGCGTTTCTATAAAGAACAACTTTGCAATCATTTTTGTCGACGGTACCTTTAATTATAATTAAAGAAGAAATCCGATCACCAAAATCAAATCTTGGTACATTGCTTAAAACGGTCATCGCAGGCTTTGTATATCCTACATTAGGATTCGCAATACTATAAATCCTTGCCTTATAACCTTTTGCTAATTTCATAGAAGAAACGCTTCCGGCTATATCAGAGTCCATCGCACCATCCTTAATAAGAGCATATTCCCATCCTTTATAATCAGAATCTTGAAATACAGAACCAATTATTGGAGCTTGCTTGCTAACATAGTCCGTTTTTTGATTATTCTTTTTATCAAAAGTTTTAACTATTGTAAATACCGCTCTGGAAAAAACACTTTGGTTATCGCATTGAACCGTACCGTCTGCATCCTTTTTTATATAACATTTATAAGTATCTTCAGGTACTAAATAAACAATGCTTGTATTTTTAATTGGCTTATTGTTTGGATCTTTCTTTATAAAAAGCCATTTATCCCAAGGAGACACCTCGTCACACGTAATATTATTTTTAGTATTTATATCATCTTGAGTCCTTGGAGCAGGCTTACAATATGTACCATATTTCTTAGACTTAATTGCGAAATAATCCGAACCCCCCATAAGATCCCCACTACCCTTTCGCCTTTCAATAATAAATTGCTGTTCATCCCCAACAATTTTGCTGGAACATGCAATTTCGTGAGTTGAATCATCTCCGGACGAACAATACATATTCCACGAAGATCTGATAGCAATCGTATCGTTATCTTGTACAACATCAAAATTTGCCGGAACAACTACCGGCACAACATTATGATCAAGCGCATAATTTACATTTTTCTCAGCATTTTTTGCAGCAGTTGTAGCGTCATCCGCAGCCAAACTTGCTTTTTTTGATGCAGCTGTCACGTCACTGATTTTTGATTTATTATTATTGATTACTCCGGCAGCTTTATCAACAATATCCGCAGCTGCTTCAACTTTAGCCGCTTCCTTTTTTTCTTTATTTATAGCATTTGTCGATTCCGCACCATTTATTTTTACACCATTCAATTTTAACTCCGCCGCTTTTACCTTATTTAATGCCGCATCTATTGCCTTTTCGGATGCCTTTAACATGTTCTTTGCCATTTCTCTCGCCTTCTCATCTGCAGCAACAGCCGTTGTTGAACCAGAGTTACTATTGCCAGAAGTACTACCTGTAACAGCCGTAGTGCCTGAATTAGAATTGCTAGTTGCTTGTCCGCTAGTAGTAGAGCCAGTCGCCACCTTAGATCCATAAGGGATAAAATTTACCGACTTACCATTAAGGGAAAGCGTTGAACCGGCAAACGTATATATATAGGAATAATTTTCATAAATAGAATCTTTACCTAATTTCTTATCACAAACACCAAAATCAACAGTCACTCCCTTCCCACAATAAGATCCCCTATCATTCTTATCCGCTTTATACGTCAATAAAATTTTCGTACCGACTGTAAGCGGTTTATAGTTTTCAACATCGCCATACCTAAAAAGAACAAAATCATGTTGAGCCGAATCATTACATTGAATTTTATTATCCTTATTAACAGAACAAAATTTACCATTATAAGAAAGCGCAACGTGATCCCCGCTCTTAAAAGTTGCTTGCGGCAAAACGACAAACCCCTTAAACATGCCTCCACCACCGGAAAAAAACGTAATCGCAACAGCGGTAATGAGAAGGACGATAGCGGCAACCGCAAGCCCAATTTTAAGATATACACGTTTTTTATTTTTCATTTTTATTTAGGTTATTTTTGTTTTTACTATCTTAATTATAACATAAATCAAAAGATTAGGCAAGCGATGCACTTTTACAATACTCCGGCCCATAACACCATATATTACAACACATCAATCCCGTCAAAAACCCAATTTACCCTTGCGCCAGCGCAAGCGAGAGAGTTATAAAAATGGCCTCCAAAAGCCAGCCTTGACAAAGAGCGTTTAAATTTGACATTCACCGTTTTTTTGGGTATATTTATCCCCTATTTTAATAAAATTATTTTAAATATGGAAAATGCACCGCGCATAACAAGATATAACGCAAACCAGCATTACGAAAACGACGTAAGAACTGGCTTACAAGATCTCCTTCACCCAAATGCATGGAAAGAAATATTAACTCATAGAGAAACTCTCGAAAGAATATTCGAATCAACAAGAACTCGTTTGCAAGCCCTTGAGCCAGGCAAAAATGACTGGTTAGTCATGCAACTTAATCCATGGAATGAAGCCGACGAAGCCAAGGGCATAGAGGGGCTTGGCCTTCAAAGCGTATCAGTCTCACTTGTAAGAAATTTTACAGCACACGACCCCGCAGACAGAACAGAACTTCTTTTAGCTGATGAATGGAAATCACCAACGATTGGAGTCATCACAGCTGGCTTGGTCGAAGAAGAAGATCCTAACCACACGTCAAAAGTTGAATTCAGAGTAAATCCCGGCGAAGCTGAAGAATTGTTATGCTTATCCCCACAAGAACGAATGTATACACTAATGATGAAAAACAACGCAGTAACCGGGAATGAAGTATTAGGGTCAACTCTTAGTGAAACGGTTCCATTATTAGTAACTGGACCAATGGCTGTAGAAACATATATCAGAATGAAAAACGTACCACCGCGACAACGAAGAGACTATGACAGCCGTGGCGTTTACTCTTGCCGTTTCTTAAACGCAAAAGCCGCCTAATTCCGCCTTCCCCGCCCTATCAAAACCAGCTATAATTAACCCAAATCCGCTTAGTCATTAATAATTTGGTTAATTTAATAGAAATTAGCAAACTTAGTACTTAGAAATTTCTTCAATATGGGCTTTATCAAAGATTTTCAAAATTTATATCTCTCTACTCCGCAAATCCACAACTGGACGCGACAAAGCACCAATTGTGAATATGGCGATATTATTGTTGTTTCCAAAAATTCATATCTCTGCTTCAACTGCTCAAACATGGAAAATTGCTTTTATTGCTATTTTTCGCGCCATAACACGGACTGCTCAGATCTTATGTTTTGCGATCACTGTAGCCTTTGTTTTGACTGCACAGACTGCCTCCGCTGTTACAATTCAAACAATCTCGAATGGTCTGAAGGATGCACAGACTGCGCTTATTGCTATAACGGAAAATCCTTAAGCGACTGTTTTGGCTGCGTAAATCTCTCGCACGCGCAATACTACATTTTTAACGAAAAATACACCCGTGAAGAATATAAAAGAAAAGTGGAAGTCATAAAAACATGGCCACAAGCCAAAATAGACGAAGAATTTCAAGCCTTAAAATACAAACATCCGCGCGTTTATATGCACCAAAATATGACGGAGAATTGCTTTGGTGACTACGTTATAAGCAGTAAAAACTGTTACTGGGTTTTTGACTCAAATGGATGCGAAGATTGCATGTATATAACCGATACCGTCCTTGAAAAAGGCTTAAAAGACAGCGTTGATTGCGGCCCGGTCAGTAATACACTCGAACAATGCTACGATTGTGCATTCTGCGGATATTTGTTTGATTGCAAACACATTTATTGGACCGATTATTTAAAACACTGTGAATATTGCATGAATTTGTGGGACAGCGAGCATTGTTTCGGCTGTATATATGGCAAAAACTGGAAATATAGATTTTTAAATAAGGAATATGAACCGAAAGAATGGCAAAAGAAAGTTACGGAAGCCAAAAAAGAGATCGAAGAAGCCGGATTTAGAGATTTATACGACCTCATTGGAGATGGCATACACTCATAATCAAAACGACATGCGATTCGACATTTTAACGATTTTTCCAAAAGCTTTTGAATCATACTTCAACGAAAGCATGATTAAGCGCGCAAAAGCCAAAAAAATCATCGACATTTACGTTCACGACATAAGAACATTCAGCAAAGACAAGCATAAAAAAGTAGATCACATTCCATACGGCGGCGGTCCGGGAATGGTTATGACTCCACAACCAATTTATGATGCAATCAAATACGTCAAAAAATTCAACAAAGGACCGGTGTTGTTAATGAGCCCATCCGGCACAACTTTCACGCACAAAAAAGCTCAAAAACTAGCCAAAAACAAAGGATTGATATTTATTTGCGGAAGATATGAAGGAATTGACGAACGAGTTAAAAAACTTTGCGTTAATGAAGAAATTTCAATCGGCGAATATGTTTTAACCGGCGGCGAAATGCCTGCAATGGTTATTCTGGATGCAGTTTCACGCTTTATTCCGGAATTTTTGGGAAAAGAAAAATCACTTGAAGAAGAATCATTTTCAGAGTCACTTGAAGGCAAAAAAGAATATCCGCAATACACTCGCCCACCCTCATTTAAAGGCTTAGCCGTACCAAAAGTCCTCCAAAGCGGCCATCACGGAAAAATCAAAGAGTGGCGAAAAAAGAATCTTAAATGAAACTTTTTTAAAGATCACGAATTCGTTACCTTTAAACACCGCCTTTCAGCCGATCTACTCCCGAATTCCCCAAAAGCGATTTCATCTGGCTTATCGCTATCTCATTCAGCCTTTTTAATCTATCGAATTGTGATAAACCGACTTTTATCAATTCCGCATTAAAACTTTCCATATTTACCAAAACAACCAACTGCTCCATTATCGCATAATCACGCACATTTCCTTTTTTGTCAGGGCTTTTGTCGCGCCATTCTCGTGCCGTCATCCCAAATAACGCTTTATTCAAAACGTCCGCTTCATCCGCATATACAATATTTTGGTTTATCTCGGCTATTTTCAGCGGTATCAAATTTTGCTTTATCGCATCAGTATGAATTTTATAATTTATTTTAGTCAAAATTCTGGCAACATCCCATTCAAACGATTTTGAACGACTTTCCTCCTCTTTAAGACGCTGAAATTCTTTGATCAAATACAGTTTAAATTCAGGACTCAACCACGACCCAAACTCAAAAGCTATGTCCTTATGAGCAAAAGTGCCACCATGGTACCTCCCGGATTTAGAGGTTAAACCAATAGCACCTGTCGCCTTAATCCACTTCTTAGAGGAAAGCGTAAACCTATTCAAACCCGCTTCTTTTTTAAACCCCTCGAATTCGAGGGGTTTAAAACTCTGATTATTAAGAGATTCCCAAATTCCAAGGAATTCGATAGTATTTTTATTTCTTAACCAATTTTCAACCACCTTATCGCCACCAAACGGTCGCGCCATATCCGTCAAGGAAATATAATCCTCATGTTTTTGCTTTATTAAAGCGATTTCCACACCCTTAACACTAAGCGTTCTTTTTGCATCATTTTGCATATTTTTAAAATTATTAGTTATAAACAAAATGATTTTTACATAAAAAGATTAAATTTCTTTTAAAAATTCATGAAATAACTTTAAACTAAATTTTTTAATGATAAGCCCTATAGAAATGATATAATCCAGTTATGGAAAACATCCTCGAACATCTTTTCACACAGTTTGAAACCCGCAAACAAGGACTTGCTCAATATGAAGTTGATGAACGTTTAAAAAAATTCGGCAAAAATGAGCTCACTCCGCCAAAAAAGAAACATCTCATCGTCCAATTCTTTGAAGAATTCAAAGATTTAATGGTGGCAATTCTTGTTATCGCCGCAATAATTTCAATAATAGTAGGAGAAAAAACCGATGGCGCAATAATTACATTCATCCTTATTTTAAACGCAACAATTGGCCTTGTTCAAAAATATAAAGCCAATAAAGCAATTGAAGCTCTTCAAAAAATGCTTTCACCGATGGTGCATGTAATACGTGAAGATAAACACGAATCCATTGAAAATAAATATCTTGTTCCGGGAGATATTATGATTTTAAACGAAGGAGATTCAATAAGTGCAGATGGAATTTTAATTGAAACAAACGAGTTTCAAACCCAAGAAGCTGTAATCACGGGAGAATCAATTCCCGTTGAAAAATCAGAAAAAAGCCTGCAAGCAAATAAAGTTTTGATGGGCACAATTGTGGCTCACGGAAGCGCAAAAGCCATTGTCACAGAAACGGGCATGAAAACAAAATTCGGAAACATTGCACGCCTTACATCAGAAACAAAAAAAGACGAATCACCTCTTGAAAAAGAAATTTCAAACATTGGAAGCTTTGTTGGAAAAATTACGCTCGGAATAGTTATAATCCTATTCTCTACAAACACTTTATTAAAAGGTGAACCAATAATTCAGACATTGATTTTTGCAGTTTCAGTCGCAGTCGCAGCAGTTCCGGAAGGGCTTCCTGCAATTATCACAATTTCTCTCGCAATCGGGACACAAAGACTCGCAAAAAAACATGCAATCATGAAACAGCTTTCTTCGGTTGAAACGCTCGGCTCAACAACGGTTATTTTAAGCGATAAAACAGGCACTCTCACAAAAAACGAAATGACTGTAAAGGAGATGTTTTTTGATAAATATGATGCTTTTGTGGATGGTTCAGGCTATGCACCGGCCGGGAATATAAACGTTGCAATGCCGGATAAAACCGTAATTTCCGTTGGGAGTGAACGCGCATCGTTCTCCTCCGCTCTGGAAATAAAAGAAAAAGCGGTTTCGCATGGCTTAAAACAAATCGCGGCAATAGCGGCAATGTGCAACAACGCCAAATTAAGGTGCAATAAAAAAGATGGAATATGGACAATGGTTGGCGACCCAACAGAAGGCGCGCTCATCACAATGGTTGAAAAAATGGGAATTCACACCGAAGAAGTTGAAGCACTGCACGAACGCTTGCACGAACTCACCTTTGACGGTTTCCGAAAACGCATGACTGTAATTGCAAAAAATAAATCAAATAATCGCGTTTATGCCTATGTTAAAGGCTCTCCGGATGGCATTTTAAAAACATGTAGTCATATTTTAATGAATGAACGAGAAATAATGATGGACAAAGAAACTCGCGAAAAAATTCTCGCAAAATCAGAAGATATGGCAAAAAAAGCTCTCAGAGTAATCGCACTTGCATATAAAGAAATTCGGGTCGTTCCGGATAAATATATTCACGAAAAAATAGAAAGCGATCTTATTTTTATCGGAATTGTTGGAATAATTGACCCTCCACGAAAAGAAGTTGCAAAATCAATTGAACTCGCAAAATCCGCAGGAGTAAGGCTTTATATCGTAACCGGGGATCACGGATTAACCGCAGGATCAATCGCAGAAACAATAGGCCTTGTCGAAAAAAACAAATACAAAATAATAACAGGCGAAAATTTAAAAGACCTTACGGATAAAGAACTCGAATCAATGTTAAAAGAAAAACGCGAAATAATTTTTGCACGCGTCAGCCCGGAAGACAAGCTCAGAATTGCAACCGCATTCAAAACAATTGGTGAAGTTATAGCAGTCACCGGCGATGGAGTAAATGATGCTCCGGCGCTTAAAAAAGCCGATATTGGCATAGCAATGGGTTCAGGCACAGATGTTTCCAAAGAAGCCGCAAACATGGTCTTAACAGATGACAGCGTCGCAACAATAATTCGTGCAATTGAAGAAGGACGTACTATTTATGAAAATATAAAGAAATTCTTATTTTATGTTTTTTCATCAAACGTGGGAGAGCTTGTAACTATTTTCACAGCAATCGCTTTCACTATTCCACAGCCGTTAACCGCAGTTCTAATTCTTATAATCAATCTTGGAACAGACATTTTGCCCGCGCTCGCACTTGGAGTTGAGCCTTCAGAGCCGCACATAATGAAAGCCCCTCCAAGACATCCGACAAAAAGAATTTTAGAAAAAAATTATATTTTAAGAGTATTTTTCAGTGGATTTTTCGTCGGCCTCTTATCTCTTACGGGATACTTCTTAATGCTTTATAAATACGGCATTCAGGACGGCGCTTTAAAAGCCACAACAATGGCATTTGCAATAATGATTCTCGTTCAAGTCGCAAACGCATTCAATGCACGAAGCGAAAAACTTTCACTATTTAAATTAAAATTTTTCTCAAATAAATATTTAGTGTGGGCGGGAATAATTTCAATAATTTTGACTCTGGCGCTTATAGAAATTCCGCTTATGCAAAACCTGATCAAAACCACGCATCTCACGATAATTGAATGGGTAATTGCAATAACTCTTTCACTGGGAATAATAGTTGTTGAAGAAATTCGTAAATTCATATCAAACAAATACTACAGACAAAATATTCATGCAAAATCTTATTAAAGGCGTTAATTATTTAAACGTCAAAATTCACCCCATAGCGCAAAAAAGTGAAATAAAAGGTGAAATGGCGGACGGCACAATAAAAATCGATATAGCGGCAATCCCACAGCAAGGAAGGGCAAACAAAGAACTAATTAACTTCCTAAGCAAAGAGTTTAAAATACCAACGCAAAATATATCAATCGAACAGGGCTTTACAAGCTCCCGCAAAATTGTAAGAATAGTTACATGATTGAACTCACAAATATCTCAATAGTCAAAAAAATCCTTGAAGAACACGGCATAAAAGCGCAAAAGCACTTTAGCCAAAATTTCCTCACAAACAAAGGAGTACTTGATAAAATAATCGATTCTGCAAATCTGAAACCGGAAGAAGACGCTGTTGTTGAAATCGGATGCGGACTTGGAGTTTTGACACAAGAATTAGCGTCAAACGCTTTTTCTGTAATCGTATATGAAAAAGACGTCAACATGATGGAAATTGCCAAAAAAAATCTCTCAAATTTCACAAACATAGAATTCTTGAATACGGATATTTTACAGGCCAAAATCCCCTCTTTCATATATAAACTCGTCGCAAATATTCCATACGCAATCACAACCGACATTCTCAAAAAATTCCTGATCGAAGAAAAAAATAAACCACGAAAAATAGTATTTTTAATTCAAAAAGAAGTCGCGGAAAAAATCTGCGCAACCCCGCCGCACATGAATCTACTCTCAATCCTCGTTCAAGTCTTTGGAAAGCCAAAAATAATACAAACAGTTTCCAAAAATTCATTCTTTCCGGCTCCAAAAGTTGATTCCGCAATCTTAAAAATAGATATAAATGTCGTCCCTTTAATCCCTCACGAATTATCCTCTAAATTCTTTGAAATTGTACGCGCGGCATTTGGCAAAAAACGCAAAATCATTTCCCAAACTCTCGCACAAATCTTCAAAATAGAAAAATCCGAAATGGAAAAAATACTCAAAACTTTAGGCATAAATCCAAACGCTCGTCCGGAAAACCTCTCCATCGAAAGTTGGCTTGAAATCGTGAAAAGCCAGCCATTGAACGCCACTAAATAAAATTTAAATCTTTTGCCTTGGAGATTGTAAAACAGCCCCAAGAAAACCAAGAACTTCTCCAATTCTACTTCTAAATTCCCCGCGAGCCGCATGCGAAGCATCGTCAACGCTTGTTCTAATATTAGAAACGCCTGTGCGTGTTACATCCAAAGCCGCTTGAACAAGCAATCTTTCCGGCGGCCAATCCGTTTTATCTCCTGGAATTCCCATGTTATCAGCAACATTATCAATCGCAAAACCAATAGACCTATGAGCGGAAGCCTCAGCAATAAGATCAGCAACGCTTAAACCGGAAGTACCAAGCCCTTCTCTTGGATCTTTTTTATCAGTTTCTTTTGGCAACTTTCTAAAATGATCTTCGGGATCAATATTTACAACTTTTGGATATGCATTACCGTCTTTATCTTCAAAAATAACTATTTGAATATTTTCAGCTTGAAGAGCCCAATCTCCAAAAATAAAAACGCCCTCAGCAACATTATCCGGTCTTTGATCCAAAATATAACCGGTCTGTTTAAACATCTTATACAACTGATAAAAATACACGAGCAGTTGTTCGCTAATCCCACGATAATCCTTAAGCAATTTTTTATTTTTTGTCATAAGCTCTGAAATCGGCATTGGCCCAAGAATCTTCTTATCACCACCGTTATAATCAAGCCTTTCCTGCATCTTCGTAGACGTTTTTTCAAATCTTTGAAATTTCGGTCTCTTCCCTTGTTTCGCACACTGATCATGCAAACGAAGCATCAAGTTCATTCTTTTTGACATCTCCAGTAAATCCTCTTCCTTAAATTTTTCAAAAAATCTTTTAAGCCCTTCTTCATCAGAAAACTTAGTGCTTCTTTGAGGAGTATAAGGTGTTTTTGAATCTAAAATATAAAAATAATAAGCGGCTTTCAAAAGCAATTTAACCATCGTCAAACTCATAACCGTATCAGTTTGATCAACTGGATAATCAGGAGATTGATGCCAATGCTCCATGGCCATATAACAAAATTCGTGCGCGATCTTTGGATCATCAAAAATAGCGCGAATATAATCCGGCATATCCCGCATAACTCTTGTAAAATCATGCTCAAAACATGAAACGGCTTCCTCATTTCCTTCGGCGATTTTTCCCCATTCTTCAGCCGAAACTCGCGGATCATAACCATAAGTTGTTTGCTCAGCCGCTAAAAAACTATGGTCTTTATATTTTGCGGTAAGTCTTTTTATTATTTTCTCCGCTTCTTCATAAATAAGAGTTGTATGGCGCTTATAACCGGCGTTAGCTCTCTTTTCTCCAAGTAATTTCTTGCCAAGTTTTGTACTTGCAAATCTCTGCACAACATCGTGAAGACCAAGCCTAACAAGACTATCAAAAAATGGACGCAAAGCATCCTCAAGCTTATCAATTCCACATCTTCTAGCT
The DNA here is from genome assembly GCA_000992695.1 of Candidatus Peregrinibacteria bacterium GW2011_GWF2_38_29. Classification (GTDB taxonomy): domain Bacteria; phylum Patescibacteriota; class Gracilibacteria; order UBA1369; family UBA12463; genus UBA12463. The sequence continues at coordinate 18,188 of LBUS01000017.1, read as the reverse complement.
TCTTTATTAAACGCAATATACGCAGAACGATCAGAAAATTTCGGTATATTACTATCAATCTCAGCAACATCAGAAATAGTTTTACCGGTTTTAGCTGAATCATCTCTCAACATAAATTCACCGGAAACAGCAGGCTTAAAGCCCAAAGGATTCCCTAAAAATCTTTCAATTTCAGAAAGTACACAAGGCGCAACAATCGAATGCTTTTCCTCATTACCAATATAAGCATTGGCTCGAAGAACTTCTCTCTCAAGTTTTTCAATACGTTTCGGACCGTTTATTTGCGGATATCCAACCGGATCAAAAGCCGCAGCCATCATATCTCTTGGCACATATCTTCTTTCAACACCAAACTTAACAATAAAATGCCTCGTACGACCGACTTTCATGACAAAACGACCGGAAATATAATCTGCAAATTTTTCTACGGCGAAATCAAAAGATTCAACGGCTTTAGGGTTTTTAAACTTAGCCCATCCTTTCAACAAGACCACTAACTTCCCTCTATCGAATTCATAAACATCATTATGCGCACCTTTCGTACCATCATCTTCAACCATCTCGCCAGTTGTAGGATCTTTTTTCATAAAATGTCGCACCGCACCACTTCTCAACAATTCTCTTTTAACCCACAAATCAGAAAATCGCTCAGGCTTCACTAAAGACTCCAAGCGTTCAGCTCGTTTTTGCTCAGCATCCCTTGCCCACTCCATAAAATACAACATATCGGCTCCTTCCTCGTCCAAATAGCCATGAATTGCCTCCGCTTGCATAATAATTTATTAATAATGGAGATGAATTATACCACTTTAAAGAACGCTGGCAATATCATCTCGCATTTTCTCTGCGGCCTCTTTTGCAGCCTCAGCATAATTCTCCGCAGTGTATTTCTCCGATTTCTCATAAGCAAAGCAAATCTCGCGTGATGAATTCACGATTGCACCAAGTCCGTCTTTATTAAAACACCCCGCAACATCTTTTGCAGTTCCGCCTTGTGCGCCATAACCCGGAACCAAAAATATTGCATTTGGCATCAATTTACGAAGTTCAACGGCCTGGTTTGGATAAGTCGCTCCAACAACAGCTCCAACACAGCTATAACCGCTTTCTCCAATATCATCAGCACCCCAAGAATCAACGTATTGCGCCATAATATGAAACGCAGGTTGAGGTGCGTTTTTTTCGCTCTTTTCAACAAATAAATCCTGTAAATCGCCTGAAGATTTATTTGAAGTTTTCACAAGAACAAACATTCCTTTTCCGTTCACTTTACACTCTTGAATAAACGGTTTAATTCCATCATATCCAAGATAAGGCGCAACTGTAATCGAATCCGCACCAAAAATTTCTTGCTCATTATCACCAACTTTCACTTTTCCCAAAAACGCCTTTGCATAAGCCTCGGCAGTCGTTCCAATGTCCCCTCTTTTTGCGTCAGCAATTGTAAGCAAACCTTTTTCGCGAGCATATTTCATAGTTTCAATAAAACAACTAATTCCTTCCGCCCCAAACATTTCATAAAAAGCGATTTGCGGTTTCACAATAACGGCAACGTCTTTTACCGCATCGATAAGACCTTTATTGAATTCCAAAATCGCCTCACTCGCCGCCAAAAATGGAAATTTCGCATGTTTTTTAAAATGCTTATCACGAATAAATTCCGGAATTTTATCAAGTCTTGGATCAAGCCCCACACAAACAACGCTTTTCTTAAGCTTAATCGCCTCAATCAGCCTATCTGCAAAATGAAATTTAGACATATATTAGTTTGTAAATTTATAATTAATAGATTGAAGATTGAAAATTGAATGTAAATTGACAATTGATTATTGATAATTTCGACTAAAGTCCCATCTTGCTCGCCCAATTCTCCGGATCCGCTTTATATTCCAATATTTTTGCCTCATCATCCGCAGAAATAAAAGAGCTTGCAACCGCAGCCTTAAGCAGTTCATCCAAATCCGTAAGCGCAAACAGTTTAATGCCAGCTTCAGAAAAAGCCTTAACAGATTTTCCAAGTCCATATGTAAATATCGCCAAAACCGAATCGCAAATACATTTCCCTTCATTCTTCACAACGTTCACAGATTTCAAACTGCTTCCACCCGTCGTAACCAAATCTTCAACAACAAGAACACGCTTTCCGGCTTCAAGAAAGCCTTCAATCTGTTTTCCTGTTCCATGTCCTTTTGGTTCAGGTCGAATATAAATCATTGGCACACCGAGTTTTTGCGCAACAAAAGCCGCCCAAGGAATTCCCGCAGTCGCAGTTCCGGCCACATAATCAAATTCAAGATTATTTTCTTTTATCGCCGCCAAAAATCCATCGACAATAGTATCGCGCGCACCTACAAACGAGACAAGCACACGATTATCCGTATAGATCGGCCCTTTCATCCCCGACGTATAAGTAAAAGGCGGATTAAAAGACAATTTCACAGCCTTATTTTCAAGTAAAATTTTCGCAATTTCAGTTGAAGCCATAATTTTAATAGTTAAAGTAACGCTATTATAGCATAACGTCGCCTTAATTCTATTGAAGATTAAAACGAAATAACATAGAACAAAAGCTTGTGGAAGATATTTTGAAGACAGTCGTGAGGTTTGCACGGGCACGGTTTTTGCAAAGCAAAAGAGTGCAAACCGAACGCTAGCGAAGATTTGCACGCTGGGCAAATCAAGCGTGTCTGAAAAATAGCTATCCACAAGCTTTTTATAGGTATTTACATGCTACATTATTTATGTTATAATATAATCAATATAAATAACAAAAACAAACATGAAAACAAAGCTCATGAACTATCAACCATTGATAATTTTCTGGTTGGGACTCCTCACAGGTGCAATGATTGTTTCACTTCTTCTACTTAATAACATGTGGAAAAGTCAAGACGGCAAAGCCGCGGTTTTAACTCCAACGACAAACACAACTCAACTAAAAAGAACAACAACTCAATCAGCAACTTCTTCTTTAAACAGCTCTTCTTGGATCAAAATTTTAGATCCAACCCCGTGGATGCCTAGATAAATTAATTCTTAATCAGTTTCTGAAGCAGGGTCCGGGAATAAAGTTGAAACACTAGCGCGTTCTATTTTAAGGACGCGCTTTAAGCGTGAACTATCAGAACTAATCCCAATATTCATATTTAAATGTCCCTTTGAAGCATCGACATATTTAGGATTCATACCGCCTACAGCCTTATCAATAGGAACGCCTCTCTCTTTTACAACATTCAAGATAAAAGTCGCTAAAGGAATAAGATGTCCATACAGTCTTCTCATGTCATAAGGCGTTTCTTCGGTCGCACCGGGTTTTTGCGCAAAATACCGAATACCATGGCCTGGAACCTTCACGGGATGAATACTGTTGATCTCTTTCGCGATAACCTTGTAAGTCCTTATCAAATTGGCAGTATCGCGCGATTGCAACATATAAAACAAAGCCTCAAGCCATCAGACGTATTAGATTGCGTATCAATTTGCCCATGTATATAACCAATAGATTCAGCGATATCTTCACCACTAATAACAAAAGAAGACATACGCATTGTACGATCAACCCTTCCGCTATCATCAGCTTTCCTTAAAAGAGCAATAAGCGGAACAATATACCGAGAAAGGTGGTCAGACCCTCCTCTTCTATGAGCTATGGAATCTTTTTCTAAAGTTTTAAATGCCTGCGCAAACATTTCACCACTCTCATCACCGCTTGACAATAGACCCAAAGAATAATACGCCTGAGCCTTATTATGAGATACGGATCTAACCGTCCATGAAGGCTTCGAATTGAGCAAATTCATTTCTCTTTCAGCTTCTTTAAAATGCTGCAAGGCAGAATGCAATAAATTAACATCCTCCCCTCCCTCTCTTCTATAAAGATCTACCTCGGCGCCACCAAATATATTCAATGCATCAGCGGCCGCTGAATAATCACCGTATTTTATAGCAAGAGTAGCGGCTTCATCAAATAAAACACTATAACCGACATCTCCAAGCATAGCCTTTGCATAACCACAGCATCTCAAAGCAGATATAACAGCTTTTGGATTTGTACCGGATGGGCTCTCTCTCCATTCCGCTAAAAACTGCTCCAAATAAACAATCGCATTACAATAACTATCATTTATCACTTTAACATTACCAACAACTGCCGCATCCGAATCAACACGCCCGTGCTCAAGATAATGAGTCAAACCAATAAATCTCTTAATCTCTCTACTAAAACGCCCATCAGGATCTATATAAGAATAGAGCCCTATTCTTTTTTGCAAATCTTCAAGTTTTATTCTCACCATACTAAAAGGAACAAATTCAGAGTCTTTTGATGCAGCTTTCAAATAAAAGCATCTGGCAATATCAAAATCCACTTTAAAACGTTCCGTATCATATATTTGTGCACTAACTTTTTTCTCTTTCGAATCCACTATTCTAGAGGATCTTTCACAGGCCTCTTCAAGTCCTTTAATATCTTGCGCAGAATAAAAAGCATCTCTTGAAGCAGTATGAAATTCAAAAACCATATCTACATCATCAGGATTAAGATACCCCAAAGCGCTCTCTAGATGAGCAGTTGCTGCAGAATAGTCACCCATTTGAGAATTCCCTTTTGCAAGTCCGGTATAAATACCAAAACTTGAGCCATCATCAAGAAGCCCGTGTCTTTGACCACGTGCAAATTCAAAAATCTCAATGGCTTTTTCATTATCATATCTACTTAAAGCCTCTTTCCCCGCAGACATCGAACACTCCATCTGTGTAGGCAAATCGTTTGCCAATTGCGCTAATTCATACAACTTATAAGAAGTGCACTCGGCAGGAAATGAACCTTCGGCCATTATTCTTTTAAAAGGTTCAATCAAACTTCTAGCACAAGGCTCAACATCTTCGCCATAAACTTTAAACATCACTTCTCTTATAGTTGGATACATAAGATCAAACCCATAACCCTTTTCTCTTTGTATGATCCCATTGCTCTCAAGCCCCAAAATAGCTTTTCTTTGAACGGAATTAGTAAATATTGCAGATAATAATTTTGTGGAAGAAGGCCCGAGCATACACAAATTTAACAACATAAAAATTTGATCTCTTGGTAATTTGGAAATACGTGATTCAAGAAGAGCTTCTTCGGTTTCAGGGATTTCAACATTTTTATAGCCTCTTTTACACAGAACAGAACCTTTTTGCAAAAATCCTCCTTTAATTAATAAATTAATACCTTCAACTAATTTCAAAGCATGACCTTTTGATTTTTCAGCAAGGAATGTATAAAAAGAAATCGGGAAATCCTCTCCTTCGTCTTTAATTTCAAGCATATCCCTAACAAATCCTCGCAATGTACCTGTAGGCCTATGAGAAGCATCAATCAAATTTAAATTATTAAGTTCAATATTCTTAGATCCGGCAAAAACTTCCTGCAAAGCTTTTGGAGGATTCTCGCCTTCTTGGATTCTCGTTGCACCAATAACAGCAACGTTAGCAATAGGATCTTTAAAAATACCTCTAAGCACAGCGGCAGACGCGTCATCAACCCATTGCTGATCATCAAAAGCAATGAAAAGAGGAAATACTTCAGCAATTTTCCCCATTAAAATTTTGATCTTATGCTGAAGGACAGAGACGTCTTGCAATAACTCACTTGTGCCAGATGCAAGACCAGCCAACTCTTGATATACAGGCATTTTATCAGCATCGAGAACTTTGATTTTTGCAACTTCCAACAATCGCGGAATAAATCCACCAAATCCTGTCAAAAACGAAAATGCTTTAGCTTTTTTCGGCTCAGAAGCTGCAACATAAAGAGTTGAAGCTTTTTCATGACGCAAAGAAAGTTTTTCAAGAGCATGTTTTATAAATTTCGTTTTACCAACACCGGCTCTAGCTGTAAGAGTCAATTTTGCAGTACCAAGAGCAATCTTATCACCGGATAACAAATCTTCCATTTGCCCCATTTCGTTTTCTCTTCCATAGATACCTTTTGGACCACCAACAAGAAGCCTTCCATAGCGTTTTTCTATACTTTTTATACCAAAAACTCCGGTTTCGCCCATAGGAAATGCCTCAATCCCAACCTTATCTGCATTTCTTGGATTTTCAAGCATATCAATAAAATCTTTATTAATCGGATACATGTGTAACCCAGTCGAAGGCATATTCGAAACAGCGTCTATTGCAGACTTAATATTTTTGCCTTCGGTGTCCCAAAAAATCTGACCCTTTTTCGTTTTAAAATTACCATTAGCCAAAATAACAGCGGCACTTTCAATTTCCGGAACACCAAGTTTTCGAATTGCCGTCGCAACCAAAACAGCACTTGACTCAACTCTTTCTCCTCGAAAAACAACTCTCACAGAATCGCCGGATCTTTCAAAAAACCCACCTTCATTTTCTGCGCACACTCTAATCTTTTCATCCACAGATTGATCAGCTAATTTCATAATCAAAACAGAACATCTAACGGTTCCTGTTTTACCGATTTCTTGATCTTCAGGCAAAGAAGGCAAAGCATCTCTTAAAACAGTTGGAGTTGAAGCTACGCTAACGCGTTCAGCAACCTCACCGGAAAGTCGCCCAAAATCATCATCCAGCTCTAAAGGCACATTAGGTTTATCGCTCCCACCATCGCCACCCTCTACAGGACCTTTTGGCTTATTTACATCCGCCATATTGCAAAATTAAATATAGGGGGTAATTATAGCCACCTTCCAACCTTAAATTCAATCTAAAAAACGATTTTAAACTTGCACAACTCCGATAATCTCAGTCAAATCTTTTACACCATGGGAAGCCATCCATTCGGCCATTTCATCAGCGACTAATTTGAAAGCCGTTGGCCCACGCATGTAAATCGCAGCACCAAGCCCAATCAGGCCTGCTCCAGCCATCATAATTTCAATTGCATCTTTGCCAGAAACGACCCCACCCATGCCCAAAATCGGAAGCTTTGTAGCCTTATAAATATCATAAACACATCGCACGGCAATCGGCTTTATTCCGGGTCCGGAAACTCCACCAACTTTATTCGATAAAAACGGTGTTCTTTTTTCAAGATCAATAATCATACCGGGTCCAAGCGTATTTATGGCGCAAAACCCGTCAGTTCCCGCATCTGCGACAGCTTTTGCAATTTCCGAAATATTCAAAACATTTGGCGAAAGCTTAATTATAACCGGCAATTTCGTTCTCGCTTTAACATTTTTCGTAACTTCCGCAGCATCCATTTTATCGCACGAAAAAGGTTTTCCAAATTCAGATTCAACATTTGGACAAGAAATGTTCACTTCAATAATATCCGGATTATAAACGCTAATTTTCTCAGCAATAAGGCCAAAATCAGCCTTTGTTCCGGCCACAACACTGACAATAATCGGCGCTTTCTTTGAGTCAGCCGCAATCTTTTCTTTATACGCCAAAATCTCTTTTCCACTCACGTCAACTCCATGATCAGAAAGCCCAACCGCATTAATCGTAAAATTCGCATTTGTAATTAAAGTTGGAGCAGGATGCCCCTTGTGTTCAGTCAACCAAATCGATTTTGTCGTAACTCCACCCGCACCATTATTAACGGCTTGTAATAAAGCATTTGCGGCTGTCGGATAAATTCCGGAAGCCAAAACTGTTGGGTTTTCAAACTCCACGCCAAGAAATTTTATTTTTAACATATGTATTAATTATTGAAATTTACTGCAAAAACTTTACCTCACCACCTCGGAAATCTCCAGCAATTATTTTTCCGTTTTCAAAAACCTTAATCCCGTTAACAATTGTTATCTTTGGAACACCTTGTAATTCCCATTCATTAAACGGCGACCAACCGCATTTGGTAAACAAATTTTCGTTGCGCACAATCCTCTTTTCATCCATATCAACAATAACCAGATCCGCATCAAAACCTTCCGCAATTTTTCCTTTATTTTTTATATCAAAAATTCGCGCAGGATTTTCGCACATCAATTTCACAAGCTTCACAATATCAATTCTTCCTTTATTTACAATATCCAACATAAGCGGAAGTAAAGTTTCAACTCCCGGAACTCCAACCGGAGCCTCCTCGAAAGATTTTTCTTTTTCTTCTTTCAAATGTGGTGCATGATCAGTCGCAATCATTTCAATAACGCCATCGTCAATGGCTTTAAAAAGCGCTTCTTGGTCCTCATGGGTTTGCAAAGGAGGGTTAACTTTTGCAAAATTTCCAAGATCTTGAAAAGCATTTTTATTTAAAAATAAATAATGTGGTGCGGTTTCACACGTGACTTTTTCACTTTTAAATTTTCTAATTTCTTCAATTTCAGAATCTGTTGAAACATGCGCAATATGAACACGAGCATCGTATTTTTTCGCAATATGCAAAACTTGTTTAACGGCTTCGTATGAACCTTTTTCGCTTTCCGCATGAATAACAATCGGCATTTTTCCCCATTTAAAAAGTTCTTCCAGTAAACCCGCATCTTCAATAGAAATATCTTTATAATGCGCGCCAAAATAAACCTTCACACCAGCAACATTTTTAACATGTTTTATATCATTAAAATTTTTCCCATTTGCACCGATATAAAAACCAAAATTCACAACAGAATCATCATTTGCAAATCCCCTCTTTTCATCCAAATCATCATTATTTAAAGTCGGCGGACGCGTATTTGGCATATCAATAAAAGTCGTAATTCCTCCTGCCGCACAAGCGCGCGAACCTGTCCCAAAATCTTCCTTCATAGTTAATCCCGGCGTTCGCATATGAACATGCGCATCAATAATCCCCGGCAAAACATAAAATCCCGAGCAATCAATCACGTCCTTCGTCAAATCTTTAACGCTCGGCATAATCTTTTCAATTTTCCCATCCTTAATGCAAACATCAACGACCTTCACGCCGTCCGGAAAAACAACTTTGCCGTTTTTTAAGATCAAATCATACATCGGCTAAAGTATATCACATACCATTATCAATAAATTTCCTATCCTGCGGATTTTCCAAATAATTTTCTTTTGAACACACACTTCGTCCCAGCTCTTTTTCCGCTTGTTTTCTCGCATTTCCAGCAACATCACCTCCACGCCTTGCCACTTTTTTATGTTCTATCATCACCTTCGGTTTTTCTTTATTGGAAATTTCAATTGTCATCTTTTCTCCAAGCATCGTAAAAATCAACTCCAAGTCTGTCATGTTATCCCTTAAATTTACCTTCGATTTATTGGAAATATTTTTGTATTTCCTATACTCGTTTGGCGTCATGCCAAAAGTAGCCTTGGATATTTCCGCCGTCAAAATTGCATAATCCTTTTCGTAAATAAGCCCGCGATCCCTCCATTCATCAGTCAAATTCTGACGAATCGCAATTCCTCGCAAACGCTTATCAATCCAATCCTTGGAATAACCTTTCTTTTCATAAAGCGCCTTCATGCGTTCTTGGGCCAATTCAGGGTTTTCTATTTCATCAAGCCTTTCCTTCCCAACCTCAGCAAGCCATCTCTTAAACGGTTCCGCCTTCTTACTTGGAATTGACTGTATCAAACGAAATGCATCCTTGGTATTCACACAGTCCGTGTCATATTTCTTGCCATCAGCGCTCTCTAACTTCAGCTGTACCCAAATTGGGGACAACTGAAGGTCGACGAATTCCCTTTGTTTAACCTTCCCCCAATATTGCCTCGGCGTAGGGCTATCGGTTAGTGCTTCAATAACATCCACTACCGAATAAAACCACTCATCGTTATGCCAAGTACGACGGATCTTTTTTGACTGAAACAATACCAGCTTGTTATTTTGTAAATCATTCATACAACTCAAATTATACCTAACCAAGATTAAATCCCTCTAAACAAATCTTAAATTTTTCATAAACTTACATTTTCCCAAGCACCAAAGCAATCATCGCCATCCTAACCGCAACCCCATTTTCAACCTGCCTAAAATATGCAGATCCTGCAAAATCATCCATATCAAGCGAAATCTCGCCAATTCTTGGCAACGGATGCATAATAATCGCTTTCTTATTCGCTTCTTCAATCAAACCGCGACTCATCACAAACGCATTTTTCAACTTTTCATATTCATTCAAATCCGTAAATCTCTCTTTTTGCACACGCGTCATATAAATAACATCTGACTTTTTCACGGCCGCTCCTAGACCCGAAATTTCCTCATAAACAAGCCCTTTTTCGTCAAACTTTTCCAAATATTCTTTTGGCATTTTCAGTTCATCAGGCGAAACCAAAACAATTTTCACATCATAATGCCGCAGTAATAAACTCAGCGAATGAACCGTTCGCCCATATTTCAAATCCCCAACCATCGCAATCGTTAATCCATCAATTTGAGAGCACTCTTTTTTAATCGTATACATATCCAAAAGCGACTGACTTGGATGCTGATTTGGCCCATCTCCAGCATTCAAAACCGGAATGCTCGCATTATCCGCAAAAACTTGCGCAGAACCACTTTCCGGATGACGAATCGCAATAACATCCGCAAATTTTTCCACAACTTTTGCCGTATCCGCCAAAGTTTCCCCTTTAAAAATCGATGAACTCGCAATTTCAGTCGCGGAAATCGTCTCTCCGCCAAGTCTTTTCATGGCTGTTTCAAAAGAAAATCTCGTCCTTGTTGAAGGTTCATAAAATAGCGATGCCAAAATCTTCCCATTCATCAAATCCCCTTTCTTTTCCTTTTTTGCAAAAGGCTCCATTTTCAAAGCAACCTCAAACAAATGCTCCAAACTCGCCCGATCAAACTGCTCTGTGGATAAAATATCCACACCTAAAAAATCCATATAAATACTTTTAAACTAGAAAAAGTATATCACAATTATGATTTTACTTTATCAAATTTAAGCTTATCCATAATTCCACGTAAAGCCACCCAGCTTTGCTCATCACGTTCACCGGTTTTAGCCTCAACTCTCCTCAAATATTCAGCCAACCTATGGACAGCGAGCCCAACTTCAGTTTTTGCCTCCTTAATAACACCTTCCTTTTTAGACGCATCGGTAGCTTCTGAATATTTTCTTTCATATCTACCAACAAGATTATCAATAAGGGGAATCCAATTATCTCCTAAATTACCATATTGAAAATAACGACCTTCTTTATCAAATAAGGATTCTTTTTCAGAAGCAGCGCTATCAATATCAAATTTATCACCACGAATAAGAACATCAGACATATCGACCGGCTTCATACCAAGTGACGCTCTAAAATCCTTAACTCTATCCCAAGAAAATGCATCAACTTGCTTTGTTACTCCTTCCGCTTGTTTTAAATATCTTTCAAGCCTTGTAACCACAGGATGTAATGCACAACGAGCTTCTCGTAAAGCTACGTGCTTATCATACATACCATCCGCAGAATCAACTTTACCTTTAAGTAATTTACTCAAACCGTCAATGCTTGGAATCCAAGAATCCCCAAGATTACCAAATGCAAAAAACTTACCCTCTTTAGCTTTATCTTCAAATCTTTTAGCATCCGCATCTATTTGAGTTAAATACGCTTCAACCGTACCCTCAAAAGATTCAGGAGCTTTTTTAGCCTGAAACTTAAGAGCTTCATCGCTTTTATGCTCAGTAACCTTTTCAGAATCAGGTACAAAGGATTCACCGGGAGCTCCTTCAAAAAACACTAAACGATTAGGCGTAAATAGATTTTTCATTTTTATTTTTGTTATTTATTTTTGAACTTACACTACAATTATAACATAAAATTAATTATTTAGCAAGAAATAAGTTACCAAAAAAATACCGTTTGTCCTTTGGATTTTAGATTTTGTAATTCCTTCCTACTCCATCTCTCCTAAAAACACCCTCTTCATAATATCACTATTTTCTATATCATCCGAATTCCCATGAAGCGCAACTTTTCCCTTATCCAAAACGTAAACGCGATCCGCAACGCCTAAAAGCGATTTAATATTATGTTCCACGACAACAATCGCGGTTTTTTGTTTTAAATTAATTTCTTTAATTTTTTCAAAAACTTCTTTCACGATTTTCGGCGCAAGTCCCAAAGACGGCTCATCCAAAAGCAAAACCTTTGGATCGGTCATAAGTCCGCGCGCAATCGCAAGCATCTGCTGTTGCCCACCGGAAAGACTTCCCGAAGGTTCACGCCTTTTATGTTTCAAAACAGGAAAAAGCTCCATCATCCGGGCAATTCTCTCTTTCAATTCATTTTTATTAGCAACGGTGAATCCACCAATCTCAAGATTTTCTTCAACCGTTAATCGTGCAAAAACCCTTCTGCCCTGCGGAACAAAAGAAATTCCCTTATAAACAACTTCATATGGAATCGGTTTAAACGCATCATTATGCCACAAAATCGATCCCGAAGTAACAGGCGCCAATCCAAAAACCGCTTTCAAAATCGTTGATTTCCCAGCGCCATTTGGCCCCATCAAAGCTGTGACTTCACCGGCGTTTATATCAACGTTCACGCCGTCCAAGGCCTTAACTCCGCCAAAATGCACGTGCACGTCCTTTAATTGTAGTAAAATCTCTTTCATAATTTTTTTATTTTCCAAGATAAGCTTCGATAACGGATTTCTTTTTTAAAACGCTATCAGGCTCCCCTTCCGCAAGCAAACTCCCCTCATCCATAACAAAAACATAATCAGAAAGTTCTCTAATCAAATCCATATTATGCTCAATCAAAATCACGGTTTTTCCTTCTTTTCGTAGGTCCTTAATAATTCCAGAAACGGTTTTAATCATCGCATGAAAAAGACCAGCAAATGGCTCATCAAACAAATAAATTTCAGTTTTCATAAGAAGCGCACGCGCAATTTCAAGTAACTTTCTTTGCCCATAAGATAAATTTTTCGCGAGTTGATTTTTCTTAGCTTCAAGCCCAACGCGCTGAAGCATTCTTTCCACCTCTTCCAAGTGATATTTTTTATGAACTTCAAAAAACGAGCCAAAAACACTTCTATTCGTCAAAACAACAAGCAAATTATCAATAACCGTCATTTGCTCAAAAAGCCGAACCTCCTGAAAAGTCCTTGTAATAGACAAATCTTGAATCTCATAAGATTTTATTTTCTTCAATTTTTCCGCATCATTCAAAATCACAACGCCACTATTTATTTCAACCATACCGGATAACAAGTTTACCAAAGTCGATTTCCCGGATCCATTCGGCCCAATAATGCTCACAACTTCTCCTCTTGGAATCTTCAGCGACAAATCGTTAACCGCATAAACACCACCAAAGTGCTTCACCAAATTTTTCACTTCAATTATATTTTTGTCATTTTTCATTTAAATTTTGTCATTTACAATTTGTATTCTCCCATGATTCCACTCGGCTTATATATCATCAAAAGCACCAAAATGACCCCATAAACAATTTGCCTCATCTCAGCCGCAATCTCATTCGGAAATCCAACAAAACGCATTAATTCAGGCAAAAGAACCAATATAAAAGCGCCTAAAAGTGACCCTTTCAAATTCGCAAGTCCTCCAAGAATTATCATAGAAAGAATCAAAACCGATTCCATCAAAACAAACGTATTTGGGCTTGTAAACCTCAAATATGAGGCGAAAAAAGATCCTGCAACCGCAGCCATCCCTGCACTTATAACAAAGATGGCGAGCTTAAAATAAAAAGCATTATATCCAAAAACCTGAATCGCTTTTTCATCTTCGCGAATAGCCTTCAAAACTCTTCCAAAAGAAGATTTGGCAATAAATCGCGCAAGAAAATAAATCAAAGCAAGAAAAACTAAAACCAGCGCTAAAAATAATAAATTATTATTAAAATCCAAATGCAATCCAAGAAAATCAATCTTTGGACGAGGAACGGCCACAATTCCAAGCGGACCACGCGTTAAGCTATGCCAATTCATGAAAATCCCATAAGCAATAATATTAAATCCAACAGTAACTATCACATAATAATCGTCTCTAAATTTCGACAAAACAAGTCCAATTAAAAGACCTATTAAACCGGCAACGATAACACCAATCAACATCGACGAAAAAAATCCAAATCCCGCAGTCTTTGCAATTAAAGCGGTAGCATAAGCGCCAATTCCATAAAAAGCCGCCTGCGTAACAGAAACGAGTCCCGTATATCCAACAACCAAATTCAAACTAACCCCAAGAATAGCATAAATGGAAAACATGGTTAGCAAGTGCACAATATAATAAACTGTATAATTCATAATTATCTTTTAATTATTCCGCGAGGCCTAAAAATAAGAAATATTATAAGTAGCACAAAAGCTACAGCCTCTTGCCATTCTCCGGATATCCAAAATATCGAAAAATTAGCAACAAATGTCAAAACAAAAGCGCCAATAAAAGCTCCATAGACACTGCCGACTCCTCCGATTATCGCAGCTGAAATACCGTGCAAAAGTAATTTCATACCCATTGTAGGATTAAGACCGGTATCAAAACCAACTGCAATCCCGCCTATTGCGGCAATTCCTGATCCAATAAAAAACGAAAGTCCTATAATTTTATTAGTATTTATACCGACAATTTTCGCGACCTCTTCATCATCACTAATAGCCTTAACAGCCTTACCAAAAATCGTATATTTCAAAAATATAATAAGGCAAATCGCGACAATAAAAGCCATTATCAAAATATAAATTTGAGTCTGAGTAATTGTTGCGCCAAATATTGTATAAAGCCTATCGTGGACTGAAATATCGGATAGCGTTTGAAATTCACTCGTAAAGAAAATCTGTATAAGCGACTGTAAAGCCGTAAAAACGCCAATAGAAGCAACAAGCATAATCATTCCGGAAGCTTTTCTTTTTCGAAGTGGCAAATAAATAATTCGATCAAAGATATAACCAAGAAGCCCAGCGGCAAGAATTCCAAGAATAGCGGATAAATACATATTCCAACCAAGCGTCTTGAAAAAGAAAAACGCTATATATCCGCCAAAAATAGCAATGGTGCCATGAGCCATATTAAAGAATCTCGTGGCACCATAAATTAAATTAAAACTTACAGCCAGGAAGGCTATTATCGAACCTGCGATAATGCTATTTAAGATGAGTTGCGGAACTATATTCATTATTTTACCAATTCAAATTTGCCATTTTTAACAACAAAGACATCGTACGTTCCAGGAACATCTCCATTTGCATCAAATTTGACATGACCTGTGCCACCATCAAATTCAACTTTATAGAGAGCTTCTTTGATTTCTTCGCCTGTCTTTGCACCATCTTTAATAGTCAATGCAATGGCTTTAAAAGCATCATATCCTTGAGCGGCAAAAGGACCTACCTCAACGTTAGTATAAATCGTCTTAAATTGTTCTAAGAAAGCGCTTGTTCCGGAAGCAACAGATGTAACATACATTCCTTCAGCAGAAACTCCGGCTCCTTTCAAAATCGCTTCACCTCGAAGACCTTCAGATCCGACAATGAAAGCTTTAAGTCCAAGTTCACTCATTTGTCTTAAAATACCTGCTGCAACACTTGGCCCGTTGTGAATAAAATAAACGGCATCCGGATTTGCAGCCTTAATTTTTGTAATTTGAGTTCTTGCGTCTGTTGCAGTTCTTTCAACACCTTCAGATGCAACAACTTTTCCACCCAATTTCTCAAAATTCTCTTTCAATACAGTATTAAATCCAATTCCATAATCTTCATTGCTGTATAAAACCGCAAGATTTCTATATCCCTTGTCATAAACCAATTTGGCTCCAAAAGCACCTTGCAAAGAATCGCTTGGAATCGTTCTAAACATATAGCCTCCATCCTTTGAAATGTCTGGATTTGTTGAAGCAGGGCTGACTAAAACAACTTTATATTGCTCTGCAATAGGATAAGAAGCGCGTGTTGCGCTTGAGCAAAGATCTCCAATAACTGCTTGAACCTTATCAACACTAACAAGTTTCGTCATAGCATTAACAGAATCTTTTGGATCACATTTTGAATCTTCGTAAATTACTTCACCGGCATAACCAAATTCCTTAGCGGCAATTTCAATTCCTTGTTTTGTCATTTCTCCATAACTTCCCGCATCACCTGTAAAAGGCAAAATTACTGCAATTTTTGGCTTGGATACGGCATCGTCGGACGTTCCAAAAACGGAACAACCCGCGACAAAAACGACCGCGAGCATAAGCACTCCGGCTACGATTTTTTTCGTCATATTAAAGAGGTTAAATTAATATACTGGGAAAATTATATTGTCACACAAGCTCAAAATCAAGTTTTGCGATTTCACAAAAGATCAATAAACTTACCAAATAACTCTTCACTGTCTTTTGGTCCCGGACAAGCTTCCGGATGAAACTGCACCGCAAAAAACGGCAAACTCTTGTGCTTCACGCCCTCAACCGTTTTATCATTCACATTTTCAAACCAAACTTTAAAGCCTTTACCAAGAGTTTTTCCGTCAACGGTATATCCATGATTTTGCGAAGTCACATAACATTTTTTTGTTTCCAAATCCATGCACGGCTGATTTTGCGACCTATGACCATATTTTAATTTATATGTTTTTGCACCAGACGCACGGCTTAAAAGCTGATTCCCAAGGCAAATTCCAAATATCGGCTTTTTCATTGCCATAACTTTTTTTATTATCGCAACCGTCAAATCCATCATAGAAGGATCGCCCGGCCCATTCGACAAAAAAAGTCCATCAAATTTCACACCCTTTGCAACAAAATCATAATCATAAGGCACGCGAATCAAAGTCACACCCTTTTCCAAAAACGCTCGAATGCTATTATTTTTCACACCACAATCCATGCAAACAACTCGTTTTTTCGCCATCTTACCCTCACCCTTATATTCAATCGGCTTTTTCAAACTAACTTTCGCAACTAAATTTTCCTTATTTGGGTCCCAGAACACGCGCGGATCCTCATCGTCTGTCCGCGCCGCATTTAGTTTTGACTTTTGACTTGTGGCTTTGAGATTTGAACTTTGAGTTTTGACTTTCCCTAACATCGCTCCTTTTTCTCTCAAATGCTTCGTCAAAGCCCTCGTATCAATTCCAGTAATCCCCGGAATCCCCTGCTCCTTCATCCATTTATCAAGCGACTTCTTCGCCTCAAAATGACTAAAATTTTCAGAATATTCACTCACGATAATCGCACTCACATGTATTCGCGAACTTTCAAAAACCGAACTTACATTAAAAACTTTTTTTCCAACTTTTATTTTTTTATCATCCGGCACGCCATAATTTCCAATCATCGGATATGTAAAAACCAAAATCTGCCCTTCGTAAGAAGGATCTGTCATTGTTTCCGGATAACCCATCATCCCTGTATTAAAAACTGTTTCTCCTGAAACCGTTTTATCAGCTCCAAATAAAGTTCCGTTCCATTTCGTTCCGTCTTCAAGAAGAAGTGTCGCTTTCTTCATCAAAAGCATTGTATTGAGTTGCAAGTTTATACGCAAGCAATAATTTATGAAAAATTTAAGAAAAGTTTAATTGGATTTAACGAGATGTGTATAAAATAATACCCATGATCAATCACGACCAGCAAGAATACGAACAAACAAAGCAATTAGCGATAAATTTTTTTGAGAATAATAAAGAAATAAAATCATTATGCTTTGGAAATATACGCTTAAATAATCACGGATTGTTCCACCTAATATTCAAAAACAAAAACTGCAAACGCGATCTTAAAAATCAAATAAAAAGATTTCAACTGTTGCAATACATCAAGCCTGTACTAAAAAATATGAAATATTATCAAGAATATCTGGAAAAAATAGAAAACATCAGAGTAAAAAACCACGGCTTAATCGATTTTAGGCACAAAATAGTTAAATATTGGGCTTTTATTGCGGTAATCAACGATAGAATAAGAATTAAAATCATACTTAAAAAAATCGGAAATGGAGAAATATTTTTCTGGTCGATTATTCCATACTGGAAAACCAAACATTACAAAGACATAAGGTTCATATCTTTGCACAAAGGGGATTTAAACGAAGACTAAAAAAAGAACCTGCTGACCAACTCTACGTATGTGGTCGGTCTGGGGCTGTCGCCCGCAAGTTCAAGACAATTTTATCACCACAAAAATAACAAATCAATATTTCTGTAAATAAACTTTTCGTTATTTGCCAAAAACTCCATTTTAAAGTAAAACATACTTTCTATTTACGTCCACCGTAATAATTTGACGAAAGTCTTTAGGTTTGATAAATTTATATGATTTGAAAAAATCAAAAACAAAAAGAAAAACAAAGTTCATTAAAAAGT
>LBUS01000016.1 GCA_000992695.1 Candidatus Peregrinibacteria bacterium GW2011_GWF2_38_29 | reverse complement strand
CTTCTTCGAAGACTGTCCCTGTTTGTTGACTATCGGACTGCATCCTTCAATGATTTTCCGGCTTTGAAAGCTGGGAGTTTCATTGCAGGGATCTTGATCTTTTGTCCTGGATTGCGTGGATTGACACCAACGCGGGCGCGTCTTGCTGATACGCGGAATGTGCCGAAACCTGTGATTGTTACAGTTTCGCCTTTCTTGAGAGATTTTGTGACATTCTTCAAGAGAGATGCAAGCATGTC
Organism: Candidatus Peregrinibacteria bacterium GW2011_GWF2_38_29; assembly: GCA_000992695.1. Classification (GTDB taxonomy): domain Bacteria; phylum Patescibacteriota; class Gracilibacteria; order UBA1369; family UBA12463; genus UBA12463. The sequence continues at coordinate 47,064 of LBUS01000016.1, read as the reverse complement.
GCCTGCTGCTTTTTTTGTCACGCCTGCTTCTGTTGCAATGGCGTTGACGAGATCTTGTTTTGTCATTGTGGAATGGTTAAAAAATATTTTTATTAAAGACAAAGGTATTATATGCAACGCGTAATCGATTGCAAGGGTTTTTGTTTAGCTATAGCCATATTTTGAGTTTTATGTTTCGCTTTAAAAATGAGGTAGTTGGTTTTGGCTTGTATAAGCCATTCTTGAAATTCGAGGGCTTGCATAAGCCATTTTAAAAGCAACACATTTTTATCTCGATGTAAACTGAATATTTGACTAATTTCGACGTTTCGGATAACAATGAGACTCGTATGGGAAAAAATCTTGTCATTGTAGAATCTCCAACAAAAGCGAAAACAATTTCGCGATTTTTGGATAAAGATTATACGGTCATTGCTTCTATGGGGCATGTTCGCGATTTGCCAAAGTCAAAAATGAGCATTGATATTGAGCATAATTTTGAGCCTACATATACGATTCCCGTTGATAAGAAGAAAACGATTAAGCAGATTAAGGACTATATGAAAGAGGCGAAAGTTCTTTGGATCGCAACTGATGAAGACCGCGAAGGGGAAGCCATTGGCTGGCATTTGATCCAAGCTCTTGATGTTAAGCCAGGAAAGACTCCGATTAAGAGAATTGTGTTTCATGAAATCACTGAAAAGGCGATTTTGGATGCTATAAAAAATCCACGAGAAATAGATACTCATTTGGTTGATGCTCAGCAAGCAAGGCGTGTTTTGGACAGATTGGTTGGTTATGAGCTTTCTCCTTTATTATGGAAAAAAGTTAGATATGGACTGTCTGCGGGACGCGTACAGAGTGTTGCGGTTCGACTTGTTGTTGAAAGAGAGCGCGAAATTTTGGCATTTAAACCTGAGGAATTTTGGAATATTATCGGGCAATTTGCCACACTTCGAAAACATCTATTTGAAGCCAGTTTGACGCATAAGAATGATAAAGAAATTAAGATTAAAAATGAGGCGGAATCAAAAGAAATACTTGGTGAACTTGACGGTGCGGACTTCAAAATAACGAGCGTTGAGGAAAGGGATAGTGTTCGAAATCCACCGCCACCTTTTACGACTTCAACTTTGCAACAGGAAGCTTCAAGAAAGCTTGGATATCCTGTTAAAAAGACAATGGTTGTTGCTCAGCAACTTTATGAAGGCGTTGAAGTTCTTGGGAAAACAATGGGTTTGATTACATATATGAGAACTGATTCTGTGAATTTGGCGGCATCGGCAACTTTTGCCGCGAAAGATATGATAACAAAAGAGTTTGGCGCGGAATATTCGCTTTCATCGCCAAGATTTTATAAAGCAAAGGGTCGTGCGCAGGAAGCTCATGAAGCAATTCGTCCTTCTGACGTTACGATTACGCCTTCAAGCGTGAAATTTTCTTTAACAAAAGATCAATTTAAATTATATGATTTGATTTGGAAAAGAATGGTTGCATGCCAAATGAAAGAAGCGATCTTTAATCAAATTGAGGCTAAGATAAGCGGAGAAAAGGGTGGAAGTGTTTTGCCTTATACATTCACGGCGAAAGGACAATCTGTGAAATTTGCAGGATTTTTGATGGCATATACGGAAGGAAGCGATGATCCTGAAGAGGAAATTGAAAAACAAGAAAAACTTCTTCCGGTTATGGAAAAAGATGAAGAAGTTAAAGCTAAAGAATTTACACCAAGCCAGAATTTTACAAAACCACCTGCAAGATATACGGAAGCGAGTTTGGTTAAAAAGCTTGAATCTGAGGGGATTGGAAGACCAAGCACATATGCGCCGACAATTTCGACAATTCTTATGCGTGAATATGTGAAAAAAGATGGAAAAACTCTTATGCCAACCGATCTTGGAAATGTTGTTACGGATTTATTGGTTGAGAATTTTCCGGTTGTTGTTGATTATAAATTTACTGCGGAAATGGAAGATGTTTTGGATGATGTTGCCGATGGAAAACGTGAATGGCAGCCTGTTATTAAGGATTTTTATGTGCCGTTTCATAAGCTTATTCTTGAGAAAGGGGAAACCTTGCAGAAGAAAGATATTGTTAATGAGGCGACGAGTGAGGTTTGTACAAAATGTGGAAAACCAATGGTGATTAAACTTGGAAGATTTGGAAAATTTTTATCTTGTTCGGATTATCCAAAATGCAAAAACGCCAGACCTCTTGAAAACGGCAAGGAAAGCGCTGAATTAAAAGAGACCGAGAAAAAATTGGCAGGTAAAAAATGTGATAAATGTGGTGCGGAAATGCTTGTGAAGCAGGGAAGATTTGGAACGTTCTTGGGCTGTTCAGCTTATCCAAAATGCAAAAACATTCAGTCGATTGTGAAATTTATGGATGTGAAATGTCCAAAATGCGGCGGACAGGTTATTGAAAGACACACGAAGCGTGGGAAAATATTTTATGGTTGCAATAAATACCCAAAATGTAAGTTTGCGACTTGGGATAAGCCAACCGGCGAAATGTGTAAATCTTGCGATAGTCCGATTATTGAGAAAGAAGGGAAGGATGGGGTGAAGAAGATTTGTAGTGAATGCAAACTCGAAGTTTCATAAGTCAAAAGTCACAAGTTAAATCTCAAAACCACAGCTCAAAAGTCAAAGTTGAGTTTTTTGACAGATCTTCTGACTATATGTATTATTAGCCTCCATATTTTAAAAATTATTAAAAAGTGGGGGATATAAATTATAAAAGAGGTTTTTTAATGGATTCGGATGATTCGGACGTATTTGATTATGGATGGGCCGCAATTGCCGATGAAAATATTGATCAGCTTGCGATTGATTTTGTGCGTGGTGGTTTTAAAGGCAATGAAGATGCTGTGCGAGTTGAAATTGAAAGGCAAAAGGCGCTTTTTAGAACAACGCTTGAAAGTCCTTTTACAACAGCCGCTTTTGATGAAAAAAAACTTATTGCTTTTGGAACTTTTATTGATATAGATAGACGATTTGGTGATAGAAATATTTTGATGCTTTCGAAATACGTTGTTGATCCGAATTATAGGCAGAATGGAGTTGTAACTAAGATCAATGGATTTGTTTGCAATGATATTCTTCAGCTTTTTGGAACAGATTCTATTATATATGGCTTAACGCAAAGAGATTTTGCGAAGAAAGCTTTTAAAGATAGGGGAGTTCCGATGTTTAATTTAAAAGATCATTTTTCGGTTGTGGATGGTGATGATTCGTTTTTGGATGATTGGATTTTATTTATTTTTGACGGCGATGTTTTTGAGCAGATTAAGCCTTTAATTCTTGATGCGCTTGAGAAGGTGTTGGGGAAGAAATTTGTGGTGAAAAGATAATTACTTCCTCACCTTTGGTGCAACTTGATATTCCAGTTTTTTATTGAATAGAAGGCGAAGTTGAGCTTCGATTGCGGGAATCGCGCTTAAGAAAATACTTGCGAATGGTATGAAGAGCCATTGGAAAAGAAGGCCGACGTAGCTTAAAAATGGTTTGTTTTTTGGTCGTGGAATGAAAATGAAGGTCATGACTGCGCATGCGATGACGCCGATTGCCGCGATGCTTAAGAGAAAGCTTATTATTTGCGGGAGATTATAGGCCATGACAGTATCTCGGAATCCCGGGTTTAACATGCCCGGGAGCCAACCCGTGAATGTGATGATGATTGGCGCTGTTGACCACATTATGTGGTTTTCCATTAAGAAAAATATTTGATAAACTTTTTCGAAAATTCCGATGTTTTTGTTGGCACGCATGTTGAAATAAACGAATGGTAAATCGCAAACTCCGTATGCCCATCTGCGGAGTTGTTTGTATTGTTCACTTATAGTTTCTTTGTATGTATTTGCGGAAACTGCGTCCATATAAAGAGGGGATTCAATGCGCACGAGTTCGTGTTTTCCGTTTGATAAAAAATAATAGGTCCAATATTGACGAGAGTCTTCTGGGATGACGGCAGGGTCCCAATAATCCGTATCTATAGCCATTTGCATGCTCATTGAGCGGCTTGAAAAACTTTTATAAATTTTCAAATCAACGCTATCTGCCATGCGCCAGAAAGTGCAACCAAGGACTGTTAATCGGATTAACATTGGGACGCCCCAGATGTTGTTGTGATAAAAATGCATTGGTTGATATGTTTTTGTTTCGCGATTTTCGTTTGTTAAATAAAGATACGTGAGTTCTGCAAAGTAGTTTTCGTGCGTTACCGTATCTGCGTCAAAATTTGAAATTACAACGTTTTCATATTTTATATGTTTTTCGTCGAGATAATCTTTTAAACGTTTTGCACCCCATGTTGCATTTGAACTTTTACCCGGGATTTCGTTTAGAAGTCCGTATGGATGAATCGTTATTATAAAATCCATGAATTTATTTCCAAATTCTGATTTCAGTTTTTCCGCATAAGAAAGCGCATTTTTCTGATCTTTTTCTTCGCCGGAAAATACGATGATTATTTTTTTGGTGTCATATGTGTTGTCTGCGTATGATTTTATTGATTCACGAATGAGTTCGTAACTTTCTTTATAAGTGACGTAAATTACGGCGTGAACTATGTCAGCAGAAGTTTTATATTGATTGGCGTTTTTTAATTTTTCGATTTGTTTTTTTAGATTTGTTAGTTCTTCATATTTGTTTGAATCGAAGTTTTTGCGTTTTTTAAGTGCTTTTATGTCATAGTTGAGCTTATTTGGCGTGTCTGAATATGCAATCATTTTTAGCCAATCGGTTTTTAAAAAACTTTTTGATCTTGTGTATGAAATTGCGAGATTTATTGTTAAGCGGATTGAGCGAAATAGCCACATTGTGGCATATAGAGTGATGAAAATTGAAACCCAAATTGGTTTAAAAATGGAAAGAATTATTGGGGCGATGAGTAGAAATAAGGTGATTCCTCCGGGAATTCCTTCAACAAAACGCCAATATTTATGAGTTTTTATAATGTTTATCATTATCGTTTGCGGTTTTTTTATTTATACCAAGAGACATCGATTTCCGGATATTTTTTTAATTGTTCGTAAAATATTTTTTGAATTTCTTTAAAAGTTTTTTCATCTGGAGATTCAAAGCGGAGCGTGAGATTTGGTGTTGTGTTAGAGCATCTGACGGCACCCCAGCTGTTTTCATCGAATTTTACGCGTACGCCATCAATTGTTAAACATTCATATTTTGAAACGAAAAAGTTAGTTAGCTCTTTGACGATTTGGAATTTTTTATCGTCCGGACAGTGCGCTTTTATTTCCGGAGTTGAAAAAACTTTTGGGATTTTCTTGAAATATTCCGAGAATTTTTTATCTGATTTGGAAACGATTTCCATTATTTTTAGCATTGCCATGAAGGCGTCGTCAAAACCATAGAAATTTTCTGCGAAAAATATGTGACCACTGATTTCTCCGCCAAGCAAAGCCTTTTCCTCACGCATGCGTGTTTCAATAAATGAATGACCGGTTATGGAAAGAATTGGATTTCCGCCGAATTTTGCAACTTCATTCATCGCAACTTGTGAGGCTTTTGTATCAAAAATAATTTTTGCGTCCGGGTTTCGCGTGAGCAAATCTTTTGCGAGAAACATAACCATATAATCTCCGGAATAAAATTTTCCGTTTTCATCAAGAACGCCGATTCTGTCGCCGTCACCGTCAAAACCAAAGCCGATATCTGCGCGTTCTTCACGCACCGCGCGTGCGAGTTCTTTTAAATTGTGTTCGTATTCAGGATTGGCTTCGTGATTTGGAAAATTGCCATCCGGTTTGCAATATAAAGGAATAACTTCGCATCCGAATTTTTCAAAAATGTCTTTTATAAAAGGTCCGGAAGAGCCATTTCCCGCGTCAATCGCGATTTTTAATGGACGAGAAATTTTTGCACGGAAAAATAAATCGTCGAGGTATTTTTTAAATATTGATTCTTCTTTTATGGATTTTACATTGGTTTCCGGGAACATTTCGCCTGATTTTGTAGCTTCTTCCGGTTCTTCATTTGCATATAATTTTGTGAGTTCAAGCAAACGGAATGCGCGTTTTTTCCAACGATTTTTACGCCATTATATTCCTTTGGATTATGGCTTGCTGTAATCATTATTCCGGCATCAAAATCCATTGCACACGTTGACCAATAAACCATTGGAGAAGTGACTTCGCCGATGTTTTTTACTTCGCAACCGATTGAAAGAAGTCCGTTTATTAAAGACGCTTGAATCGCTTTGCTTGTAATGCGGATATCGCGACCAACAACAATGCGTTTTCCGAAATTGTTTTGTAAATATTTTCCTGCGGCTTTTCCAATGAAATAGGCGAGTTCGGGTGTTAAGTCGACTTCGCTTTTTTCTGTTTTCATTGCGATTCCGCGGATGTCATACGCGCGAAAAATATGTGGATTTATTTTAATCATAGTTCTCGATAAGTTTCCTTTATTCTTGTCTCTCCGTCAATGGTTTTGATGAATTCTGCGACCGATTTTGGAACAAGATTTTCCCATTTTTTATTTTGTGCGATTTTTTCACGCACCAAAGTTGCTGAAATCTTTTTGTTAAATTTTATGGATTTAATTGTGTGGCGTTTTTGCGCTTTAAATAAACTTTTTACGAGCTTTGAACCGGTATAAATATTTTCATATTTTGGCACTAATAAATCGACGTGATTTGGCCAAGAGGCAAAATTTTCTATATTTGGAATTAAAATAACTTTATATTTTTTTGGATTTATTTTTGTGGATTTTAAAGTTGCGATTATCATTTTTTGCCTTTCTTTAGCCGTAAATGGATTTTCTTTTGTATGTGAATATTGCGCGCTTCCGATTGCGATAATTAAAAAATCTTCTTGTTTTAAAATTTGATTTATCGCATCAAGATGGCCGAGATGAAATGGCTGAAAACGTCCTATGTATAAAGCTTTTGCCTTTGTTTTTAACTTCATTCTTCGTGTTTGATTTCTATAACGTATGCCGGAATAGTCTTGTGTTTATTTTGTTCAACTCGTGCAAGAATTGTTGAAACGAGCGCCGGATTCATACCTTTTTCTATCATTCCCATTGCACCGAGATCGCGTTTTTTGAGAATCGTATCCATTTCGGGATAACTTGCGCCGAGTTCGCCTTCATCGGTTTGACCATTATAAAGTTCTGCGGTTGGAGTTTTTTCAATAATTTCCGGCGGAAGGCCGATGTGTTCCGCAAGCTCAAAAACTTCGGTTTTATATAGGTCGCCAAGAACCTCTATATCTGCGGCAAAATCACCGTGCTTTGTGCCATATCCAAGCAGAATTTCCGTTTTATTTGATGTGCCGATAACAAGTGCGGCATTTGCGTTTGCGAAATTATAAAGAGTTACCATGCGGATTCTTGAGCGCAAATTCATTTGCGAGCATGGGTTTGGGCGCCATGGAGTTACTGCAAATTCCATTAACATTTTATTTATTGGAATGACGAATGTTTTTACACCTAAAAAGTCGCATAACCCTTTTGCGTGAGTTGTGTTTATGCTTTTCGTTACGCCTGTTTCCGGTAGCATTATTCCTGTTACACTTTCCGGGCCGAGTGCGTCGACCGTGAGCTTTAAAGCGAGCGCGGAATCAATTCCGCCGCTGACTCCGACTACAGCTTTTTTAAATCCTGCGTCTGAAAAATATTTTTTTATTTGTTTTACGATTTGTTGATGTACGGATTGGTAGTCCATGATAAAAAAGTTAATTTGTTTGAAAATTAGTGTGAAAATCTTTTTAATGTTTGCGCGGCTTCAAGATCGAGCGCACGTTTTTTCAAATCATTTCTGCGATCGTACTTTTTCTTCCCACGACAGATACCGATTTGGAGCTTAATTAAGCCGTGTTTGCCATATAGTTCAAGTGGAATTGCTGCCATTCCTTTTGTGTCTAATATTGATCCGATTTTTTCAATTTCTTTTGCGTGGAGGAGCAATTTGCGACCTCTTGCAGGTTCAAGTTTTGCAATTGGATCATATCTGTATTTTGAAATGTGAATGTTTGTTACAAATGCGTTTCCGTGTCTTATTTCGACGAAACTGCCTTTAAGTTGCGCGTGTCCTTCGCGGACAGACTTGACTTCGCCGCCGGAAAGCACGATTCCCGCTTCAAATTTTTCCATTACTTCAAAATCCGCAAAAGCTTTTTTATTTTTTGCGAATGAAGCTTCTATTTTTGTCGAATTTTTTTGCATGATCCGATTATACAACAAAACAACCATTGACAAATAATATGGTTAAAATATAATAGCCTCCAAACATTATTTAACCTAAAAATATATATGTCAGGAATGTCGCCGGATTTTTATCATGATCGTGATGTGTCAGTTGAAACAAGACCATTCGGAGCCGATCCTCGTGCCGGTAGAGATAATGATTTAGGTAAAAAACCACCACAATTAACTCTTCCAGTGCCTGTGTCGGCTGTAAGAGGTGATGTTGTTATAGATCACGTTGACACCGGTAGAAGATTTCCATTACCTGCGAGCGATGTTGCTGTTCCTGCGCTTAGAGGTGGTGTTTCAAGATCCGTTGAGACGACTTTGCGTTTTTCGCATAATGATGCGAGGGATAATGCTGTTGATGACGATTTGTCGAGCGTTACTGATCCAAGGGATTTGCTTCATAAAGCAAGGACTCGATTTGAAGAGGCTGTTGATAGATTGCGTATAAGACAAGATGAATTGTCTCATATTGGAGCCGGTAAAACGCAAGAAAAAAGAGATTTAAAAGCAAAAATTGAAGTTTTAAAAGATAGAATTTGGGAATTAGGTTCTCTTCTTTCGGGTCATCCAAGCTCAATTAAGAGAGTTAGAGAAGTTTTGCAAAGTTTATCTTTTGGTAGAGATTATAGAGGGAAAACCCCTGCTGAGCTTAAGCTTGATGCTGATATTCATATTAGAGGCAAGAAAGCTGAAAGGGTTGTGGCTGAAGATTCGTTACTTGATGTTCTCGGAGACTTTGATCATGGCTCGATTCGTATTGGTACGCATAGGCTTCCTGCTGATGCGGCATATCATATGGTGAAATATGGACATGGTGGTGCTGATTCTTATGATGCGCGTTTATTTGAATTATTTACTAAAGGAGGTTCAGGCGATAAGCCTGCTCATGTATCAAAAATAACAAGAAAATATGCTCACAATTTCAACGGCACCTGATATTAGTCATGCTTCTTCTCCTGGTTTTGAACAAGCTTATTTACCTGGTACGTTGCCGACCGGAGAAACTGTCCGATATGCAAGAAAAATGTTTTATCCTGATAAAGATGGAGTTAGAGGCGTTTCCGGTGCTACTCGTGATAGGGTTAAAAGGTCTGTTTTCGGTTCTTCTAAAAAGAAAAACACTATTCCCGTCGTTGACGATTTAAGAGCTGCGTCTGTTGATAGGGCGCTTGTGAATAGGCATGATGTTTTGAAAAAAATAAAATCTTTGCAAAGAGCTTTAAAAACAGTTTTAGCCGCAAAGAGCATTGGTGGAAAGCGAACTGATAAATTGGAAAAAGCGGAAAAATGTCTTAAGAGACGATTGGTGGAATTAATGTTTGGTAAAAAAGCTTATAGCGATAGGCATTTACATGTTCCTGCCGGCACTGAAAGCAAGGGCTATGTTGGACATGAAAAAAGACTTTCCGGTTATGACGTTTTGTCTGCAAGAAGACCTGCTCGAAATAGTGGTTTGGACTGGTTTGATGCCGAGGAAGCTGATGCATATGCAAGAGAAAAAATGGTCGTTCCTTCGGCTAATGAAATTGCGTTTGCAATGGATGAAAACGAACGTTATAGGCTGGAGATTGAGCTTAAGCAAATGGAGGCACATTATGGTATTGATCATGATGAGGCGGTTTCAGTTGTTTTACCGACGTCTAATGTTGATGCGCATGATGATGGTGAAGTTGAGGGGGTCATTGATGATAGTGATAGTGTTGCTGATACTTTAGGTGGTGAAAATATTGATGTACTTGATTTAATGGATTCGGATTTAGACAACTCTGATGATGGAGATAGTTTTTTTGAAGATATTGAATTGCTTGAATTGGAAGCATTGTATGGTCATTCTCCGGAAGCTTCCAGGGCTTTACATGATCGCCGTGTTGCAAATTTGGATTCTGCTATTGAGGCGGCCGAATTGGTTGTCACGCCTTTAAAAGATAGAGATATGGTTCTTGACTTGGATGATGCAATGCGTTCTGTGCGTCGAGCTTTTAAAGCTGCTAAGGCGCGTATGACAGCTTTGGATATAGCTTTTGAAAAAGGAGAAGATAAAAGACATGTTAGACCTGATGCAGTGTCTTTATTAAATAGGTCCGGCCTTTCTTTGAGTGAAATCGAAGATGCTTTGTGGGACGTTCCATCTGGAAGGGATCCTGTTGCCATGCTTTATCCGGACACTGATGTTGAAGCGGCCAGTGCCTAGATTGAAATTAATTTATTGTTTTATGCCAAAAGGTTCCGATAAACCGGATGATATTGATGGGCTTTTGCAGGTTCCTGATTTGGTTTTTAAGCCTGAAGCATTTGAAAGTCCGGAATGGCTTAGGCTCCAGGCATCTATAGTTGCTTTTGAAGAAGAAAGGAGAGAGCTGCAAGCTGGCGCGCAAGCAGGATTACAGCCACAAGGCAATGGCGCTGTTTCTATTTCTGCGCCGGAAGTTGCTTTAGAGGTTGAAGAACTGTCTATTCCTGATGTTTCTGTTGCTAATGGTGTTAGAGCGAAAATTGCGGCGATTGTTCGTAAACAAGTGGAGCGACTCGGACCTTTTTGGAAGCTTTTATGTGGAATAGACGATGGATCCGGTATGGAACAAACCGGTAATGTGCGTGTTGAGCCGGAAGCGGATCAAAGTGATCCTTCGGCGGTTTTTAGAAATGCACCTGTGGCTTTGGAAGCTGAAGATGAGCCGGACGAGGCATCCAATGAGGTCGCTTTGCCTGATGACGGTGATTTTTTATTGGATATGGTTTTTAGGAGCGATCGGATTAAAATTGGTGACGTTGTTTATTGCAAAGCTAAACTTTCAACCGGTTTGATGGTTTATGTTGATGCGGATAAGATGCGAACCCTTTTGAGAGACGAAGATTCCGGTTGTATCATTGCAAATATTCAACCTGTGGTTAGAGAAAATTTTGGTGATAAAATTTTGATTAGTGTAACTTTTTATTATGGCGATGGTTCTCGAACAGCCAATGCTTACATGGATGTTGCGACCGGTAAATTCTTGAGAACGTCCAATACTGGCAAACTTATTAGGTTTTTGTCTCATGGAGGCGATTATGTGAGTGATTGTAAAACCTCAGAAGTGTGTAAATTTGTTACTTTAAGTGATGGAACTGAATGTTACGTTGGCCTTGATACTTTGGAAGAAAAGTTGCCGACTCAGATTTCTTGACAAAACTTAAATTTAGGCTTATTATATTCTCCTTTAATCTAAAAATATGGTTGCGAGCGCGCCTGATAATTTAGGGGATGCTCATGGTGAGATTGCCAGACTTGAGCGTTTAGGTGATAATAAAATGCTTTATGCAGGTACGATTTTATATACGCGATTTAAGCTTGTTTTTGATGATGGTTTTGAGGTCGTTGTATTTTTTGCGAAAAGTTGTAACGAGATTTTACGTACGGCTTGTGGAAAGGTTATTTGTGATGTTGTTTGTAGTGAGCCACATGATGTTGCCGGTCATGAATGTGTTCGTGTGAGTTTGATTGACGGGGAAGTTGTTGATGCTGATAACACGACTTGGGAAATTATTTCCGGAATTAAAGATGTTAGCAATGGATTAACGGGTGCCGTTGAAAATGCCGTGAGAGCTGCGGCTTTGGAAGTTGCTGATATTGAATCTAAAATTGGCGGTGGAGTTTATCGAAGATTTGGAGATAAATATTATGATGCCAATAGGGAAGTTTTAAAGACTGCGAATACAGGGAAAGTTATAAAGCATGTTTTTTGGGGAGAATATAAACATTATTTTTGTCGTGACGCTTCAGCTGGTGAGGAATTTGGGGAATGGTGCAGGAGGGTTATTTTTGAAGATGACAGTGAGGGATGGATTGGGCTTCAGACGTTTAAAGAATACGATAGTAATAGATTGGATGTTGTGCCTGCGATGAGTAATGGATTGATGTTGATGTTGCGTGAATCCGCTTTGAGGCCCGGAGTTGCAATTCATTCGGATGGAAGTCATAGAAAAAAAGAAAAGGATGTTCCTTATAGCGCTTTTCATCGAGAGGCGGAATTTCCAAGTATGATGTGGGGAGGGGATAAAGAGCCTGACTGGGAATTCGACGGTAGAGTTGCCGGTTGCGTGAGAATGTTTTTATTGAGACTTGAATGCAATGATTTTCGTACTGCGATAAGAATGGGAACGGATATGAAGCAGTGGAATAAAGATTTTGAGTTGAAGTCCGATGATGTTGAACCTGCCGGTGATGATGTATAATACTTTCAGCGCGGAGAGGTACCAAAGTGGTCGCACTGGGATCGTCTCGAAAGCGATTTGTCTCGCAAGGGGCACGCGAGTTCGAATCTCGCCCTCTCCGCCAAGAATCGAAAGGGCAACCTATGGTTTCCCTTTCGCACAATCCCTTCCGAATTGTTGTTCATAAAAAGTCTTACGCGTTAGCTCGTGTTTTTTAAACGGCGGCCACTAATTTCGTTGCCGCCTAAAAAACCTTGTTTTGCTATCGACACTCAGCTTTTAGCTTCGTGTCTCGACTTTTTATTCACGCTTTTTAAGTAGGTCGGGCTTCGCTCACTTCGTTAGAGAACTTTTATTATTTGATTGTAGATAAGGCGAAAATCGGTTATTCTTATGGGCGTATTGTTTAAGTATCTTTATGAAATTAATTGATAAAAAAATAAGCAAACAAGAGCTTGCGGATATAGCAAAAGAACGTTTTGGAGATCTTGTAAAAGCCGTTGTTGATATTGAACTTAAAATAATGGTTATTGGTGGGGAGCTTCATGCTGACGAGGAGGCAATATTGCTTGAACAAGGTTCAAATCAAGAAAATTTATGGGGTATAAATATTTATGTAGATAAAATTGGAAATGAAAGAGTGGAATTTGATTCAATGATAAACATTCGTCCGCGTCAAAATCGTTCGAGAGACGTGCTTGACCCTATAATTAGGGAAAAGATAATTGTTATAGTGAATAATCTTGTAGAAATTTGAATATGATTCATACGGATTTGGCAAATGGACGATGGTTTACAATGACTTTTGCTGAGCAAATGGGCAATACCGGGAGCGAAATTCACAGATTGGTATTGTCTCAAAATGGCGATAAAAATCGATTTGATTCCGCTTTTGACAGGGCTCTTGAATTGATAGATTTAACATTGGCGGATCCAAGATGGAAAAAGAGTTATAAAGAAATAGCTCGAGTTCGCGAGGTTTTATGTGATATATGTTTTGGTCAAAGTCAGTATGATACTTCGCTTGAGAATTTGGATGATTATTTTTTCCAATTTGGATTAATTGCGCGTTAAACTTTTTATTATTAATATAATTTTATGCAAAAACAATTTAAGTATTTGGGTTTTATTACAGCGTTTTTTGTAACGGTCTTGCTTGTTTCAAATATTGCGTCTAGCAAGATTTTAATTCTTGGGCCTTTTACTTTTGATGGTGGAACAATTCTTTTCCCCTTGAGTTATATTTTTGGAGACATTTTGACTGAGGTTTATGGGTATGGAAGATCGCGCAAGGTGATTTGGACGGGTTTTTTTATGATTTTATTGGCGTCAATTGTGTTTATGGTTGTTCAAAAACTTCCGCCTGCGCCGGATTGGAACGGGCAAGCGGCTTATGATCAGATTTTGGGCTTAACTCCAAGAATTGTTGCTGCCAGTATGTGTGCTTATTTTGCAGGTGAATTTTCGAATTCATATATTTTGGCGAAAATGAAGATTTGGATGAAGGGAAAATTTTTATGGATGCGAACGATCGGTTCAACTTTGATCGGTGAAGGGTTTGATACTGTCATATTTGTGATGTTGGCGTTTTTTGGAGTTGAAGGGTTTGGAACAGACCTTCTTATTACAATTATAATTTCAAATTACGTTTTCAAAGTGCTTGTTGAAATTTTGTTTACGCCCGTCACTTATGCGGCTGTAAAACTTTTAAAAAAGCACGAAGAAGAAGATCATTTTGATCATGAAACAAATTTTAATCCGTTTAAGATCGGTTAGAGTGTTTCAAATGGCTTTGCGTCGCAATTTTTCGTTTTCTTATCACATCCAATTTGCATCCATTCGTAGAAAGTTTTTGGATTTTTATCGATTGCGATTACAATGTTTTCCACTCCCGTATTGTATTTAACCGTTTTTTCAATTTCAGACATAAATTGCGCGCTGCCGCAACTCGTCGTTACATTTGGCATCAATTTTCTTATGTCTATTAAATTGATATATGCGGTTTTATTTTCGATTTTTATTCCTTGTAGAATATTGCTTGTTTCAGATGAAAATGGTGAAGAATAGCCAAGAGATTTTTCTCCGGTTAGTGGTCCTTTAAATAATTCTTTTAATGCTATTTCTGTTAAGTTTTTATTTTTTGGCATATTTCTTTCAGTCGCGAATACCGCTCCGCAATCTGTGGCATTTGGGTTGTTTTTGGTGTTATCAAAATAAATTCGTACATTCATTGATGCCGCTTTGTGTGCATCGGCGAATTTTAGAAGTTTTTTATATCTTTTTTCTTGGTATGTAAATATTCCCGCTGTCGTTATAATGCCTACTATTATTACTATAGCTAAAAGAATTAGAAGGGTTCTTTTTTTCATTTTGTTGAAGGGTTATTTATTTTCAAATGTTATTTTACGACTTTATTTGATCATGTTCAAGTCGGTTGGATTTTGCAGTGGAGATGTTTTTTTGCGAGTTGATATGACATATTTGAAAATGAGAATGAGGAGCGTAATCCAAAAAAGGCCTAGAGCAAAGCCTGCTATGACATCACTGAGCCAGTGAACGTTTAAGAAAATTCTGCTGAACCCGATCAAAAGAAAGCTGAAAATGCATCCTGCGATAAAAAGTTTTTTCTTTAATGCGCTTTTGAAATCATCTTTGAAAGAATAGAGGAGCATTGTGAAAAATATGAACGCCATTGTGGCATGGCCGCTTGGAAGGCTATAGTTGTCGACAAAAAATAATGCGTTTGTTGGACGCTCTCGTTCTACGATTCCTTTCATAAACATTTCAAGCCAAACTCCGCCTACGATGCTGAAAATTAATAAAAAATAATGGTAAATTTTTTGTTGATACGCGAGCGTTAAGAATAGTGCAGCTGATACAGTTATTAAAGTTGATGGAGTTGCGATTTGCGTTATTGCCATCATGAATTTTATGAAGTACGGATGCCAAAGTACGGTGATTTTTATATTTATCCAGTAGTCGATTCTTGCCATCAGTTCGCCTTTTGCGGCATCATCAATCATTTTTCCGAGTAAATAAAGTGCGGCTATGTTAATCATTAAAACGTGCAAGTGATATTTTGCAAAAATGTGCTTGTGTTTGTTTATAATGCGATAGGTGAAGATGATGATAACGCTTAAAACGATTGCGATTAAGATGAATCTTCCAAGATATTTTGATGCGACTTCCCAGCTCTTTCCGAAAATAAAACCGACTCCAACATAAACAATCGCCCAGCTTATTCCGCCGATGATGTTGAATATCATAAATTTAAAAAATGGTATTTTTGAAGATCCTGCGATGAATGGAATAAACGCGCGGGTTACTTTATTAAAACGGCCTATGATAAGGCTTTTTCCACAATGTTCATGCATTAATTTTTTCGTTTTTTCGAAATGCGCTTCTTTGAAAAATAAATATTTTCCGTATTTTCGAAGTAGATTTTCGCCGAATTTGTAGCCGAGAATGTAGCCGATGAAGTCGCCGATGATTGCGCCTATTCCTGCGGATAGAATTACATAAATTAAATTTAAATCACCGGTTTTTGCAAAGAAGCCGCCGAGAACGATGATGATTTCGCCCGGTACAACGATGCCTGTTAATGGCATGGCTTCAAGGATGGACAAAACAAAAACCGCAATATATCCGTATGCTTGTACGAAAGGGGATACGAAGGCGATGATTTGGTCTACTGAGGGCATGTGGTGTCGCTTCGCGACAGTTTATTTATATAGGCCTGTGTTCCGCTTTGCGGAACGGCCTGTGGAGCCGTTGGCCGGAATTGAACCGGCGACCTACTCCTTACCATGGAGTTGCTCTACCAACTGAGCTACAACGGCGAATTTTTAAATGACTAAAATTTTAATGCTCTTTGATTCTACGTAAAATCCCAGTTTTTTCAAGTTTGACTTATTTTGGCGTGTTTTGTATATTAAATCTCCTAACAAAAAAATATGGATACATACGGAGGAACATATAAAATTGTAACCGTGCCTGAAAGAGGTGGAATTGAAGGTAAGCCGGGCGCTTCAGATGTGCTGTTTGCCGCTGATGCCGAGGAGGTAAAAAGAGTTATTACCGGTATGGCCGGTAGAAATGCTCGTGTTATCGATCTTGCTATTTCGAGATGGGCCGGCGATGACAAAATGGCTTATGAGCCGCTTGATGGAAAAAATTTGATGGTTATTGCCGCTAAAAAGAAACTCGGCCTTTCCAGTTAATTCAAAAAGCTCCTTTTTGCCGTGTACTCGCCTAAATACTAACACCCTCGTTTTAAAGAGGTGGGACATCTCACAGCTTGACCACGGTCAGGCTAAATATTGAAATCCCATATAGTGCTTGAGAGAGAGTATTATAGGTTTTTCACGAACAAGAAAGAGCATTTATAATTTTAGATTTAAAATTATAAATTATAAAGGGGATTTTATGCGCCGAGAAATACAACCATCATTAAATATTTTGAGACAGTGCCAACTATTGATTCGAGGATTGAGAAGCCAAACCAGCGCGAAATTAAAAGATAATCAGCGGCAATAAAAAGAATGAGATAAATTTGACCGGATTCCATAAAGCGCATGTATGTGTTTGAGTATTTTTGCGGGATGAAAAGTCCGATTAAATGCGAGCCGTCGAGTGGTGGAATTGGGATGAGATTGAAGACGCAAAGCATAATGTTGACTTTGATTAGTATTTTCAACATGTCGAATGTCCAGTTTGGTAAAAAATTCCATGTATATTTCATGAAAATCGCGATCAGAAGTGCGAGCAATAAATTTGATAAAGGTCCGGCAATAGCCGTGAAAGCAGAGTAGGCGAGTGGTTTTTTGAAGTATTTTGGATTTGTTGGAACAGGTTTTCCCCAGCCAAAATTTACGATTAACAGCATTATTGTGCCGACAATATCTAAGTGCTTTAAAGGATTTAAACTTATGCGTCCGGCAAGTCTTGGTGTTGGATCACCGAGTGCGTCAGCGGCATATGCATGCGAAAATTCGTGTATTACGATTGCGATTAAGAGGGCGATGATGAAGTATAGGAATTCCATTTTGTTGTGTTATTTAGTAGCGTGTTTTATTTTGTTTCTTTTGCCATTCTTGAAATGGCTTCATGCTGTTTGCGCGATCGATTTTTTTGATGGAAACTTGTTTGCGCTTTGTTTTTCCGAGGATTACGTCGTATATAAACTTATCGTCAAATCCGATATTTGCAGCGTCTTTGCGCGTGCATGCGAAATATAATTTGCTCATTTTTGCCCAGTGGATTGCGGCAAAACACATTGGGCACGGTTCACACGAAGAGTAGATTTTGCAATCCGATAAATCAAATCTTTTTAGTTTTTTTGTGGCAATTCTGATTGCGGTCATTTCGGCATGAGCTGTTGGATCGTTTGTTTTTACAACCATGTTGTGCGCTTGCGCGATGATTTTCCCGTTTTTTGTTATGACTGCGCCAAAAGGACCTCCATCGTTTGCGTTCATACCTTTTAAGGCTTCTTGGACCGCGATTTGCATGAATTTATTCAAAGTTTTCGATGTTAAGATTTTTTAATAAGCAATTTTATTTGGCATTTTATAACGTCCCAATAGCAAATAATGTGAATTAGAACGAGTATTCCCGTTATTATCCCAAAAAGCTCATGTGTTTCCCTTGAGGTTTTTCCTCCTGTGAAGCCCGTTATTAGCGTTACTGAAAAACAGATTAATAGAAATAAGCTGATTAATAGTTTGAGTTTTTGTGACATGGTAAAGTGATTTGGCGGAGAGGCAGGGATTTGAACCCTGGATACCCTTTCAGGTATATTCGCTTTCCAAGCGAACGCACTAGGCCACTATGCGACCTCTCCGTTTTGAGATCGGATGTATTTTAGCATATTTAACCATAAAAGTTGTGCAAATTGGATTGTTGTTATAAAATAACTTTGGTCATTTAGCAAAACATATATGAAAAAGATTGCAATTGTACTTGCAGTTATGGTAATCTTGCTCGGCGTTTCGGGGTGTATGAAGAAATATAGTCGTGCAGGCTATATTAAAGCTTCATCTCAAGTGTCTTGTCTCGCGATTGAAAATCCCAGCTTGTTCGCAACTCAAGAATCCGGGATTGCAACTATCAAAAATGTTTTTAAGGATAATGGGTTTCCTGCAGACGATAATGAAAAAATGGTTGAGATAATAACGAAATTTAAGGCGGATGTGGAAGCTACGAATGAAATTATTGAAACGGTTAAAAATTGTCAGGAAAAGTCTACTAAAACAATGTAAACAATTAAATATATGGCAAAAGGCAAAAGCATATTCTGCGCTTGGTACTGCAAAGAGTGCAACAAAATGAATTACACTTCAAAGTATATCAAGTCTGCTGAAGGAAATATTACAAAGAAAACCAAGTTCTGCTCAAAATGCAAAAAGAGAACAGAACATGGGAAAAAGGATATTAAGAAGAGCAACTAGAGGAAATGACAAAATCCAAATTGTTTCAAATGACAAATGAATGATAAATTTCAAATGTTAAATGTCAAAATGGGTGTGGATTGAATGATTTTGAAAAAGTGTGAATTTATTGTATCCTTAGATTCGGATTTCAGGTTTGAAATTTGTTTTGGATTTTGAGCTTTGAAATTTGGATTTCATCAATATAGGGCCTTGGTTCAATGGTAGAACGTTCGCCTCCAAAGCGAAATACGCGGGTTCGATTCCTGCAGGCCCTGCCAAGAAAATTTAGTCTTTATCTATATCTTCTCTGCGAAACATAACGCTATGGCCGCCTATCCCTGCCATATTTCCGTTGCCGCTCATTCTTGCATAGGTTCCTGTTTCAGCCGCTTCTTCCCTTATTAATTTATTTGGAGCATTGTGTATATCCAGTAGGTAGTTTTTTCCGTTTACCTCAACTACATTCCATACATGGTAACCTCCTTCTTTTTTTCTCATGCCGGGTGTCATTATTGGCGGCTTTGTTCCGTCTGTTTTTAGTCTATATCTTCTTGCTCTTTCGTTGTCGTCAAATAAAAATCCATCAACAAGTCGGCATTTTATTCCTACTCTGTCCGCAAGGTATTTAAATAGTAAAGATTTGTGTATACATACGCCGATTTTATATTCACCTATTGGTACAAAATCTCCATTTGGTTTGTGCATTGTATGGTTTGTAGCAACGCGTTTATCATCTTTAGCGTATCTATCTTCTGATGGGCTTAATTGTTCTTCATTGTTATTACTCAAAACTTCGTTTACGTACTGTGCTAAAGTTAATGCTCTTTCAAAATCATTGGGTTGTAACAATATTCTTTGTTTTGCTTCCCGAATCATATTCTCTAATTTTTTATCTTTTCTGCTGTCGAGCAATATAGCTCTTCCTACGTGAGGGTCTATATATAACGTGTTTTCTGAGGTTAAAAAGACGCTTTGATCGTTTCTTGCCGAAAGTGCAAAAAATCCATTTGGTATTGGATCATCATAGTCCAGATATCCGTTGCGTAGAAATTTAAGTGACATGCGTTCTGCTTCATTTCTTTCTATTTTTAATTCGTATTTTCCTTTTTCAGTTGTTACAACTATTGTTTCTTTTGGTTCAACTTCTGTAATCTTTACATCTTTTATAGTTTCGCGCCTTGTTTGTCCACCTGATGTTGTCACAACCATTTCTCCTCCTTTTTGTATAGGTTGCTCAAGTATTCCAAAAACCAAACTTTTAATTTTAGTTTTTATATTGAAAATTTCGTCCCTTAAAGACTCCGCCTCATCTTTTTCGAGTTCCATTAAAGCAATCCTTGGTTTATTTGCCGTTATCGCTTTTATGTAATCTACCTCGCTAAAGGTCGTTAAGAGTATTTCGTCTTTAAGATTCATTTTATTTTTGTTTTTTCAGATATATCATAATATTATACGCCAAAAAAAGCCTTCTTACAAGCCAAATAGTTAGTTTTAGTTGTATGATGAATTAATCCAAAAATCTGTTAAATAGAGTATTGAACGCAAGTTTTGTATCGTTTTTGTCTATATAGAAAAATAATTCTGTATAAGTTGATGATATTTCTATGATATTTATATTTTGGATCATGAAATGTTGAACCAGAAAGTGTATTAGCCCGGGTATTTCCGTGTATTTTTCGTCGAATTTAATTCCTATTGCGGAGATATTTTCTTTTTTGTATTTTGGTTTTTCGTTGATTAAATCCTGTAGTGTTTTGATGAATTTATTTTCAAAAATGATTGTTATTTCATTAACTCCTTCGCTGATTGTTATGTATGTTTTTTCTTTTTGAATTTTTTCGTAAAATTTGTTTATTTTCGCATGTATTTCTTGCTTTTTGACAAACGTCATTATACAAAGATTTGAATATGTTGTGATGTTTTCGGCTTTGTATTGCTCCGGTTTGATTGTTATTTTTGAAAGTTGTTTTTGTGATCTGGAAAGACTCATTGTGATTGCGCTCGTTTTTACTTCTTTTTTTGTTCGTGCTTCTATTTGAGGTTTTATAAAAGTTGATAATTGAGATAGGTTGAATAATCTGTAATGAAAGCCGAATTGTAGAAATGGATTTTTAGTTAAAATCTCTGTTATTGCTTCTGAAATTTTTATCATGAGGCTAATTTGTTATATATTTAACATCAAATTGTGTTTTTTAACATTTTTTCAAAGAAATTGTACTGCGAATATGCGAAGAGGTAAAGATAAAGCATAATTATTAAAAACTATTATTATGATTAATGAAAACGTGTTTGATCCAAATAGGCCTTTAGACGTTGAGCGTGCAAATTTTACATTGCCAATATTAACTGCTGAGCAGCACAGTGGAACAAATGGATGTCGCTCTGCTTTTAGTCGTGCCATGGAGCTTGTGGATGATCTTATTCAGGCTATTTTGGGCGATGGAAGAGACGATTTATATTCTAGAAGAGGAGATCCTTTTGCAACATTAGATAAGTCGTTTAGGATTCAGCTGTGGAATGCTTTTATATATGGAGGTGTTCTTGATATCCCGGATATTTGTAATAATGGGCCTATTTCAATAAATATACATAATGCTGTTATGGAGGCTACTGAATCGTGTGATGTTGCTATGGTTGTAACGCCTTATCTTAGATCTGAAAATGATCAGCGTTTTATAGGTGGTACGATGGCTACTATGGTGAATTTTAATAGAAAAAGACTTCGATACGTTTGAATCTATTTTTTATCTTTTTGCACGTTGAAATAATTTAATAGGAATTGAGACATTTTGGAGAATATTGGAGATGCAGTGACATCGGCCCATTCACTTGAACGAGGTTTGTCGAATTTTACGAGGATTGCGAATTTTGGCTTATCTGTTGGGCCAAATCCAATCATGGTTGCGATTGTGGTGCCTGTGCCGTTGAGAGGTTTCCCTTTAAAGTATGTTTGGGCGGTTCCTGTTTTTCCCGCGAGATAATAGCCTTGTACTTGGCCATTTCGAGCTACGCCGTTTTCAACCGCGCTTGTTAACATTGCGGTTAGAGTTTGCGCGGTTTTTTCTGTTATAGATTGATTTATTGGGCGAGGATCTGTTTTTACAACTTGTCCGTTTTTCTTAATTATTTTATCAATAACATATGGCTTCATGCGGATTCCTTTGTTTGCGATTGCACAATATGAGCTAATCATTTGAAGGGGTGTTGTGGTTAAACCTTGTCCGAATGCGTGAGTGATGAGTTCACTATCTGCCCAGCCGGAGAAGTGTGCGACTTGGCCCGGATCTTCGGACGGCAACTCAATATCTGTTTTTTCTCCGAATCCAAATTTTTTGATGTAGCTATAAAAAAGTGTGCGACCGATTTTTTTCGCAATGAAAGCCATTCCGGTGTTTAAAGATTTTTCAAGAATTGTAACCATGTTGATGACTCCGTAATATTGATTTGTCGCATTTTTGATTTCATAAATATCAACTTTAATTGGTCCGGAATCAACAAAAGTTGTGTTTGGAGTTACTTCGCCATCGTCGATTGCGGCCGACATTGCGATTGGTTTGAAAACAGAGCCTGGTTCATATCCTTCCATGACTGATTTATTTTTATAAACTTCCGGTCCAACTAAGTTCGCAAATCTTGTATATATAACTTCATTATTTGGGTAAGTTTCTTTAAAGACTTGGATTCTATTGCCTTTTTCACGGTCTATATAAAGCCAAAAAGAGTTTTCCGCACCTTCGATTGGGATGAGGTTTTTTATTTCATCTGTGTTTAAATTTAGTGGTTCTTTTTTGAATGCGTCGCCGTATTTATTTGGATCAAAAGTTGGAAATTGCGCCATTGCGAGAACTTTTCCGGTTGAAGGTTCCATGACTATAATTTCACCCGCATCTGCATTGTAATTTTTGACTCCTTGGCGTACCAGTTTTTCGGCTTCCATTTGAATTGAGCGGTCAATTGTTAAAACGATATCGTCACCATCAACTGCCGGTTGTATGACGCTTTCTCCGACCGTAATTTGGCGTCCCATGGAATCTTTTTGTGTTTTGAAAACGCCTTTTTCTCCGCGAAGAAGTGTGTCGAATTTTTCTTCAATTCCATATTCGCCGAGGTTTCTTGTATCAAGGAATCCCGTTACGCTGGATGCTAAAGTATTTTCCGGATAATATCTGTAATATTCAGGTTGGAGACCTACTCCGTTATAGTCTTTATTTTTGTCGTTTTTCTTGAGTTCTTTAATTTTCATTGAAATTTCAGGACCGATTTTTTTCTTTAAAATTACGTATCTGTTTTTACCTTTTAAGATTTGTAAAAGATCATCTTCTGAAGTTGCGAGATGTTTTGCGAGAATTTCCGCAACGTGCGCTATATCGCTTATTTGTGTTGGATAAGCGATAAGAACGTTGTTGTTTATTTCAATTCCCGGAAGACTTTCAAGCGAAATCGCTTCAGTGGTTTTGTTATCAAGACTTTGAGTTATGATTATTTTTTGACGGGTTTTTGTACTGATTTTTTCTAAAGTTTCGTTATAATAATTTTGTTTTAATTCGTCGTCGGTTTTTGGAGTTAATAATTTTTGTTTTTCTTCAAAGGTTATATTTGGATCGAGTTTTTTTGATTCTTCTTCAATCCTTTTTGTTTCACTTTGGCGTGCTATATCTTTATCGAAGAGTAAATCGCTTAATGTTTTTGCAACAATGTCCGGGTTTTTTATTAAAGTCGGATCAGCATAAATTGTGTCCAGAGTCATATTTGTTGCGACCTTGAATGTTTCTTTCGAGTGATAATCTTGGAGCATTATTTCACCTCTTCTGGCCGGAAGCTCTGTATATCCGGAATGTTCTTTTGCGGCGAGAGTTTGATAATAATTTCCTTCAAGAACTTGCAGATAAAAAAGACGCACAATTAATGTGAATGCGACGAATATACTTAGCGCCATTATAAATTTATTGCGATCAAAATTGTGTTTTGGCCGCCTGTGTTCGACTATCATGCTTTAGATTTTAAACTTCTAAAAGTTGGTTGTCTATATTGACTTTGGTATTTCGCTCTCAAAAAGACGCTATAAATTTCCCCTGCGTGGAAATTTTAGCTTGGCACTCGACCTCACTCGTTTGCTAACGCAAACACCTTGTTCGTTCGGTCTCCATGACACTTTTTGATTTCGAAAATACCAAAGCCTCTATTTTTTCTTCAACTTCAGTGAAGTTTTTTTATTTGGCGTGAGTTGTACCTCTGTCCCCCTGCATGTTAAAATAGAGCAGTTATAGAAACGTCCCCTAACAAAATACTATGTTTAAAATAAAAACTTTTGAGAATGGTTTAAGGCTTGTATCAAACAAATTAGATAGCACGCAGGCTGCGACGGTGATCGTTTTGGTTAAGGCCGGATCGAGATATGAAAATAAGGCAAATAATGGAATTTCGCACTTTTTGGAGCATATGTTTTTTAAGGGTGCGAAAAAATATACGAATACGAAAGAGGTTTCCGAGGCGATTGATTCGGTTGGCGGTGAATTTAATGCTTTTACAGGCAAGGAATATGTTGCTTATTATGTTAAATCCGCGGCGGCGCACATTGATCTTTCGATGGACGTTTTGTCGGATATGATGCTTCATTCTAAGTTTGATCCTGCGGAAATTGATAAGGAAAGGGGAGTGATTATTGAGGAATACAACATGTATCAGGATACGCCGATGTATCAAATCGGTTGGGATTTTGAAAAATTAATGTATGGCGATCAGCCGATGGGTTGGGATCAAGTTGGGCTTAAAGATGTGATTATGGGCGTTAAACATGAGGACTTTGTGAATTATAAAAATGCGCTTTATGTTCCAAAAAATGTTTTGATTGCTGCGGCCGGAAATGTTCCTGATGATTTGGAAAATAAAATTGAGAGTTATTTTAAATTTCCTGTGGCGGAGCAAACACTTTTTGCTGATAAATTGGTTGAAAATAAAGAAAATCGAAATGTTAATGTGAAAAATAAGAAAACTGAACAGGGACATATTTGTATTGGTGTGCCGGCTTATGAAGAGGAACATAAGGATCATTATGCGCTTCGAATTTTGAGCATAATTTTGGGTGGGAATATGAGTTCGAGAATGTTTTTGTCTGTTCGTGAAGCCAAAGGATTGGCTTATTATATTCATACCGGAACGGACGACTATACGGATTCGGGTGTTTTATCCACAAATGCTGGTGTTGATTTGAATCGTGTTGATATGGCGGTGAGCGCGATTATTGATGAATATAAAAAAGTTGCGGACGAAAAAGTGCCTGAACAGGAGCTTAAAAAGTCTAAGGAATTTTTGAAGGGGAAAATTATTTTGAAGTTGGAAGATAGTGAAGAATATGCTCATTTTCTTGGGAAATATGAGTTGCTTTATGGCCGTGCGAGGGCGCCGGAGGAGGTTTTGAAAAAAATTGATGAAGTCACAACCGATGATATTTTGCGCGTTGCTAAGGATGTTTTTGACATGAAACGACTTAAACTTGCGGCAATTGGGCCATTTGAGGATGAAGGACGCTTTGCGAAATTACTAAGTTTCTAAGTGCGCTAATTTCTATAAAATTTCTAAATCCTAAGTTCTATTTACGGTATGCGTCTTTTCTGTAGGATATGTCTAATAGCGTTCCGATGTCTCCGTCTTTCCTGAAAATAATTCTGATTTTGCCTTTTCGTAATCTAAAAATACTGCGAAATCCTTGGAGTTGTTTTATATCGTATTTTTCTAAATTTAAAGCTTTTACGTCGTTAAGAGCTTCTAATAGTGTGATTCGATTCGCCGTATTTAGTTTTAAGAGGAATTTTTGAATTTTATCCATCGATCTGTTTTATCGCTTTGGCGATAATTTCAGGATCGATACCATTTTTGAATTTTAGACCGACTTTTTTTGCGTTTTCGTAGTATTCGATATCTTTGTGGTCGATCATTTTCATCACTTTTACTGTTATGACGCCCTTGCCCAGGTCTTCGATTATTACAGGTGTGTCTTTGCCAATATTGTATTTTGTTCTTATTGGTACCGGAATTGTGATTTGGCCTTTAATTGACGGTAAAGCTGTATAATTCATGGTTTTTTGTTAAGTATACATTCCGAAAGTATACTACAATGTGATCCTGAAAAAATCAAATGCAATATATCAAATAGTTATTAAAAATCTTTAACAAATAGTTAACATTTTCATAAAGTCGGTTTTGGCGGTTTACGCTTTGATTTTTTGGCTGACTTGTGCTATAATATTTAGATTTAGTCGAATAAAACAAAAATAAATATGACACAAGGTAAATCAGGTGCTCAGGGAAGAGCGCAAAATCCGGATGTTTTAGGGGAAAATCCAAGCTTTGAGGAAGAAGATTTGGATGCTTTGAGGCATGATATTGCGGCTGAAGGCTTAAAGCCGAAAGAAAGAGATCCAAAAAAAAGCGAAGCTGAAGTTGGCATAAAAAAAGGTTCTACTTTGGACGCTTCAAGATTGGCAAGAGAAGTTGAGCGTTCTGATCTTGATCAGGCGCATGATTTGAGCAAAATTGACATTGGAAAATTACCTGAAACCAAGGAGGAAAAAGAGGCTTTTGAATTATTTAAAAATGTTTTGCCTGTTGTTTTGAGCGTTGCTTTGGCAAAGGGTTTAAGCGTTGATAAAATAAGGAATTTTCCCGATGTTCAAGCACTTGATTTTAGCAAAATCGATCTTAAATCAACTGAAAAAGCAGAGCTTGCGAAGCTTGTTGAAATTGCAAAAAATCCAAATTCTCCTTTGTATGATGATATTGCTGTAAATTGGAATAAAACTGTTGAAAAAGCATATGCTGATTCAAGGGCGGCGCAACAATTAGCGCATGCTATAAAGGCAGACGTGAAGGGTGGAAAGCCTGATGAAAAAGGGTTTGTCGGTAAAACTTATGAAGCCGTTAAAAACGCTGTGAAGGAGCACCCTGTTTTGACTGCGGCTGTTGTTGCAGCCGGTGTTTTTGGAATTTATAAATTGTTTTCAAGCGATAAATCGTCTGAAGCCGCAAAGGGTGCCGCGGGGAGCAGTGAATCGACCTTGGATAGCGTTTGGAAATGGGGCAAGAGGCTTGCGATTGGTGCGGGAGTTGTTTTTGCTGCAGGTAGACTTATGGAGTGGCAAACTTTTCAAGAGTGGATACAAAAAAGCACGGGAGCTGATTTATCAAATCAAGATTGGTCAAAAGCAATTATGCTTTTGTCTCATGGAAAGTTTAAAGAAGCGTTTGAAGTTATGTTTAAGGGTCAAGAAAATGAAAAAATGTTTGATGATTTAGTTGATATGATTGAAAAAGAAAAAAAGGTTAAAATTTCAAGACGAACTCTTGAGAAAATTTCGATAATTAAATATGGAGATTTTATGCAAGTTGGAGTTGAGGGATATTTAAATAAAGCTAAAGATTTTGGAGTAGAGATTGCGTCAAAAATTCCAGGTATTGGTTTGTCTGAGACGGAGATTAAAGAGACAAAGGTTATTCGTGAATATTTTAAAGATCATGATAAAGAAATGCGTAAAGCCGGAGTTATTGATAGCATGCTTATGGTTCAGGTTTATTCAAAATTAACCGGTGTGAAATGGGAGGCTCCGAGAGCTCTTGAAGGCAATGGCGAATACGAAGGTGTTAAAAAATCGACAGAGTCTATAAAGGATCCGGCTAAAAGAGAAAATGTTGAGCAAATGCTTGCCTTGGCGTTTTCCGGTACCGCTGATTATCCTGCAATTATTGGAGTTGAAACTGTTCGAAAATATATTGAAGGTCTTGATGCTCGTAAAATAGACACAAATCCATTAAAGGAAAAATTAACTGCGAGAGAAAAAGCTTCTGACGAGCTTAATAAGTTGATTGCCGCAGATGCTGCGCAAGAAGAAATTCAAGATAAAATTGAAGAAATCGTTGATTTGAACGATGATATTGTTGATCTTATTGAAATGAGATATGGATGGGATGAGTTTGTTATACTTTTGCCACAAGGCCTAAGGAATGCAAATAGATGGCGTAAGATGCCAAAGGCTCAAAGAGAAGCCGGCAAATGGGCTTCTAAAAAACTTTTACTTGATGCTCCAAGGCGTGCTTTAAAAGCTGCGAGTAGAGTTGCCGGTAGGGGCGGTCTTAAAACCGCTGATGATTTTCGAAAAGCAGCGGACGATATAGACGTTAAGATTAGTGGTCATATTTCCCCTACGAAAGCTGAAATGGCAGAATGGGAGAAAAAGGCTTCGAGTACTTCTAATCCTACTGATCAGTTGAATGCAAAAAGAGATCTTCACGGTGCTCAATCTGAGATTGCCGAGAAAAATCTTTTGAAAAAACAGGCTGCGGTTTATCGAGAAAAAGCTCTTCTTGTTGAAGCCGAACATGAATTGACCGCCGCAAGATCCGCTAAAAAAGGCGCTTCTGAAATTGCCACTTTGGAAAAAAGAGTTAAATCTTTGGCTAGTAAAGTTCAACGTGGAGAATCTTCACTTATAAGTCTTAGAGGTAAGTTGTTAAAAGCGGAATCAACTTATATGTCTGAGTGGGTTTTTAATCCAAAGAGAATTGAACATGGTGAAAGGTCTATAGATAAAGTTTTAAGAGGATCGGAATTGGAAAGGTTTGGTAAATTTGAAAAAGGAGCTGTTGAATATGTGAAAAGTATTTCTGATCAAATAGTCGCTAAAAATCATTTAGTTGAAAAGCTTTTGAAAGAAGGTAAAAAAGTTGAGGCTGAAAAGGTTGTTAAAGAAATCAACGCTTTAAGTAAAAAATTAACAGATGCTGATAAAATGTTTTTCGAAGCTGTTAATAGAGATGCAAAATTCTTGAGAAGCGTTGAGGGTGTTCTTAGGAAGCATTTGGCTGGAGCAAAAGGAGAAAAGGCTGCTGCAATTTTAAGAAGATTAGAACAGGTTGTTACCGGGAAGTCATTGCTTAGAAATAAATTTACTTCTTTTTTGAGTAAAACGAAGGAGAGAGCTTTGGGTGGTCGCAATATTTTGCCCGTTAAATTAACAAAGGGCAAGCTTGCTTTTGTCTCTTTGGTTATTGCAGGCGGAGCTTTGGGAGCTGATGAGCAAACCGGTATTGGGTCTTCTATGGCGCAAGCTGCTGTTGACGTTGCTCCTGTTAGCGGAACGCTTTCAGATTTTTATAGTGTTTTTAGCGGTAAAGAAGTCGTTACAGGTAGAAAATTAGATTGGAGTGATAGGGGCATAAGAGCTGCGTTTGGTGTTGCCGGTGCGGTTTGTGATATTTCAATATTACTTGCAGGTCTTGGACTTGGCCTTAGAGCCGGATTGAGTGCTGTCAGAGGCGGATTGGTTGCTGCAAAAGTTGCAAAGGCAGTTAAAGCGGTTGATAGCGCTAGAGATGCTGTTAAAACCGTGTCTACCGGAGTTCGAGTTGCCGATGGAGCCGCTGACGTTAGTAAAGCCGGTAAGGCTGTTAGAACTTTACGCAAAGTTGCTATTGCCGGCGCGCTTGGAACAATGGGCTATTCATTACTAGTTCAAGATGCCGGAGAAATGGATGTCGCACCTGAAACACAAGAAATTTTGGGAGATGATTTGATGAAAGAGGCGAATCAAGGTGATGTTGTTGAAGCGCCTGATGCAGAGCCTGTGATAAAAGAGTAATTAAAAATAAATTAATTAAAAATAAAAAATATGAAAATAACAAAAGAACAATCAATGTTTATGCCGGCGAGATTGGTGTTTGAAGAGGCGCCGGGGGAAGCTGCTGTTCAAGCTGTTGATGTTGCTGCGGAAGCTGAAGCTGCTGCGCCTGCGGAAGGTGATAAAAATCCTGCTGATAAAGCTGCTCAAGAGGCTGCTATTAGAGCTAAAGCGGCTAAAGATTTGAAAGAGGCACAAGCTGGCGTTAAGCCATCTGAACAACCGGTTACCGAAAAAACTGGTGATAAACAAGCTGAAGCTGCTGCTCAAAAACCCGCAGAACAACCGGCCCAAACTCCTGCTGTCGCGCCAGCTCCTGCACCAGCGCAAACTCCTGCTCCTGCTGTCGCTGGATCTAAGGAAACAGTTGTTCCTCCAACTGCAGCAGAGACTGAACAGCGTGCAAAATTTGATAACAGCTTTATTGGTAATTTGGTTAAAACATTTGGTGGCTCTACTCCTGAAGAGCAAAAGAAAGCTGCCGACGAGGCTTTTATGGGAAAAGGATTTTTGGGCGCATTGGCGGTTGTCCTTGGTTATAGCGCTGTTTCTCCGATGGTTGATAAACTGGCTGATAAATCTCCAAAAGCGAAGGGATTTTTGGATAGGATTAAAGGTTGGTTTTCCGGATTGATGGACGGTGGCGCTGAAAAATTATCCGGTGCCGCGTTTGATGATATGGCAAAAAGCTTGAAGGCTTTTGATAAAGAGGTCGAGCTTGATGGAGCGGCTAAGATTCCAGATGGGAAAAGACTTGTTGTTACTAAAGATGGTAACGATAATAATCCTGCAAGCATTGAACTTCCAAAGGATGCATCAAATATAATTGCTTCGTGTGACGGGAAAGAGATTACATTGAAGGGCGGAGAATCTTATGAGGCAAAAGGTGCTGATATTGTGCTTATTGCAGGTGTAACTTTTCCCGGTGGTACAAAGTTTTCCAAGGGATGCAAATTTGAAGACGTTGAAGTGCCAAAAGCCGCTTAATTTTTTGATATTTTTTCGCGTTCAGCCAATTTTATGCTAGAATGACAGCGAATTTTATTCTTAATCTTTTTTCGTATGTCATTAAACATGAAAGGTATAA
Organism: Candidatus Peregrinibacteria bacterium GW2011_GWF2_38_29; assembly: GCA_000992695.1. Taxonomy (GTDB): domain Bacteria; phylum Patescibacteriota; class Gracilibacteria; order UBA1369; family UBA12463; genus UBA12463. Next base: position 16,487 of record LBUS01000016.1, on the reverse strand, counting down.
AAGAAAAGTCACTTATAATCGTTAAGCCGGATGGGATTCAAAGAGGGCTTATTGGAGAGGTTATTGGTCGTTTTGAAAATAAGGGGTTGAAAATTGTTGGTTTAAAAATGATGTCTTTGGATGAAGTAGTTTTGCGTGAACATTATGCGCATCATGTTGATAAGCCGTTTTTTAAGAGTTTGGCGAATTTTATGCAAAGCAGTCCTGTGATTGTACTTTGCGTTGAAGGCTTAAATGTCGTTGATGCCGTTAGACTGGTTTGCGGCGTCACAAAAGCTTATGCCGCTGATCCGGGATCAATTCGTGGGGATTTGGCTATGAGCACGGCGTGTAACGTTGTGCATGCGTCTGATTCTGTTGAGAATGCGGAAAAAGAAGTCAAAAGATTCTTTAAAGAAGATGAGCTTTTTGATTATGATAAGGCGGAATATATGCATGTTTATGCGGAAGACGAGAGATAGATTGGAAATGACAAAATCCAAAATCCAAATGACAAATGAATGTCAAATTAAACCCCTTTTTATATGAAAAATAAGATGAAAACAATTTTAGCTATTTTGCTTGCGGTTTTGGTTGTTGCCGTTGCTGTTATTTATTTTTGGCAAAATGGAAATTTTAAAAAGTGGCAGAAGGAATTGCTTGGTGAAAAGCCCGCAATTTCAAAAAATCTTTTTAAGAATGTTACGTTTCCGGTTAGATGTTCCGGGCTTGGCGAAGGTTGGATGTCTTATACTGATCAGAGAATGAAGTTTTCTTTTTGTTATAAAAAAGAGTGGGGTGTGCCAAAATTGGAGGATTTAACTTCGACTCCTTCAACGGAGGCTGTTGGAAAAAGTTGGAGTCTTGCTTTTACAAATAATCCTGAGGGAAAGCGTTTTATGGAATATTTTCCAATAAGCATAGGATATCAGACGCTTGATTTTGCAATTAAGGGCGATGTTTCTCCGGGTCCTTTTATTATCGATTGGGAGAAAATTGATTTTAGCAAAACGGAAGCACGATTAACAAAAGTTCTTTTATCGGGTGAAAAAGATATTAAATTGAGTAAAGTTAAAGTTGCCGGTCATGATGCTTTAAAAGAAACAGGGTTTTTTGTTGGAATGGATGGTGCGAAAGAATACGTGACAAAATGGCTTGTTCCAAAAACAATGGTTGATGAAAAATATAATTTGGAGATTTCTGTTTATGATGAGAAATATGCGGAAGATGCTGAAAAAATGGTAAATTCCATGAAATTTTAAAGAAATTTCAAAAAATGCAGTTGCGTTTGAGGCTAAAAAGTCGCTATAGTGATGCTGCATGGAGGAAATTGATATAAAAAGAAAAGCGCATGAGTTTAGGATAGACATCCTAAACATGATACATAAGGCAAATTCCGGGCATACCGGAGGGTCTCTTTCTGCGATTGATATTATAACGACACTTTATTTTGGTGAGAGCAAGGGCAAAAAGTTTTTAAATACTGATCCTAAAAATCCGGATTGGACCGATCAGGATTATTTTATCTTGTCGAAAGGACACTCTTGTCCCGCGCTTTATGTGATTTTGGCGGATTTGGGATTCTTCCCAAAAGAAGAGTTGAATCATTTTAGGCAAATGGGCGCGCTTCTTCAGGGCCATCCTGTGCGAAAAACGCCGGGCGTGACAATGACGACCGGGACCCTTGGAAGTGGAATTTCGGCCGCTGTTGGTCTTGCGATGTGTCTTAAAATGGAAAAGAAGCCGAATAAAGTTTATGTGATGGTTGGTGACGGGGAGTTTCAAGAAGGGATTGTTTGGGAAGCGCTTATGGCTGCCGGTCATCATAAGCTTGATAATTTGGTGGTTATTTTGGATAACAATGGAGTGCAGATGGATGGATATGTTAGGTCTGTTATGAGCATTGATCCTGTTGTGGACAAATTTGATGCGTTTGGATTTTTGACGCTTCAAGTTATGGATGGGCATAATATTTCCGATTTATTAAAGGCTTTCTCAAAAGCTGTTGATAATCCAAGAAAGCCTGTTGCGATAGTTGCGAATACGATAAAAGGCAAAGGAGTTAGTTTTGCTGAGGGAAAAGCTTCATATCATGGAGTGGCTTTGAGTAAAGAAGAAATGGCTGTTGCGGTTCCTGCTATTCAAAATATAATCAATGATTGTAAATAAATATGTTGGACGAAAAATCGACTGAAAAAATAGCGACAAGAAAAGCATTTGGGCAAGCCCTAGCTGAACTTTCCGGTAAATATAAAAATATTGTTGTTTTGGATAGTGACGTTGGAAGTTCTCTTTTTACAAATATTTTTGCGCAGAATTTTCCTGAAAGGCATTTTAATTTTGGGATTGCGGAATCGAATATGGTGGGAGCGGCATGCGGTTTTGCGATAAGAGGAAAAATTCCTTTTGCCGGAAGTTTTGCGGTATTTTCCGCAGGGCGTGCATGGGAGCAACTTCGCACAAGTGTTGGTTATGGGAACTTTAATGTGAAAGTTGTTGGATCGCACGGAGGGCTTTCTGTCGGGGAAGATGGCGCGACACATCAAGCTTTTGAAGATATTGCGATTACGCGCGTGATTCCGAATTTTAAAGTTTTTTGTCCCGCTGATGGAGCTGAAACAAAAGCAATGATGAAAGTTGTTGTTGAAGATTATGGTCCAACTTATTTGCGTTTTTCAAGACCGGCCATGCCGATTATTTATGATGATACTTATAAATTTCAGATAGGGAAGGGAAGTGTTATAAAAGATGGTAATGATATTGCGATTTTTGCGATTGGGACAATGGTGCATTTTGCACTTGAGGCTGCTAAAAAATTGGCAGCTGAAGGGCTTTCTGTCGCGGTTATAAATATGTGCAGTATTAAACCTATTGATGAAGATTTGATTATTTCTTATGCGAAAAAATGCAAGATGCTTTTTAGCGCGGAAGATCATAATATTTTAGGTGGACTTGGAGGCGCGATTTCTGAAGTTTTGTGTGAAAAATATCCAAAAGTTTTACATAAAATTGGTATTGAAGATAAATTTGGTGAATCCGGAAAATGGGAAGAGTTGTATAAGAAATATGGACTAGATGCGGAGGGAATATATAAGAAAATAATCAAGTATCAATAATCAATTTACATTCAATTTTCAATTATCAAATAATCAATTTTCAAACCAATAACAAATTTTCAAAATTTTTTCAGGGACATCGCATCCGGAGCTTGCGAAAGCTATTGCAAGGCATTTGGGCGTGAAATTGTCTGAGATTTTGGTTTCCAGATTTGCATGTGGAGAAGTTTATGCGCGACCACTTGAAACCGTGCGTGGTTGTGATGTTTTTATTGTTCAAACTGCAACGCATAATGTTGATAAAGATTTGATGGAGCTTTTTATAATGATGGATTCTTTGAAGCGAGCATTTGCGGCGAAAGTGCACGTTGTTATGCCATATTATGGATATGCAAGACAAGATCGTGTGACTGTTCCGCGTGAACCTATTTCAGCAAAGCTTGTTGCGGATTTGATTTCTTCTGCCGGCGCAGATCATTTGGTTACAATCACTTTGCATTCGGATCAGGTACAAGGATTTTTTGATTTTCCGGTTGATAACTTGATTGCACGAAAACTTTTTGTTCAATATTTTAATAAAAAGAAAATCAAGGATTTAACAGTTGTTTCTCCTGATGCCGGAGGCGTTAAGGAAGCCAAGAAGTTTGCAAATTTAATAGGCGCGGAACTTGCGATTATTTATAAATCAAGAACAGCGCATAATGTTTCGGAAGTTACGAGCGTTGTTGGCGACGTTAAGGGCCGAACTTGTTTGCTTTATGATGACATGATCGATACGGCGGGTTCGGTTTGCAATGCGGCGGAAGCTTTAAGAAAGAGTGGTGCGAATAAAGATATTTATCTTGCCGCTACTCATGCGGTATTTTCCGATCCTGCCGTTCAAAGGCTTAAGAAAGCTAAATTTAAAGAAATAGTTATTACAGACACCATCCCTCTTGATAAGAAAAAAATCATGCAAAATTTGAAAGTTTTGTCCGTTGCGAATATGCTTGGTGATGTGATAAAGAATGTGCATGAGTCAAAATCCGTAACCGTAGTATTGTAAGCTCAAAAGTTACAACTCAAAGCTCAAAACCACAACTGAAAACTTAAAACTTAATAACGAACTTAAAACTACTTAATGACAAATAAAACTAAAGTTTACATAGGGGCGGATCACGCGGGATATGAGATGAAAGGTGAGATTAAGAAATTTGCTGAAGGATTGGGATATCAAATTATCGATCTTGGAACTTTTTCAACGGATTCGGTTGATTATCCCGATATTGCGCGTGAAGTTACTGAGAAAGTTATTGAAATTCCTAATGCTGTTGGAGTTTTGATTTGCGGAACAGGGATTGGGATGTCGATTGCTGCAAATAAATTGCAAGGGATTCGCGCAGCGGAATGCGTAAATGAGGCTATGGCGGAATTTGCGAGAAAACATAATAATGCAAATGTTCTTTGTATGGGTGCGCGTTTGATTGATATTGAAGTTGCAAAAAAAATTACACAAAAATTTCTGGAAACAGAGTTTGAAAATGAAGAAAGACACATAAGACGTGTTGAAAAAATGACAAAAGTATGGCCAAAATAAAACTTTTACCAAAACAGATTGCAGCATCGATTTTATCGGCTGATTTTGGGCGTTTAAACGAAGATATTGCGAGTTTGAAGCATCATGTCGATTTGATTCACGTTGATGTTATGGACGGCCATTTTGTGCCTAATATTACGATTGGTCCTGTTGTTGTAAAGCATATTAAAAGTAAAATTCCGCTGGATGTGCATTTGATGATCGAAGATCCAATGAAATATATAAAAGATTTTGCGCCATATGCGCGATATATAACTGTGCATCATGAGACTTGTAAGCGTGATTTGAAAAAAGTGATTCGTTATATCAAAAAACTTGGTTGCAAGGCTGGTGTTTCTATAAATCCGCACACCCCACTTTCCAAAATTTATGGCATTTTAAATGAGGCTGATTTGGTTTTGCTTATGACTGTTAATCCGGGCTTTGGTGGTCAGCCGTTTATTAAATCCGTTTTGCATAAAATAAAATACTTGAGACATATTTGTCCGAAATTGAATATTGAAGTTGATGGTGGTATTAACCCAAAAACCGCTAAAGTTTCCTCTTATTATGGTGCGAATATTTTTGTTTCCGGTAATTATATTTTTAGCAGTAAAAGAAGGGTTGCCGCTATAAAAAAACTTCGAAAAGCTGTGGAGATTTGATTTTAGAAGTGCGGTCATACCGCGCGATTACAAGTTTGTTGGACAAATTTGTTGTTTTTATGTATAGTTGCTTCCTTGTGTTAAAAATACACGAAGTATGAGTAAAGAAAATGGGGCTGAGCACTATGAAGGTGTTCGTGAATGTCCTGATTATGTAGCTGATTTTTTTGATCTTGATGAAATTTGTCAAAGATTTCCGGATTTGGGCGTTAGGCTTGAAAAAATGCCCGCGTTGCCGCAAATCGATAAAGTTTTTACGTTTTTTTCTCTTGAATTTCCTAATGTTTATAGCCGAATTCAAGAACCGAACGAGACTAATCTTAGAATTCTCAAGCATAAAAATTATCAGAGAATATTTTACGAAAAATTAATTGATATTTTTGAGACAAAGGTTGAGCCAAGAATTGCTGTTATTAAAAAATCAATTAATGAAATGGGGCTTAGTGAAAAGCAATTTGCTCCCGGATGGGAAGATAGGCTTAGATATGACGTTGCTTGGGCTTTTTTGATTCACTTTCGTCAAAAAAGACATGAGAGCGATTATGATCCAAAAACCGGTGAGCAGATTCCCGGCAAACAACTTGATTATATTCGCCATCCCCTTCGAGTTGCGCTTTCCGAAACCCGCCCTGTTTCAGTCGGTTTGCTTGACGAAACAACTGTTGAGCTTGGAATTTTACATGATGTTGTTGAAGATTTTGGGAGAGGATTTTTTGGTGAAAAGGGGATTAATTTGCCGAAAACGGCGCTTGATTATTTGAAGGGGAAAGTTCTGGATCAGATTGATGACAATCAAAATCCTTCATTAAATGAGAGTGGAGATAAAATGTCCAGATTAATTTCCATTATTAGTAAAGCGGATAATGATGAAATGTCACGCGAGCAGCATTTGATTGAATTATTGGGAAGATTGACTTATGTTCCAAAATTGCCTGAAGGTCGTACTCCCGAAGACAGGACGGAATGGTTTTTGAATAATTTAAAATGTTTTATTGTCAAGATTTTGGATAGGCTTGATAATGAGCAAACCAGTCATTATTTAAAAACAAAAAAACCTGTTATTTTTGAGGCTATGATGAATGAAACTTCTTATGTTTTTTATATTTGTGCAATATATTTTGGCATGACCAGTGCCGCCGATTGGATTACGGATTTCATTGAACTCATCGATAAAAGTGAGTGGCGCCCGTTTTTTAATCTTAGAAAGGAAGTTATAAAAGCTTATGATCCTGAAGCCGCTTTGATACGATTTTTTCAGACAGAGATGGAAAAACGTGCCGGGATAATTGGTTTTAGTCCTATTTACGGTCAAGATTATGCGATTATTTCTCGTCCGCGCGCTTTGCGTCATAGAAAAGATGCTATTAAAAGAAAATCAAGAAGAGCTATGCCTTCTTCAGTTAGTGTTTCCGGAGCAAAAGCAATGAGTCAGCCTTTTCAGCATAATGTTATTTTTGTTCCTTCCACCAATGATTCTTTCAGCAATCAAACGATAGCTGATGTTGCAAGACAAATTTTTGTAAAATATTTTGAGCCTTTGGATGTTGGTGTATATAAAGAAGACCGTGATACTCCATTTGGGTCCATGTTTGAATATGCTACAGATAGAAGAAAATCCGTTGGTTCCGATAGATCACATTTTGGAGACGTTGTTTATGCGGTTTTTGATAGTCCTTCAGACATGAGAAAGCATTTTTACGGATTAATACATTCTGCCGTGATTGATGGGGATGAAATGGCTATGGCATATATGATTGAGGCTTTTAGAAGAATCGCAGATCGTGTTGTAAAAATTCAATCTCAATTTTCTTGTTTGGATTCAATTAGTCAAATTCTTGAAATGGTTGTGAAAAATGCCCGAAGATTGGCGTTTGAAACGGTTGACGCTCCAGCGGATAGTGATTTACCGAAAATCCCCGGAACCATTAGTCCAAACGTAATTTCCGAGCTTAAAAAATTAATTGAATTCAATGTTTATGCTTTGTTTCCGCCGATGGTTAAGGCAAGTGTTAAGATTTCAAGGAGAAAAAACGGTGTGTTGAAAACTGAAGATTTTGGTGAGATTGATTTGCCGCTAGGATCGAATGTCGCTTATACGTTGTTTAATGTTACATCTACGTCGCTTTTTTATAGAATCATTGGGTGTTCCGTTGGTCCAAATTTGGATAATTTTAGATATGTTATTCAAAATGGTGATGACGTTAATATTTATGTTGATGAAGACGATGTTTTGGGCGAAGAGTCTCAGCTGCTTCAAATAGAAACCGTTAGGAGGAATTTAGTCAGTGATATTTTGCCTTGGATAGCCAAAACTCATGGTCTCGATTTGACCAGAAGTAATTTTAAGCTCGCGGCTTAAATTCGCATAAAATAGAGCGTAACATTTTTTAAACTTCGCAATTTGTTCTTGTGGATTGTTTGCGTCAGATCTGATATAAAGAAATAAATTATCTTCACAAAAATACCCAGTTTTAATCAGACTGGATAATTTATTTTACTAACCCAATTTAAAATGATTATCGGCGTACTCAAGGAAATCAAGGACAATGAAAATCGCGTTGGTCTTACTCCAAGCGGAGCAAAGGAATTAGTTGGCGCGGGACACACTGTTCTTGCACAGAACGGAGCGGGAGTCGGTTCAGGCTTTAGCGATGAAGAATACAGCGCTTCTGGAGCACAAATGATTGCAACTCCGGATGAGCTTGTTGAAAAAGTTGATATTTTGGTAAAAGTTAAGGAACCAATTCCGGCTGAATATCCTTTGCTTGCTAAATTGGCCGGAAAAACGCTTTATACCTATTTGCATTTGTCGGGAGTTGACCCTCAGTTGACACAGGTTTTATTGGATAACAAAATCACGGGCGTTGCATATGAAACTGTTGTCGGAAAGAAAGGAGGGCTTCCCCTTTTGGCTCCAATGAGCGACGTTGCCGGTGTTCTTGCTGTTCAGTATGCTGCTCAATATTTACAGAAAAAATATAATGGATTTGGTATTACGATGGGTGTTATTCCAAATACGGATCTTCCAAAAACCGTTGTTGTTGGAGGTGGAGTTGTTGGCGCAAGAGCTGCAAAAACAGCCGCAGGAATGGGTGGAAAAGTAGTTATTTTTGATATGAATCCTGCAAAAGTTGAATTTTTGAAGAAAGATTTCAAAAAATATCTTGGTTCAAATTTGATGAAAAATGTTCAAATTTTAGTTTCAGAACCTACGGTATTTGCTGAGGCAATCAAGAATGCAGATGTTGTTATTGGAGCCGTTCTTGTTCCGGGCGCAAAAGCTCCAAGAGTTGTTACGGAAGAACATGTAAAATCAATGAAAAATGGCTCAGTTCTTGTTGATGTCGCCATTGATCAAGGTGGTTGTATTTGGGGTTCAAAAGCCACGTCACACAGCCATCCGATTTACGAAATTGAAGGCAAAATCTTCTGTTGTGTAGCAAATATGCCGGGTCAGGTTTCAAGACATTCAACACAAGCGCTTACATTTGCCACGATTACTTATTTGATGGAAATGGCGAATAAAGGCGTTGTTAAGGCTATCAAATCTTCTTTGAAAAAAGATGGTGGTTTTGCAAAAGGTGTAAATACATATGCCGGTAAAATCACATGGAAGCCTGTTGCGGAAGATTTGGGAAGAATGGCTGATTATTCGGATTTGATGGATATGCTTGGAATGACAAGAGAGCAGGGAAGTGTTAAGCCTGCGGAAGCGGTTGTTGCTGCGCCTGTTGCAGCTTCAGTTGCTCCTGCGGATAGCGCAAATCCAGCAGTATAATGACAAAATCTAAAATCCAAAGGACAAATGAATGCCAAATGTTACATAGATAAATGGCAAAATCAATGTTAAAGGATAAATGTCAAAAATTAAAAGGCCGCTCGGAGAAATTCGGGCGGTTTTTTGTTTAAAAGTTTAAATATAACTTAGCTTGTGGGGTATAATTGGATTAAGAAAATAGAGAATTTATGCAAATTGATTATTTTTTAAAAACTTTCAAAGAGCTTCGAGATAATTCACCTCATGTTTCTTCGGCGAGCCGTGATAATGAAAATTGTCTTTATACTTATAGTCTCGCTTATTCCAAGAATGCATATTATATTTTTTTAGGTGGGTGGGTTCAAGATTGTTATTATGGTGAGTTTCTCGTTAAATGTCAGGATTGTGTTGATTGTGTGAAAATCGAGCAGTCAACTTTGTGTTATGAGTGCGTGGAATGTGTGCAGTGCTATAGTTCGAATTACTTATTAAAATGCAATTCTACCCAAGATAGTGAATATTGTATAAATTTGCGTAATTGCACGCATTGTTTTCTTTCCGGCAATATTTATCATGCTTCTTATGTATTTAAAAATAAAAAATATTCAAAGAAAAGGTACGAAGAGCTTGTTGACGCATATAAAAAAGAAAAATCATCCCAACAGCTTTATGAAGAATGGTTGAATTTGTGCGAGAAAACGCCGCGTATCAATCTTTCAATGACTCAATGCGAAAATTGTTTGGGTGATAATATTTCATTTTCAAAGGATGTCTATGCGGGGTTTGATTTGGTGAAAGCCGAAAATTTTTTATATAGCGAAGAAGGTGGTTATGGCAAAGATTGTTGTGACACTCTTATCGCAACTGATGAACTTCATTATGAATGTTTTGGTGTAACTAAAAACTCTTACAATTGCAATTTTTGCGTAGAATTAACCACCTGTGTTAATTGTGAATTTTGTTATAGTTGTTATGATTGCTCTGATTGTTTTGGGTGTGTGTATTTAAAAGGAAAGAAGTTTTATATTCTCGATAAGCCATATACGGAAGATGAATATAGGCGTGAGGTTGAATTGCTTAAGAAAGATTTAAAAGTTGCCGGATTATATGGTTTTGATCTTATGGTTGATTAGAATACGCAGATTGTGTTGGTTTGTGTTTTTGCTATGTTTTTGTGTGCAACGCGGTCCGCCTCTGCGCTATTTTGCAATAGGGTTTTGCTGGCCTCATTCAAAAATAAGCCTCACGTTTGTTCGTTTAATTTTTGACTCGGCCTCCTTCGCTTCGTATACGCTAAATTCGCGTATCCTGCGCTACGGACCGCAAAACTCGCTACTATTTGGTGCTCCCGGCAGGAATCGAACCTGCATTTCAGCCTTCGCAGGGCTGCGCTCTATCCGTTGAGCTACGAGAACACGATGAAAAGCATGGCTATTTTAGCGTTTAATGTTTTAAATATCAAATCTGTATCGGCATTTTTTTCTTTCGCCTCTGTGATAGCAATCGTTATGTTTTGGTATATCGATGATTTCGATGAGTTTGCCGCCGGCAAGTTTGCATGTTTTTCTTGAAGGAATGTTCTCGGGATTGCAGGTTATCCAAAGAGGATTTATTTTGTGTTTTTTTGCGAATGGGAATAGCAGTTTTAGGCTTCTGAGAGCGTATTTTTTACCTCTGAACTTTTCGTCGACTCCATATCCAATATTTCCGCCATATTTTATGTTTTCGTTGTAGCCGATGCGTAGATGGATGTAGCCCATTTTTTCGGCTGTTTTTGAGTTGCGCATCTCAAATTCATAGACTGGGACGTAATTTAGTTTGTCATTAGCCGGAACTGTTTTTATTAAAATTAGCTCCAGTTCGTTGTCGGTGAGTTTGCTGGGATCTAAAAAGGTGAGAACTTTTTCCATGGAACCAATTTTATACGGATTTTTATGAATTGGAATACAAAAAGGAGAGGCATTAACCGTCGGACGAAACCTAGGTGTAACCTCTCATCGTGATTGATTTTATTATAGTATCTGTTTTTTGCCGATGCAAGCGCTTCAGTTAAATTTTTCTTAAATTTTTGCTGAATCGATTGTTTTTAGCATTTGCGGATGTAAAAGCGTGTTGCTGGAAAGTACATTGCCGTCTTTGAGGTAGTTGAGTGGTTTTCCTTTGAAGCTTGTTGTTTTTCCACCGGCGTTTTTGAGGATTAGGATTCCGGCTGCGATATCCCATGGTTTGAGCGCTGTTTCAAAGCATCCGTCGAGTTTTCCACAGGCGATATAGCAAAGATCAAGTGCGGCTGAGCCAAGGCGCCTTACCGCTCCCGCTTTTTTGCAAAAATTTGTGTAATATGTGATTTCTTTTTCATGGAAAATGGGTTGCATTCCAGTTGTTATGAGTGCGTTTTCGAGCTTTTTAGCTTTTGATACTGTGATTTTTTTGCCATTTAAATAAGAGGCGGAATTTTTGGCTGAATAAAAGGTCTGATTTAAGATTGGGGCGTGAACAACGCCAGCGATAATTTCGCCATTCATTTGAAGCGCGATTGAAACTGCGACAAATGGAATTCCGTGAATGAAATTTTTTGTTCCGTCGATTGGGTCGATTATCCAAAGAAATTCGTCGTCGGATTTTTTAGAAGACGATTTTTTTGTTGATTTTGTGAGCTTATTATTGAATTCTTCGGCAAGTATTTTATGGCTCGGATAAGCCTTATTTATTGATTTTGTAATGACTTTTTCGATGTGCCTGTCGATTGTTGTAACAGGATTTTTTACGCTTTTGAATTCAATGGATTTTTGCAGATCGAAGTTTTTTGCAATTTCTTTGCCGGCTTCTTTGGCGAGCTTTAAAGCGAATTTTAGATATTCATTCATGAGCGCATTTTATCTGAAAAACGGGGATTTTTCCAATCTTGTTTTTCAGACACGTTTGGTTTGCCCGGCGAGCAAACCTGCGCTAGCGCTCAGCTGAACTCGTTTTGCTTTGCAAAACACCGTGCTCGTTCAGTTTCGCGACTGTCTTCAAAACAAATCTTGGAAAAATCTCAAATCCCTTTATTTTGCGATAGAATGAGCTACATGCAGAAATTCAAAATTACAACCAAGATGACGCCGAAAGGAGATCAGCCACAAGCGATTGATAAGCTGACAAAGGCTGTAAATTCGGGTGTGAAGGACCAGACGCTTCTTGGAATCACGGGTTCGGGCAAGACTTTTATTGTTGCAAATGTAATTCAGAATACGCAAAGACCGACATTGATTTTGGCGCATAACAAAACGCTTGCGGCACAGTTGTGCTCCGAGTTTAAGGAATTTTTTCCGGACAATGCGGTGAGTTATTTTGTTTCTTATTACGATTATTATCAGCCTGAGGCGTATATTCCGCATTCGGATACTTATATTGAAAAAGATGCTTCCATAAATGATGAAATTAATAAATTCAGACATGCTGCAACTGTGAACTTGTTGACGCGTCGTGATACAATAATTATTGCTTCTGTATCATGTATTTATGGCTTGGGTGATATTGAAGAATATGAAAATTTGGCACTTGAAATTGGGAAAGGCGGTAGTTATAAACGCGATAAAATTTTGAGGCAATTGGCCGATATGCAATATTCGCGAAGTACGATGGAATTTAAGCAGGGGATGTTTCATGTTTTAGGTGATGTGCTTGAGGTTTTTCCACCTGATCGCGATTCTTTTTATAGATTGGAATTTTTCGGAGATGAGCTTGAAAAGATTACGGAAGTTGATGCTTTTACGCATGATGATTTGAAGGAATATGATCAAATAAAGGTTTTTCCGGCAAAACATGACGTAACTTCACGTGAGAAAATTGCAAAAGCTACTGATGCGATTCGTGCGGATTTGGATATTCGATATAACGAACTTAAGAAAATTGGAAAGAATTTGGAAGCGGAACGCATAAAAACCCGAACGGAATATGACCTTGAGATACTTCAGGAAACGGGTTACTGCAGCGGAATTGAGAACTATACGAGATATTTGAATTCCAGAAAACCGGGCGATATGCCAACAACTCTTCTTGATTATTTCCCGGATGACTTTTTGATGATTATTGATGAGTCGCATATGTCGATTCCGCAATTGAATGGAATGTATAATGGCAATTTTTCACGCAAACAAACTCTTGTGGATTATGGCTTTAGATTGCCATCTGCGCATGATAATCGTCCGCTTAAATTTCCGGAATTTCAGAAGCATATGAATCAAACGATTTATGTTTCGGCAACTCCTGCGCTTTATGAAAAAGAGAAATCAAAAGATAATATTGTTGAAGTTGTCGTGAGGCCGACAGGGCTTATTGATCCGGAAGTTGAGGTGCGTCCAATCAAGCATCAGATTGATGATTTGATGAATGAAATTCATAAAAGAATTAAGGCAAAAGAGCGTGTGCTTATTACAACTTTAACGAAAAAATCCTCTGAAGATTTAACGGAATTCCTGTTGGATGCAGGCGTGAATGTGAAATATTTGCATTCGGATATTCAAACTATTGAGCGCATTGAGATTTTGCGCGATTTACGTCTTGGAAAAATTGATGTTGTTGTTGGTATTAACTTGCTTCGCGAAGGTTTGGATTTGCCGGAAGTTTCATTGATTGCGATTTTGGATGCAGATAAGGAAGGGTTCTTGAGGTCGGATACGGCTCTTATTCAAACGATAGGGCGTGCGGCACGTAATATTAATGGAAAAGTGATAATGTATGCGGATCGCATTACAAAATCTATGAAATTTGCGATTTCGGAGACTGAGAGAAGGCGCAAAATTCAGACGGCATACAATAAAAAACATGGAATTACTCCGCAGACGATTATTAAGGCGATTAAAGATATTGCCGGACAGCATGCGAAACCTGAAATTAAGGGCTTTGATTTGAAGAAAGTGCCAAAGGGTGAGGCTAGATTCTTGATTGATAATTTGACGAGCCAGATGAATTTGGCTTCTGAAAATCTTGAATTTGAAAAAGCCGCGGCCATTCGAGATAAGATTAAAGAAGCGAGAGAGTTTTTTGGAATGGAGATTGTGTAGCTTTTTAGTTTCCGATTTGTCCGACTTTTATCGATTTCATTTCAACCGGGCATGTCATTGATGCGGAGATTTCGTCTATGGCTTTTAGGGCTTGTGGATCCGCTATGAAGACGCGTTTTACGCCTTTTGCGAGGAGTTTATTAAAGATGCGTTTGATGCGCAAAATTGTTTCTTCGTCGTTGTTTCCAAAGTAAAATTTGCTGAATAAAATTTGGTCAAATTCGATTTCGTTTAAATCAATAAAATTGAAAAAATGTTCGAGAATAAAGAGCGCGGAATGGTCTGAGTTACTAATGTAGCTATCAATTACTTTGCCTCGTCCACCGGAAACGTCTTGTGCATAAATTTCGATTTCATGTTTTTTTAAATCAGCATAGGTATCGTTAAAAGTGGCTTTTAGACTGATTTTTGAAAGAAAAACGCAAAGTGTTTTTCCGCCGGTTCGTTTGATCAAATATTTTGCGAGTTCGGCTGTTGATCTGTGTAAAGATTCACGATTTAAATTTTTGAAATCTTCAATAAAATAAAATGCTGTTTCAGGTTTTTCATCTGATAAAATAAAATCTTCTTTAAAACCTTGAATATTGTTTTTTTCTTTTATGTAAGCCAAGGATTTGTTTACGGATAAGTTTGATGAAATAAGAATTATACTTTCATATTTTTCAAAAATGTTTTTCTTAACAATTTCTTTTGCATTTAACGGAATCAAAACTATTTTTACTTTTTCATTTTCACTGCGTTCAATTTTTGTTTTGTAGTTGCTGTTTTCAGATAATAAGACGCTCATTAAAATTTGCAGTTTTTTTACAAGTTCAGTGGGTTTTTCTTTATCAAGAATCTCTTTTGCAAAAAGTGCAATTGCGCTGATTTGATTCCATTCTTTTGAACCTTTATATGCTTCGCTCAACTCGACGCTTAAATATGCGTTTTGGTTTGTTTGATCGGTCGCTTTTTCAATCATTAACCAAAGCATTCCAAAAAGCATTTCGAGTTTTATTTTTAATGTTTCATTGAATGCGAGATTTTCCAAATCCGATGAATAATAGATTTCCGAGAGTGCGAATTCTGCAGTTTCATATATGTTTTCAAAATTTCCGAGTATTAAGTTTTTGGCTTTTGGAAGCGACATTGAACCTGTTTTAATTTCTTTTAAAAGAGTTAGGTGCGAAATCGTAATAGCTTTTGATTCTTCAAGATTTTTTAGCGCTTTTAAATAAAAACATTCACTTTTTTTGTCGTGATTGCATTCAAATTCATCACAACAAACGCTTGTCCATAATGTGTTTTCGCCTCTGAATAAAGCAAAATCGCTTTTTTCGCCAAGCTTGGATTTTTCCAAACCTGTAATTATTTTTATAGCGAAAATCGTTTCTTCGTTCGTTAATTCTTTTTCAAGAAATTTTTCAAAACGGGCAGGGGATAGATATTGAGTTTTTTCTTTGATGGAAGGCGCTAAAGGGCTTGATAAAGCGATTATCGTATTTTCGGAAAATTGATTTGCTGCATCAGTTGAACACTCTTCGATATCTATATTTGGCGCATTTTCGAAAATGATTTTTTCTTTATTCTGTAGTGCCAGTAGAATTTTTTCACTATATTTTGAAGAGGCGTTTGCCATTCCAATTGCTTTTTAAATTTTGAATTTTTTCTAATGTTTGCGGATCCAGTTCTTTTATTTTTCCAAGAAGCATATTAAATAATGCTGCGGTTGCTTTTGCGTCTGATAACGCGCGGTGTTTTTCTTCATGCGTAAGCTTAAAAGTGCGGCTTAAGGTTTCCAAGCTATATGAGCGCATTCTCGGTAAAAGAATTTGAGAAAATGTGATTGTATCGAAATATTCGTTTGGGAATTCAAAGATTGCTCGGCGTAAAATTGTTATATCAAAATCAGCGTTGTGTACAACAAATGGTAAGTCGCCGATAAATACTTTTAGTTTTTCTGTTACATGATGTGCTTGCGGGGCATTTTCAAGATCACTGTTTGAAATTCCGGTTATACGCGTAACTTCCGGCGGGATTTGAATATTTGGATTAACAAGGGTTTGAAATTCTTCTTTTATTCCGGATTTGTCGAATTTAACCGCACCAATTTCAATAATTTGGTCGGCGACCACGTCAAGACCGGTTGTTTCAAGATCGATTGCGATAAACATGAGTTCATTATAAACTCAAAAGTCAAAACTCAAAGCTCAAAGCTCAAAACCACAAGTTAAAAGTCAAAACAATAAGCGAGCCATAAAAAAACCCCACCGAAGTGGGGTGAAAGTTTCTGTCAGCCTAAATAAAATAATTTTTGTTTTTGTTTGGCTGTGAACTTTTTTGTTTTTATTTGTTTCCTTGCCTATGTGTGGTCGATTTTTTATAGTACCTGCCTTGATACTCCCTGTTTGTGTGTATCGGGTAGAATCCAGACCGAAGCCTAGAAAA
>LBUS01000015.1 GCA_000992695.1 Candidatus Peregrinibacteria bacterium GW2011_GWF2_38_29 | reverse complement strand
TGTATTTTTCTTCTTGTGGTGTATTTGGCATTGTTTTTGACATGCCCTCAGCCTACTTCTCTCCCTAAAAAGTGCAAAAGGTGTGTGCACATTACCACAGACACTTGACAATAAGAAAAAAGTAAGTATAATGATTGCACTTGATTATTAATAACTGTCAAATTAGAAGATGAAAGTACATGAAACAGGGCTCAGCGGAGCCAACGATAAGGCAACGCCACATCCGTCGATCGAATTACATACGCCAGGCGGAGTAATTACTTTTGAACCACACGGGAGGCTAAAAGTCTTAGTTGCGGACGACGTTAGGGATGATGTATTTTTTTTGATGAGAGCTCTAAGGCAAAGAGGACATGAAACTCTTTTTGTGGACACTCCTTCAGCGGCAAAGCAGCTTATGATGACCGGAGGAGTCGATGTCGTAATATCGGATCTGCGTATGCCTGTTCCGGCAATGGGACATGAAGTGATGAGGCACGCAATAGAAGCCGGAATAAGAACAATTGCTCACACCGGAACACCGGATGAAATAGATCCCGATTTAGCCGTTAGGCTTCATGCTGTAATTGAAAAAACAGCAGATCGAGCTAAGCTCGCGACCAGATTGACCGAAGCTTTGCGTCCTTCGCAACAGGAGTAAGTTTTTCAGCTTCAAGTCACAATCTCTCCCAATTTTCCGATTTTTAAAGCATTCTCAATTTCCATTCCAATCCTTTCCCCATAGCTCATGCTTTCGCCGTATAAATAGCCCGAATAAGGCGTATATTTTGTGCCAGGACTGCCCGGAATTCTCATGCTGACGTCAAAAATCACAATTTCTTCTTTGCCTGCGCGCGTTGCGACAGCCCCTTGTAAAGCAAACGGTCCGATGATTCCCGGATCAACTTCTTTTTTCATTGTCGCGACAAATTTTTCTCCCATATCAAAGATTTTTTCAACAAGCGATTCTTTAACAGTGCAGGAAATGTGTCCTGTTTCAATCATCGAAGGCCTGTAATGCGCATCCAAAAGCTCTTTTTGAGTGTTTGTATCGAGCCTTAAAAATCCATCAAGATTTGTTTGCCTGCGAGTATCAGTTCCCATTAATTCAAGTTCGCCTGTGATCGGAGAATAAAAGAAATTCATATTTACTTGCGCACCGATTATAAATTCTTCAATCACGGAATTGTCCAAATCTTGCTTTGTAATCTGACCTGCGCTCACCATTCTTTCGCTTATTTTGAAATAATCCTCGGTCTTTGCGATCACGAAAAAAGCTCTTTCATATCCGCGAATCGCCTCATTCACTTTCACAATCAAAGGTCCGCCACCATCTTTCACAAAATGCTCATCCAAAACTTCACGCATTTTATTTTCATCATATCCGCTCTGCGATTTTCTGATATTTTTTGGAGTTCTGATTCCGGCTTTTTCAAGAAGATAATACTGATTTTTTGGCATATGCCTTTCTTCAAGCTTAACAAGTCCGCGACTGCCGTAAATCGGCACAAGAAAGTCATTTTCAATCTCATTAAAATCGCAATAAACCCAAAAATATCTATTGTGAATGAAGATTGTGTTGAGCGCACGGAGTTTTTCTTGGACTTCGGGCTTCACAATATCTTTAAACTTATCGACTTCAATTATTTCATCAACACAGCCAATAGTTTTGCCGTCTCTTTCGCGCGTTTTATAATATTTTGAATAAGTCTCGCTTCGTCCTTTTTGGCATACGGCAACGGTTTTAAAGCCATATTTTTTCACGCCCGTACAAACGTCCAGCGCGCTATGTCCGCCAAGCACGCCAATATGAATGTTTTTTGGATCATATTTTTTGAGAACTTCTTCGATATTTTTTTGTGTAATCATAGCCAAAGGATATTACATGTTAATTTCGTTTGCAATTTCTTTTAGCGCATCAAGAGAAATTTGGAAAAACAGATTTTTTTCAATCCCGATTTTTTCAATATCAGCGATGAATTGGCGATTAACCTTAGCCGCAAAAGACGAATCTTTAAATTTTTTATTTATGGATTTTGGTTCAACTTCAGCGATTTTTTTATCAGGCCTCATAAGTACGTATGCAAAAATTAATCCTGTCACACTTTCGCCTGCGGCAAGCGCGAAATCAAGCTTGCTCTCTCGTTTTACATCAATCCCGGTAACGTCTTCGCAATGAGCCATGATTGCATGAAGCATCTCCGGATTATCATATCCGGCGGCTTTCAAAATTTCACACGTTTTTTTCGCATGCATATCTGTATTATCTTGCACTTCTTCCCAATCCAAATCATGCAAAAGTCCTGTGCATTCCCAAAGTTCTTCGTTTTCTCCAAGGTGTTTTGCAAGTGCTTTCAAAATCGCGCCGCTCTCAATCGAATGCCACAAATTATATTCTTGATGGATGTGTTGTTTAAGGAGGTTTAGCGCTTCTTCTTTTGTCATTTTATTTTGAATTATAAAATTTAGTTTTAACTTTTGAGCTGTGGCTTTGACTTTTGAGATTTGAGTTTTGCCTTATCCAAGTATCTTCTCAAGCTTTCCAGCCTTTATCGCTCGTTTTATTTCAAGTGCAATCCTTCTTCCCGTGCTCATTGGAACGTCATATTTAAGCCATGTATAAGGCGAACCATTGATATATGGATTTGTTCCGGCGACAATTCTTGCGCTTATTTCAAATACATAAAATTTCAAATCCGGATCAACGATTGTTTCCAGACAGAATGGGCCAAAAAGCCCTTTTCCAACCAATTTTTTTGATGCTTCAACAACGCGTTTTCCCATTTCATACATTTCCGGAAGCAAAGATTCGCGAACAACAAGCGGCATATTTCCGGTTATTGTGTAGCTTGTGCGGATTTTCACATCCAATTGATCTTTCGCCGCGATTCTTCCAATCGAATCGGCGTTTGATTCATATCGCTTATCAAAGCTCATAATCTCAAGTTCGCCGGTCAAGCTCGAATGAAAATAATGAATATAAAGCGGAACTCCAACGACATATTCTTGAAGCGCATAATCTTTTTCGTTCGGATATTCTTTTATGCGTTCATGAAATTCTTTTGGATTGTTTGCGATGAAATAGCCCTTTCCACCAAGTGCGCCATGAAATTTCACAATCACCGGACGGTCAATATCTTCAGGTTTTTCATAAATTTTTGGTGTATTGATTTTGGCCATTTGAAGCCATTTTCGTTCTTTTCTTCGATCTGACTCCCATTCAAGAATTCCTTTTGTGCCATAATGCATAACTTTAATCTTCTCAACATTTTCAGGCTTGATGTAGCTGACGAAAGACCCATGTGGGATCAAAATCGCGTTTTCTTTAATCAGGCGATCTTCAATTTTGAAAAAAGAAGTCCAATTATCAACCAAAATAATTTCATCAACAAATTTATAACTTTTATAAAAATCCGCATTATCTTTTCTGCAAATGCATATGGTTTTAAAGCCTTCATCATGCGCTCCTTTGAGGATCTGAAGCGCCGTATGGCTTCCAAGTGTCGCTATTTTGTAAGAAGTTTTCTTCGTCATATTTTATCTATTCTAACCTAAAAACACACGACTTGTCCAGAGGAAATTTTAACATAAGGGTTTTTACCAATGATAATTGACAAAATGAAATCATAGGATGTATAATGATGTCCTATTTGTTTAAAAATAATAATATGTCAAACTCAGTGAGAGATACATTTCCCTTTAAATGTCCTCGCTTACCAGAAGGAAGAGACGCTATACTTCAAGTTACAGATGGAAATGATGGTATGTGTAATAAAGTTTTATGCGTATATTTAGGAGAATTAATTAGAGAAGGTGGAGAAAGTGCAAGAAAATGTTTAAGATATGAAGATGCGACAGCGGAAAATGGGGAGCAAGGAATATGCTCATATAATGGCGTTAAAGGATGGAACGAAAGATAGCCACGAAATACGAGGCAAGGAGTATATATATCTAAAATTAAATTATTATGAATACAATACCGCAAGGCGAAGAAGGCGCAGATTCAACGCTTAGAGATATGTACGATCATATTTTTCATCCTGAAAGAGTAAAGGAAGACGTCGACCAAAGAACAAGACTATTACTGAAAGGTGGGGCATTATTAGCTTTAGCCGGATTTATAACGGGAATAGGTTTGCAAGGCTGTGCGCGACCCGAAGAAGGCTCAGGTGGTTCAGAAGCGGAAGAGGAGGTCGTCGAAAGTCTTGAGGGAAAATTAGAAGAATTGTTGTATAAGGCGCTGGGCGAATTAAACGAGACTCGATTTGAAAGATCGCTCAAAACTTTAGAAGAGGCTGAGGCTTTATGGGGAGAGATAGAATCATTAAAAGGTAATCCAAGCATAAAAAGAAGAATTGATTGCACCCGCACAAGAGCTTTAGCGAGAAAAGCTACTATAGCGCATAGTCGCAAAGAAGCCGCGGAATTATATTTACAGGCATATGAAATTGCAGATCAGGTTAAAAATGATGACATGGGCCCGGGCGCAAAAGAAGATTTGATGCGAGAAATGGATCAGATTGCAAAAATGCTTGAAGAGAGGTGGGGTGAATAAGCATAGAATAGTGCTATAATATAAGCACTCTATAACCAAATTTATATGAATGAATCAATTCAACAAATTCAGGCTATTTTGGCAGATCCGGTAAAGGGCAAATTATTGATTCTGCTTTTGGTCTGGAGCTTTATTTGGAAAGGAATCGCGCTTTGGAAAGCCGGTAGAAACAATCAAATGCCGTGGTTTATCGTAATTCTACTTTTAAACACGGTTGGAATTTTGGAGATTGTTTATATCGGGTTTTTTCAGAAGAAGAAGTGAATTTTGAAGCCGGCACTTGGTGGACCCGACGGGAATCGAACCCGCATCCAGGAATGTCAAGTCCCTAGATGTAAGCCATTACCAGGCCCATTCATGCCGGCATGGACGTATTTAATCATAAGGATATGAACTCCCTATAAAATAATTATTAAAAATATATAAACGACTTTAAATATGCTAAAAAAGATGTTATAATTAGAACAATGTCAGGTCCCTAGGTAAGTCGTACCGAAAAATCCTCATCAGTCTTGGTGGGGATTTTTTAATGCCTAAAAAACCTTTTCCCCGTAAAAACCATTGGCACATTCATTTCATCAACCGCTTTAATAACTTCTTCATCTTTGATGCTTCCGCCCGGTTGGATTAAAGCGACTGCGCCGGCTTTTATGGATTCAATAGCCGCATCCGGAAATGGAAAAAATGCGTCGGATGACATCACGGATCCTTTTATGAAATTTTCATCATGTCTGTTTTTGGCTTTGTGTGCGGCAATAACAACCGAATCAACACGTGACATTTGACCGCTTCCAATGCTTGTCGTCATTTCAACAACATCACCAGATTCTGAATTGCTTGGCACGCATTTTGCAAAAACAACAGCGTTTGAAACAACATGTTTTACAACTTTTGTAGCGAAGATCATAGCGCGAATTTGCTCTTGTGTAGGCGCGGATTTCGTCACGGTTTTCAAATCTTTTTCACTTAATTGATATGTGTCTTTTGTTTGAATCAAAACGCCTCCGGCAACTTTTTTTATGTCGCGTCTGAGCAAATCTAATTTTAACGGACCGGTTTCAAGAAGCCTTACATTTGGTTTTTTGCTTAGTATTTCGAGTGCGTCTTTTTCAAATTTTGGACAAATTATGATTTCAAGAAATATTTTTTTATCTGCAATATACTGCGCGATTTCTTTTGTGCAATTTCGATTTAATGCGATTACGCCGCCAAAAGCGGACAACGGATCAACGTTAAATGCAAAATCAAAAGCTTCAAAAATCGTATCGGCACTCGCGACTCCGCAAGGATTATTATGTTTAATTATCGCAGTCGTTGGCCTTTCAAATTCTTTAACAAGTTCAAGTGCGGAATCCGCATCAACATAATTGTTAAAAGACATTTGCTTTCCTTGAATCACTTTTGCGTTCGTTACGTTCGAATCATTATTCAAAGGATTTCTGAAAAATGCGGCTTTCTGATGAGGATTTTCGCCATATCGAAGTGATGCGACTTTTTCGTAATGCAGATCCATAAGCTCAGGTTCGCCCAAAGTTTCGCGAAACCAATGCGCAATTTTTTCATCATATTGATAAGTGCGATTGAATGCTTTTTTCGCCAATCTTTTTCGCGTTTCAAGGCTTGTTTCTCCGGATTTTTCAAGTTCTTCCGTTACGGTTTTATAATCTTCCGGATAAGTGATGATCGTAACGAATTTATAATTTTTCGCACTTGCACGGATCAAAGTCACGCCTCCAATATCAATTTTTTCAATTAATTCATCCTCGGTGACGCCGTCTTTTTCAAGCGTTTCTTCAAACGGATAAAGATTGCAAATAACATAATCAATCAAGCCGAGTCCGCGCTCATCTAACTCTTCCATGTGCTTTTTATCATCACGCACAGCCAAAATTCCACTATAAATTTTTGGATTCAAGGTTTTCACACGACCATCCATAACCTCGGGAAACCCCGTATATTCCGAAATGTCGATTACGGCAATGCCGCTATCTTTTAGGTATTTGCTTGTACCTCCGGTTGAAAGGATTTCATATCCGGCTTTTACTAGCGCTTTGGCCAGTTCCGCTACTCCTGTTTTGTCGTAAACGCTGATTAAAGCGTACTTCTTTGGGTTCATAGCGGGAAAAGTATAGCGGGTTTAAATTGCCAAATCAAGAGGTGAAAATTGCGCCTAAAATCAAATATAAAAAAGCCCCGTTTTTAAGGCGGGGCTTTAAGTTAATTGTTTAAAACTTATGGAGTTGTAGGAGTTACAACGTTGACTGTATAACCAGTCGAAGATAATTTTACCTTCATGCCTGGTCCACTTCCAACAGGATTATCATAAACAGTTGCATCACCTATAGAAAATGTATGAGAACCAACTGACTTATTTTTTATGCTACCATTTTCCAATAAAGAAAGAACAAGTGGTTTGTCAGACGTAATAGCCTGTAACCATTGTGAAGGAGCAGTGCCGATACCCTGAATATCTCCGGTGCTTCTAACTACACCAACCTGTTTGCCAGTAGAGACGTTTACAAGAAATAGCGAATCACAATAGCTACACGATGCATTGTATAGATCTGAAAATTTAGCGCCATCCGCAGTCAAATCATTAAGCTTTGTTGGTAATAAATAAATTGGCGTAGTCGAATCCGTAGAAAATTTAAATTTAGCCAATTCAAAGTGATATGACTTTGTAGGGTCTACGTTTTTAGAAGTTGTTGCATCGCCACTCGCGACAGTTAAATTTGGTTTAGGAAGAATTTGTTTAGAAAAAGTTGCGTTATCGAATGGGCTTACATTAACAAGTGAAAGTTTTTCAATCGTTGTGCCTCCAGTTCCAGCCTCGTAGGTAATGCCTTTGACTTTAATGGGAGATTTATCCAAAGAGAAAGTATGAGTTCCTCCCTCTGCGCTTTGATCAATGTCTCCTTTCAGAGTAAGAATCGTAGGATAGGTGCGTCCAGCGATGACAGATGGAGTAGTTAGACCATTAGTGATCTTAGGTTGATAACTACCATTGTATTGACCGTTAGTGTTGATCAGTGTAATCTCAAAATTTTTAATGTCAGAAGCTTTGGCGCCATCGGAAAGAGTGTCTTTTATAGTAACGTTTTCCAGTTTAACGAATTGAGAAGGAGATCCAGACGCATCAAAGACGAATTTGCCCAATTCAACTTTTTCATAAGAATTGCCTGAATGTATTTTATCCCAAAGTGGAGTGGAAATGCCTTTTTTTGCAACGATGGACAATTTATCAGCATTGGTAATTCGATTCTGCATTGTTTTATATTGAGTATTGATAGAATCCCTAAGGGCATTATTAGAACTGTTTCTCGGATCACCACATTTATTAATATTGACAGCTTCAGCCGTCATCAAATTTTCATAATCACTCAAAAACGCTTTAGCTGTTGGGTAGTCCATTGAAGCATTAAATGCAGATTGTATTTTTTCGAATTTCTTGCTTTCATCAGTGCAAGTGATTGAAGGAACAGCTGCCGTAGTCGTTGTTTTAGTTGGATTCAACAAAGATTGATATGCTCTTTCCGTTGCCTCGTCTATTACACAGCCGGCTTTTTTCATATTATCGTATCCAATTTTTGAATTAACTTTATTTTTAGCTTGTACCAAGACCTGTAAAAGTTTTACATTTTTTGGGCAATCAGCAAGTCCTATAGCTGATCCCTTAAATAATCCACCTCCGCTTGAGGTAAATAAAAATACACCGACTCCGATCAAGAGTGCGGCGACGATACCGATTACGATTTTTTTGTTCATGTTTGTTTTTGTTAGATTTTTATTTTACTGTCTATATTATACATTATTTTATTAAATATGTCAAACACATAAAGAGCATCATTTTGAGCTTATTTTGGCGTTTAAAATAGTTTTTCACTCCCCCAGCCGTGAAAATTCTACAAAAAGTAGGGCGAACAAAACAACCATAATAATCGGTGCAGTCAAAGAAATATAATTTGTTTTATTTGGCTTAAAGTTATTTAAGAGCAGAGAATTTGTAACTACAGAAATTGAGCTGAATGCCATTGCAAGGCCCGCAAGCTCAGGCTTTAAAACCATGCCAAATCCAATAAATATTCTTGCCGCAATCGGTATGCCGATAACGTTATAGAAAAGCGCAAAAAACATATTTTGCTTGATTTTATTCATTGTGGATTTTGAAAGCTGAATCATCGTAACCAAATCGCGAAGATCGTTTTTCACAATTACGATTCCTCCGGTTTCAATTGCAACATCTGTTCCTGAGCCCATAACAATGCCTAAATCAGCTTGCGCAAGTGCGGGTGCGTCATTTATTCCATCTCCAACCATTGCGACGAATTTGCCGGCATTTTGCAGTTTCTTAACTTCGCCGGCTTTATCTTGTGGCAAAACTTCAGAAAGAACGTTCTCGATTCCGAGCTGACTTGCAATCGCTTTTGCAGTTGCATGATTATCTCCCGTAATCATATAAAGTTCATAGCCCATTTGTTTAAGCGAAAATATCGCTTCCCTGGAAGTCTTTTTAATCGTATCGGCGACAGCAACAGCACCCAAAATTTCTTTTTCATTTGATAAAATCATGACGGTTTTTCCTTCGGACTCTTTGTCGGTTAACAGTTTCTCAATATTTTTAATATTCAATTTTACATGCGATGTAATGAGTTTTTTATTTCCAAAAAAATAAGTTTTATCTCCTATTTTTCCGGATATTCCATGACCTGGAATAGCTTTAAAATCCTTTATTTCATACATTCGAACAGACTGCGCATTCGCATGTGAATAAATCGCCTCAGCCAATGGATGTTCGGATGAACGCTCAAGGCTTGCGGAAAGTGACAAAATTTCTTTTTCAGTAGTATCGGAAAAGCTCAAAACATCCGTAACTTCAGGTTTTCCCTTTGTGAGAGTTCCGGTTTTATCAAAAATAATTGTTGTGATTTTTTGCGTTAATTCAAGCGGTTCGCCACCTTTAATTAAAATTCCATATTGCGCGCCTTTTCCAGTTCCAACCATGATTGCAGTTGGTGTCGCAAGCCCAAGAGCGCATGGACAAGCGATAACTATTACTGCAGTAAAAGCCATTAATGAAAAAGACAAAGTTGCACCAAGTGCAAAAAACCAAACCAAGAAAGTAACAATTGCGACAAGAATAACAGCAGGAACAAACCACGCGGAAACTTTATCTGCAAAAGCTTGAATTGGTGCGCGTGAACCTTGTGCATCTTCAACCATTTTTATAATTCTGGAAAGCATTGTGTCTGAGCCGATTTTTACGGCTTTAAATTCAAAGCTTCCGGTTTTATTTATTGTCGCGCCAATCACATTTTCACCAATTGTTTTTTCAACCGGAATGCTTTCGCCGGTTATCATTGATTCATCAATCGCAGATGAGCCTTTTGTGATTTTTCCATCAACGGGAATTTTTTCTCCGGGACGAACAAGGATAGTATCGCCGATTTTTACATCTTCAATCGGAACATCTTTCGTGACGCCATTTTCTATAATTCGTGCGGTTTTTGCTTGCAGTCCAACAAGTTTTTTGACGGCATCTGAGGTCTTGCCTTTCGCCTTCATTTCAAGCCATTTTCCAAGGATGACGAAAGTGATTAAAAACGCCGCGGTTTCAAAATAAAGTTCGGGAATTTTTTCTCCATTAAGTCCAATCAAACTTTTATTTATAATTGCAAAATAAGTGTAATTAAAAAGACTATAAAAATATGCAACCGACGTGCCAATAGCAATCAAGCTGTCCATGTTAAAAGTTTTCATTCGCAGGCTCGAAGCCATGCCTTTATAAAAAGAATATCCAATAATAAATTGCACGGGTGTCGCAAGTATAAGCGAAATTATTCCCATATATGGCATCAAAATTTCCGCTCCGGGCAAAACTTTAAAGAAATCCAAAAGCATAAAATAAAGCATAGGTAAGCTCAAAATCAAGCCTGTAAGAAATTTTTTTCTGTAAATGGAAATTTGTTCATGTTGTCTCTCGGATTTTTTCGCAGATGTATCCAATTCCGCAAATTCAGCCTTATATCCGGCGTTTTCAATGGCTTTTATAATTAAGTTTTGCTCCAGTTTATTTTCGTCAAAAACAACAGAAGCTTTTTCCGCTCCATAGCTGACATTAACGTCCGAAACGCCATCAAGTTTTTTTATTGATCTATTTATTATATTTGCGCATGAAGCGCAGTGCATGCCTGTTATGATGATTTCCTTCTTCATATGTAAATTGGTCAATTGATTATTGAAAATTTCCCGGTATACATCCCCATACTGCACGAAAACTTTATTGTTCCTTCTTCGGTCGGCGTGAATTCGATAATATTTTCACCTTCTTCCAAATACTTTCTTATATTCATTTTTGGCATAAATATACTGCTTGCACATGTATTTATATTTTCCGAATTTATAATCCATTTAACTGGAATTCCTTTTTTAACAACAAAATAATCAGGGTCGTATCCGAAAGTTGATTGCGTCATTTTTGCTATTTGTACGCCATTTTCAATAGGCACGTTTGATTCGATTTGATTATTTTTAGCGCTTCCGGTAGCAATTGTCCATCCTGTTAAATTCCATCCGTTTGAGAAGTTGAAAAGAGCTAGAATGATAACGACCACGCCCGCAAATTTGAAAAAGCTTTTTGCGATTTTTCCTTTAATAAAAGAGGTTAATCCGCCGATTCCAAGCAGTCCGGGCATTGTTCCGATTGCAAAAAGTCCCATGATCATTGCGCCATAAGCAAAGCTTCCACTACTTATTGCATAAAGCTGCATGGCTTGCGTGAAGCCGCACGGCAAAAAGAAAGTGAGCGCTCCAACAAGCATCGCATTTTTATGGTTATACTCTTTTTCTTGCTTATTTAAGCCGAAAAATTTAGCAATTCCGGAAGGAAGGCTAAGAGAAAATCCGGAAATTTTTGGAGAAATTTTAGTAAGTTGCAAGCCGATAATAAGCATTAAAATACTGACCGCAATTGTGAGCAGACCAATCGTGGCACCTGATAATTGAAAGACTTTTCCAAGAAGCCCAATTGCGCCGCCAAGAATGGCAAATGAAATAACGCGCCCAAGATTAAAGAATAAATGTGGACGAAATTTTTGCATTGAAGTCGCATCCGGATGCAAATCCGAATATTTGGAAGATATCGCGAACGTAAGCCCTCCAATGAGTGCCATGCATGTGGAAAAACCCGCGGTTAAACCCATTACAAGAGGCAGAGCGAGTCCGAGAGAAGATGAATTTGAGTTAAAACTGATATCGAAAAATCCCGTACTTTTTAAAATAAAATAAAGCACGATAATAATTAACGCGGAAATTGTAAGATTTTTATAAACGTCAGGATCTGCGGTTATCCAAGGTTTGTTTTCTTCTTCCACGCCAATTTCATAGCCGGATCTTTTTATCGCATCAGCTATTTTTGACTCCGAAATTGGCATAGTCGAATATATTTCAGCGGATTTTATTTTATGGCTCACTTTTGCTTTTGTTATGCCGGGAATTCCGAGAAGCTCTTCCTCGATTATTAATTCGCAAGAGCGACAATGCATGCCTTTTATTGGTACATTTATTTTTTCCATAGCGTTGATTTAATTATTTTTATACGGTCTTATTTATTCATAAGTTTTGAAACTTTGAGAATTTCATCAATCATTTTTTGCTTTCTAGTCTCTTGATTTGTAGACATTGCGGACTTGAAACAGGAATTCAAATGACCTTCCATAAGCATTTGATGAGCTGATTTCAAAAGTCCAATCACGGCAAGATTTTGTTGCATAACATCTATGCAATAAGCGCCTTCTTCAAGCATTTCTATAATTTTTTCAATGTGGCTTTTGGCTTTCTTTAGATTGATAAGCGTTTTTTCATGGGAGTGATTCATTTTTTATTGTTTTAATAATACCTACACCTAGGGTACAGGTAGGAGAAGTTATTGTCAACGCGAAAAAGTTTACGAAAAATTTAAGAATTGTTTAGCGCTAGCTAAAGGGTGGGTACAATTTGTACCTACCCTTGACGTGATTACAGAAAGTGGTAGGCAAAAGATAAGCTGTTCCAAAGTGAAATAATTATTAATATATTGTATGGATTTGTGATAATATAACCTCCTTAAATACTAAAAAATAAAATTTATGGAGCGCGGATGGCCATATCAAGAATATATGGAAATGATGACAAGTGGAACAGCCGTAGATACAAAAAGATTTCACAAAGTTCTTGGGCTTCTTTTGCGAGCACCAAAAACGTATGCGGATGAAATAGAATTTATGAGAGGACTTTTACATATGCCGGTTGTTGGAGCTATTGAATGGCAGGAGTATGCTTTGGAACTTATGCGCCAAGGAAGAATATCAACAGTAGATGAAAGCGAAGTAGTCCAAGCGTACAAGTCTGAAGAAGGATATCAGCCGTGGGAAGTTCTTGCAGAGAGAGTTATACAGCAAAGAAGAGAAGACGTTGCGGCGGAAGTAGCTGAGGCCACTTCATAAAATCACCATATTATTCCTGTGTATAACTTCCTCATCCAACACCGCACCGGCCAAATAACAGGCTTCGCCATTTTTGCAGCCTTTAAAGCGCTCAAGATCAATTGAAGAATAGTTTGTTTCGCCGAGGCCAATGGCTTTTTCATCCAGTCCGCAAATTTCAACAAAATCTCCGCGTTCAAATTCACCTTTTATGCCTATTACGCCAACCGGAAGCAAGCTTTTTCCGCGCTCTTTCAAAGCCTTAACCGCGCCATCATCAATAATAATTCCGCATCCGACTTTCACTTGTGATTTGAACCAGTTTTGCTTGCTTGTGTGTTTTTCCGTCATCGGGTGAATTACTGTAAAATCGCACGCAACTCCACCAATAATATTCGAAATAATATTCTCATCATTTCCATTCGCAATGTATGTTGTTATTCCGCTATTGGAAGCGAATTCCGCGGCTTTAATTTTTCCAGACATTCCGCCCAAGCTCTTTTTTGAACCGGCGCCTTTTGCAAGTTTTTTAACACTTCCGTCTATAACTGAAAGTTCGCGTATTAATTCCGCAGAAGGATTTTTCGTCGGATCATCTGTGTAAAAACCTTTAACCGAAGTTAAAATAATGAGTTTATCAGCATCAACCATGGCTGCGACTTTGCTTGCCAAATTATCATTATCGCCAAATTTAATTTCCGCATAAGCCGTAACATCATTTTCATTTATGATCGGAATCGTATTAAATCGCGTCAAAAGCTCAAGAGTGTTGCGTGTTGTTATGAAAGATTCACGATTTTTGAAGTCAAGATTTGTTAGCAAAACCTGTGCGGTAACAATTTCATGTTTCTTAAAAAAATCACGATAAGTATTCATCAAAACTCCTTGCCCAATCGCCGCAAGCGCTTGTTTATAAGGAATATTGTCTTCATGCTCAAGCTTCATTTCACTCCTGCCGCTCGCAACTGCACCCGAAGTAACGATAACAATTTTATGCCCGCTTTTTTTAAGCGCCGCAATCTGCTCAACAAAACTTCCGATAAAATCCGTATTCAGCGTATTATCTTCTTTTGTAACAAGTGCCGAGCCGACTTTGATGACGAGGATTTGTGACATGGCTTCATTATACATGCAAAATTAATTATTGACAAAATCGTAATATGGTCTTAAGATTACAACCTATCATTTATTTTAAAAAATATGGAAGCTATTACTGGTCTACAAATATTCGACAGAACGCCTGCCTCGGAATTGCCAACAGGTATATTGCTACAAGCAACAAAGAGGGTATTGTTGATGGGTAGATACGATGAATCGCTGTATTTAACGACGGGAACAACGTTTAGAGTATGGAAGGAAGGATCGAAGATTCTTTTGCGTACAAGCATAGAGACAGGGATTGAGGCTTGTATAGATCCAGGTACTTTAATCACATGTAGAGAGATGCCTGATATTGCAGGAGATATGTCGTTGTTGCAACTTGGAGAGTCAGAAAGAAAAGACCCTGAAGCCGTAGCGAAACTTTTAGGATTATTAGGATTAACCAGTTTCCAGATATCACAAGTATTGGGTAAAGTGGCCGATGTCGGATTAAGAAGCGGATCTAGCGTCGAAAATGCGTTAAGCGTTCAATTTGGAGCTGAGCGCGTGCCAAGAGACGAAACAGATTTAAGTCGTTGGGGTGGAGCAGATCAAAGAATGCAATAAAAGTCTTATTTCAACTTCTTCCACAAACCTTCTTGCCAAGTTTTTGCGAGTTTTTTTACAGGCAAATCAATAAGTTTTTTGCGACCGTCGAGGATTGTATATGTTCCCGCTTTTGTTTTGCCAATCTCATAAACCGGTACAGAGGCTTTCTTGAAAATCGCCAAGAATTTTGCGACAGATTTTTTATCAATTTCAACTACAAATCCGCCTGTTTGAGAGAATAATTTTTTATCTGCAGCAAGTTTTTTGTCCGGAACGTTTTTCAAATTTACTTCGATTCCAGTGTTTCCTTCAGCGCGTCCACCAAAGCACATTTCGGCTAAGGTAACAGCAATTCCGCCTTCTGAAATATCATGCGCACTCAAAACAAGTCCTGCTTGAATCGCCTCTGTTAGCGCAAGCATTTCGCTCATCACTGCTTTTCCATCCGGCTTTGGAACATTTTTTCCAACAAAGTTTTTGCCTTCATTCCCGCATCCCAATCTGTAATATTCACTTCCACCAAGTTCGTCTTTTCTCGCATTAATCAAATATAAAACGCTTCCGCGATTTTTAAGCTGCATGGTAATTGCTTTGCGATAATCCGGCATTGTTCCAACACAACAAATAACAGCGCTTGGCACAATTTTTGCTTTTGGATTTTCATTATACAAACTCACATTTCCGGAAATAACAGGTATGCTCCACTTTGGAAATTCCTTTAATTTAACTGATTTTAAGGCATCGGAAATTCCTGTGATTCCTTCAACGAGTTCGTCCATACTTTCTTTATGTTCCGGATTTCCATAGTTTAAACAATCTGTCACAGCCTGTGGATAAGCGCCAACCGCAGCCACATTTCGCATTGATTCAATAACCGCGTTATAGCCTTGCCAGTATGCCGAAATTTCACCATATCTTGAACTTCCATCTGTTTTTAAAGCCACACCAACAAGTTTTTTATCTTCAGGAATATTTTCATCAATCAGCGGACAAATCACGCTCGCATCCGCTTCGCCGGCCTCAATATGCGTAAATCCTTGAACCTGTTTGTCATATTTTTCATATGCAGGTCTGCGGGATGCGATATTTTCCGAATCAAGAAGCCGCAACAATACCGCGCCAAGATCTTTCGCAACTTTATATTTTGGCTCGCTTAACTTCTTTTTTTCAGGCGTATGAGCACGATTATATTTGAATCCCTCGGTCAAATCGCACGCTTTCGCATTCACAACCGCTTCGCCTTTATACATCAAAACGTATTTTTCGCCTTTCACAACTTTTCCAACTTTAAAAGCACCGGCATTATCAGCCACACTTCCGAGCTTCCATTTTTTATTGTAATGATCAAGAATGAGCTGAGTAAAATCCGGATGTACGCACCACATCATTCTTTCTTGCGTTTCCGCACACGCAATAACATGAGGCTCCATATTTTTATATGCGGTATTTACGGCTTCCAGATTCATTTCCGCACCCAAATTCACGCGTGAAACCATTTCAACGGATGAGCAAACAAAACCACCCGCACCAAAATCTTTAAACGCGACTCGATTCAACCATCCGCGCTCTTTTATAATTTTAAATAAATCGTATGTGCTTGCCATAATATGCCTTTTCAAAAACGGATTTGGCTCTTGAACGGCAGATTTTTTTGATTCTTTTTGATCTTCATCAAGATTCGCCGAAGCAAATGCCGCGCCGCCCATTCCGCTTCTATCCGTTGCTTTTCCAACTAAAATAAATTCATAACCTTTTTCAGCCGCATCTTTTGGAACCATGGAATGAATAAGCTCACTTTCACGCAAAAGCCCAACAGAAACAACGTTTACAAGGCAGTTGTCGTTATATGATTTGTGAAAATTTATATCTCCACCAAGATTTGGAACGCCAATCGGATTGCCATAACCGGAAATTCCGGAAATAACACCATTCGCGACCCATCTTGAAGTGTGATCTGTGATTTCACCAAAACGCAAAGGATCAAGTGTGCCAATTACGCGTCCGCCCATACAAAGAACATCGCGAACAATTCCACCAACACCTGTTGCCGCGCCTTCATAAGGCACAACTTGCGATGGATGATTGTGGCTTTCATGAGCCATAATTAAACCATAACGATCGCGCCCGACATCTTGAATTGCAACAACGCCAGAGTCTTCGCCCGGCCCAAGAATCACATTTGGCGCCTCGGTTGGAAACAAACTTAAATATCTTCTCGAACTTTTATACGAACAATGTTCCGACCCCTGAATGCTGAAAATCGTGGCTTCCGTGAGTGTTGGATTTCTGCCGAGTAATTCCGGCACATGCCTTGCTTCTCCCAAGCTTAAGCCAAGCTTATGCTCCTTCATAATCTCTTTAAGTTCCTTATCAGTCGACTTTTGAAACTCCAAATGTTGTTCCATTTTTATTTGAAAGGGTTAATTTTTTGCAAAGTCAGTATAGCAGAAAAAACGCAGATATGAATATGGCAAAATCAGCTCAACTTGCCCTTGACAAAATATAGATTAGCATTTAAAATAAAAACCTTTTAAAAATTTAAACCAAATTATTATGGCTTACGATCCAAATTCACCAAGAAGTGCGGAAAATCATCCGGACAGCCGCTATTATGATGAAGGAGGCGTGTGTAAAAGCTTAAGAGTTGATTTACCGGGTGCAGTGGAAAGATTCAGGTACGATACGGAAACGGCAGGCGTTGAATTTACACCAAGAAAAACTGATAATTTTAGGGTTAGATCCTTGATTGAAGAAACGAATAGGGATTTACACGAGGCGGAAGTTGATATAGATCCTTTGATGCGCGCCGATGCCGCAGGGACTTTTTTTAGAGCTCTTGAAGATCTGAATATTGGATTAGCTTTGGACGTTATGCAAGATTTTATTAGACGTGAATTAAAAAACATAGATTATACTTTGCCTGCTGATATTATGGAAAATAGAGAATTCGCGCGATTGGTTCATGATGCAAAAGGTCATAGACTGGATGTGCTTAAGAAGCACGGATTACCGGTTTTTATAGCTTTGGATGTGGGAACTTTTGAAATCGCAATTAATGGAAGAATAGTCTTTAAATTTAGAAAGAAAGAAGAGTTAGCTTAAACTATACATGGAAGTAAAGCCTAAACCATTCACAAACGACTTATCCGGAAAAAGAGTCCAAGTTCCATTTTTAGATAAATGTTTTGTGGGTGACATTTTTTATGGCACCAATACAAACACGGGCGAAATCATAACGATACAAATAATTGATTTTCAGGGCTCATCAGTTAAGGTGAGAATTAAAACAGAATGTTTGGAATTAAGCCCAGGATTAGTCGATAAAATCATAAAAGGCGCAAGAATCGGCTTTGGTTTGGATCCGGTTGAAATTGGGATTAAGAGCAAAACGATCGAAGAAAAGGATCTTGGAGAACAAGGATTTTATAAGTTATTAAGGCATATTTATACGGATGATTTTGAGAGAATGAGTGCAAGAGCTGGAAGTTGGTGAATTTAATAAAACGTTTATGAATGAAGAAGAACGCAGGGATCGTGAAGGTGATGACGTTTATGGCAGTCCGGCTCAAGCCGCAGATGCCACAAAAAATCTGCGCAGAGAAATAGATGAAATGCGCAATTCTGTCTGGTTTTTTTATATGAGAATGCTTAGTCTCGAAGGTAAAAATAATGGTGTTGCGGGTCATAGAGATCTTGCGGAGCTTGAAGAGCAAAAACTCAGGAGAATATCTGAAATATTTAAAGCGTTGATTGATGAGGTTTTTGCAATGCCTGCGCCATATATGAGACACGAAGCGTACGTAAAAAAAGTTTGTGAAAAAATAAACGAATCTATAAAAGAGATAGCTAGAATTCTTGAAGTAAAGGAGGGATTTATTTTTGAAGGTGCAGAAAAGAGAAAGTGGCCTCCAATTCCACCGAATTTAGAATCAATAAGCTTGGAAGAAAGTTTGCCTGACGAGGAAAGGCTGGCAAGACTTAAAGCGATTGAAGGTCAATATAAAGAGAGAGGAGATCAGCTGAGCGCGCTTGATAGTGAGGCAAGTATTATAGCCGATATTTTCAAAAGACATTCAACTGAAATAGTTAGATCGGCAGCTATTCGTTGCCGTGGACTGGCGCAGAACGCAAGGTCGAAATTTAACCTTAAGGGGAAGGCTCTAAAATCATACATAATGTCTAATCTTGATAGTTGCTATACTGATATGTGTGCAAAAATGAAGCTTGCGCATGCAAAGGTGGATAAAAGGAGTACTTGACAAAACGAAAAACAATACTTATAATAAAAGCCTTTTAAAAATTTAAATCAAATTATTATGCCAAAAGGACCAATTCGACCACCAGAAGGAACTGAAATTCCATTTTTGCCGGAATATTTTGTTGGATTTAAAGTAAAGAATAATTTAACGGGGAAACCGTTACGGTAACGGATTTTAATTGTGGACATCAGATGCTTAAGGGGCTTGGTATGCCACCTAATATCATTGTCGAAGTTGAAACGCCGAATCCGGAATACGCGGCGCAAATGGAAACTCATACGGTAGTTAATGCTGTTTCAAACGATGTAAGGGGCGCAATGGGTTTTGAGCGGGCAACAACAGCGGCACCTGATAAATCGTCTATAGAAGAGAGAGTCCTTGGAGTGGAAGAATTTACAGCTTTAATAGATGGGATTGAGGCTGTAAATGAAGCTAGTCCAGGATCGAGCACGGAAGGAAGAGGTGAAATTCGCGATATTTTACGTGAATTGGATGGAGCTGATGACGAAATCAAAAAGATTTTAGCCTTGTTAGAGAAGGTAGATTCAAGAACAGAGTAATAGGTAAAAACAAAGAGGTAATTTAAATAAAAGCCACTCAATTTCTTGAGCGGCTTTCTGATTTCAAATTTGAAATTTATTTTGGATTTTGTGCTTCGAATTTCGCGTTTATCTAACAAACGGCATCAACGCAACAATTCTTGCTCTCTTTATCGCAGTAGCAAGCCTTTTCTGATGTTTGATGCATGTTCCGCTATAGTATCTTGGAACAATTTTCATGTACTTTGTGATGTACTTTTGAAGTAAACCAACGTTTTTGTAATCAACTTCTTTGATTTGATTGGCGCAAAGTTTGCATTTTCTATTTTGATATGTAGGCATGAGTTTGAATTTTAAGTTTTAAATTTTAAATTAAATTTTGACATTCATTTGGATTTTGAGCTTTGGATTTTGAGCTTTGGATTTTGTTATTTGCTAAAGCTCACCTTTCGAGCTTTCCTCAAGGAATTCATCCAATCCCGATTCATTAGAACTTTCTTCCGTTTGAATCAAAACATTGTGTTCCTCGCCGTCTTTTTCGCGCTTTTCAAGAATGATGACATCATGAATAACGACTTCCGTGCGGTATTTTTTTGTATTATCAGGCAATAAAATCGCACGAGTTTTAAGATAGCCTTCAATATAAACAAGCTTGCCTTTTTTCAAGATCTGCACGCAGATTTCAGCAAGTTTCGCCCACGCGACAACCTCATGAAATTCGGTTGAAGTGTGTTTTTGGCCATCTTTCGTCATCCATTCGCGATTTGTCGCAACTCCAAAAGATGTGATAGCTTGGCCACCTTGAGTGGTTTTAAGCTCAGGATCGCGAGTTAGATTTCCGATAATAAAAACTTTATTAATATTTCTCATAATTAATTAAATTATTAAATCAGGGTTGTCCATAATTCTCTTGAGCTTTTCATCGACATCGCTCAATTCTTCCTTGGCCTTGACTTTTTTCGCAGGGGCTTTGACAGGTTTTTCTTCTTTCTCCGTTTCCGCCGCTTCAACTTCTTTAACCTCTTCTTTTTCGACTTTTTCCGCTTTCTTTACAGGTTTTTTAACCTCGACTTCTTCGACTTTTTCAACCTTTTCGACTGCCTTTTTAACAATTTTTGCAGGGTGCAATCTTTCTTCCGCTTTTTGCTCTTTTTCGGCAAGCTCTTTTGCTTCGAGTTTTTCAACTTCTTTCGCTTCGGCTTCATAGTCCTTAAGCGTTTTTAATTCATATCCGACCGGAGTTTTAAGAATCATATGACGGAGAACCGCGGCATCAAGCCTTAAAGTGCGGTCCAATTCAGTGATTCCTTTTCCGTTTTCAGCGGAAAAATTAAGTACGACGTAAAATCCGCGATCTTGCTTTCTTATGCGATAAGCAAGGTCACGCATTCCCCAAACGTCTTCATTGGTAAGCTTTCCGGCGGCTTTTAAGGTCGCCTGGCTTCTCCAAGCTCAGGAGAGAGTACGAACATGAGTTCGTAATTTTGGACATCGTCAAGTAATCGTGCCATTTTCTGTGGTTTAAAGAATAAATCTTTAAGCTTTTCCTGATATGCAAGCGCCGCGCGCCTGCCAAAAAAAGCAGAAAGGCTTTTAAAGCGCAGTCAAAATATCAGAAATCCATAATGAATGTCAAGCAATTCCGCCTTCTTGCCTGATAACGCTTACCATATCTCTTGGGCCGCTTCCAGTTGGATGGAGCCCATCGCCTCCTTTAGCGTATTTGGCTTGCAGATAATCCGGATTGTCTTTATCGGCCATGGATGCATTTGTATCAACAACTTTAACGAAAGAAGCATATTCGGGATTTGCGCTAAGAGCACGTATTTTGCCATTCAATTCAACGGTTCTTGCTTTTAAAATAGCCTTTATTTGATTTTCCGTATATTTTCCGGAATTTATTAGTCCGCTATAAAATTCGTTTCCGGAATAGTTGAAATTATCTATAAACTTTCCCCAAGGTGCAATCGTACAAAGATCAACTTTGACGCCGGATGCTTTTGCGATTTGAAGCATTTTTTGAATATTTCTGATTACATAGTCGGGCTCTTTAAAGTTGAAAGTATCGTTTACGCCACCCATAAATACAACTTTTTTGAATTTAGGGTTTGCCGGATCGCTTCCGATAACATTTCCCTTAAACCTTTTAAGCATTTGATCTGTATTTTGACCTCCGATTCCAAACTTTCCAGCTGCACCAAGTGCTCCTGAAAGCTCCATGCCTTCAGTGATCGAATCGCCAACAAATGCGGTTTGACTCATTGGTATTTCACCGGCGCTTTCTTTAGCTCCTTCCGTTGGCACTTCCGCAACATGGCCCTCAGCAACCCGAGCTCCCTCAGATTTTGCAGTTTGTGGTAACTCTATGCCATTTCTACGTGCAATTTGTTGTCTATATGCTTCTGCTCCGTTTACAACTCTCCACGCATATTCATCGCCGATTTGACCGGATTTGAATTGACCGGTTTTAATGTAATGTCCGAGTCCTCCCGGACCGCCACCTTCATGATGAGCGACATACAAAAGAAGAATGTCGTGTTGATTGTTAGGATCGACGCTTCTATGTAAAACGCCTTCAACCGGTCGTACATCTTTCTTTTTAAAATATAAAACTCCGGCATAAACTTGACTATCAAGTGAATTTCTAAATTCGTCCATTGAGTAATTTGAAAATTTAGGATCTTGTTTTAGTTCAGCATAAGTCCAATCCCAGTTGCTCCTCAGCATTTGGAATAAGCCATAAGCGCTGCTTGTAGGACAATTTTTACTTGCATCGGCATGCATATCAAATGTGGATTCGTATTGGATGAATGAGTATAAAACGGATTTATATTCATTACTCATACCAAATTTATTAAGGGCTTCATCGAGCAATTTATCAAGATTTTCCATTCCGGGTTTTTCAAGAACACTTTCAATGCTTTTTACCTTACCCCTTGAAGCGGCTGGATTTTTTTTATAGATTTCGCCAAGCTGAGCGGTTTCCTCTTCTCTATGTTTCGCTTGGTCTTTCTTGTATTCCGCCATTTTATCTTTATCCCAGACCTCCAAGACTTCAATTGTATAATTATCAAAAACCGGAATATAACCATTAGCGTCAAAAAAGCCTCCTTTAAGACCTTGGCGCAATGTACTAACGCGTTCTTGTCCTTTGTCGTCCGTTATTCTAACCGTGCGAACATTCTCCAACATCATATCGCCGGCACCAATATTCCAATATGCGCTTTCATTTCCTTTAAAATTAACACCGACTTTATCGCCGACTTTATATTCTTCGCCAAGATGAAGAGCTATTACTTCTTCTTTTCCATCCTTAGATTTTGCTATTCTTGAGCCAAAAAGTGTATTTAAAGTGCCGGTTAATTTGCTTTCTCCGGAAATAAGTTCTTGGCTTGATAGAGTTGCAATTTTTTGAGCATCAAGTTCTTCGCCACCGGGCAACAAAACTTCTGAGATTTTTTTCTTATCTTCAGGAGTCATAACAGCTTGCCTTAAAGCTTCAAGTCTGGCCCCGCTATTTGCTTCAATTTTAGCTCGTTCGGTTTCTGGCGTACTAGGTTTTTTGGCTTGATCTAGCTTTAAATCGCCAGAAAGTTCCGGATTTTCAGAAGGCGCACTTGGCACAGATTTCTGAGTAGCCATTTGTATTTATTTTTGATATTAAACTATTTTACCATAAAAAAACGTAAAACGCAAGAACCTAACACCGGAAACATGTCAAATTGAAACGCCATGTATGTCGCATCCGCTTCCAAGAGAAGGCCTCTTTAGAAAAAATCGCACAAATAAGCCAAAAAAACGCATTTTTCTTCAAAAATTCATGCACCATAATTTTATATTTCTGTCAACGAAATCCACTTGCTTATTATTACCCCACCACTTAATGATCTTTCGCTCTTTCTTGCCAAGGGAGCCAAAATTTGATAGTCTAGTAGAAGTGTTGAAGATAAACTAATCAAAAGTATATCAATACGACGACAGCAACCTACAATTCATTACTAAATAAAAAAGCGCGAATTGCGCGACACAGACGCATATTTGAAGAGCGAGATTTTTTATCAAAAGCAGTAACTTCCACAAAGCTATTTATATCTGAAATTACCTCTGTTTTAAGGTCAAAACGCCTTGCAGCAGACGTCCTTCCTTTAAACCAATATAGCTTCCCGGTTGATTCCATGCCAATCGGCACAAAGAAGGCGATGTTCAGAAATACTCTTATTATAGGCGCTTTGCTTTTGTGTATGACAGGCTTTTCCGGAGCAAGCGGAATTGAGGCTATGAGCGCAGACACAAGCCAATATGGCGATACATTTATTGCAGATCAAGATGGATATTTCACAAAAACGACTTCGACGATTGCTCCTTCAGTTTCAAGAAAAGGAGAAATCATACACATAATTGGTGCAGGCGAGACAATTTCTGAAATAGCGGCTTTATACGGCCTTAAATCCCAGACAATTCTGTGGGAAAATGATGTCAATCCTTTAAGAATCAGAGGTGGAGAAAAATTATTAATTCCTCCATTTGATGGCGTTGGATATACGGTCAAAAAAGGCGATACAGTAGCGAAAATCGCAACAACATACAAAGTTCCTGCTACTGACATTTTGAGCAAAAATAATGTCACGACAATTAAAATAGGCGAAAAGATCTATGTTCCAAACGCAAAGCCAATAGTAAATGCTTCTCCAAGAAATATTGCAGGTCGTTCTACGAGTGTTCGTACGCCTTTGGCAAATAATAATGTAGGCCCTGCGGTTGGTAAGATTCTTATTTATCCTACAATGGGTTCGATAACACAGGGATACAAGAGTTCGCATCATGCAATTGATATCGCAAACTCAAACAAACCTCCAATCTGGGCCGCGGCTGACGGTACTGTTATTAAGGCTTCTTCCGGCACATGGGCGGGCGGTTATGGAAATCACGTTATAATTGATCACGGGAATGGCGTAAAAACACTTTATGGACATTTGGAATATCTTGACGTTAATGTCGGCGATCACGTCAAACAAGGCCAGGTTATTGGGAAAATGGGTAGAACCGGCCGCGTAAGAGGAGTCACGGGAATTCATCTTCACTTCGAAGTCATAGAAAATGGTGTTAAAAAACTTCCTTCATTATTCTGGTAGAGCGGTGCGTGTAATATCGGGCTTTATTATGCGTATTATTAAACGTGCTTTTGCGCTCCTGATTACCCCTGTCCGCTCGATTTCCACGCTAGTTTCTGCGCCTTTTAAATATACGGCGCTTTTTTTAATACGCGTTTATCAGAAGACGATTTCGCCGGATCATGGCGTTTTTAAGGGGTTTTTGCGGAATTTTGGGTTTTGCAAATATGAGCCGACATGTTCGGAATATACGTATCGGGCAATTGTGAAATACGGGGTCGTGAGAGGGATTTTGAAGGGTGCGTGGCGCATTTTAAGGTGCAATCCGTGGAGTCATGGAGGAGCGGATGAGCCGTAGGTTTGCATGCATTTCCGGGTGCATTTTTTGCGACATTTTTTGTAGTACTTTTTCGCTGCGTTTTTAGCGGCAAAAGGTGAGTATATACTCCCCTCTATTTTTCGCAACAGAAAATTCTTGGTAGGGCTGGATTTTTTGGCTTATTTGAGCTAAAATATCAGTAACAACATAATCTAAAAAATATGACAAATGTAGTGCAAAACGCAACGAAAAATCAAGTTCAAAATCCCGACCAAATTCTTGAAAAAAATCTCCACGAGCGCTTCTCTTTTTATGGCAAAAATGCAAAAGAATGGACTCGAAAATGCGCACTCCTTCTGCCTGAAATAAATCGTTTGCGGATTTGGGAGAAAAAGGGATTTAAAAGCATCTATGAATACGCACGAATTCTGGCCGGAATGAGCACAAATGCAGTAAATGCGGCTCTTTGGGTTGGAAGAAAGGTTGAAGACAAGCCAGAATTAAAGAAGGTTATTGAAGAA
Source organism: Candidatus Peregrinibacteria bacterium GW2011_GWF2_38_29 (assembly GCA_000992695.1). Lineage (GTDB taxonomy): Bacteria > Patescibacteriota > Gracilibacteria > UBA1369 > UBA12463 > UBA12463. The sequence goes on along the minus strand of LBUS01000015.1, from coordinate 17,681 downwards.
AAAGGAATAGGAGCCATTCGTCCAATCGCAAACCTTGCAACTCCTGAAACTGACAAATTCTGGGCCGAAAAAGCCAGGGAAATGAGCAAACATACGCTAGAAGCTTATGCTAAAGAATTTAAAAAATCTTGCCCCGGGGCAAAAAATTATTATCAAAATCAAATTTTATTCTCTGATTTAAATATTCAAGTTAAGCCAAAAACTGCAGAAAAACTTCAAAAACTCAAAGGCCAAGGTAGCTGGGATGACCTCATGGAAAAATTCATAAATCTATATGAACAAAAACTTGAAGAAAACAAACCAATTCCTCAAGAAAATGCAAAAAGATATGTACCTGCAAAAATTAAGAACTACGTTCTTGTTAAAACAAACAACACATGCGCATTCCCGGGATGCACTAAAGAATATAAATATTTGCATCACACATGGAGATTCGCACTTACGAAAACACATGACCCGGACTCACTTATTCCGCTTTGCAAAGCGCACGAACGCCTCGCTCACGCAGGCCTAATTGAAAACGAAAATCAATCACCTGAAAGCTGGAAAATAAAACTTGAAGCCAACAAAACCACTGAAAAATGGCAAAAAGTGGATAAGTGGGTGGCGGAGTATAGAAAGCCGTCGAGTTGAAGTCGGTCAGGGTTGGGCGCGGCACAGATTTAGGTTTGCAAATTTTTGCATTTTGTGCTAAAATATCTAGATAAATATAAAAACAAAAATGAAAACCAAGAGAATTCCTGTTGAACATGGGGCTCATCGCGCGGCTGATCATACGGCTGATTCCGTGATGAATGGCTCAAAACATAGTACGGCGCACAGCGCAACGCCGGTATTTTCATTCGAATCGCCGGAACATCAAACATATGAAAAAGGCCCGGGCTGGTATGTCACGATTGGCTTACTGGTCGCGCTTTTAATAACATACGCAATCTATGATCGAGCATGGTCTTTTGGACTTGCTCTCGCAGTTTCATTTTCCATGTATTACTGGTTTTTGTTCAAACAGAAGCCAAAAATGCTGAATGTAAAAATCACAAAAACAGGCGTAAAGATTGGCGCGCATGAATATAACTACAATCAAATTTCATGTTTTTGGATTATAAACAGGCCGCATGATCACAAAATAAATATAAGATTAAAAAGACATTTTATGCCTGATGTAACGCTTTTTTTGGGCAATTCAAATCCAGAACCAATCAGACATTATTTGAAAGAAAAAGTTCAGGAAATAGAAAAAAATGAAGGCGTTGCAGACACACTCGTGAAAATATTTAGAATTTAAATATTAAAAAATGGCAGCAGGAGCACTAGAATTATCACCGGAACAACAAAACTTTGAAGAACACGCAAAGAGAGTTCTTGATGATGGAAGAGGAAGGATCGACAAATTGCGCGTGAGTGAAAAGGATGTTGGCAAGGGAAAAGAAGCCAAGGACGAGGCAAAAAGCCGTCTTGAAAAAAGAATTCAAAAGCTCAAGGAGAAATCCTCGGAAAGAGTAACAAGAAGTAGTTTGGCGAGCCTTAAAGAAGATTTGGAAAAAGACGCCAAGGAATATCTTGATGCAATGGAGGCGCTTATGGTTAGAGCCGCGAAAAGAGAGCAAGCAACGGATGAGGAGAAAAAAGGAGACTGGGTTTTGAACGACAAAGAAAGGCAGGACTTTTTTGCATTGCTAGACGGCATGGATAAGCTTAACAATAGCGGAATAACACCTGCGGAAAAAGCATTATTTTTGAGAGTTTCAAGGAATGAAAATGCATCAGATGGCGATATCAGGCAGGTCAGCGACTTGATGGTAAGAATGCTTGATCAGGACTCAACATCGCTCAGCAATTACGAAAAATTCAGACAAACGGCGATAGGTGCGCTTTTTGGAGTTTTAAATCCTGCGAATAAAATGATAGCCGCAAAACTTCTTATTGATAAATCCACAGGCAAAAGTGGAAAAGTTGTACAGTGGCTTACTGCAATGGGAAACAGCGGAGCACTTGGAGTTGCGCAAGTCGAAGAATTAAAAAAACATGCGATAGCAAAAGGCATTTCAGCTGCAACCGGATTGAATACGTCAAAAATGGCAGAAGTTGCTACGAGATTTCAGAAAAAAATGGCAGAAATTCAAGAGCACATAAAAAATAACGGAGATGATACAAATCCAGCGCTTACGATGCTTACAGCAGGGAACGCACTTGGTGCGGTAGGAGTTCTTTGGGGAGCATTAACATGGATTTTGAACATCGCGGTAACACTTAAAGAAGGGAATTATGCGGATGCGGTTAATCCATATACAGCGCTTGCAACAGGCGCAATCGGGGCAGGATGGTATCAAATGACAGGAAAGATTCCGCTTGAAGAAACATTAACAGACCCTTCAGCAAAAGAAAAAACAGATGCGGCGCTTGCGCAAGGTGAAGGAAAAATGAAAGAGGCATTAAATTCGGATAATAAAGCCGCAAAATTTTTAGCAAAAAATAATGGATTTCACGTTGCAATGAAAGCTTTAGGGGAAAAATTGGCGGCAAGAGAGGCGCAAGGCGTGTCTACAGCAGGCGCAAAAAAGGCACAGCCGGAAGTGAAAATCGAATACGCGGATTTATTGCAAGCAAGCAGTGAAGTTCGAGGTCCGGAAGCGGCCGAGCGTAATAGAGATATCGCGAATTTAAATAATCCGGCATCAATGAACGCAGTAAATGAAGTTGTGAAATATGCAAGTTTGATGGGATGGAAATACGATGCGGGAAGGCCTGCGTCAACACAAATAAGATTTAGCAAATTATACGAAAAATATACAAAAGAATACGGGGTAGCGTAACACCACGCGCGCATTATGTTAAAACTTTTTAATAAAAACAGGCTCAAAATCGGACTCATTATTGCGTCACTTTTGTTCTGCGTTTTTATTATCCCAACAGCCGCGAATGTTCTTGCTTATTCTTCTGCGAATTTAGTGAAGAGCGAGGTTTCGAGGTTGATTGCGGTGGATCCGGTTGCAGCGCCAGTTGTAACGCCGCCGGAAACGCCAAAGCCCGCTATGCCACAAATCGTCGAAGTCGATGAAACTGTAAAACTCCTTCTGGATATAATGAAGATTCTTTCAATCATCCTTCAACTTCTTGCAAGACTTCTTTGGCCGATCCTGTTCTTATGCGGAGCGCTTATGGAAAACGATATTATTTTTGGCGGCGCAATGGGTGAACGTTTGCATGAGGTGTGGATTCAAATCAGAAATATTGCCAACTTGCTCTTTGTTTTGATGCTTGTTGGTACGGCAATATATAACATTTCCGGTTTTGCTTCGGAAAAACTTCAATTAAAGCAAATGCTCCCAAAAATTATCATGGGACTTATTTTGGTGAATTTTTCTTACATGATTTCAACAGTTGCTCTTGATGCGATTTCAGTTGGAACAACGGCAATGTTTGGCTTGCCAAGGGCAATAGGTATATCAATGCAGGACGATACAGGGGTCTTAAAAATCTCAGATGATGTGCAGAATTCTTTATGCACCGCAATTAGTTCAGCCGGGAAAATGGAGAGTGAAACACTTAGCGGTAAAGCCAACAAAGCGGCAGAAGAAATATCAAAATCAGCTCAAAAAGCATTCTGTGTTAAAGATCCAAAAGATCCAAATAAGCTCATCGCAAGTCCGACTCTTCAAGGGTTTATAAGTGATTGGGCGCCACATAGCGCGACAATTATTATGGCCGTGGAATTTATGCACATGCAGGATTTGCAAAACGCAGTTATGGGCTCTAATCTTACGCTTTCAAGCCTTACGATAAACATGCTGTTCTCAATCGTCATGTTCTTTATATATGGAATGGCGTTCGTGATTTTATTTATAGTACTTTTAATGCGCGCTATAACGGTATGGCTTGCAATCGTGCTTTCTCCTTTATTGGTCGTTGTTTATGTTGTGCCGGAAATCACGGAAAAAGCGGGCGGTAACATGAAAGAAGTTGTCACAAAAGCAATTTCGATTACAACAGCGCCAATGGTTATCGGATTTGTGCTTTCAATTGGATATATTATGATGACAAGTTTGGGAGCGACAGGCCAAGTTGGAGAAGGAGTTCAATTTCAAACTTTGCTTCAAGATACACTTACATGGAATACAAATATTTCCGGTCTTGCCAATTTCCAAGAAATTATGATCGCAATTGGTACGGTTGGATTTATATGGGCAGGCATTAAGGCCGCGACCGACAAAACAGTCGCAAAAGGCGCTACAGATACAATTATGAAAGGTGTTTCATCAGCCGGTTCATGGCTCGGCAAAGCCGCAGTCATGTACCCAAGCATCATCCCTGTTCCGGGTGGATCTCACGAGGGCAAGGAATCTATGGGCACATTGCTTAAGACGTTTGATAAAGCAGTCAGAGCACCAGAATTGGCATCTGAAGAAAAGGCGTCAAATCTTGCACAGCGCATGGGTTTTGAAAGAGGGTCAGGTTCTATGAGTCAAGCATCAATGGTAAGCGAATTGAGTAATATAAAGCAAGGAGATACTACCGCAGGTCTGGATAATTTAGTGGTTAGATTGTCAAATCCGGAAGCTATTACACCGGAGGTTGCAAAAGGCATTGAGAGTGGCATTAAAAAGACAAGCGCAAATGGAACAGGGCATACCAACAGAGAAGCGCAAGATGCTTATGAAAAAATGTTAAGACTATCAACACAATTAAAAGAAGAAAAAGACCCTACTCGTATAAAAGAACTACAAAAAGATATGTTTAATGCGGTTAAGGAATTTAAAGATAGCGCCCCAGGTAAAGCGGCCTTTAAGAATTTAAATCAGCCGGTTGCTGCAGCAGGTGCAACTACAGGCGCAGAGCCAGCTGCAACACCTTCAGCAGCCGCAGCATTAGACGCAAATGGTAAATGGAAAACAGACTTAAGTAAGCTTGGTAGTGAAAAAGACGACACAAAATTTGAAACAGATTTAAAGGTAATCATTGAAGATATGAAGGCTAAGAAAGTCAGCGCAGAAGACCAAAAGAAATACATAGAAGAAAATGTTAAAGATTTAGGTGCAGCAAAGAGAACTAGAGTTATTGCAATCGTTGACAGCGTTAATACTCCAGCCGCCGGAACAACCGCAGCTCCAGCTGCAGGCACAACCCCAGCACCAACGCCGGCACCAGCGCCAACTCCTACTCCAGCTGCAGGCACGCCACCGCCAACTCCACCGGCCACAGGCACCACGACACCATAATCACTTGACAAAACTATAAAAACTAGCAGACAATCATTATAGAACAATAAAAACCCTCATGAAATTAAGAAACACTCACAATTTGTTAACGGGAACGGCGCTCACAGGAACGCTTAATGAGGCGTTCGCATTTGCGCAAAATCGCATGGTTTATTTTGCCGACAGTTCAAAGGGTGCGGGCGGTGCGCAAAACACGGACGGTGTTGAAAAGAATCTCACACCTGCGCAAGAACTTGAAAAGAGACAAAGAGAGCTGGATGCGCAAACGAATTCTTCCATGGGTGCAAAAATACAAGAGCTTCCTTCTTCTGTTCGCGAAACCGCAAAATCAAAATACGAGAGCGGCACATTGATGGAAAAAACTCTCGTCATTCAATTAACGGAAGGGCATATATCTGTCGACATGTTTAATAAGCTTATTAAATGTATCAGTGGAGATAAAAATCACAAAACTCTCGCGGAAAAACATATTACAAAAGATATTACTTCAACAGCTTTTGAAGTTGCTTTAATCGGGCTTGATAAAAAAGACGAAGAAGCTATGAAGCTTGTTGCACAGCTTGAAAAAGGCAAAATCAGCGGACAAGCATTCAGCAACGCAATCGAAAAATCAAAAAAGAAAATTATGGGCAAAGCCGATGAAGCAAGCCCACTTTCCGCAGATGCAACTGTAGCGAGAGCTCAGGAAAAATTTCATCTCGTTAATCAATCTCTCACGCAAAGATTAAGCACAAAAATTGGAACTCCAAAAGATCAAGAAACGCTCCGCGGTTATGTTGGAGAATTCGGAGAAACAACAACAAAGCTCACATCCGCATATGACAGCATGGACGCTCTTTATAAGGAGATGTCAGGTGGACATCCTGCTATTTATACGGAATTAAAGGGCATGATTCGCAAGCAAGAATATGTTGGCGAATATGCACTCCCGGAGCCAATGCGTGATAACGAAGCTTCAATTCCGGCAGATGTTTTGGCAGATGCTTTAAAGAAAGTCGGTGCAAAATTTAAGGTCAATCTTGAGCCTTATGGAATGCGTTTTTATACAAATGTAAGCTTATATCAATCCGCTCGCATTGAAGTTGCAAAAGTTGAAAAGAAAATTAGCTTTTTGCTTTTGCCTATTAATAAAGAAGTTGAGGCAAGAATAATGATTGAGCAAAGGCTTGAACAAGCCGGAAAAGCGCTTGGAATTCAACTTAAAGAAGGTACGAAATTAAGACATTTAAACGTTAGGCCAAACGAACAAGGTGGAAACGAATATTTTTGGGATTCATCTGAAATTTTAAGTATTGGATTTGAAAAACCGGATCAGGAAGTTGATCCCGCAACATTAAAAATACTTCCTGAAGAAGGAATGATGCTCGTTATCGTTACGGGTGCCGGAACTTTCACGGAATCAACTTTAAGAAAATGGATGGACTCAACGCGCGCATCGCAAGATTTAAAAACTAAACCTGAACTTGAAAAAGCGATCGGATTTGAAGAATTTGGTGGAAAACTTGAAGCGGGTACAAAGCTTGAATTTGATCGAAATAAAGATATTCGCACGGATGGCATGCTTCGAATTGATACAGAAGAGGTCACGGTTCAAAGTGTTTCAAACGATAAAGTCGTTCTTGATAGACCTGTTACGGTTTTGTATCAAGAAGAAGCGCAAGGAAGACATATTGCTGACCTTGAAAAACAAGACATGCAAGTTCCGGAAAAAGACATGGTTCAGCAAGAATTCACATATGGTGAATTTGCAAAATGGATGCTTCAAAAAGACGCAAGAAAACAAATGACAATCGCAGAAGCAAGCGTGGCAATTGAAGCTGTACAGAAACAAGCGGGCTATGCACAAACGCAACCAATAACTGAAGGCGCAATTTTCTGTGATCCAACAGGCAAAAATATTATTAAGGTTGAGTCCGTAGATCCTGCAAAAAATACGATCGTTGTTAATGATAACGGCACAAGATATACAACTACTCCGGCAGCATATTATGAAACAGCAAAAAAGCGCAATTTAATGAAAGGTGATCCGGAAACTTTCGCAAAGGAAGCGATGAAATCAATTGATCCGAATGATCCGGAAGTTAAAGCTGAGATGGAAAAAATCGCAAGAGCGCAAGAAGAGCAAACAAAAAAAGCTCTTGAGGTAAAACCCGAACATGCGGAAGCGGCGGAAGAAGCAAAGAAAGAGCCGGAAACGCTTAAAGCTGACCCTTGTACGCTTCCACCAATGTCGAAAATAAAAAAATATTGGGACAATACAACATTTCTTTGTTTGGAAGATACGGGCCATCTTGTGAAATCCATTTATGAATGGTGGACAAGAAAATGGAAGAGAAACATGGAGTATGACGCAGGTAAGGTTGGTGAAGGTTTGCCGCTTGTGTCTGCTGAAATGGCTCGTATGAGAGAACACGCGGAACACGAAGAAGTTGAAAAATACAAATCCGGTCTTGAACATCTTGGTATATATGAAATAAGAGAAATTATGTGGCATGCAACATACGTTGATCAGCTTAAAGCTTGTATGTTGATTTTGGTTAGCAAAGGTCAAGCAAGATGGGACGATATTGATCTTTGGAAGGCAATAAACAGATTCACAAAGCCTGAAAAAAGAATCCCAATTCCGGATGACGGAGATCCACAGTCAATCGTTAAAATCGATCCTACAACAGGCGCTCCACGCACAGGTCAGGACTTGATTGAAGGCGCGGTTGATGCCATGTGGGGTGAAGGTATTTTTGGTAAATGGTTTAATGAAAACAACAGTGCATACACAAATGGTTGTAATGCATATAAAGTTAAAGGAGACTTGCTTGAAAACGATCCGAAAGGTATTGGTGGTCTCCGCGCTGAAATGCAGAAATTGCTAAGAAACTTTAAAAATGGTGGATGGGTTAATCCTCAGCAATATGAAGGACTGTTTCAATTCTCGATTGAGAAAGGAAAGCTTACAGCAGAAGATAAATTGTATTTCTTGGTGCAAGGTGTTGCAACAAACTTGATGGGAATGGATAGAATCGGTTTTGCGGATGGAAATTTGCTTAACCACATGCCATGGCTTGATTATTTCACACAAGGCAAAGAAGACTGGAAATTCGGGAAACCGCATACATATCCGGATGGAGTTGAAAAATATGGCCCTCCATATCCGCCTCCGGACAAGAGAGCGGACGTAAGCAGACCGTTTAAATGGAAAGATATCAGATTCCTTGCTCAGTATTTGGATAACGATCCCGGTAAGAAAGATTGCCAATACGGTCCAAGAACAAAAGAGGTTCTTTGGAAGCACATTTTGCAAGATTATGATTCAAGAATCAGAATTGATAAGGCTCTTCAGCAATCTGAAAGACTTGATCACGATGATATCCACTTCATTGTTCCATTCTGTTCAGAAGCGGTTGTGGAAAGATTGTGCGGCACAGGTGGTACAACAAGAGAACATTTCTCACTTCCGGGTTATTTGAATGCATTCCCGGGTTATAATCATCGCCTCATGAATGCTTTGACCCTTGAAGACCCAAATAAATCTGTACAGGAAATAACTGAAGGCTTGGTTGGCTTTACAAGATATGATGCGATTTTGGATAACAGATATAAAAAAGATCAGGCAGGGCTTATGAGGATCGATAAAGTCAGATTTAATGTTGCGCCGGTTGTTGATCTAAACATCACAAGGGCGCACAGAGAGCAGTTGCAAAGAATAATTATGGACGTTGGGAAGGCTTATGGAAAGGACTTCAGTATTCTTTTCAAGGATTTACCTCCTTTAAAAGGTGCTTCAGATGTTGTAAAAGCCGAGCAAGAAAAAGTTGAAGTTTCATTGGCAAACTTTAAAGAAGATTTGGAAACTCTTATCGCGAAAGATAATGGTGCAAAATTACTTCAGGTCGTTTCCGGATATAAAATGCTTGGTCAAGGTGGCGATAGGCGCGATGAAGCATTCTTGAAAAAGAATTGCTACTGGAGATAGAAATAGACCGTTTGATTAAATTGCCTGCGTAGCCCATTTCAGAAAACAGTTTTTTAAAATGTCCATTTTCCGGACCGGTACGGAATTTGTCGGTACCATTTTTGGCTTTCTTCTGCAAATTTTAACAATACTTAACATAAAAACGCAATATGTTTTATTTAATTCCGTCACGTGACGGAATAGGCTATAATCCGAGTGCCACTTTCCCCGCTGAAATCTCAGCAATCTCTCTTGTGATATTTGCCTGGCGTTTTTGGTTGAAAATAAGCGTCAGCGAATCAATGATTTCATTTGCATTATCGGTTGCATTTCTCATGGCCACCATACGAGCGGAATGTTCGGAAGCTGTTGATTCAAGAACTGCATGAAAAATCTGAAGCTCAATAAGTCCCGGAAGGAGATTATCAAGGATAAATCTTGGTGAAGGTTCGAGTTTATATTCCGTATCTTTGGCTTGTTCAAGATCAATATCAAGATGTTTGAAAAGGTTCAATGCGCGTCCCATTTCAATCATATTTTCTCTGGAAAATGGAAGGAGCTGATGCATTGTTGGCTTTTGCAAAATTGGCGAAAAGAAGTGTTGATAAGCCAAATAAACTGCATCCGCATCACCTTTTTTATAATAATCGGAAATGAGTTTATTTAAAGCTAAAATGTCATTCAAGCGAGGACTGTTTGTGATTCCATTATAAGTCGCAATCAAATTCTTTTTGCTTCGTGCAAGGAAATCCTCGGCTTTTTTTCCAACCGCGATATACATCAAATTGCAGTTTGGATTTTGCGCTTTAAATTCTTTTTCAAATGAAATAACTTTTTTAAACATCGTCGCATTAAAGCCTCCGCAAAGCCCTCCGTCCGAAGCCATAACAACAATAAGGCAATTTTTCATCGGGCGTTTCTCAAAAAGTGGATGAGATGTATTTTCACTGCTTTTTTCCGCCAAATGAGTCAAAACAACAAGCGCATTTACAGCATATGGCCTCATAGAAGTGACATTTGCAACCGCTTTTTTCATCTTCGAAGCCGAAACAAGTTCCATCGCACGCGTGATTTGTTTTGTGCTTTTAATCGATTTAATCTTTCGTTTTATCTCTATTGTTCCCGCCATATTTTTGACTTTTTAGTTAGTTATTCAGTTTTGAACTTTGAGTTGTGGTTTTGAGATTTGAGCTTTGACTTATGATTTCTTATTAACGACCTTAAAGTCGTTAATGGCATGCTTGAGTGCGCTTTCAACTTCAGGAGTCAATTCTTTCTTTTCTTTCACTTCAGTCATGACTTTTGAATGTGAAGTTTTTAAGTATTTGAAAAGATCTTCCATGAATTTTTGAATTTCTTCGACTGTCACATCATCCGTCAAACCCGTTGTAACCGCATAGATGATCGCTACCTGCATTTCAACAGGTGTTGTGACATATTGACCCTGTTTCAAGATTTCCGTGAGTCTGGCACCACGATCAAGCTGTTTTTTTGTTCCTGCATCCAAATCGCTACCAAATTGCGCAAAAACGGCAAGTTCACGATATTGTGCAAGTTCAAGACGCATCTTTCCTGCAATCTTTTTCATGGCTTTAATTTGAGCCGCAGATCCAACGCGTGAAACTGAAAGTCCAACGTTAATAGCAGGGCGAATACCTTTGTAGAACAAGTCTGATTCAAGGAATATTTGACCGTCTGTAATCGAGATAACGTTCGTTGGAATATAAGCGGAAAGGTCACCGGCTTGTGTTTCGATAACAGGAAGAGCCGTGATTGAGCCGCCGCTAAATTGTTTATCAATACAGCAAGCTCTTTCAAGTAAGCGTGAATGTAAGTAGAAAATATCTCCGGGGAAAGCTTCGCGTCCAGGTGGTCTCTTAAGTAACAAAGAAATTTGTCTGTATGCATTTGCGTGTTTTGAAAGATCATCGTACACAATCAAGACGTCTTTTCCTTTATCCAAAAAGTATTCCGCCATAGCGCATCCGGAATAAGGCGCAAGAAATTGAAGTGACGCAGGATGGCTTGCTCCAGCCATAACTATGATCGTGTAATCCATGCTGCCGTGTTTTTCGAGTTCGGTTACGATCTTTGCAATCTTTGATTCTTTCTGACCAATCGCGACATAAATACAAATCATATCTTCACCTTTCTGATTGATAATTGCATCAACCGCAATAGCTGTTTTTCCGGTTTGTCTATCGCCGATAATAAGTTCACGCTGGCCTCTTCCAATTGGAATCATGGCATCAATTGCGCGTAGTCCCGTTTGAACAGGGCGATCAACGGATTTTCTAAACATAACGCCCGGAGCAATTTTTTCAACAGGATAAAATTTGTCGCTTTGAATTACGCCTTTTCCATCAAGAGGCTGTCCAAGCGCGTTTACGACGCGTCCGATCAAGTGTTCTCCAACCGGTACGGATAAAATTCTTCCTGTGGATTTGACAGTGTCGCCTTCTTTAATACCTTCCGATTCTCCAAGAATAACAGCACCAACAGTGTCTTCTTCAAGGTTTAAAGCCCATCCAAATGTACCATTTTGGAATTCAAGAAGTTCGGCTGATTTTGCGTTGCTTAAGCCCGTTGCGCGGACAACGCCATCACCGGCTTCAATAACCGTTCCAACTTCTTCTGTGGAAGCTTGCGTTTTGAAATCCAATAACTGCTTTTTCAATAATCCAATGATGTTTGATGATGATTCTGACATAATTTATAGTTTTAAGTTTTATTATTTTAATTTTGTAATTTTCGAATTTAATTTATCATTTGTCCTTTGGATTTTGTTATTCCGTAAAGGCACGTTTCATCATTTCAATCTTTCCTGCAACGCTCGCATCAATCATGTAATCCTTAACACGCAGTTTAACGCCTCCTTTAAGCCCCTTATCCACTTTGTATGAAATAAGAGGCTTAAGATTTGTGGCGCTTTCAATCATTTTGCCTAAGTCGGCAATATTTTTTTCTGTCATTTCGGACGCGGAAATTACATCAACCTTAATTTCGTTGTTTTCTTCAATCAAAATTTGTTCGGCAATATTTACAATGCGATTTAGCATTTTTTCCTGATGTGCTTTTCGTAAAATTTTCACAAAATTTTGCACCAGTTCTGCTGTAACAGGTTGAGTTTTTAATAAAGCGGCAAGCGCTTTAGCGTAATTTCTTGGCGTTGTTTTCATTATTTATATAACATTAGCAATTTCTTTGGCAGCATCTTCCATTAAACGTTTTTGATCGCTTTCCGAGAATTCTCTTTCAAGAATTTTTGTCGTTGCGGCAACAATCATTCGTCCAATGTCTGATTTTGCTTCTTTTAGCATTGACTGTTTTTGTGCTTCCATTTCGGTTTTTGCTTTATCGATGGCTTTTTTGGCTTCATTATGGGCTTCAGCAAGCATTTCTTGTTTCATGCTTGAAGCTTCTTTTGCAGCTTCTGCCATCATTTCCGCGGTTTTTTCTTTTACGGAATTTAAAGCACGCTCTTTCATGTTTTCGATTTCGGCGAGCAATTCTTCGCTTTTTTTAGCGTCGTTTACGCCTTTTTCGATCATGTTTTTTCGTTTGTCCAAAGCGGAAAGCACAGGCTTGAATGCGAATTTATAAAGAAGGAATAAAACGATTCCAAAGTTTATAATTTGCGCAATTACAAGCTTCCAGTCTATGCCAAGTTTCTCGATTAACTCCATGAGTTTTTGGTTTAAACGAATTTAATAATAAGAGCGACAACCAATGCGTAAATGGCGATAGCTTCAGCGAAAGCGATTGCCAAGATCATGGCTGTTTGAATTTTGCTGGCCGCTTCCGGATTTCTTCCGATTGCGTCCATGGCTTTTCCGGCGAGCATGCCGATTGCGAATGCAGGGCCGATTGTGCCTCCGATCATCGCGAGTGCTACGAATAGATTTTTATCCATTGTTTATATGGGTTAAATATTAACTTATTTGATTAATTTGTTGACCGACAGGGACATTCCTCGAAGAGGTGTGTCCCGACCCCTCGCGCCCTTCATGATGCGCCTCATGATCTTCATGGCTCACCGTCGCCATCGTAAAGAAAACAAGAGTCAAAAGTGAGAACACGAGTGCCTGCACAAATGCGACAAACATTTCAAGTCCGTAGAATGGCAAAGGTGCGATAAACGGCACGAGAAAGGCAATAACTGCAAGCAAAACTTCTCCTGCGAATATATTTCCAAAAAGTCTAAACGTGAATGAAACGATTTTTGCGAATTCGGAAACAAGTTCAAGGATTCCAACAAATGTTCCGACAGGGTCTTTAAAAGGATTCACAAAAAACTTCTTAAGATAGCCGAGTTTTAAAGTTGTAAGTCCATAAACTTGCGTCATTACAACCGAAATTAAAGCGATTCCGGCAGTCATATTAACATCAGCGTTCACAGATCTTAAAAATGGTACTAAAATTTCATGTCCGTTGTGCATTTCATAGATTCCTATCGTGCCAAATCCAGGGAAAAGTCCGAATAAATTTGAGATAAATATATATAAGAATATTGTTCCGCAAATTGGCATGAATTTTTTGGCCAAATCACGATCTCCGGTGATTGTTTCAAAGAAATTCAAGATACCTTCAACAAGCATTTCAACAAAATTTTGCCATCCGGCTGGAACGAGTTTCTTTGACTTTCTGTAATATAAATAAGCACCCAGCGCGATAAACGCAATTACAATCCACGATGTGATTAACGTGTTTCTGATTTGGAAACTTCCAATGTGGAAAATTGTTTCCGAGCCGAGTGTTGGTGGCGCAAATGTTGCCATATTTTAGTTAACGATATTTTTTACTTTTCTATATATTCCAATTCCACTGATTATGATTGCGAGTGCGATTCCGATTAGGATAAAAAGTGGAACAGTCCCAAGCCTTTTATCCGCATAAGCTCCGCCAAAACCAAGGATTGCGATTGGCAAAGCGATTGTGTATCCAAGCTCCCAGGCAAGGCTCAGTGAAGCAAATACGTTGCTTTTATTTTTCTCCTGATTTTTCGCTTCTTTTGTCTGCATTTATTTGTCATTTAGTTATTTGGATTTCGTCATTCATTTGTCCTTTGGAACAATTTGGATCTTGATATTTACATCGTTATTCTCCAATGTTTGTACTCATCGACCCGCCTCTCGCTGATCTCGATCTTCTAATCGCTCTTAACTTCATGGTTTCTCTTTCAAGTGCCGCAAAAGCTTGTGTAAATTCAACTGTGCCCGTGCGTTTTTCTTCCATGGCTTTTTTGGCATCTTCTTGAGCTTTTCGAACTTGTTCTTCAATAAGATCATCAGCTCTTTCTGCGGAATTCGCCAAAATCATAAGTCCACCTTTATCCATTTTCAAAATTCCTCCATCAACCGCCATATAAATTTCTTCCTTACCGTGTTTAACATGCAAAACTCCAATTTTCACAGCAGAAATTAAGGGCATATGATTGCTCAAAATTGTTATTTCTCCATCAGCGGTTGGTACGGTAACAGAATCCGCCATAGACGTGTGCACAATTTTTTCCGGTGTTGTTATTTGAAACTTGAATGCCATTTAGTTTGTAAATTATAAATTATTCGCCTTCAGTCACCGTATCAATGCTTCCTTTCATATAGAATGCCGCCTCCGGTTTGCTATCATGTTTTCCTTCAAGGATTTCTTTGAATGATCGGATGGTGTCTTTTAATGATACATAAGCGCCGGCGCGTCCGGTGAATGTTTCAGCGACAAAGAAAGGTTGTGACAAAAATTTCTGAATTTTACGTGCGCGATTAACGGCCAATTTATCATCTTCCGCAAGTTCTTCCATACCAAGAATGTTGATGATATCTTGCAAATCTTTATATCTTTGAAGAACTTTTTGAACACCGCGAGCAACTTCATAGTGTTCTTGTCCCAAAATCTTAGGATCCATGATTGTTGAGCTTGAATCGAGCGGATCAACAGCAGGGAAAAGACCAAGTTCTGCGAGTTGTCTTGTGAGAACGATTGTTGAGTCCAAGTGTCCGAATGTTGTTGCTGGGGCAGGATCAGTCAAATCATCAGCAGGAACATAAACCGCTTGAACAGATGTAATCGAACCGTTTTTTGTTGTTGTAATTCTTTCTTGAAGTTCACCCATTTCACTTGCAAGCGTAGGTTGATAACCAACGGCGGATGGAATACGTCCGAGCAAAGCGGAAACTTCCGAACCTGCCTGTGAGAAACGGAATATGTTATCAACGAAAAGCAAAACATCTTGATGTTCTTCATCTCTAAAATATTCAGCAACGCTTACTCCCGTTAATCCAACGCGAAGTCTAACTCCCGGTGGTTCGTTCATTTGTCCGAACACCATGGCTGTTTTATCCATAACATTCGATCTTGTCATTTCATTATAAAGATCATTTCCTTCACGAGTTCTTTCTCCAACACCGCAGAATACGGAAAATCCACCGTGTGCAGTTGCGATATTGTGAATCAATTCAGTAACAACGACTGTTTTTCCAACTCCGGCTCCTCCAAAAAGACCGACTTTTCCACCTTTCATGATAGGACAGATGAGATCGATAACCTTAATACCGGTTTCAAGAACTTCGGTTTCAGTTGATTGTTCTGTGAATTTTGGAGCAGGTCTATGAATTGGGTAGGTTTTTTTGCATTTGACATCGCCTTTTCCATCAATCGGTTTGCCGAGTGCATTGATGATTCTGCCAAGAACTTCACGTCCAACAGGAACGGAAATTCCTTTTCCTGTGCGTTCGACTTCAATATTTCTTTGAAGACCGTCCGTGGCGCCCATGGCAACAGTTCGGACCATATTTGATCCCAAATATTGCTGAACTTCGAGCGTGAGCACAACATCGCCAATTTTGACGAGAAGAGCTTCATAGATTTCAGGTAATTCATTTTCAAAAGTACAATCGACGACAGCGCCGATGACTTGTGTTACTTTGCCTTTTTCCATATAGAATTGTTTATTTAGTATGATATGGGACAGTCCTCGAAGAGGTCTGTCCTGAATATCTTGAATTTTGCGCAAAAATTCTAGAAACACTATAGCTAAAAATCAAGAGTAAAGTGAAAAAATGCCTAAGTTCTATATTTACAGAATCAAAAGTTGTTGGGAAATCACTCGGGGACGGAGGTATAACCGGCCTAAAATGATGTCGCTACCTCCGTCCCCGTTTTCACTCCGCCTTAACCTCCGTCCCTCTTGACTTGCTGTAAATATTTTGCGAACATAAACTCACAAAATTTAACCTTAATTAAATATGGAAGCACATCCAACACCAGCAAGAATGCCACTTGAATCACCGGATTCAGCGCAAGAACTTATTTTAGCTGCAAACAAAAAAGCATCAGCAAGCTTTGCAGGATATAAAGCAAAAGAAGACGAGGGAAGATATCTTGGGAAAGACGTTTTAATAAAATGTATGTGCTCCGATGGTCGCGTTGATCCTACGATGGATTTTAGAGATCCGGATGAGGCTTTCAGAAGAGAACAGCGCCCAATGGCGGGCAACAGATGGTTTATGGATGCAGAATTTTTGGCCGCAGATACGGTTGAAAAATTGGATGCATATTTTTCAACAAATGAAGCAAAGATTAAGGCTGTTTTTACCATGCTTTTCGACGATTTATTGTCAAAAGATCCACAGCCGTCAATTGATCTTGAAGCTCATGCCGCTGAAAAAGAAAGTCATCATCATGGTTGCGGTGCTCATGGAAGCAATGCCGCGGCCGCGCTTACTGAAACAGCAAAAGACGCTTATTTATTAAGAAAAGTTTATCCGGGCATACGAATTATAAGAACAATGAAATATACGGATAGTGGCGTTGTTGTTCCTGCTCGATTGGCTGATTCAACAGCATTAACTGCAGAGGGTACAAAAACGGGGATTCCGCAAGGATTAAGAAAAATGGTAGCGGAATTCGATTTACAGGTTGGAGACTTGGAGGAACCGGGTCATGGTGTTTACAGGACGCATAAAGGCAATCCGCACAACATTGATATGGAGCACCATAATGAGCGCATTCTTCGTGTTAGCATGAATCATCAAGCTTTCCATGCAATTGCGGAAGGTGAAGAGGGCGCCGAACAAGCGCTAAGGCTTTCTTATATTCCCGATGTCGCATTTTTGGCGCAGTGGCTTCAAACTCTCGAAGGAATTATTGAAAAAAACTACCTCAAAAACAACGCAGGCGAGCCAATAATTCTTCACCTCGACGTTCCAAAGGGAAACAGCGAACTCGCAGATCTTCGCAAGCACCTTCTTTCCGCCGTAAAAATAAACCCGGTTTTAGGCCGAATGATAAAAGAAAACAAGCTTTTTGTGGTTTTGACGGAAACTGATTTGGAAACTTATGTTGCGACAGCGCAAAAGGAAGAGGAGCTATAAAAAACATCTAATTACTAAGTGCGCTAATTTCTATACGCGCCGTACCGCTGTTTTAGGTACGGACATTTTGCACTTTCTGTAGGCTGAGGGCTTGGTTAGGTGATAGTCCGTCAAGGGAGCAATGTTCAAGGTCATTATAATACATAT
>LBUS01000014.1 GCA_000992695.1 Candidatus Peregrinibacteria bacterium GW2011_GWF2_38_29 | reverse complement strand
CCTGAATATCTTCATTTCTATAACAATGAAAGACCACACATGGCCTTGCAAATGCAAACGCCTATAGAAGTGATGCAAAGGTATTGACTAGAAAACAGTCCTATATGTTGTTCCGCAAAAGCTTTGTTCTATAATTAAAAGTTGGTATATCTTTAACCCCCACGAAAATGAAAAAAGCGATCATCATTCTGATTGCGATCGTTGCAGTAGGCGCGATTGGAGTAGCTGTCTATTCCTCTTCAGGCTCAGGCCTGAAAGGCAGCGCGATAGGACAAATGGCGGCAAGACAAAATCTGCCAAAAGTCCAAGCTCCGGCGGCTTCACAACAGCAGGCAGCAACTGTTAATCTTGGAACGGTTTTATCGAAAATTACACCTTCGATAAAATTGAAAGACGTTTATATCACAAATAGAGGTGAAGAAGTTACATACTATAAGCCAGGCGTAGTCATAGAGAAGGCTAAAATCACGGTCGACGGTAGATTAGATCCAAAATATCAGTATAAAATGTATGTTGGGCAGGGAGGGTATGGCGCTCCAAATTTGCCTGATCCATATCCGGTATTGTTAGAGGCATTTTTTAAACAAAGCAATGTGAAAGAATATCCTTTCACGGGAGTTATAATGCATGAATTAAAAACGCACTGGTATTCATTCATTCTGGTGGGGTATTTGAATGGCGAGGCTAAAGTCGCCAGTAAGATGATAGCGGTGTATTAAACTTATACTATAGAGATAAAGCCCCCGTTTAATCTCGGGGGCTTTTTTGTTGCGCTTTCTTTTTTAATCTGGTATATTTCTCCCCTTAGTCAGGCGCAAAGCGGTCTTAAATATTAGGTTTGACTAATTTAAAAATTTATAGTATAATTTACAGATAGCACTTCAGAAGACAGCTAAAAATAATTTTACGAAACTTAATATACATGGCACACGAATCCGATAAAAAACAGATCATAGACTTTATTAAAGCAAGCAATAAAATTCTTGTTATGCCTTCTGCTCCGGTTGATTGCGATTCTATTGGAAGCGCTTTAAGCCTTTATGTCGTGCTTAAGAAGCTCGGCAAAGAAGTCACGGTTGTATCTGCGGATCCTGTTCCAAATGTATATGAATTTTTGCCTGTGATTCACGCAATCGGCGATAGATTAACAGCTACAAAAGATTTTATTATTACAATTGATACGCACAAAACACACGTTGCGGAAATAAAAAAAGAGGAAGAAGACGGCAAGACGCACATCGTGATTACGCCTAAGGGTGGCCGTTTTTCGCCAAAAGATATTTCAATAAATTATGGTCCGGAAAAATATGATTTGATTATTACAGTTGATACCGCGACGCTTGAACAGCTCGGTCGTTCATACGAAGATAATGTTGATATGTTCACGCAGGTTCCGGTTTTGAATATCGATCATCACATTTCAAATGAGCAATTTGGTCGCGTGAATTACGTTGATGCAATGGCTTCTTCTACAACAGAAATCCTGATTCCAATTATCGAACAACTTGAAAAAGAAACGGGAAAAGTTTTGTTTGACGATGATATTGCGACATTGCTTTTGGCGGGAATTATCACAGATACGGGCAGTTTCCAAAACGCAAATACAACTCCAAAATCTTTTGACTGGGCCGCATATTTGATCGCAAAAGGCGGACGTCAGCAAGAAATTATTCAGCGCATATATAAGACAAAACCGCTCAGTACTCTTAAGCTTTGGGGTCGTGTTTTGAGCAAGATCCAAATTGATGAAGCGTATAAATTTGTTTGGTCAACTGTCACGCAAAAAGACTTTAAAGATACGGAAAGTGATGAAGAACATGTCGGAGAAATTATTGATGATTTGCTCTCAAATGCACCGGGCGCAGAAGTTATTTTGCTTCTTAAAGAAAAATCCGCAGGCGTGATTTCCGGCAGCATAAGGACAACTTCGGCGAGTGTGGATGCAAGTGAAATTGCTTCTATTTTTGGTGGCGGTGGTCATAGCAGAGCCGCAGGGTTCAAAGTAAAAAATCCGGATTTTGATAAAGTTTATAAATATGTAATTGAAAAAATTAAGGAATATCAGGCAAATAGATTGAATATTGTTGCGGATGAAAATGGTGAAGAAATTGGTGTTGTGCAAAAAGTGGAAACGCCGGACATGACGCCGGTTTATAAATATGAGGCGCAAGTTGCGGAAAATCCAGCCGAAACGGCGGAAATTGAAAAGGAAGTGGTTGAAGAATTAACAGCAGAAGTCGATGGCAGTAAGCCAAAAAAACGCGTAGGTAGGAAGCCAAAAACTTTGAAAGAAAAAGAAGACGATAGAGAAGAGATGGATAAGGAAATTGAAGAATCGGGTGCGAAAAAACCTGTAGCGAAAAAATCAGTTGAACCGGCGAGCGGTATTGAATTAAAACTTCAAAAAGAAGAAATTATTGAGGAGGAAAATAGTGCGGACCAGGAAAGTAGTGATGAAACGCACGCGCCAAAATCAGGGTATAGGTTTGAAGAGTAGTGCACATTATTAATTTTTTTTATATGTCTTACACAGCGATGCATATTGATACCGTAGAGGAGCTGGGAAGGCTGGAATCAGGAGAAGAATTATCTTATGTATCCAGGGATGGAAGCGAAAAACCTCAAGAAGAATTTCCTCTTTGGATGGATAGAAGAGGGGCATTAGGGCCTTTGGATTTACATAGAACAGTGGTGGTAACACGCATAGAAGAGGAAACAATAGGAAAAAGGATCAAAGGTAAAAGCGCTACCGTTAGAAAGAGGGTGTTTTTAGCTTTAGTGCGCTAAAGCTTTTCCATTACCGTCGCATCAATATCAAAATTGCTGTAAACATTTACCACGTCTTCATTTTCCTCAACCATATCAAGAACATCGAGGATTCTTTTTGCTTTTTCAGCATCGGTTATTCTCACAATATTTGCTGGAACAAAAGTTAATTCCGCATTTTCAGGCTTGAGTCCGGCGTTTTCCAGGGATTTTTTGACCTGCATTAATTGATTCGGTTCGGTGTAAATTTCAATCAAATTCCCATCTGCTTTTACGTCGCTCGCTCCCGCATCAATAGCCTTTAATTCGATTTCGTCGGCGCTCACATCGCTTCCACAAGCCAAAGTCATATATCCGCTTTGTTTAAACATCCAACCAATTGTTCCCGCAGACCCAAGATGCCCGCCGTTTTTATCAAGCATTAATTTCAGAGAGTTAAATGTGCGATTTTTGTTATCCGTCACAGTTTGGATATAAAGCGCAACGCTTTCCGGGCCAAAACCTTCGTACATAATTTCGACACTCTCGACGCCATCTTTTGATTCGCCAATGCCTTTTTTCACAGCTCGTTCGATATTTGCGCTTGGCATATTGCAGTCCGCTTTCGCTTTATCTATGGCTTGCTTAAGCGAAGGATTCATACTTATATCGCCTCCGCCTTTTTTTGCGGCAATTTCAATAAGTTTAAAATGTCTGCTAAACATTGCGCCCTTTTTCACATCATTCGCACCTTTTTTATGCTTGATTTGTTTCCATTTGGAGTGACCTGACATAACTAAATTATAAGCACGAAATCCGAAAAACGAAATACGAAACAAATTTGAAATTTGAAGCGCGAAACTTTTGCGTCACCACGTGGTGGAATTCTATATTATAACATAACGGTTTCATAGGAAGTTAGATTTGAGCTTGTCACGGGACAAGCGAGAGGCGATCAAAAAAGGCTTGCCAAAGCCGATCTTGACAAAAATCTTAACTCGAAAAGTGTCGGCAGGGTGGACCCAATGAGAGTCGAACTCATCTAGAATAGTTATCAGCTATTCGGTGGCAACCTGCTGGGCCCAACTCTGCCGACGGCGATATTAAATCATACGAACATTAAATTTCTCTAAACCAGTCTTAACAAATTCATAAACTCACATTTTTTATGATATAATGTGTATAGTTATCAGCTTTCGGAACTGCTGGATAAAAATCCTTCCTTGAATTGGAGGGATTTTTTCGTAAAATTGCTTCCGTCCCCCTAAATCGCCCTCGCAACCGCCTCGTGCGCCTTCCCATCAAACGGCTCAGGAATAATTTTTTCACGCGTTGGATTAATAACGCATTCCGCAAGCGCTTTAGCCGCATCAACAAACATTTCCAAATCAAACTTCTTTATGCCTTTATCAAGCGCTCCGCGGAAGATTCCGGGAAACGCAACAACGTTATTTATCTGGTTATTACAGTCGCTCCTGCCGGTCGCAACAATAAAAGCACCCGCAGCTTTCGCATCTTCCGGCATAATTTCCGGTTCAGGATTTGCCATCGCAAAAATAATTGGATCGTTGTCCATGGTTTTTATCATTTCTTTCGTCAGAATTCCGGCCTTTGAAACGCCAATAAAAACATTTGCGCCATAAAGTGCGTCTGTGAAATTTCCATAAACTTTTTTTGGATTCGTAATCTGCGCAAGTCGCGTTTTTTCTTCATCCATATGTTCGCGACCTTCATAAATAATTCCTTTTGTATCAACAATCAAAATGTGTTTTGCCCCATAAAAATGCAATAATTCAGCTATAGCAAGCCCAGCCGCACCTGCTCCGCAAATCACGATTTTCGTATCGCCAATCTTTTTATCCGCAACTTTTAAAGCATTTATTAATCCCGCCAAAACAACAATTGCTGTTCCATGCTGATCATCATGAAAAACCGGAATATCAAGTTCTTTAATCAAAGTTCGTTCGATTTCAAAGCAATGTGGCGCCGCAATATCTTCCAAATTTATTCCGCCAAAACCAGTCGAAATCTTTTTTACAATTTCAATAAACTTTTTCGGATCGCGCTCGTCTATGCAAATTGGATAAGCATCAACTCCGCCAAATTTCTTAAAAAGCGCACATTTTCCTTCCATCACGGGCAAAGCAGCCGCAGGCCCGACATTTCCAAGCCCAAGAACAGCCGTTCCATCCGTAATAACGGCAACAGTGTTCTTTTTTATAGTGTATTTGTAGAGATTTTTTGGATCTTTGGCGATCTCACGTGAGACTTCGGCGACCCCAGGAGTATAAGCCAAGCTCAAATCTTCGCGCGTTTCAAGTTTGCACTTTAAACCGGTTTCAAGTTTGCCACCAAGTTTTTCGTGTAATTCGAGAGATTTTTTATAAATGTTTTGCATAAAGCTAATCTATCAGACTTCCATTATAAATATCAAATTGAACATTAAGCTTCCCACTTCAAAATCCTCCTAATATCTTCCATGATAGATGCAAATTCAGGATTGCCGATTATTTTGAAGCCGTATTTTGGATTTGCATGTAATAAGTTTTTAACATAATAGAGAGCTTTTCCCTTGTCTCCCAGTTTAATCGAGCAGAGAGCAAGGTCATACCAAATTTCAAGATTTGTGACGTCAAGATTAATTGCTTCTTCCAGTAATTGTTTTGTTTTCGAGAAGTTCTTTTGAAAAAATTCTATCTTTGCAAGATGCATTAAATAATACGCTTGCGCATTCAAATCATCTGAAGAATATGAAGCCGCTGTATTGAAATAATCCATAGCACCTTCGGTATCGCCGGTATTTAGATGTATCAGTCCCAATGAAAAATAATTTCTATTTTCAGCCGGATTTGTATCCAAACTTCGTTTATACATTCTCAAAGCGCCTTGTATGTCACCAGCCATGCGGCACTTTTCCGCTATAGCCCAAGCCTCATAAGCTGCGGTTTGCGCAGGATTTTGCAAAGCTTCAAGTGTCTGTTTTCTAACCCACATTTGCTCCCTGTGAGACCATAAAAAGATATCTTGGAATTCCTGTAAAGCATCAACAACAGCCATGCGTGTTGCGACAAGTTCATCGCCGATATATCCAATTCCCGTTCCAAGGTCGCCCATTAATCTGCAAAGAGAATCTTCAAGGTGGCTTATGTCATATCTGACCCCACCAACCCCTCTATCAATGCTCGCTAAAGACCTATTCGTTCTGCCTACGCCTCGATTAACTGAACTGAGCTCCATCATTCCTTGGCTTAATTGTCTTAAAGCTTGGTTCCGTTGTTGGACCGCTCTGCGCTCATGACCTTCCAAGTTGTTTAATACGCCGGTTTGGACTCTGGCATTTTCTAAAACGAGTTGCCCTTGAACGCCGAGTCCTTCGGTGATACTCGCCAATTCTCTTTGAGCGCCTAAAAGCTCTCTAAATTTTGGAGCCAAATCAGCCGCTACATTTGGCATATCAATATGAATTTGCGGACTGTTTATAAATCCGCCTGGCTGTATACTTCTATCGGAATATCTTTCTACAGGAAGCTGATTTTTCATAAGGCTCAGCTGATCTCGCAGTATCACGGCCTGTTCCTCCTCTACGCTTACACCAAGAGGCCTATCTATCGTTGAACCATATCCGCTCATAAATCCGTTATTTTAATTGATCAGGGATGAATTATGTTGTATATGGGGCGATATGTCAAATCGATCGCCGGCGCATTCGTTGTCTGTTTCCGCCAACAGTATTACCCGAAAGTCATTTGCTTTATTCTATAAAGATTATATAATAAATTCCTTTAATAAAATTTTACATGGAGCAAGATAATGATTTAGCGCTATTGCAGAGGTTCACGGAAGCAGTAGAAAAGTCAAAAGGAGGAGAATTGCCTCCGTATAACCCGGATCAAATAGAGAAATTTATTAGACTTATTGACCAACAAGAGGAAGAGATAAGGCGCAGAATTGAAGCACTGACGACGTGTTTAGATAATGCGGATACCCTTTTGCATGTTTCACCAGGATGTGACGTTACAATAGAATATCATCCAGCTGATTATCCGGTGCGCTCATATGATTCCACGAATTATTTTGGACCAAAAACAAAAGGGCCTGGTGATTATCGTAAAACTGATTTTTCTAGGAAAGATATTATTAGAATAAGCGAAGCGGTGCGATCTCCGTGTTACAAAACTACGATTGAAAGGTGGTATAGTGCGCATGTAAGTCAGGATAGGGATGATTGCGATGGAGTGTATGCAATGAACGACAATGGCTTTGTAGAAAAAAATACCGACGATCAATTTCAATTAAATCGACCAGAAATTATAGGGCCCATAGAATTTCCTATAGGACCAATTATCAGCAGCGGATTAAAGAGAGAAGGAGAGGCTATGTTAGCAACGTTTTTTAGGGTAAAGAGTAGGGTCAGAAATTGCCTTCATTGTCCGTTAAAAATCAATCCGCAAAACGTGGACGCTAAAACTGCCTCAGCTAGAGCAGGTAAAGAAATCGATAGATTACAAGGCGTTATAGATAAATTCGAGAGAACTAAGCAAAAACTATTAACGCGATAAAAAATAATTTAAATTAAGTTTTTTTACTCGCATTTTCCCGGCGTCATTACCCGCCTAAATTGTATTTACAATCTACTAAAAACATGATATAATTATTAGATTTATTGAAATAAAAACAAAAAAATATGGCGGAACTTGCTATGCCTGATCTCGTTACAAGACTAAAAAACCTCGTTAATGAAGAGTTTCAAAAACAGAAGCTTGATATGGCGAGTTTGATGGCGATTTTATTTGCTCTCGGGCAAGCACAAACGACCGGCGAGCTCATTGGTACGGCAAAAGCCTTTGCTGATAGATTTCCCGTTATCGACGGATTTTTGTCTGAAGTTTCCGCGCAAGAAAAGCAAAGTATGGAAAAAGACGTGCAAGCAATCATTCAAAAAATGGTCGCAAAAGACCCAATGAAAGCCGCACAAATTGCAAAAGACGCAATGCAACCGGGCGCCACTTTTGACGCTCTCGCAGCCAAATATCCAGAAATCAAAAATTTTTAAATATAAAAATAAAAAATAAACAAATAAAATATGGCACCAGGTACAAAATTAAACACAGAAAGCATATTGCCTGAAGAGCAAAAAGAAACCGTAAGGCAAATAGTGGAAAGATCTATAGATAACGATACGGTTAGAGCTCAAATTATAGCGCTTTTAGCTGCCCCAACCGGAACGCTATTGGATGTTTTTGGGACTCTGAAAACATCTGTATCGTCTTTAGTTGACGATTCGGAAAAGGAGAAATTATTTCAAGAAGTTAAAGAGATAATTGAGGCTCAGCTAAAAAGGTATGTTATTTCTGATGAGGTTAATCATTGGGAAGACGAACAACAAAGAGCATTTACAGGCATAGATAAGGCTGTGTGGGACGGTGTCCCTACAGGTACTCCACCAGTGCTGGGTTTATCGCCAGATCAGAAAAAAGCAAAAATTAGAGAAGTCGTAAATGGAAAAAGCAAAGATGCCGTAGATAAAATGGTAACAGAGGTTATTAAGCAGGCGAGGATGTCAGTTGCTACAATCCCGGATCCGCTAAAAGCTATGAAATCCTTTGACGATTTGGATGATTTAGCTAATTCAACAGATACAGACATTGTAGACGCTTTAAAATTTAAATTTCCAACGGGAACTCCAGATACACGTCAAAACTTATTGAAGCATATTGCTGTTCTCCGCAAACTTGCGAGAGAAGAGCAGAATAGCCCAAATAACATAGCTCGTTGGGATAAAGTTGTTGAACTTGGCGGACAGCCACACTGGCAAACAGTGCCGGGAAAATTTGAAGCGTGGCAAAGGGGATATGAAGGAGATGCGCTTCTCGGACAAAAAATAACAACAACAAAGAAAATTCGTTTAGATGCGAGCGAAGAAGCCGCATATAATCAATATAAATTAAATTTAAATGCTGACAGGGGAAGATATTATGGCGTGTTAAACAAGATTGCCAGCATATCAATTGATGCTGATAAAGCGAAGTCACCATCGGGCCCTGCTTATGTTAAAGACGAGGCTTATAAGTTTTTCATGGATCCATCAAAAATGAATCCGGATGAGCAAAGGGCTTTTGCGAGATATGAGAATTTATATAAAGATGGTTCGTATACATTAGACGAATGTGTGCAGAGAGTTTATGAATATTTGAGTGAAATTTTTGGAACAAAAGGTGTATTTATTGAAAGAACATTACCTTTAACAAAACAAGAAAAAGAAAAAGTTCTCGATGATTTGGATACATCAGAAGACGTGATTGAAGAGCTATATAAAATGATCAATGCACCGACAAGTGGCTCAGCGGCACCTTCTCTTGTTGGTCCATTTGACATAGACTTTCTTGAAGATTTAAAGAAGACTATTGCGGAATGTGGAAAGTACAATCGAGATTATTATGTAAAATATATGGCTCTTAGAGTTAAATTGTCTCCGGATAAAAGAGTCGCAGATGTTATGATGTTGCACGCAATTTCATATTTACTTCAATTGGCCAGGGACGGAAAAGCCGATAATGTGCAGGGACATAAAGATGCCAGCGGTTTAGACATTGGATTTGAACCAGCAAATAGAGTTTGGAATACATCGGATAGTCCAGATGAATTTAAGAAAGACATGGCTACATATCGAGAATTCATGAAGTATATGAGGCAAGAGTTCCCAGGTGAAACGCCAGGCAAATTAAGGGCAAGATTAAGAAAAATGTGTGAAGAATTTAGAAAAGAAGGATCAGAAGGCAAAGGTCTTTTGGATACGTTGATAGCAAAATATAAAACTGGAGGAGTGCCAAGCACAGAAATTGCAGAGATCCTTAAAGCTCTTATGCTTTTCGAAAAAACGCCTGTTGATATTAAAGCTCTTGAATATTCAGAGACAGAGGACTCATCAGTCGACATCAGAGAGCAAAAAGATGTAATGGACGATGATCTTAATAAATCACGCGAGAATTACGCGAAAGCAAGGCGTGAAATTAGAAAGTGGAGATCAAGAAAATTCAATATCGATACGGAAAGAACGAATTATACAGACATTTTCAGAAGAAGAATTTTGCATAATGTTTCAGCTGATGCGGGTTTAAAGGGCATGCCTTATGGTGCACCGGCTGAAAGAGAATTATTTAAGGATGCTTTGAGAGCAAAAATCGTTAGCGAGCTTATCGATGAAAGAAAAACCCTTCTTGGCAAAGAAGTTGAATTGCAATCAACTACAAGATGGGAAAAATTTAAAACATTTTGGAGACAACATCCTGTCGCAAGACTTGGAATTTCCGGTGCACTTCTTGGCGCAACAGGGCTTGCAGTCGCATTTGCGGGAGCTCCGGTTGCAGTGCCATTAATCGCTTTAAAAGCCGGATGGCTTGGAGTGAATTCGCAAATTGCATGGGAAGGAAACTGGGAATTTATGCAGCAAAGGTTCGGCGCTACAAGAGGGAATAAGCCTTTTGGATTAACAAGATTGCATGGTGTAACAGTTGGTTCTATGACAGAAGAGGAATCAAGAAAAAGACTAGCCGCTCATACAACGCTTGCAACTGGAAGACAGCCTGGTTATAAGCCACATGCTTCAGTCTCACCAGCAGCGGGCTTACCAACTTTTTACGGTGGTATACTTGCGGAAGATATCTGGAAAAGACATAGATTTCACGTTGATACTGCGATAAAAACAGCAATTGATAAGCTTCCTATTACTTCAACAAAAGAAGAATTTATGAACGAAGCTTTGAAAGTTGGAATGGAAAAAGAAATGGAATTTATTAAAGAAGTTGAAAAGCGTGAGAAGCATATTAGAACGACAGATATTATTAAGAAATTAAGTGGCGTTTTGCTTGGTGCACTTGTTGCAGGCTATTCACTTGCTTCAGATTTGCCTAAGACAACACCTGCGCCAACGCCGGCACCTGGACCAACTCCGGGACCAGCGCCAACTCCAGGACCACATCCTGCACCAGGTCCAGCACCAGTTGTGCCACCACCTGAGCCAACAGTTGTGCCTCCACCAGAGCCGGTTACTCCGGGACCAATTCCAGGCCCAACACCAGGTCCAGTTCCTGCAGACTTAACATTTAAAATGATCGATAGTATGCCGGGCGATATTGATCCGGGCGTGTTGCAGGCAATGCCATTCAAACTTGGACTTTCAGGTTCAGAAGCATCGCAATTGCAAACATATATTGCAAATCATAATGTTCTTGGAGGGATGGAGAGCTTGAATCCATTTGTAACAGGACGCCCTGGAATCACAGATGTTCATGGAGCGTTCCAAGAAGGTGTAAACTTCGTTAAGCCGAATGAAGTTTTCAAGATTCCGGATGCCGGAAATTTCGTCAATGAAGTTGTAAGAATCACCGGCGGAAGACTTTCTCCGGCGGAAATTGCAAGAAGATTAGCATCTTAATATATAATATAAATAATTAAACAAATAAAATATGACAAAACAACAAACATTCTCGTACGATGATCTCTTCGTTCAATTGGGTATTGCAAATCTTTCCGCAGCGGAAAAAGAAGTATTTGCAAAATCAATTGAAGAAAATGTGGAAGGTAGAATTATGGTTAGAATCTTAAATTCGCTTTCCGATGAGGATAAAACAGCTTTTGACGCATGCAAAACAGATGCGGAAATCGAAGCATTTTTGAAAGCAAAAAACATCGATATGAGCGCAATTGCAGTTGAAGAAGCTTTAACATTCCGTGAAGAATTGATTAAGGACGCGAGCTTCATTGAAGGCAAATTGTCAGCGATGGGCAAGAAATAATTTGGGATTTTAAGGCGAAAAATTACGCTTCAAAAAACTAAAAAAACAAAAATAAAAACAAAAAAATGCAGTTTCTACACTTATACAATCAGTCGCCATTCAAACAAAAAAGAGTCGTTTGGAATAAAATCAACGAAGATGCAGACGCGGTTGATGTTTTGAAGGATGAAAAAGGGCAAAAGCCACTTGCCGCAATCGATGAATATAAAAAAACATTAGACAATCGCAAAGATAAGGCTCTTGAGTCCATGCAAAACAGTGCAAGAAATGTTGTTTCTCGCATGCAAGAAACGTGGAAGCACCCAACTGCAAAAGGTGCGATAAAGCACGTTATTGATAAAAAAGTTGAAGAAAACCTTAGAGCAAAATATGAAAAAGGGGTGACTATGGCAGAAAGGGCGCAGCAAGGAAGGCTTTCAAGGATTTTTGGCATAAGCATCGGAAAATACGAGACAATAACGGAAAGGGTCAATGTTTGTAATAATGTTATTTCGCAAGTTGAGGGAGAGATACAAAGAGCAGAAGAGATGCAAAGACTATATGAACAAGGAATGGCTTATTTACGCAAAGGGATAAGAGGGAAACTCAGATATCCTCTTGTCAGAAAAGTTACTGATCCGGTTTCATATAGAGCTAATAAAAAAGTGCTTGAAAACGTTCGCGAAATTCAAGCCGATGCAAGAATGAAAAAATCAGAATATGAATCAAGGATTAGTGAAAAATTTAACGACGTTAGGAAGCTCGAAGATTCGATACGTCAATTGGTTTGCCTTTATGACCCAAGCTTAGTTGGTGATATAGATGCATTGTTAGAAGAGAATGCGTTTGGTGAAGGCGCTCGTTTAAAAACAATAGTTGAATCATATTTACCTCGCTTGGCCGTGCATGAAAGAAAAGCGCTCCGCGAGATGGTGAATGCGCATCGCGGTAAGAAGAGTAAATATTCAAAGGCTTATGAAAAAGTTGGAGTGGAAGTTGGGCCTGAAATAAAAGACGCAACGAAAATGGCTGAAGCATTTGGGCAATTAAAAATTGGAAATAGATTTAAATTAAAACTAAAAAGCGCTTTAGAATCAGACTATACTGTGCAGAAAATGGAGGATCGTGGAGGAAAAAGGATTCTCGTCGCAGTCGGCGCGTCAGGCAAGGAAAGAATTGCATTCAATCTTTCCGATAGAAGATATACAACGCAAACAGGTACGGAATACAAGACGTATTCTTTTACAGAAGCGGAATATTTAAAAATAACAACCAAGTAATATGGATTTTCAACCTGAACAATTATACATTTTGATACTTAATGCCGAGTCCCTTACGGATGCGCAAAAACAAGCATACATCGATAGGCTCACAAACGAAGGCGTGACAGACGCGCTTGCGCATGAGCTTATGGCGATTTTCGAAAAAGAGCACGCAAATCTTGGAAATTTCCTTGAGAAAAAGAAAGCTGAACTTGAAAAAGCAAAAGCGGATTTGCGCCAAGCAGAAGATGAGGCAAAACCACAACTTGCAGAACTCGTTGAATCAAACGAAAAAGAAGTCGCGGACGCGGAAGCCGAATATGCACGACAATTAACCGACGAAGTCGAAGGCCCATTCGATCGAGAAGTTGAATCTGTAATAAAATCTAACGAAGAAGATCAGATTGCGGCAATCAGATCCGGCCTAAAGAAGAAATAATTTAAAACTTGGTGTTTTTCCCGCCTCTAACTCCAAGAATCGTATTCGACGTGCGTTCAACTTTTATCGTGATGTTCACCTTTTTGCTGAAATAATAATCAACAGGGCCGATGCCAACACCAATTTCATCCGTCTCGATTATGCTTGTGTCGCCGATTAATCTGATCACTTCTGTGGCACCTTTTTCGACATTAACAGCTGCATTGGCCTTGGACAATAACGAATCAATTTCCGTTTGCTGATCAGCAGAAAGACCACTAGGAGTATATTTAATTGTTGGTATAACAAGATTTACGACGGTTTCAAATTGCTTAAGCGCATTGCCGCTACCAATCTGCGTATAAACGACAAATGCTTTTGGTTGGCCCTTTATAACAATGTACCAGTTATAAATATTTTTGGTTGGGATTGTGAAATGAAGCGCCGTATTTTCGCCAATCGTCACTTGCTGAAAATTAATTTCATCATTTGGGAAAACGCGTTTTGTAAACTGCTTTACACCTTCAAAATATGAATCCGTTTTCAAATCATCGCCGGATAAAACCATTGGTCTGATTACGATTTTTGCGGAAGAAGGGGATATATATTCATAATCAGTTTGCTTATTTACCTTATCCTGAAGCCATAAAACGATTCTTGTTCCTTCCGGAATAACTTGCCAATCAAAAGGAGTTTTTACACTCAGTCCAAGTAAATTATTTTCATAAGTTGGCCATTCGGAAGATAAATCAAACGGCGCAAATTGTTTATTCGCAATAATAGATAAGCGATAAATAAGCTCTGCGGCCTCACCCCTTGTTACGTTTGTTTCGCCGTGAAGTTTGCCATCGTTTTGCATCAAAATCATATT
The DNA here is from genome assembly GCA_000992695.1 of Candidatus Peregrinibacteria bacterium GW2011_GWF2_38_29. Classification (GTDB taxonomy): domain Bacteria; phylum Patescibacteriota; class Gracilibacteria; order UBA1369; family UBA12463; genus UBA12463. The sequence goes on along the minus strand of LBUS01000014.1, from coordinate 10,516 downwards.
TTTCTCCCACGCAAATTTTGCATAAGGAAGAAGCCAAGAGCTCGCACGAACATCCAAGAATGGCGATTCTTTAATATTTATTGTCGGGACATTTGTATCATGCGAAATGAAAAGCATTTTAAGTCCTTCGGCCAGTTGAACGGCTTGCATAGGCTTAAAAGTGTTATCGGAATAACCCTTTGCAATACCCAAAACATAAGCATGATTTATAGAATCGCGATACCAATCAGAACTTTTTACATCTGTAAAAGTTGGCATATCTTTAAAAAGTTCAGTTTTTGGAAGCATATTTTTTATTCCGGCATGCGTCATAATCATTTTCAAAAATTCCGCACGCGTAATTGTATTATTCGGCTTAAAAGTCATATCACTATAACCTTTTACAGTGCCTGAATTTTTAAGATAAAAAAGTGCTTGAAAATATTTGCTATCATCCGGCACATCAAGGAAAAGCGAATTTGCTGCCTCTGCGGTCTTAAACGGCATGCTAAAAATCGCACCAACAAGCCACAAACTAAGCACCGCTATTTTCAATTTTTTATTTCGCATTTATTTTCGAATTTAGTATTTCTAATTTGTTTTGGATTTCATATTTCGGATTTCAGATTTGAGTTCTATTCGTAGCTCAGTTCCCCCGCACTATATGTATCCAAATTCTGTTTCCCAATCAATTTTACGACAGTAGGAATTACTTCATCAAACGGAACAGTTTTTTGCGTACCGACTTTCATATCGCGAATTATCACAACGCCTTCACGCACTTCCGTCAGTCCGATAATTATAGTATAAGGCGCACCGAATTTATCCGCCAGTCCAAGCTGTGTTCGTACCGAATCTTTGCCAAGAGAAGCCATTGTTTTAATTCCGGCATCTCGCAAATCCGACATTAAAGAGAGTCCTTTTTTCTTTGCTTCTTTGCCAAGTTGCGCAATAAAAATGTGTATCACGTCTTTGTGTGGAACGCGAATTTTTTCACGTTTCATATTTGCAACAATTCTTTCGACTCCTGCCGCATAACCGACTGCTGGAGTTGGCTTTCCTCCAAGAAGTTCCACGAGTCCATCATATCTTCCACCGCCACCGATAGCGTTTTGCGCACCTTCTGTTTTATCCCAAAATTCAAAAACGGTTTTCGTATAATAATCGAGTCCGCGCACAAGATAAGGATTTTCCACAAATTTAATTCCAAGTTCAGTTAAATATTCCTTTAAATCTTCGTGAAATTCTTTTGATTCCGCATCAAGATAATCAGCAATTTTAGGTGCAATTTGAGCCAAAATTCGGCAATTTTCTTCCTTGCAATCAAGAAGTCTCATCGGATTTGTTTTAAGTCGCGTTTTGCAAAGTTCACAGAGAGACCTTTCTTTATCAAAATAAAAATCCTGCAAAACTCGCATATATTCTTTTCGAGATTCCGGCGTACCGATCGAGTTCAATTGAACCGTGAATAAATCAGCAATTCCAAGGTCCTTATTTATCAAATTTGCGAGATAAATTGTTTGCGCATCAAGAGCCGCATCGCTTTCGCCAATAACTTCAAAGCCAAGTTGCCAAAATTGTCTGTATCTTCCTTTTTGTGGCCTGTCATAGCGGAAATGTGGCTCAATATAATATAGCTGAACCGGTTGTGGCAAAGCTTGCATGCTGTTTTGAATGTAAGATCTGACAACTCCGGCCGTTCCTTCCGGTTTCAAAGTCAAACTGCGACCTTTTCTATCTTGAAAAGTGTACATTTCCTTGGAAACAACATCCGTGTCATTACCGATCGCGCGTTGAAATAATTGTGTAAATTCAAACATTGGCGTGCTGATTCTGCGGAAACCGGCTTGGCGCAATCGATGGCGCACGACCTTTTTTATATAAGTGTAATATTCATGATCATTTGGAAGAATATCGTGAACGCCTTTTGGCGTTTGAAGAACTCCTCCGGGGGTCATCGTACCTTCATCATCAGTGTTTGGCATATAAAAAAGTGATTAAATTTTGAGCACGCCGTTCCGTGTAACGGAACACAGGCGTATAAATAAACTGTCGCGAAGCGACACCGTTAATTTAAATTATATAGTAAAAAGGTTGGTGGGGCAACTTATACGAATTAGTGCGATTATTTAAAGCTTGACAGATAGCACAATTTTACTTAAAATAAAAATCTGTTTAAAAATTAATGCTTATGGGTAAATATCATAGAATAGAGATAGATTCTGCAGTGGAAGATGATGATGAATATGTTTTGACGCTTAATCTTGGTATAATACAGTATTATAAAAAGAAAGAAGTTGTATTGATGGAAAATCTCGATCCTCTTATACAAGCCAAAAGAAGATTGGTAAGAGTCACCATATCATCATTATTAATGGCAATTTTAATGCAATCTTATATACACGGAGATTTTCAAAGAGGGGTCCATACATTAAGAAGATGGGCAGCATCGCATATAATGGGCGAACAGCACAAAGAAGAGCAGCCTAAAACTCAGCCGACGCCTCTACGTACTCGCAAGCCGCACGGGATAGGGTCAGATCCAGACTGGATTTAAAATATCCCGCACTCGCAATCATTGCCGCATTATCAGTGCAATATTCGAATTTTTGAGGGTAGCGAAAGGTAATTTTTGCGCCATTTGCGCTATTTGAATCATTTAAGCTTTTTAATCGACGCGCAATTTCTTCACGCAATTTTATGTTCGCGGAAACGCCGCCGGCCAAATGCACTTCTTTAATATTCGGATATTTTTTCACGGCCATTATCAATTTTGTCGCAAGCGCATCAATAACAGCCTCCTGAAAGCTTGCCGCAACATCATTCACAAACTTTTTCGTCGGTTTTCTGCCGGCACGTTTTTCTTTTTCCATAAAATAAAGCACAGAAGTTTTGATTCCGGAAAAACTAAAATTAAAAGTTTTATCTTTCATCATTGCTCGCGGAAATTTAAAAGCATTTTTATCGCCATTCTCTGCCGCTTTCATGATTGAAGGTCCGCCAGGATAAGGAAGTCCAAGAAGTCTTGCGACTTTATCAAAAGCTTCACCCGCCGCATCATCAACGGTTTCGCCGATAAGTTCAAATTTCATATGATCGCGCATGAGGAAAATTTCATTGTGTCCGCCGGAAACGGTTAAAACTAGGATTGGGAATTTTGGCGCATTTTTTTGAATTACCTCCGTCCCCGCATCTCTACCTCCGTCCCCATCTAGCCAGTTCGAATAAACATGCCCATCAATATGTTGCACCGGAATAACGGGTTTGCCCAAAAAAAGTCCAAGCGTATTCGCAGTCGTTGTTCCTATTAAAAGCGAGCTAAGAAGTCCCGGCCTTGCAGTCACCGCAATCGCATAAATTTCATCCATGCTCAGTTTTGCTTTATCTAAAGCGCTTTTTAAGACCGGAATAATTTTAACAACATGCTCGCGCGCAGCAACTTCCGGAACAACTCCGCCGGTTTTTGCGTGTAATTTTATTTGCGAAAAAATCACATTAGATAGGACGCGCGTGCCATTTTCAACAACAGCGCAAGAAGTCTCGTCACACGAAGTTTCAATTCCAAGGATTTTCATGTGCTTATTTTAGCACGGAATTGCCTTCGTGCCTCAACCTCCGTCCCCATTATGCTAAAATAAACCTGTAACACCTCCGTCCCCATGCGCATCACCGCAATAAAAATCATCCAACTTCTCCGCGACAACGGTTTTGAAGCCTATTTTGCAGGTGGATGCGTGCGCGATATGCTTCTTGAAATTCATCCAAAGGATTTTGATATCGCAACATCAGCGACGCCCGATCAAATTCAAAAACTCATTCCAAAAACACTCGAATTTGGAAAAAGTTTTGGCGTTATTACGGCGATTGTTAACGACCATCATTTTGAAATTGCGACCTTCAGATCCGACAGCGGTTATTCCGACGGACGCCGTCCTGATGCGGTTATTTTCACGTCTGCAAAGGAGGATGCATCACGCCGCGACTTCACAATCAACGCACTTTTTTATGATCCAATAGCGGATAAAGTCATTGATTATGTTGACGGCCAAAAAGATCTCGATGAAAAAATGATTCGCTTTATTGGCGATCCAAATCAAAGAATTCTCGAGGATCATCTGCGCATTCTTCGCGCGATTCGCTTTAAAAATACTTTTGATTTTCGTTATCATCCGGAAACTTATAATGCGATTAAAAAGCATGCCGCATTAATTACAAAAATTTCAAAAGAGCGCATTCGTGACGAAATTATTAAGATGATGAGCAGTCAAAATTTGAGCCAAGTTTTTGAAGATTTGAGCGATACCGGAATTCTTCAACATATAATTCCAGAGCTTGAAAAAATGAAAGGCGTTGCCCAGCCAATTGAATATCACCAAGAAGGCGATGTCTGGGAGCACACGATGTTGGCTCTATCAAGCCTAAAACTGACAGCTACACTTGATACAAAATTCGCGGTTTTATTCCACGATATTGGTAAGCCGGATACTTTTAAAGTGAAAGAGCGAATTCGTTTTGACGGTCACTGTGAAAAGTCCGCTGAAATCGCACAAGAAATTTTATCTCGTTTGAGATTTTCCAAAAAAATGACAGAAGATATAACATGGCTTGTTAAGCATCACATGCTATCGTTAAATATCACGCAAATGAATGTTGGTCGTCGTAGACATTGGTTTTTGCATGAGGATTTTCTTGCCCTCGCAGATGTTTTTTATGCTGATGCGATGGGTTCACAACCGCTCGATTTAAGGCTTTATAATCAGGTTATGGAGCTTTATCGTCATGACCTTGAACACGTTTCAAAAGTTCCTGAACCGCTTTTAACAGGCGAAGAAATAATGAAAGAATTGAAAATAAAACCCGGTGAAAAAATCGGAGAAATTCTTGATGAGCTTCGTTTATTTCAACTCGCCAAAAAAATCAAAACCAAAATTCAGGCCATCGAATGGCTAGCAAAATTTAAGATTTAATTTCGTGAAAACAAGCCCAAATTTGACATTCATTTGGAACAATTTGGATTTTGGATTTTGTTATTTCTTTAATAGTTTCCAAACCTCATGTTTTCGCATAGCGATCGCTCCAAACGCAGGGAAGAATAAAATGACGCTTACGGCCGGACCAACATAAGGGATCAAGCCGACAATCATCAAAATGAAAAGTCCAAGAGTTATTTTTCCAAAAGTTGCCCATTTATTATGCGTATCTTTAAACATAAATCCGCTGACGAAAGCGGCAACAAAAATCTTAGAAACATACATTGCGACAATCATGAGAACTCCCAAAATCAATCCAATTGGAACGCCAATCATGCTCACAAAAAAGATAACCATTGCAACGGGGATCGAAACAGTCATCAAAAAGCCAATTCCAAGGCTTTTCCAGAAATTCTTTCGCATAATATTCTTGATTTTCACAGGTTCATTTGGCGCAATCAAGCAATAAATAAGCGCAAAAAGAACAAGTCCAAGAAAGCTTATAAATTTGTTATAAACTTTACCGGCCGTGATTCCAAGATAACCCTTATCTCTCCAAGAAAGCTCAACAGGATTATGTTTTACGGCACCAAGAACAACATTGTTTGGAACCTCAAAGGCATATGCTGAGGAATAAACAAAATCACCACTCACGCGGGCATCATTCGCAAAACCCGCGTAATTTCCTATATTCATTTTTATGCTTTTCCCGACAGTCCCACGTACGCGCATCGTCATAACGCTTCCTTGTATATTCCCATAAACAACGCCATCCATTTTCAAATCGCTACCAAAAACAATCAAATCGCCGTTGATAACAGTATTTTTTGCGACATAGACATCGCTACCCATAATAAATAAATCTCCACCAATAACGCCGGTCACATTCACTTTGCTCGCGGCGATCCTTACGCTTCCGGTGACATTTGAAGTTATATTAACGTTTGCACCGGCCAAAATAACGCTTCCTCGAACGTCATTTTCTATATTTATATTCAATCCGGCTCCAACAAAATCGCCATTCAAATTCGCTCCGATATTTAGGTTTTGTCCTGTAATATAAGCGTTTTCCAAAATTGGATTTTTAATATCAATATTCTGTCCACTTATTAAACTGGCCCCAAAAGAAACCGAAGGAGCAAAAAATAAGGCGCACGCAATAAAGGAAATGATTTTTTTCATATTGAGGAGGTTAGATTTATTAATAGAATTATATCACAAAGAATTTTTAGGATTAATGATTCCATTTAAATTTTCTTTTAGGAGCATTAACTGCTTGCTTTACGTTGCCATAGACATCAGAAGATATTTCCATTGTCCAAGGATTTGGTTCCGACTCAGAGGTTAGAATAACAGCGGCGGGCTTAGTCTCTGCGTCTTCATGCGTAGTTTGCTGAAATTGAAATTTAACTTTCAGTTTTATTCCACGCGCTTCATATATTTCACAAATCAAAAGTGCTCTGTTAAAAACATTATCTGAAATGCATCCAAGGACTGCCGCAATTTCAGGATTGCAAACAGCGATCGGCCCTCTTCTTAATAACCCTGTTATATCTATTGTTCTTAATGATTCCGTTGTGCTTTGCATAATTAGATTATGTTTTTAGACGCCAATTTATACGATTTGTGTTCAAAAATCAATGACAAATTATATTGCTGTATTAAAGTATAGAAATTTGTTAAACTGAATTTTAGATTAAATTAAAATCCTCACATGAAAAAACAAAAACCATCAAGATCTTTTAGGGTTCCATTTGGGGTTATAATTACGGTTTTCATCATGGCGGTAATAGCTTTAAGCTTTGTAGTAAAACCTGAATTCGTTAAAGGGTTGATAGTCAGCATAACTACGGGACTTAGATAAAAATCAATTTTTTTCGAAAATTGCAACGGTTTCAATGTGATATGTATGCGGAAACATGTCGACAGGCTGAACTTCGCGGAGGGAATAGCCATTGTCTACTAAAACGCGCGCATCTCTTGCAAAAGTAGTCGGATTGCATGAAACAAAAACGATTTTGCGGGCTTTGAATCCGGCGAGTTTTAGGGAGAGTTTTTCGCCAAGGCAGGCGCGTGGCGGATCAACGATAATTATGTCCGGATTTTGAGGGAGATTTTTAAGGGTTCTTTCTGCGTCGCCACATAAAAATTCAATATTTTTCAGGTTGTTTAATTCGGCGTTTTTCTTTGCGATTTCAATTGCGCTGGCATTTATTTCAACGCCAAAAATTTTAGTCGCGAATTTCGCAAAACAAATTCCAATCGTTCCGGTTCCACAAAATAAATCAAAAATCGAATCAGATTTTTGGGCATCAGCAAGGGAGAAAACGGTTTCATATAAAACCTGCGCTTGAAATGTATTTGGTTGAAAAAACGCACTTGGAGTTATATCAAATTTGATTTTTTCGCTATGTATTAAAAGTTCTTCACGGATAACAGGTGCGCCAAAAATTAGTTCTTCTTTGATGCTTTTTCTTTCGCCTCTTTTATCGGAAATTTTTGTGTGATAAAAAGATGTGATTTTGTTTGGGAATTTTTTATTTGTTTCTGCGACAAGTTGTGCCATCAGGCCACTGTCAAATTCCGTGCCCGTCACCAAATTCGCCATAATTTCACCGGTTGTTTTTGCCTCACGTATAATGAAATTTCGCAAATCGAGAGCGGTCTCGTCGTTGCTGCCGCCGCTACAATTGCTGCCACCTGCTTTTTTCAAAAAATCACGTATAAATTTTGTTATTTCCACGCAGATTCCGGAAACTAAAAAGCATTCTTGAATGTCGACAACATCGTGATGCATTCGTGCCAAATGTAGCCCAAGTTGCAAATTTGTACCCGACCCATCAAAGCTGAATTCCATTTTATTTCGATATTCCCAAGGTGATTTGCATCCGATAATTTTCTTCACAGGTGGATTTTCAAATTTTCCAATTCTTTCAAGGCTTTCACGAACCTGATTTTCCTTATATTCAAGCTGTTTTTCGTAATTAAGATTTTGCCAAACGCATCCCCCGCAAGTCCCAAAATGACGACATTGTGGCGCAATACGCAACTCCGATGGCTTAATCATTCGCACAACATTCGCTTCTGCAAAGTTCTTTTTGATATGATAAAAACTCACCTCAACTTCATCGCCGGGAATCACATTTTCAACAAAAACCGCGAGTTTGCGCGGTGCGCTTTCGCCAGCTCCTTTTGCAGCACTTTCGCCGCCTTTTTCATCATCAACGGCCACGCGCCCAATCCCTTGCCCGCCAAACGCAAGATTCTCAATTTTTAAGATAACTTTATCTCTTCTTTTGAACATAATTTTTTACAATAGTATAAATTTTCTCAGATATTTCTGCTTCTCTTCAAATTTCATGTAATTTTTATAATTTTGCCTTTAAATATATTTTTTAAAAATGGATCGTTCTGTCTTTTTTTTGCCAATTCACTCTCATCAATAATCGTGTAATTCAGTTCTCTATTAAACAAATTTTCAAATTCCGATACTTCACGAGAAAGCTTTAACACATCAGGCCTGCCTATAACGAGCACATCTATATCGCTATTTGCAGACATTTCATTTTTTGCATAAGATCCGTAGATATAGATTACACTAATATCATTAAATCCTTCTAAAAAATTTCTGAACTCCAAATGACTTTTCAATGATTTTTTTATACTCATCATAAAGAGGGAAGGATGTATTCAAAGAATAATATTTTTGTTTTCCGTGAAATTCGCTTTTAAATAAACCTTCTTTTTCAAGTTTTTTAAGGGTTTTATCCAGATTTGCGGCATCGCAAGAGAGTGTTCTGGCCAATTCTCTCAGATAAAGCTCTTTTTCAGGATTTAAAAAAAAGTACGTAAATAGGCTTTGAGTGAGTTTTGATTTAGGGAGCATAATTATGTAGTTATTTATCACTACAATTGTAGTATACTTTTACCACAAAGTCAATGCTACACCTCTGTCCCCGCTCCACATGTAAAAGCTAAACCCGGGAAACGTCCCCATTTGCTAAATCTCATTTTATATGATATAATGATATAAATTAAACAAAAACAAATGAAAATCCGTTTTTGCGGGGCAGCTCGCGAAGTCACAGGCTCAAAACACCTGCTTATGCTCAACGATAAGCGTATTTTGCTTGATTGCGGCATGTATCAGGGCCCACGCAAGGAATCCTTTGCGAAAAACAATGCATATCCATTTGATCCGCGCTCAATCGACTCAATGATCCTTTCTCATGCGCATATTGACCATTGCGGCAATATTCCCGCACTTTCGCACAAAGGTTTTAAAGGAAAAATTTATTCAACTCTCGCTACAAAAGATCTTGCTTCATATATGCTTATGGATTCGGCAATGATTCAGGCTCGCGATATGGAATATATCAAAAAACACGAAAAGGCAAACAAGCCAAATCAAGCTCCGATTGAGCCTCTTTATACAGTTGAAGATGTAAAAGAAGCAATGACTCAATTCGTCGGAGTGGAATATGAAAAAGCATTCCCGGTTGAAGACGGTCTTGCGGCATGTTTTTATGATGCCGGTCACATTCTTGGCTCGGCAATCACGCATTTTGTTGTTTATGATAAAGAAAAAAATCAAAGATTTACAATGGCATATACGGGAGACATTGGTCGCAGAAGCCTTCCAATTCTCAAAGATCCGCAATATCTTCCACAAACGGATTATTTGATTATTGAGAGCACATATGGTGATAGATTTCACGAGCCAATCGAAGACGTGCAGGCTCAACTTGCGGACATTGTAAACAAAACCGCACAAAAAGGTGGCAAAATTTTGATTCCCGCATTCGCTCTTGAACGCACGCAAGAACTCATTTATTACTTCAATGAATTAAGCAAAAATAAGGCAATTCCACAGATTCCAATTTTCGTGGATAGCCCGCTTTCAGTCAAGCTTTCAGATGTATTCAAAGCGCATCCCGAATGTTTTGACGAAGCAACGCGCAAGCTTATTCATGGCAAAGAAAATCCATTTGGGTTTGGCACGCTTAAATATATTTCCGATCCCGAAGATTCAAAAAAACTCAATTCATACAAGGGTCCATGCATAATTATTTCCGCATCGGGAATGGCTGAGCACGGCCGTATTGTTCATCATCTCAAAAACAATATTGAGGATCCAAAGGCAACTGTTTTATTTGTTGGATATCAGGCTGATCGCACACTCGGTCGCAAGCTTGTTGAAGGCTTAAAAGTCATCAATATTTTCGGCAAACAATATAAAGTTAATGCAAATATCGTGAAGATGGACGCGTTTTCCGGTCATGCCGATCGCAGTGATTTAATAGATTTTGTTTCAAATATCAAAGGCCTAAAAAAGATCTTCATTGTCCACGGCGAAGAACAGCAATCTTTGACTTTCGCCGCGCACCTCAAAGAACTCGGCTACGACGCATACGTTCCAAAGTTCGCGGAAGAAGTGGAGATTTAAGGTTGCCTCCGTCCCCGTTCAGCTGTTTTCTAGTCAATACCTTTGCATCACTTCTATAGGCGTTTGCATTTGCAAGGCCATGTGTGGTCTTTCATTGTTATAGAAATGAAGATATTCAGGG
>LBUS01000013.1 GCA_000992695.1 Candidatus Peregrinibacteria bacterium GW2011_GWF2_38_29 | reverse complement strand
CCCTGAATATCTTCATTTCTATAACAATGAAAGACCACACATGGCCTTGCAAATGCAAACGCCTATAGAAGTGATGCAAAGGTATTGACTAGAAAACAGGGCCTAAAGGACGAAGGTGATTTTTGTAAAATTAAGCTTTCCTTTTCTTAAGCTTGTCGTATTCGCGCCTGAAGAATCTTATGGCGTTGAGGCATTCTTCTGCCTTTTTATTTCCCGGTTCAATTTGAACGACTTTTGAGAATAATTTTTCGGCTTTTTCAAAGTTTTTTTCGTTCATATAGATGACGCCGAGATCGCTCATAATCAATGGGTCTTCCGGGCTCAAAGAAAGTGATCTTTCAAGAAGGACGATGCCTTTTACTTTGTGGCCTTCGTGATACATGCTCCAGCCAAGGCATCTTAAGATTTCCGGATGGTTTTGATAAACCTTGTCTGCTTTTTCAAGATATTCGATTGAAGTTTTCCATTTTCCAAAACATGAATATAAAAATCCGATTAAATAATTTGCGTTTGCGCTTTCCGGATTGATTTTGATTGCCATTTCAAGAGCTTTCTTTGCTTTGAAATATTCTTTTAAGCTAAGAAAGTTATCGCCGATTTCTTCATAAGCTTCCGCGCATTCCAAATCAGACATCAAAACTCTTTCGCAGAGCTTTATTGCTTGTTCGTGTTCGCCGGCCTGCTTTAATTCCTCGGCTTTTTCGATTACGACGTTGGTTCCAGCGTCTGACATTTTTTTGTTTTTATTTTTTGTATTCTTACTATTATAGCTGAAAAACCTTGAAAATTCAAGTGTAAATATGGTGATTTGCTGGAAGTTCGTATAATATTGAATCGTAAGGAGACAATGCATTTAACCAATTTGCTATGGAGATTAGTACGATATTTGGATATATTGCTGCAACATCAACAACTGTTTCTTTTATTCCACAAGTTATAAAAACTAAGAATACAAAAAGTATTTCACTGTTAATGTATAGTGTGTACTTAGTTGGTATTATTATGTGGCTTGTATATGGAATAATGTTGAATGAAGCTCCTATAATTATAGCCAATATAATAACTTTAATGCTATCAGGAACGATTTTTATTCTAAAGATTGTTCACGGTTAAAAGTATTACATAAACGCCATAAGCTGAAATCATGAGTAACAAAGATCCAAAACAACATTCGGCAGAGCACATTTTAACGGCTGTTTTTGGGCAATTGTTTAATGGGAAGATAATAGATTCCAGATTTAAAGGATCTAAAGTTAGATGTGATTTTGAATTGGAAACGGAGCTTTTGATTGAAGAGGTTGTTGAGAAAGCGGAAAAGAGAGCGAATACGATTATCTCTGAAAATAGAGATGTTGTTTTTGAAGAGCTGAGCTATGAAGAGGCGAAAAGGTTGTGTTCGTTACATAGACTTCCTGATAATGTTGAAAAAGTACGTATTGTAATAATAGGCGATGGGATTGCAACGCCTTGTAGTGGTGAGCATGTTAAAAATACAAAAGAAATAGGGGTTTTAAAGATAAGAACGTTTAACTTTGTAAGTCCTGGGATATTGCGGCTTACTTTTGTTTTGGAGTAACGCTTTCTTAGTTTTTCACTTTGCAGATTTTTTCCAGATGCTTTCGAATCTCCGGTCCCGTATCATCTCTTTTTAACGCAAAGTCGATTGTTGCTTTGAGTAAGCCGATTTTGTCGCCTGTGTCATAGCGGGTTCCTTCGATTTCGTAGCCATAAATTGGATGAGTTTTGATGAGTTCGCGGAAGGCGTCGATTAAGCGGATTTCTTTGTCTTTCGTGCCGGATTTTGCGCGTTTAAGGATTTCCATGATATTTGGAGTGACGATGTATTTTCCGATTATTGCGAGATTTGAAGGTGCTTTTTCAGGCGATGGTTTTTCGACGAGTGATTTGATTTTGTGAATTCTGCTATTTGATTTGTCGAATTTTGATTTTTCCACTTCCACGATTCCATACGAACTGACGAGTGATTTATCAACGCGTTCAAGGCCGATTACAGGTGCTTTAACTTTTTTATAAACTTCAATTAATTGCTTGAGTGCTGGGATTTTTGAATCAACGATGTCGTCACCAAACATAATTGCGAAAGGTTCGTCATCAATTGCTGCGGCGGCGCAAAGAATTGCGTGGCCATCTCCAAGCGGATGAGGTTGGCGCACATAAACAAAATTTGCAAGATTTGGGATGCTTTGAACTTCTTTTAAAAGTGATCTTTTGCCTTTTTCAACGAGATTTAGCTCAAGTTCAGGCGAATAGTCAAAATGGTCTTCAATTGAGCGTTTGCCGCGTCCCGTGACGATTATAATGTCTTCTATTCCGCTTGCGACAGCTTCTTCAACAAGATATTGAATTACTGGCTTATCAACGATTGGAAGCATTTCTTTTGGTTGAGATTTTGTGATCGGGAGAAATCTTGTGCCAAAACCTGCGGCCGGGAAAATTGCTTTTTTAATAACCGATTTAAATTGTTTTTTTGCCATTATGCGTGTTTTTTACCTTTTATATGCGATATTTTGATTTGCGGATGCGCTGTTAAAGTTTTTGCTTTTTTGTCGCCTTCGACTTTTTCTGCGCGTTTTTCCGGTTTTTTGAAATAAGCCAAGAAATCGTCGCTGTTGAGCGTTTCTTTTTCCATCAAATCTTCTGCAATTTTCTTTAATAGTTCAACGTTTTCATTTAATACTCTTTTTGCTGTTTCGTGTCCTTTTTCAACGAATTTGCGAACTTCCGCATCGATTTTTGAGGCTATTTCTTCGGAATAATTTTTCATGTGGCCAAAATCGCGTCCAAGGAAAATCTCTCTGTCGTGTTCGCCGTATGTGATTGGGCCGAGATCACTCATACCGTACTCTGTAACCATTTTTCTTGCTATACCGGTTGCGCGTTCGAGGTCATTTGATGCGCCGGTTGTGACGTCTCCAAAAATGATTTGTTCAGCTGTGTATCCGCCGAGCATCGAGGCGATTTCGTCTTGGAATTTATTTTTTGAATAAAGATGTTTGTCTTCTTCAGGCATAAACCAAGTGACGCCAAGCGCCATTCCGCGCGATATGACGGAAATCTTGTGTACAGGGTCGCAATCAGGCAATAAATGAGCCACGAGCGCATGTCCGACTTCATGATGTGCTGTGATGTTTTTTTCTTTTTTGCTCAAGATCCTGGATTTTCTTTCCGGACCCATTGTGACTTTTTCAACTGCTTGTTCGATTTCTTCTCGAGTGATTACTTTTGCGTTTTTGCGTGCGGCTAAAATCGCGCCTTCATTCATTAAGTTTTCAAGATCTGCGCCTGTGAATCCCGGAGTTGTTTTTGCGATTCTGCTGATATCAACGCTTGTATCGAGCGGTTTGTTTTTTGCATATATATTAAGAATTTCTTCACGTTCTTTTATATCCGGTGCGTCGACCGTGACTCTGCGATCAAATCTACCTGGGCGAAGAAGTGCGGGATCAAGAATGTCAGGTCTGTTTGTTGCGCTTATTACAATGACATTTGTATCTTGCTCAAAACCGTCCATTTCAGTCAAAATCTGGTTTAAAGTTTGTTCGCGTTCGTCATGTCCGCCACCCATTCCTGCGCCTCTGTGACGGCCGACTGCGTCTATTTCATCAATAAAAATGATGCATGGGGCATTGCGTTTTGCTTTTTTGAAAAGATCACGGACGCGGCTTGCACCCACACCAACAAACATTTCAACGAATTCCGAGCCGGAAATGTTAAAAAATGGGACATTTGCTTCGCCTGCAACTGCGCGAGCGAGTAACGTTTTTCCGCATCCTGGAGGGCCAACCAAGAGAACTCCTTTTGGAATTTTTGCTCCCAAAGCCGTGTATTTTAAAGGGTTTTTCAAGAAGTCTACGATTTCAAATAATTCTTGCTTTGCTTCTTTTGCGCCCGCAACATCTTTGAATGTTGTTTTCTGTTTTTCGCCTTCGGCAAGCCTTGCCTTTGATTTTCCAAATGACATTGCTTGATTGTTTGAATTTTGCGCTGAGCGCATCATAAATACAAAGAACCCGATAATTAACAAGAATGGCACTGCGCTTATAAGAAGATTAAGCCAAAAATCCGATGATTCGGTTGGTAAAACTTCAATCCCAAGATTTGTTAATTTTTCTTTTGGAACGCCGGCTTTCTCCAGCATGTCGTAAACGTTTTCATTCGTATCTTTATATGCGACTTCTTTTGAAGTATCGGCGAGCGTTATATCGAGTTTATTTTTTGTGACCTTCATAGAGGCAACAACTCCATCTTTAACTTGCTGAACGACAGTGCTTAATGGGACGGTTTTCGTGCTGCTGCTTGTTGGATTTACTATAAAAAATATTCCAGCGATAACGAGCGCAATTATTAATAAATAGATAATTCCACCGCGACCGCGGTTTTCAGGCATTTTCATATTGTTCATGTTTTTTATTTTTAAAGTATAAGAAGTTTAGTACTTTTTGCGCTTAAAAACAAGGTTTTTTGGATTTGATTTGTGTTATAATAGTGGCATGGAAAATAGAATCAAGATTTTGGAAAGTGAAATTTCCGATATCAAGAAAAGGAATTTTCGAGTTGAATCCGATAAGGCGTGGGAAATAAGTATTTTTAGGCGAGCTCTGCTTGTGGTTTTTACTTATTTGGCGATTGGAATATATCTTTGGGCTGTAAATATAGAAAGTCCTTGGCTTAATGCAATTGTTCCGGCGTGCGCGTTTATGCTTTCAACTTTGACTTTGCCGATGTTTAAGAGGGTTTGGATGAAGTGGTTTTTGCACCGCTGATGGAGCTTGCAATAAATATGAAAAAATGTTATAATTAAAATATAATCATTTAAATTTAATTTATATGCAACTACAAACATCACCTTCAGATGACTTAGATGATTGTGAATCCTTATTTGATGATCCGCCTACAAATCCTTGCCCTCGAGAAACGTATCCGAGTCTTCAGCTAAATGATTTTAAGGTTTCACCAAGAACAGATAGGCATGGTAAAAATACACAGGGTTATAGTTTTGTTATTACGTGGAGAGACAATAGCGGCAAAATGCATTATGTCCCTGCTATGGAATTAAAAACGCTTCCTTATTATGGAAATCGTGCGCATCTTTATGGAGATAATTTTCAAAATATGTTTGACGTTGATGTTCATTCAATGAGTGTTTTTCCACCATGGCATAGAAGAAATTCATATCACAGTACTCTTCTGCCTCCTGATGCCAGATTTGATAGTATTTGATTTTTGAATGTCAAATTAAACAGAGAACATTACTTTCCCTTTAGCTTTTCTTACTGCGATTCTTTTCCCAATGTTTTTTTCTTTATTCCCGACGTTTTTATTTATAACTTTTAAAAGTTCGTCGATGTGCGTTGATTCAAGGTCGAGAGTGCTGCCATTGAATTTTTCGTAGATGTTTTCGATGATGAGTTTTTTTAGGAAGCCTTTTTCTTTTGCGAGGATTTTTGAATCGCAAGTTATGCGGTGTTTTTCGATTTTGCAGTTTGAATTGACCCAATTTTCGGCCAAGTTTGATAAAAATTCGTGTGCTTGTTTGAAATATTGGCTTTTTTTAAGTGTGGTTTGTGTGAAGCTTGGATTTAATTTTTCAATTTGTGGAATCAGTTTATGTCGGATGAAATTGCGTTTTAATTTTGTGTCGGAATTTGTTTTGTCTATGCGGAATTTGACGTTTTCCTTTTTGCAAAACTTTTCAATTTCTTTTTTTGAAAAGGGGAGTAAAGGTCGCAAAATATCGCCATTTAATTCCGAGATTCCGGAAAGTCCGCGAATGCTTGTTCCGCGGATCAGATTCAGTAAAACTGTTTCCGTATTATCGGTTGCGTTGTGCGCCAGAAGGATAAATTTTGCTTTATATTTTTGTTTAATTTTGCGGAGGAATTCATATCTTTTTGTGCGAGCGGCGGATTCAAGATTTAATTTTTCTGATTTTTGGAATTTTTTGACGTCAATTTTAATTGATTCGCATTTGATTTTAAGTTTATCGCAAGCCATTTTTACAAATTTTTCGTCTGCGTTGCTTTCTTTTCCGCGGAGCATGTGATTAACGTGCGCAACAATTAATTTTAGGTTTAACTTTGGCGCAATTTCGCTAAGAATTTTAAGCATATACATGGAATCCGATCCGCCGGAAATTCCCAAAATCAGAGTTGAATTTTCGCAGTTATGTTTTTTAAGCGTTGTTTCTACGATTTCTTGTGAGTTCATCTGCTGCCTCGGGATTTGCATTTAATAATTTTGTTAATAATTCTAAGTTGTCGTCGTCCGCTATTTTATTAAGCGAAGTTTTGCCGCATTTAAGGCATTTTTGGACAATAACTTGACCTTTTTTTGAATCAAAAATTGAGTAAATCGGCACCATTAAGCTTTTACATTCACTTCCTCTATCACCGGGAATTGTTTCATCAATATGCTCGGAATAAAGGCATTTGCGGCAATGATTTCTGCACGACGCACCATGTTTTGGGTTTTTTTCTCCGCAATTTTTACATGTGAATTCTTCGTCGATAACTATGAAATTTTTTCGTTCTGTGTTCATGGTTTATTTTTTCTGCTAAGATAATAGCATATTACACGATAAATATGGCAAAATTTTACGTTACAACAGCGATTCCTTATGTTAATGCTTCTCCGCATATTGGTTTTACGATGGAGATTCTTCAGGCTGATGTTTTGGCGCGTTATCACAGACAAAAAGGCGATGAAACATATTTTTTGACTGGAACTGATGAGCATGGGACTAAGCTGTTTAATATGGCAAAAAAAGAGAATACGACGCCAATTGCGATTGCCGATAAATACGCAGAAACATTCAAATCTTTAACTCGAAATTTTAATATTACGAATGATGACTTTATTCGAACGACAGAAGAAAGACATATAAGAGGTGCGCAAAAGCTTTGGAAGATTTTGGCCGAGAAAGGGGATATATATAAGGCTAAATATTCAGGACTTTATTGTTCGGGTTGTGAGGCTTATGTGCTTGAAAAAGACCTTGTTGAAGGCAAATGTCCAACTCATAAAACCGCTCCCGATTATCTTGAAGAAGAGAATTATTTTTTCAAATTATCAAAATATTCGGATGAAATTCGAAAGTTGATTGAAAAGGATAAATTAAAGATTGTTCCTGAGGCTCGCAAGAATGAAATGCTTAATATAATCGGTAAGGAAGGTCTTCCTGATGTTAGCTTTTCACGACCAAAAAAGAATTTGCCTTGGGGAATTCCGGTTCCGGATGATGCTGATCATGTTATGTATGTTTGGTGCGATGCGCTTTCGAATTATATTACCGCGCTTGATTTTGAAAATGACGGCGCAAATTTTAAGAAATTTTGGCCTGCAGATGCGCATATTATTGGGAAGGATATTCTGAGATTTCATGCCGGAGTTTGGATTGGAATGCTTCTTTCCGCCGGACTTAAAACGCCAAAAAATATTTATGTTCATGGTTTTGTGACTTCAGATGGGCAAAAAATGAGCAAATCTTTGGGGAATGTTGTTGATCCTTTCGCGATTATTGAAAAATATGGAATTGATTCTGTTCGTTATTATTTAAGTCGTGAAATTCCGACAACTGACGATGGTGATTTTTCACTTACGCGTTTTGAGCTTTTGTATAACACAGAATTGGCTAATAATTTTGGAAATTTTGTGAATCGTGTTTGTTCAATGACGGAAAAATATTTTGATTCAAAGATTCCGAAATCAAATAAGGCGGTTGATAAGGATGCGAAAACCGAGGAATGTAAAAAAGCGATTAAAGAAGCGCGAGAAAATTTTGATGAAAATGTTGAGAAATTTGATCTTAAATCCGCGGTTGAATGCGTTATGTTACTTTCTGATTTTGGAAACAGATATGTTGAAGAAATGAAGCCTTGGGCGCTTGCAAAGGAAAATTCAGAAATTTTACCAAGCGTTATTGTTAATATGGTTGAAATTTTGCGTGGAACTGCGGATATGCTTGTTTCGTTTTTGCCTGATACATCGAAAAAAGTGCTTGATGCGATTTCCGGAGATATTATTAAAAAGCCTGACGTTTTATTCCCTAGATTGGTTTAATTAACTTGCGAATCCTGATCCGGTTGCCGTGAAGAAAAATGTGATCATCATTCTTACTACAAAGAATGCTGTTAATATTGCGAATAGTCCTACTATTGCCCATGTAACTTCTTTTTTTGCGGCTTCAAGCTTTGTGTTTTCGCCCATTGCCATTGTATAGCTGACGCCTCCATGTGCTACAAATGCGACTGCGAGTGGCGCGGCAACATATATTAAACCATTTGCGATTTTTTGAAGAATGTAATTTATAGCATTTTCGCCTGTGTTTTTTGCTACATTTTTATCATCTACTGTTAAAAGTTCTTTCATTGGTACGCTGCCAACAGAATCAACATATTCTTTTGGAATGCCAACCTGAGCCATTGCGACAGGTGTTATTGCAACAGGCGCGAAAATTGCCGTTAATAAGACGAAAGTTGGTAAAAGTGCGATAAATTTTTTAAATGTATTTTTCATTTTTGTTTTAAAACGGTTTGAGCTTTGTGATACCAATTACGATGCCATATGCCGCTGCTATGATTATAACTCCAACAACAGTGTACATCATTATATTGACCGCTTTTTTTGTAACTTCTTCGTTGCCTTGAGCCGTGACATACATAACGCCTGCGACAAAGAATCCAACTACAACAAGAATTGTTGCAAGTCCCATCATTAGCTTTGTTGCTGATGCGTAAAAAGTTGCGGTTGTTTTTGCTTCAATGTCTTTTGTTATTGTGTCCGCTTGTGGCAAACTTCTTAAATATTCGAGCTCTTTGCCCGTGTTTACTCCATCAATTTGTGCGGGTTTTAATAAGTCCCAGCTTCCTTTTACTTCTTCTGATTTTGGGACAGCGTATGCAAGTGCAATAGGGGACATGAGTCCCATTATATTTAATGCCAGCAATATTGTTATTAGTGTTTTTTTCATATTATTTTGAGAAATCTATACTTGATATGATGGATATGATTGTATATGCGAAAATGGCTATTACAAGGCCAACTAAAGACCATGTAATTTGTTTCTTCGCGCTTGTTACGGCTTCGGTTTCGCCGTATGCCACCATAAATCTGATGCCGCCGACAACCGTAAATAAGAAGGCTGTTATTCCGGCAAATCCAATAAGCATTTTCGTGACTTTTGGAATTAAGGCTTCAACTGCATATTTGCCGCCCTTATCTTTATCGGCTTGTTGATCTTCTACGCTTTGGCCCGGTAATGTATTTGGTTTTGGAATAGATAAGCCGGGTTCAGCGTATGCAACCGGTGCGATTGAGTATTGCAATGGCACAATTGCGCCAAACATTATTAGAACTAAATTTATTGCGATAATGATTTTGAATATGTTTTTCATTTTATCTCGTGAAAAAGTTAGGGTTGATCATGTATAAGATTACGGCTGATAAGAATAAAACCGCGAGTGCCATTAAAGACTGTGTGATTCTTTTTCTTGCTGCGTCCATTCCTGTTGTATCGCCTCCTGATGCTGAAATTTGAATGCCGCTGACGATCATAATAAGGACACAAACGATTCCTGCCATTGTTGCCGCCCATCTATAAATCATGCCGACGTAAAGCTGAATTAAAGAAACGCCACCTTTTCCGAGGAGAACGGTGACTTTTTGGCACGTGACTCCTTCACCGCTTGGGCATGTTTTAGTTAATCCTGTAAAATTTTTATCTATTGATTCTATTGCTGAATTTGAGTCTTTGTTTTTGCATTCTACGGGTTTCGTTACTCTGTAGCACGTTCTTACTTCTGAAATAGTTTTGCCGTCCTCTTCTATTTTATAAGCTTTGCCAAATCCTTCTTCCATTATGCTTACGGAATATTCTTTTCTTTCACTGTCTTTTACACATAGATCTCCTTCTGTGTAGATTTCTGTTGAGTCCGGACATACGAATTGGCTCATTTGAGCTGCGTTATTCGTATCAAGTACGACGGGGTCGGGTTCTGCTGCAAACGCAACCACCGGCGCCATTGCACCGAAGAGAAAGATTGTTGCTAAAATGTATGTAATTATTTTTTTCATGTTTTTATTTAAAGAAACCTTGAACGAGCGTGGCGATTATATATGACATAAATGCGAAAACGACGCCTACTATTGCGTATGTGAATATTTTTTTGCCTTTATCAATTTGAGTTTGTTCGCCGTGTGAAGTGACAAGCCAAAGTCCGGATAAAATGAGTGTTCCGACCGCAAGTGAACCGATCGTTTTTGTTAAAAGATCGATTGCTGTGAAAATTATTGCTACAACAGGCCTGTCGTAATTTGGGTTTTTATCGTCGAAAAGGTAACCTTGTTTTTGGCCGTCTGCTCTTAAAATCCCCACATTGAAGCTTTCATCCGCTGCCGCATGGCTAAGCGCTGGGAGCATTAACCCTGTTAAGGCGATTGCTAGTAATAGTGTTATAAGAAGTTTTTTCATTTTTCATTTTATGGCTTAGATTTATGCCTCAAACTCAGGTGGGATATTTGCGATTGCATCTTCTTCTGTGATGATTCCGGCTTGAAGAAGATCCAAAACTGCTTTTTTCATGGTTTGCATGCCGTCATTCATGCCTGTTTCAAGCATAGAAATGATTTGATGCGTTTGACCTTTTCTGATCAAGTTTGAAATTCCGTTATTGACAAACATGATTTCAAGCGCAGCAACTCTGCCTTTCTTATCTTTTGTTTTAATAAGCGATTGCCAAATGACCGCTTTAAGAGCTTCTGAAAGCATGCTTCTGATTTGATTTTGCTGATCTGATGGGAAAACATCAATAATTCTATCAACTGATTTTGCGGCTCCACTTGTGTGAAGCGTTGCAATAACCAAGTGACCTGTTTCTGCGGCTGTGAGCGCCATTTGAATTGTTTCAAGATTGCGCATTTCACCAATCATAATGACATCGGCATTTTCACGCATTGCGGCTTTTAAAGCTTTTGCAAAGCTGTGTGTGTGAGTTCCGATTTCACGCTGATCTATGATTGATTTTTTATTTTCAAAAATAAATTCAATCGGATCCTCAACCGTTAAAATGTGTTTTGAATGTTTTTCGTTAAATTCATTTATGACTGCGGCCATTGTTGTGGATTTACCTGAGCCCGCAGGGCCTGTAACAATAACTAAGCCGTTTTTATAATTGAGAATTTTTTTGAGTTGTTGAGGGTGTCCGAGTTCATCAAGGCTATAAACCGTTGAGGAAATAACGCGGAAAACCGCTGCAATTCCGTTTTTTTGAACAAAAACATTAGCTCTGAATCTGGCGATATCTTCGATATCAAGTGCGAAATCTATGTCGAGCGTTTTTGCGAACGTTTGTTTTTGCTCGTCAGTCATGATTTCAAGCAGATAAGATTCCGCTGTTTTCTTTGTGATTATTGCGTGTTCTTCAATTGCGACAAGATCGCCATTAATGCGCAAAATCGGCTTACATCCGCTCGTTATGAATACGTCGGAAGCTTTGTATTGAACTGCAGTCCTGAATATTTTATCAAGCTGTGTTGCCATATTTTTGTTTTTGTTTTTCTAAGTTATCTCAATATTATATCACAAAAGGTAAATGGATGCAAGAGGGGAATGAGAGAAATTTAGGAGGTATATTTATCGATTTTATTTGAGCTTTATTTTACGTGTAGTATTTTGAAACCCATTTATCCACTTTTTGCCATTTTTCGCTTGTTTTGTTGGCTTCAAGCTTTATTTTCCAAAATTGTGGCGGTTGATTTTCGTTTTCGATTAGGCCTGCGTGAGCGAGGCGTTCGTGCGCTTTGCAAAGGGGAATGAGAGTATCCGGATCATGCGTTTTTGTGAGTGCGAATCTCCATGTGTGATGAAGGTATTTATACTCTTTTGTGCAATCGGGGAATGCGCATGTGTTATTTGTTTTAACAAGAACGTGGTTCTTAATTTTTGCTGAAACGTACCTTTTTGCATTTTCTTGTGGGATTGGCTTATTGGCTTCAATTTGCGCTTGATAGGCATCTAAGAGTTTTTGCATTAGTTCGTTCCAATTTCCTTGACCTTTGAGTTTATTTAACTGATCTACGATTTTCGGATCGAGTTCCATTTTTAATTCAGAAAATAGATTTTGTGAATGTCCACTTTCCGTACTAGGACGGAAAATTGATTTAGTTATTTTGGCTTCTGTATGCTCTTTTTTAAATTCCTTAACATAACACTCTAATGTGTTTTTGCTCATTTCCATTGCTTTTTCTGCCCAAAAGTTTGCAGTTTCTTGAGTTGCGATTGCGATTATTGGTCTGACTGCATTTATTCCTTTTTTATCGATAACCCATTTTAGTTCTGGTTTATCTTCAACTTTCTTTAAAATACGAAGTGCGTCATTGACTGCATTTGTGCTCATCCCGGCCAGAATTCGTGCGTATTCATAGATATTTTCAAATCCTTTTTTCTCCCAAATTCGCAGACGATTTATTTCAGGCAGAAGGAGCGCGCATTTTCGCATCCATTCACGAGCATTTTTGCCATAAAAGACGAATTTTTCGTGAAGATCTTTTTCGAGAATTTGGCTGCTATTTTGAACATGATTTTGCGATTGATTTTGCGCGCCATTTTGCATTGAATTTGTCATATTTTTTAAGTTATGTTGTTATTGATATTTTAGCTTAAACAAGCCAAAAAATCCAGATTAAATCTGAAAAATATGTTGCGAAAAATGAAGGTAATTATGCTTTACCTTTTGGTTTAATTTTAATGGAATTTTTGAACACTATTTTCTCTTAACTTTTGCTGTTTCAGCGGTACTTTCCGTATCCGTTGTATTTTGAACTTCTGTTTGTGCTTCAGGCATTTTTTCTTCAACTGTAGCAGGTGGAACTTCTAAGCTTTGATCAATTATATTTGTATCTTGAAGAACAGTTGATTCGACTTGGACTTGAGCTTCTTCGCCACTATTCATATTTGCTTTTAAGTATTTTGAAGCAAAGTATCCGCCTGTGCCCGCGGCGATTAAGACTAAAACGATTGCCATAACTCCAAGCGTCGAAACGTGCTTTGAAGTAGGAACTGCGCTAGGCGTTTCAGGTGTAATTGAAGCTGGAGCTTGTGTGACAATTGGAGTTGCAACTGGTGCTGCTGCCGGCATTTGTGTTGGAGCTACGCTGACTGGAGCCATTGGGGTTGCGACAGGAACTATTTCCGGCGTGATCGCTGGCGTAATTGCTGGTACAGTTGTCGTTGTTGTTTGAGTTGAATCTTCCATGTTTTTGTTTTTTATTTTTATTTTTGTTTTTACTCTTTTGGGAGTAAGTTTTCGATTGCCGCCCATTCACTTTCTTTTTTAGCAGGCGTCATGATCGTGACTTTGTCTCCAACTTCTGCATGAAAATACGTTACAGAGGCCAAAAGGACTTTGTAAGTTTTTCCTTCTGCAATGACTCTATATTGACTGTCATCGTAAGTTAGAATTCCAATTATTGCTTTTCTTTCGATTGGGCCGATTTGTTTGTATAAAAATGTGCCGTCTTCTTTGATTGTAAGCTTTAAAACGTCTCCTGCGACAAGTTTTGATTTGCTGGCATAGTTTGCAGGAATTGGATAAGCTCTTTTGTCCGGTCCGATCATATTTTGACCGTCGAAAACACCTTCAATGATGTTATCTTCTGATTTTAAAGTTTGTGCTACGTCCGTGTAATTTTCAGTGCTTTTTTTGGAAACTTTACCGCCCGTTAATTCTTGAGCGATTTTATTTGCGGAATTAAGAGCCGCGGTTGCGCTCTCGATTAATTCTTTCAATGTTTCAAGCTTGGATGAGTCTGTCATTTGTTTTTATTTTTAATATTTGTTTAATTATAGCAGATTTTTCAGATTTATTCAATTTGTTTTTGCTCTTTTGCTTTATGGCGCTTGTCCATGAAGTTTTGAAGCATTGCGCGACGCGTGATACCAACATTGGAAAATATTCTGAATGTGAAGACGACGGTTGCCGCAAGATAAAGGTCGAGCCCGAGTTTTTCACCGAGAAATGTGATTATTACTGCGAGTAAAATATTGAATATGAGGCCGGAAATAAAGATTATTGCGCTATATTGATCTTTTGTGGTTTCAGCGCGAATTGCGCCAAAAAGTGCGTCCAAAATGCCGATTAAAACAACGGCCGTATATTTTGTATATTCCATTGGGATTGAGTATTGCACTTGAAATCCAAGGATTATTCCCAAAACGATTCCGATTAAAGCCCAAGCCATAGGTTTTTGTTAAATTTATTCTATTATAACAACTTAGCGACGTTTTTTATATATAATTTTTTCGCCGGTTGCACTATAAATGCGAAGGTCGATATATTCGAGCGGAAGAGTGTATATATCCAGTTTGGAAAGCGCTTTTTTGAGCTTTAGCAGTTGTTCTTCGTATGGTTTTTGAATGTCTAAAAGAATTGTGAAATATTTTTCGGTTTTTAAATGAAGTTCTTTTTCTTGCATGAGATATTCTATTTCCAAGATTTTCATGTTGAACTTTTCTTCGAAGAATTTTGCGCATCCAATGATGTATTTTATTTTTTCTTGTGTGAGCAGGATTGTGTTGAAATTGAGCGGCTTTTCGGTTGAGATTTTGATGAATGGCAGGTTTGGATTTTCCATGTCTTTTTGCGTTGCCATTCCGATTTCATTGACTATGAATTTAAAAATTCCGCCGCCGGAAGTATTTATGATATTTGCAATGGACGTGTATGCCGAAAA
The DNA here is from genome assembly GCA_000992695.1 of Candidatus Peregrinibacteria bacterium GW2011_GWF2_38_29. GTDB lineage: Bacteria > Patescibacteriota > Gracilibacteria > UBA1369 > UBA12463 > UBA12463. Next base: position 39,443 of record LBUS01000013.1, on the reverse strand, counting down.
TGAGATTTTTATTTTATTTGGATATGATTTTTGTGCGATTAAAGATTTGAATTCCGGATGCTCGTTTTTTGCTTTTTCTGCGCCAGTCTCGATGTCTGCGAATATTATGTTTTTGCCTATGTAGCTTGTGAAATAGTCTTTTAAAAATGCGTTTTCTTCTTGAGCTTCTTTATAATCAATCGTTACTTCTTTTATAGTGAAAAAGTTGGATAAAAATATCCAATAAAAGATCGTTAAAATTCCGGCTGCTATTAATATTAATATAAAGGTTTTTTTAATTTTTTGCGGTTCCGGCATTATATTTCTAATGCCATTTTTCTTTTTCTTTAAAAAACCATCTTTATTTTGAAGAATGGGGGTTTTGCCGTAAAAATAGCGTTTTTGCAACGAATTTCCCTTTGTTCTATTTCCGAACATATTTTTTTATTACTCGATCTCTTTTAGGGCGACGCGTTTTTTTATTTCATTCGATTCTCTAAGGGCTTTGCTTTTTATTCTTGCATTGGCCTTATTTCGTCTTTTGCCGTGAGTGCTTTTTGGGCGTAATCTTGGGTTTGATTTTCCTCCGTGTTTATGACTGACGTGTTTATTTGACATAATATTTTAGTGTAAATTGCGGTACTACATTAGTTTAGAATGCATAAATTGTCAATTTTCGATTTTACAATTTACATTCAATTTTCAAGTTTCAATTTTTAATTTTCAAAATTCGGGGAGGAAGGCGATGAGCTTGGAGTAGATTTTTTCGCCCATTTCGAGCTCTTTTAAGGCCATATATTCGTTTTCTTGGTGGGCTTGGGAGAGCATTGATGGGCCGAAAATGACACCTTCGATTCCGTGTTTTCTTATTTCGCTGAGCTCTGCTGTTGCGGGGTAGCCGTAAATTTTGGAATCTATTTTTTGTGAAGTAAGGATTTTTTGCATGAATTTCACTATTTTTGAGGAATTTGGAGTTTCGGCCGGGTCAATTTGTTTTAATAATCTTACTTTATTTGGAGCGCAAATTGTTTCCATTTCTTTTATAACTTGCCTTGGTGTTTCTGAAGTCAAAACCCTTCTATCGATCATCATAACGGCGTGATCGGGGACTATGTTTGGAGCGGTTCCGCCTTTTATTTCGCCAATACTGAGAGTGGCTTTGCCAAGTAGTGAGTGACGCCTTTTATTGATTTTTTGCTCGTATTTTTTGATTTGCGGGATTGCTTCTACGAGTTTTTCAATCGCATTGATTCCCTTTTCTGGAGCGCTGGAATGTGTCGTGCGACCTTTTGCCGTTACTTCAAACCAAAATTGGCCTTTGTTGCATGTGATAAGTTTGCCATCGGTCGGTTCGATTGTGATCGAGTATTTTACGTGTTTAAAGAGTGTTTTTTTGAGTTCCATTGCTTTTTCGATCGCAATGAAGCTTGTTTCTTCAATTGCTGTGAAAGCCATGCTTAATTGATCGGTAGGGGATTTTTGAAGTGCCGATAAGAAGCATGCGACATTTCCTTTCATGTCTGCGATTCCACGTCCAAAGAACTTATCTTTAACTATTTGGCCGGTGGGATTATATTTCCATTTTTTGATGTCTCCAAATGGGACAGTATCTAAATGTCCTTGTATTAAAATTGGGCCTTTGCCAACAACGATTACGTTAAAGACGTGTTTGTTTACATATTGTTTTATCGGTTTTAATCCAAGGTCTTTTAAAAAATCGAAAACATATTGCATGCATGTTGGATTATTTATTGGAGGATTTTCTGAATTTAAATTTATTAATTTTTTTGCAATTTCCAGAGTTGTAATTTGTCCTTTATTTGTCATTTGGAACAATTTGGATTTTGTTATTTTTTCCGTTTACCATCCGCCACTTGCGCCACCGCCTCCTGAGCTTCCGCCGCCGCCACCTCCAAATCCTCCGCCTCCAAATCCGCCTGATCCACCACCGCCCCAGAAGAATCCACCGCCATGTCCGCCGCCACCTTTTGGAGGTTTAATTTTTCCGGTTGAAGCGAGGTAATCAAGCAAGAAGCCGCCGCTAGTTAAAATTACTATAATAATTATTACGTAACTGCCAAAGATTGCGAATGTCATGAGTGAAATCGCTCCTCCAACGAGTGTTCCAATTATTCCGCCGAGCCACCACGATCGCGTTGTTGCGAAGAATTTTATGAGCGCACTTCCACCACCAATAACCAGCATTACTGCCCAAAATATAAGCACAGTCCACGTATCGCCACCACCGGAAGAAGCTGATTTTGAGTTTTTATTTCCAAGATCAACGATTTCGCCTCTTACTTTTTTATCTATTGCTTTTACTGATTCGGAAATTCCTGTGTCAAAATCTCCTTTTTGAAAATAAGGCTTTGCAATGTTGCTGATTATTAATATTGATTCTGCGTCTGTTAAAACCCCTTCAAGCCCATATCCAACTTCAATGCGCATTTTCTTTTCTTCCATGCTTATTAAAAAGAGAACGCCATTGTCTTTATCTTCTCTTCCCGGTTTCCATTCTTCAAAAAGTTTTACTGTAAAATTTTCAATGTAGTCATCTTTCATTGATGGAATTATTGCGACAAAAATTTGATGAGAAGTTGTGTCTTCGAGTGCTTTTAATTCCGAATTAAGCGTTGAAATAGTTGTCGCGCTTAAAGTTTTTGAAAAATCATTAACGTAATTTGTTGGTTTGCCGGGACTGTAATATGCTCCAGCAAAAGATACGCTTAAACAGAACAAAATAACTGCGAATCCTAATTTATAAAGAAATTTCATTTTATAAATTTACCTTAGGTGCATTTAATGCAGCTTTGTCCGGTAATTCAAAATATGCTCTTTGACCAAATCCGAATATTCCCGCAATTACATTTGATGGGAAAACTTTCGCTTTTGTATTATACAATTGAATCGCTTCGTTAAATCTCATTCTTTCCACTCTTAAGCGGTTTTCTGTGCCTTCCGCTTGTGAATTGAGTACGATTACAAGGTCATTCGTTTTTACTTGTGGGTAATTTTCCATAACAACGAGCAATCTTGAAATTGCTGATTCAACTTCGCCTGCTGCTGCCATTTTGTCTGATGTTGATTTTGCGCTACCATATTGCGTTCTTGCTTGTGCGATGTTGTCGAAAATTCCTTTTTCTTGAATTCTTTGCGTGCTTAAATAAGTTTCAAGTCTTGGTAATAAGTCCCATCTGTTTTGAAGTTGAACTTCAACATTTGCCCATTGGCCGTCCGCCGCGGCGCTTAGCGTTGTTAGGGAATTAAACGTGCTGATCATTGGCAGTATTAATAGAATGATTACTGCCGCGATAATCGCGAGTGTGATCTTCATTGTTTTTGACATAAAAAGAGGGTTAAAAATTATTTCTGGAATATTATATCATAATGACGAAATTGTGCATTTTGTGCTATAAATAGCTTATGAATTTCTTTCAACAATTTCAAAAATTGCGTGAAGCAACCCCGCAAATCGGTTTTCACGGTTATCAAAATATAAATTCCGATTATTCTGATTTTCTTTATTTTTCTAAGAATTCATATTTGTGTTTTATGGGCGATTATCAGGAAAATTGTTTTTATTCCGAGTGCGTTTATAAAAATCGACACTGTGTTGATTGCAGTTATGTTCAGTATTCGGAATTGCTTTATGAATGCATGGATTCTGTTAATTGTTATAATTCTTCTTATCTTCAAGATTGCAAGCAAACGAGCGAAAGCATGTTTTGCTTTGATTGTATAAGTTGCAATAATTGTTTTGGTTGCGCAGGGCTTAGGCATAAGCAATATCATGTTTTTAATAAGCCATTTTCCAAAGAAGAATATGAGAAAAAAGTTGCGATTTTAAAAAAGGAATCGGTTGATAAATTGTATGCGGAATTTGAGAAAGTTAAGCTTACTGTGCCGCATTTATTTTCCAGGCAATTTCAGACCGATAATGCGATAGGGGATCATTTGTGGAACTGCAGAAATGCTTATCTTTGCTATGATTCCGAGGGGCTTCAGGATTGTTCTTATATGCATAGAGTTTATAATATTTATGGCGAACGGACTGCTGATAGTTTGGATTCCGCTCTTTCTGTTGATATGCAGCTTTGCTATCAGACTTATTTTGTTGGCAAAGGTTATAACTGCAATTTTTGCTTTTATTGCGAATTCGTGCGCGACTGCGAGTATTGCGATTCGTGTTTTCATTCCGAGAAATTGTTTTTATGCGTTGGCTTGAATAAGCGAAAATATTGCATTTTGAATGAGCAATACACAGAGGAGGAATGGCCAAAAAAAGTTGCGGAAATTAAAGAGCAATTGAGAGGTGAAGGCTTATATGGAGATTGGCCAAAAGAGTGGTGCATGAATGCGAATAATGCAGGATTTTTAGCTGATTAAATGAATAATTTGAAAAAAAATTGGGGATTTGTTGTGCTGATTGTTTTGGATTTGTTTATGACGGGCGCAGCTTTAACGATTGATTATCGTGATTTTGTTGAGACGCCTTTTTATTTGTGGATTTTTGTGCCGATTTGTTCGCTTTATCCTTTGCTTTTGGCTGTGAATTATGCGATTTATTTATGGCGAAAAAAGTTTGTGCAATGGTTGCTTAATTTTACTGCCGTTGGAATTATTTCTTATTCTTTAATGGCGCTCGTTTTTTATTCTTTATATATGTATAACAGGGGATTTGCTTGGTATGAATTTGGGAATATATTTTGGGTTTTGCTTTATGGAAGCCAAATTTTTGTGATTTGGAAATATTTGCTAAAGATCCATTGGGCCGGTTATGCGAGCATTTTGATTTATTTTATTGCAAAAGATTTTTTGGATAGATTTAGCGCGACTTATTCTTATCAGCGATATGGGATTCTTTCATCGTTTGAATTGAATGTGTTTTTTGTTGCGGTTCTGGTTTTACATATTTTTGCTTTTATTATTGTAAGTCAACGTAAGGAGATGTCCCCCATGAAATAATTTTCGTAAATGTAAATCTGCTTTTTAATTTTTATCGAAAAAACTTGCATTATATCTTGCATTATAAATATACAGATTTATAATCAGTGTGGATTTCAAAAAATTATTTTTTTAAAGCCAAAAAAAACATGAACATCGGTCTCACATACAATCTTCTAAAAGATGATTTATTACCCGATGAAGAACCTCCTTCGTGTAGAGATGAATACGATTCTCCAAAAACAGTTTTAGCAATTGAGAAAGCAATAAAGGCTATGGGCCATAGTGTTTATTTTATTGAAGCTGATGACAAAGCTTATTTTGCTTTATATCGTTTGAAAGATACTTTGGATTTTGTTTTTAATTTTGCTGAAGGAGTTCCCGGCGAATCGCGTGAATCACAAATTCCAATGATGCTTGAAATGTTAAAAATTCCTTATACCGCTTGTGGTCCTTTGGCCGCGGCGGTTACTCTTGATAAAGCGGTTGCGAAAAAAGTTCTTATCGCGAGCGGGATCCCAACTCCTCCTTATCAAGTTATGAATACGCATGAAGATGTCCTTGATCCAAGTTTGTTTTTTCCGCTTATCGTAAAGCCAAACGGAGAAGGTTCAAGTATGGGAGTTGATGCGGATTCCGTTTGTAAAGACGAGGTTTCGCTTAGAAGAAAAGTTAAACAATTGATCGATAAATATAAAGAGCCTGTTCTTGTTGAAAAGTTTTTATCCGGTCGCGAATTTACAATTCCGCTTATTGGAAATGGCAATGATCTTCGGGTTTTGCCAATTCTTGAAATTGCTTTTGATAAATTCCCAAAAATGGAATTTTATATTGACTGTTATGAGGCAAAGTCGGTTTGGTGTGAAGAAAATGATTTGGAAGAGGCGATTAATGTTAATGATACCCTTGAGCCTGATTTAAAGAGGCGTTTGCAGAAGATTGCCATGGATTCGTTTAACGCCCTTGGATTACGTGATTTTGGTCGTATAGATATGCGAATGGACGAAGAAGGTAATATATATGTTTTGGAAGCAAATCCAATTCCCGGGCTTAATCCAAATCCTAAGCACTTTTCTTATTTTCAAGTTTCAGCCAGCTATTCCGGAATGTCTTATGATCAAATTATTGAAGCAATTTTAAAAACAGCATTTAAAAGATATGGTCTTGATGAAACAAGATCTCATAAAAAAATAATAAAAAATGAAATTTCAGCCCCCTTACGTAGAAAAGTTTAAAATACTTGTAATTTATAACGTTGTAGAAAAGCTTCTGTACGGTTCGGAAAAAGATAAGATGGCGGAAGAAGATACTGTTGCGCAAGCGCGCATTGTTGCAGAGACTTTAAAAGAAGCCGGTCATACGGTTTTTGAAATGGAAGTTTATGACAATTTTGCCGAGGAAATTTTGCAATGGAAAGATAAAGTTGATTTGGTTTTTAATCTTACTGAAGGCGTTGGGAATGATATTTTGAAAGCGCCTTATGTGCCTTTTATTCTTGAATCGGTTGGAATGCCTTTCACCGGCTGTGGTTGGGAGTCAATTCTTCTTGCGCTTAATAAAATTAAATCAAAGGAATTTGTTTCCGCATATGGCGTTTTGACGCCTGATTATAGAGTTTATAATGAAGTTCCTTTAACGATGCCAAGAATCGCTTTTCCACTTATTGTAAAGCCTGCTTTGGCTGAATCGAGCTATGGGATTGATAAAAATGCTGTTGTTCACTCATTTAAGCAATTAGCTGAGAGAATTCAGTATGTTCTTGAGGTTTATAAAATGCCTGCATTGGTTGAGTCTTTTATTGATGGAATGGATGTTTCTGTGGCTGTTCTTGGGAATGATTATGATAATTTGAATGTCATGTTGCCGCACGCGGTTGTTTATAAAAACTTGCCGCATGACGAATATCCAATTCAAACTTTTGATTCAAAGTTTGATACGGAAAGTCATCTTTATAAGAATTCATATGTTGTTTATCCTGCACCATTAGATAGCACCACTATTGAGAATCTTCAGGCGATTGCTTCAAAAGTTTATCGAATTTGCGGATGTAGTGGTTATGCAAGATTTGATTTTAGAATCGATAAAAATATGAATCCTTATTTTCTTGAATTAAATACAAATCCCGGGATTGATCCGCCAACCGGTTTTGCTCGCGCTGTTCAGGATATCGGGCTTGATTATAAAGGGTTTATGGATCGAATTGCGCGTTTGGCATATGAGAAGAAATTATCAATTTACAAAAATTAATTTACAAAAATGAGCACTAAAGATTTCAAATTTCAGGTTACTAAGCATATTGAAGGCTTGGCTAAGAAAAGCCCTGCGATTTATAGCCAGTTTTATCCTTCGGAGGCGGAAGAAATAAATCCTCCATGCATGTATGAAGATCCTTTGATTGAAGAAAGATATACGGTTACAAAGGGTTTGGTCCATAAATATGGAAATCGAGTTCTTTGCTTGCTGACTCTTGTTTGTGGCGCATATTGTAGATTTTGTACAAGAAAGCGCAAAGTTTCCGATGCACTTGGTGGACTTTTGACAGATGAAGATTTGCAAAATATTGAGAATTATTTAGTGGCGCATCCAAATATTAATGAAATTATTTTTAGCGGTGGAGATCCTTTTACAAATCCTGTTGTTTTGAAAAAAGCTTTAAAGAAATTTGGTGCACTTCCTCAAATAAAAGTTATAAGAATTGGCACGCGTATGCCGATTGTGGCGCCTGAGAATGTGGATTTGACGATCGGGGATGCGATTCGTGAGATGAAGCAGCCGGTTTATCTTTTGATGAATTTTGAACATCCGGATGAAATTACGGAGGAAACGAGAAGCGTTTGTGAGCATTTTAGAAAATCCGGTGCTATGCTTCTTAGCCAGTCGATATTTTTGAAAGGCGTTAATGACAATTACGATACGCTTTATAAATTGTTTAGTGGGCTTATTGAGATTGGTGTGAAGCCTTATTATATTTTTAGATGTGATCCTGTTGAAGGCGCATTCCATTTTATGACTGATTTTGAGAAGGAAATTGAGATTATGACAAAACTTCGTTCAAATTTGAGCGGTATGGCTTGTCCAATGTATGTGATTGATGTTCCGCAAGGCGCAGGCAAAATTCCGGTTCCGCTTAATTATTGGAATTTCGATAAAACGACTTATAAAGATTTTCATGGCGTCGAACAAAAACTTGTTGAGTTTGCGACGCATGAGGTGAAAAAAGAGAAGGTTAGGGAAAGAGCGAAGAGGTAGGGGATTTATCGCGAGACTTCTCTGTCAAGAGTTGGATGTGTTTTAGGTGTGTTTTCACTTACTGCTTTATCGACTTTTTTTGCATCCAATGTGTATGGCGATTGACCTTGTCGATTATGCGTTGCGTTTCGATGGTCGAATCCCGCCGGTGAGACATGACCTATAATTGTCCAATTTGTAGAGCCACGTGCTTTTACAAGAATTTGTTCGTTAAAAAACAACATGACAGGACTATCTTTAAAGTCGCTTGCCATTCGTAAAAGGGCTGTTCTTACGCCGGTATCGCCATCTTTGTCATTCCAATCGCAGCAAATATCGATTGAATTTACCGCTCTTATGAATATTGGTGCGCCTTTTGGGATTCCCGGTGTTTTTTCTCTTCCCGGATATGGGTTTGTGTTTGTATCGGCAATTTGGTCTTGTATTGATTTTAAGCCATCTCCGCTTATAAAATGCATATTTCTTCTTCTTAGCATTTCTTCTCTATTTTTTGGATTTATTTCATATCCGACTTTTGATTTTGGTGTTTTCCCGGATAAAATATCATATTGTTCCGGTAAATCGAGAGCGTAACATTCCATGTTTGGGAATCCTTCCGCCATTTCTTGTAATGTTTGTGCCGGTTTACTCCCGTGTGAAACGCCTCCAATTGCCGGTCCTATGTCTATAAAATATGGTTTTTCCGTTCCTGATGGGAAAAATATATTGCGTAGATTTGACGTTGCTTTTGTTGTTTTTTCGTTATCATTCATTAAATGTCGCAGCATTATTTCGTGATCTTCAAAGCGATGAGGCCATGTTCTGGCTTTTACGACTGCGCTTGCTTTTTCATAGTTCCAAAATTTATAGCGTGCGAGCATGCGTTCTTCTTGGGGAGTGAGTCCTAAATCCGTATTGGATTCGCGGGATTCTATTGGCTTTGGTGTTTTAAGATTTGAAATTTGTATGTCGATTCTTGCCGCCAGTTGTGCGATTTGTGATAATGTTATTTGTATTTCTCGTTTTTCTTTTTCCGTGCCTGTGTATGTTAGATTTTGTTTCGTTCTAGCGTATTCACTTAAGTAATTTTGTATTTTTCTTAATTTTGCTGTTTTTAGCGACGTTGTATCTGAGTTATCAAGAATTTTTTGAATTTCTTTTGGCATTCTTTCCACAATTCTTTTTGCTTTTATGTTTTGAAATTCAGCGTCGTATTCGTATGGATTTAAAGCTTCCGGCGCTTTTTGACTATCCAGTTTCGTTTTTGTATCACCGGGTCCTCCTTCAGGATCCCCTAAAAATATTAAACGATTTTCTTTGAACATGATTATTTTTGTATTTTATGTATTTTTTTCGCGCGATTTTTGTTTTTCAAGATGAGCTATGTATGGTTTTGTGTAATTCGGTCTAATTACGCTTACGACTTTTATATTTGGGCTAAAAACTCCTGCATACCTTCTCCATCCCCTGAAGTCTTCGACTATAATTTTTGGCGAGAAGAATGGTCTTAATCCAACTCCATTAGTTATTGACGCTGAATTTAATATTTCGGTTGGCGTTCCATTGCTGTCGACTTTTGTTATGATCATGCTATGCCTTCCGTAGTCTCCTTTCGTTTTCATTGTTGTTAAAATATCTCCAACTTTGCATTTTATTCCAAGATCCGGACTATTGTCGAAACCCGGAAAATTTTTATTTATACGGAATGTTTTATAGTTTTTTGGATTTGCTGCTGCGTAATCCTCGAACTTAGCTGTGCTTCTGCAGTCTTTAGGAACTTCCAAATTGAAAGATTGTTTCATGCAATCCAGTACCATATCAATACAAAGCTTTGGTTCTCCCGTGAGAATTTTTGGTTTGTCGGTTATGCGGTCTAACGCGGTTGATGCTTTTTTTGGATCTCTGCTTACTGTGTAATGTTCGCCTGTAACGTTGTCCATTACCATTGTTTCGCCTTTGCTTCTGAATGCTCCTCTTGTGCTACCATCTGAATTTGAAATACTTGTATCAAAAGGTGAATTTCTGTTTTGTGAATAAAATGTATCCAAGTTTCTACGAACGAATTCATTTAATTCGTTTTCCGCTATTGTTTCTGCGGTTGATTTTGGTTCTTGTTTTGGAGCTGGAGCTGGATCAGGCTTTTTTGCCACAATTGGCGCTGGTGCTGGTTTAGGCGTAGGTGCAGGAGTCGGTTTTGGTTCAACTCTCGGAGCTACGGCTATTGATGGTATTGGCTTTGGAGACGGTGCTGGAGCAGGCATCGGTTCTAGCCTAGGTTCCGGTTTCACGATTTTTACCGGCTCTTTTACTAAGCTTGCAACATCTATATCAATTTTTATTCCCAACTCTGCAATTCTCAATAATACGCTTTTGATTTCACGTTTTTTGTCTTTTGATCCCGTATATTCAACATCCATTCTTTTTTCTGCGTATTCTCTTAAGAATGTTTGTAATTTTCTTAATTTTGTCACTTTATCCGGTGTTGATCAAGAATTTTTTTAATTTCTTGAGGCGCTCTTTCTGCTATTCTTCCGGCTTTAATAGATTGAAATTCAGCGTCAACTTCTTGAGGGTTAATTCCTTCTACTGCTTTTGCTACAGCTGGCGTTGGTTCCGGCGCAGGCCTTGATACCTTTGATATAACAGGAGCAGTTTCTGGCTTTGGCGCGGGAGCAGCGGTTGGTCTAGAAGTTGGTATTGAAGCTACTTCTTTTACGGGGTTAGATGGTTTTTCCAGTTTTGCAATATCTTCATCAATTTTAAGTGCTTGTTGTGCAATTCCTGATAATTTATTTATCGCTTCACGTTTTTTGTCTTTTGATCCCGTATATTCAACATCCATTCTTTTTTCTGCGTATTCTCTTAAGAATGTTTGTAATTTTCTTAATTTTGCTACTTTATCCGGTGTTGAATCAAGAATTTTTTTAATTTCTTGAGGCGCTCTTTCTGCTATTCTTCCGGCTTTAATAGATTGAAATTCAGCGTCAACTTCTTGAGGGTTAATTCCTTCCGGTGTTTTTGTGCCGATTTCCGCTGTTGCCTTTGGACGATCGACGGCTTCTTCAAAAATTAGACGATTTTCTTTAAACATTTTGTTTTTTATTTTAATTATAAAATTATAGCATATTTTATTATAAATGGCAAGTTAGGACTTGTATCGATTAATTAATTCTCGTATGCATGAAACTATGCCCCTTAAAGCCATGTCGCATATTTCTCTGTTTACGTATTCGTTTATAACGTTTGAATCTAATTCATTTTTACTTAGATAAGATGAGGTTTTCCAAGCCGCTACCCCTATTGTTATTCGACTCCAGGCATTGTCAATTTCTTCCATTAATTCTTCGTTGTTAAATTCGCCGCTATCTATTGAGTTTAGAGCTGAATTAAGTAGCTTTATAAATTCATTAATTTGATCGTGGAAAGAATGGCTGTAGGAATTTTTCGTTTCAGCCATATGCTTCAGTGAATAAGCTAATGTTTCTTTGCCTTTGTTTATCAACCCGCGCAGTTCCTCGTTTTCATAGTTTTTATCCGCATCTGCGTAAAGTTGATCGGCAATTTTATAATAAGGGTGGCTATTAAAATATGAATCTTCGAGTTTTTGGATTTCATTACCTCCTGTTATTTTTTCATTTTTATGCTGTTCTGCGAGTTCTTCAAATTGATCTTTTTTTGGTTTTTGAGCCGGTGCTTTTTTAATTCTTTGTCCACCGATTATTTTAAAAACGATTTCATTTACGTTATCAGCAAAAAATAGCGCACCATTGTCGTTGAATAGCGGAGCTCTTCCTCCACTTGATAGTCCGGCAATTCTGCGGCTTGGGAATTCTAAATTTAAATATTCGCCAAAAGGATTTGGTTTTGTGATTTTTAAATTTGGTCCGCTGTTTTCGATAACATCGTAAACAGCACCAATCAATTGTTCTGCTAATTCCGGATTTGATTCAAGAAAATTCTCAGCTTGCTCTTTAGAATAGCCTATGGTTTCCAGTACGATTTTTGATGCATTGTAAGCCTTTTCACCAAGCTCAATTTGTTTTTTTACTTGGTCGAGAATTTGGTGCCTTTCTTGTCTATTTTTTTCAAAATTTGGTTTTTCGAGTTTTTTAGAGTCATCAAGCTTTCCACCTTTTTTATCATCAAGATGTTTTTTTTCATCATCGGACTCTAAATTGCCTCCTGGCTTAGCCATTTTGATTATTAATAAATTATGAAATTATATCATATTTTACCTCAAACAGCAAGCTCGACGACGGTTTTGGTTCGGCATATTTTTCTTGTATTTGTTTTAGATGGACTTATAATTGCTTATATATGGGATTCTTTGAAGATTTGCAAAAATTAAGGGATAGGGAACCGAGGAACGCCTTGGTTAATATTGACGCTACCAATAGCGAATATTGTTCTTATTGTTATAAAAACAAGAGCTGTTATTTGATTTATGCCAGTGATTACAATGAAGATTGCTTGAATTGTTATTTTATTTATTACCTTAAGGACTCTGCAGAATGTGCATATTGTTATAAATGTGAGCTTTGTTTTGAGTGTATTGATTGCGATTCTTGTTATAGTTGCAATTATACAAAAGACTCAAGAACGTGCTCGGATTTGCAGTACTCTGATGATTGTACATCGTGTGATACGTGTTTTGGGTGCGTTGGACTTAGACAGAAAAAACACCATATTTTTAATCAAGATTTTGATAGCAGGGAAGCATATTTGGCAAAAGTTGCGGAAATTAAAAAACAGATGTCGCATGAGGATATATTGAAAAAAGTTGCCGAACTTCGCTCTCAGACTCCGATTTTGTTTATGCATCAGCTTCAAAATGAGAATTCTTTGGGAGATTATCTTTATAACAGCAAGGGTGCATTTGCGTGCTTTGATTCAAGACAAATGTTTGATTCTATGTATATGAATAATACGATTGATTGCAAAGATTGCATGGATTGTTCGAATTTTTATCATAAAAACGAGCTTTGTTATGAATGCGTTGCCGGAACTTATTTGTATAATTCAAATTATTGTTATTCGTGTTTTGAAAGCCGTGATTTGCAGTTTTGTGAAAACCTTCACAACTGCAATAATTGTTTTGGATGTTGCTATTTGAAGCGTCGCGAATATTGTATTTTGAATCAACAATTTACGCCGGAAGAATATGCAAAAAAAGTCGCTGAAATAAAACAAGAAATTAAGGGAATTGATCCAACCCCTTATATTCCGAAATCGACTTATCCTTATGAGGATAGCTTGGCGGCGCAATTTTGGCCAGTTAAATAAGTCAAATCTCATAACTCAAATCTCAAAACCACAGTTCAAAAGTTAAAACTGAATAACGAGCTAAAAACTAAAAACTATTTAACAATTTTTGCGTTTCATTGCTCTTATTGTATAATTAGAAAGTATAAAAATAACTTAAAACCTTATGGCTGATGAAAAAAAGACCTGTAAAACATGTACAAAACCTTTTTTAATCATTGAACAGGAGCAGGCGTTTTATAAGAAGAAGGATTTGCCATGGCCTGAAAATTGCCCTGAATGTAGGCAAAAACGCAGACTCAGCCTTCGCAACGAAAGGCGTCTTTATAAGAGGAAATGCGATAAGTGTCAAAAAGACATAATCAGCACGTATTCGCCTGATAGCAAGTATATCGTCTATTGTCAGGAGTGTTTTTGGAAGCATATTGGGTAAGGTTCGTGCAATTTCGTGGAATATCATTTTGACATTTGAGCTGAAATGTTGTATTATTTAGGTAGATATAATTCTTTTTATGCATATTGAAGCGAATAAGAAAAGCGCGCTGTTATTAATTAAGGTGCCTCATGATAACCCTGAAGGACCTACCGTTTTTCAAGATGTTTTGCATAATATTCACAGTTTGATTGAGGGGCACAAGATTTCTCTTGAGCTTTTATCGTTGAATCAGCATGTTTATATGTTTATTTGGTGTACGAAAGATATATATGAGACTATTCAAAGCCAAATTTATGCTCGTTATCCTTTTGCGGAAATTGATGTTGTAAAGGATTATGCGTCGCTTGATATTTTGAAAACCGGACTTAAATTTGTTGGTACTGAGCTTACTTATCATAGAAGTGATCTTTATCCGATTAAAACTTATAAACACTTTGAAGGAAGTTCTGTTTCGGCTATATTTTCGCTTTTGTCTAAGGCGCAAGTTGGAGAGCAAGTTTGGGTTCAATTGGTTATGGGGCCCGGTCCTGGAGAAGGAAGGCTTGGTTTTGGACGCATGGTTAAACTTCGTTGGAGAGCGTTTCTTAATAAATTTGAAATCTCCAGATTTTTTAGGACAAAAAATCGTGATGAAATTACAAAAAAAGAAAGGACTGCCGCGATTCATAAAGCGGAAGAAGACAACTATATTGTTTCTTTGAAAATTCTTTATTTTGCACAGAATGAACAGTCGGCATATCAAAGACTTCATGGCTTGGTTAAGACATATTCGCAATATCATGAACCTGATTTAAATAGTCTTCACGCAAGTTATTATGTTAAAACTCCTACGTTTATTCAAAAATATATGGAGCGCGATTTTGGGAAGCATAAGGTTTTGATGAATACTGAGGAAATTGCGACGATTTATCATTATCCAAAAGGTGGAAAACATGAGGTTCCAAATCTTGTTTGTACGATTTCAAAAAAAGCTGAACCGCCTTTGGATTTGCCAAAGGAAGGCGTTATTGATACGAAAGAATTGTCTTTGTTTGGAATGACGAACTTTCATAATCAATATATTAAATTTGGGTTTAAGAGACCGGACAGACGTGTTCACCTTTATGTTGTTGGAAAGAGTGGCGTTGGAAAAAGCAAGCTTCTTGAGCTTTTGATTTTATCCGATATCAATGCGGGAAAAGGCGTTGGAGTTCTTGATCCTCATGGTGATCTTGTTGAAAATATTGTAAGGCGTATTCCGGAAAACAGGCTTGATGATGTTATTTATTTTAATCCTGCGGATATGGAATATCCGATTGGATTTAATCCGATTGCGGCTGTTGATCCCGCATATCGTCAGCATGTTGCAATGGGCTTTATTGAAATTTTTAAAAAGATGTTTGGCAGCAACTGGACTTCAAGAGTTGAGCACGTTCTTCGTTATACAATTTTGGCTCTTTTTGAATGTCCAAACTCGACGATTTTTGGAATTTTGAAAATGCTTACGGATAAAAACTATAGACAGTATGTTGTCGCGAGAGTTCAAGATACGGTTGTTAAAAACTTTTGGGTTAATGAGTTTGCGGCATGGTCTGAAAAATTTGATAATGAAGCCATTGTTCCGGTCTTGAATAAGGTTGGACAGTTTGTCGCGACGCCTTTGGTTCGTAACATTGTCGGTCAACCGGAAAATAAGTTGAACATGCGTGAAATTATGGATAAGAAAAAGATTTTGCTTATGTCGGTTTCAAAGGGAAATTTGTCGGAAGAGGTTAGCAATCTTCTTGGTTCCATGTTTATTACAGCCATTTATCAGGCGGCTATGACGCGCGCGGCAATGCGTGAGGAAGATCGTCATGACTTTTACTTCTACGTTGATGAGTTTCAAAATTTTGCAACAAAAACGTTTGAAGAAATTTTGTCTGAAGCGCGCAAATATCGTTTGAATTTGACGATTTCACATCAGCATATTGGTCAGCTTGCGCCGAATATCAAAGCTACGGTGTTTGGTAACGTTGGTTCGATTATTACATTTAGAGTTGGTGCGGACGATGCTTATGCAATGGAAAAAGAGTTTACGCCTGTTTTTAAAGCAAATGACATTATCAATTTGGCGATGCGTGAATTTTATATCAAGATGATTGTTGACGGGCAATTGCGTGATCCGTTTTCCGCAAGAACACTTGATATTCCGCCTAATGATCCAAAAAAAGATTTCTCTCAAAAAATTATTCAAATGTGCCGTGAAAAATATGCCGCTCCAAGAGTTGAAGTTGAAAAAATGATTTCAAGATTTGATAAAGATAGACTTGGCGGACAAGCAGGGGATTCGAATGATACGAGCGGGGGTGCGGCGGCAACGGGGAGTGGGCTTCCGGAGGATGAGAAGTTTACGGCGCCGGTTGTATGATGAGCAAAAACCTTGTCGGTTTTTTCTCATACTCTTTTTCCCTTCAAGGTGTTTTTCTTCTGCATTCATTTACGCTCTGCTCTCTAGTTTCGAGAGCAGGCTTCGCTTACTTCGTGCGCTCGCACGCTATTCATTGCGAAGAAAAACGATAATTATACTATTAGTGTCAGGTGTATAATTGTTTTATCTTATAAAAATCATATGTTAAATGAAATAGGCATAGGTATAAAATCTTTTAGAATATTTTTTAGTTATTCTACTGTTGATAAATTAATAGTAGGTGAAATAAAAAAACATTTAGAATTATTGGGATTTGAGGTTTTTTTGGCTCATGAGGATATTGAGCCTTGTATAGATTGGCAAGAGGAAATAAAAAAGAACTTGTTGCGTTGTGATGTATTCATTCCACTTTACAGTAAAAATTTTAGAGATTCTAAATGGACTGATCAGGAAACGGGAATTGCGATAGCTAGTGAGAAATTTATAATTCCTTTACACATGGATCTTGCTCCGTATGGTTTTATGGGCAAAACTCAAGGACTGAAAATAGACGAGAAGCTTTTGGCGTTAACAGCAAATGAAATAGTAAAAATTATTAAATCTAAATCTAAGTTCAAAGATGATATGAAGAATTTTACTATAAACGCTTTGGCTCGTAGCTCTTCATTTGATGAAGCAAAATTTAGAGCGCGTCAATTAAGCGGTTTTGATACATTCTCTGAAGAAGAGGTGTTAAGGGTTTATTCCGCAGTTCTTAGCACGAATCAGATATCTGGTTCGTTTGGGGCTAGAAGTGTTTTAATTCATTTTTTTGAAAAATATAAAGCCTTTTTAGGCGAAGAAGACTTTAATATAGTTTGGCAAGTATTGACTACTTGATTATACGATATTTTAGCAAGAGGCTTATTGACCGCGCGTTTGGATTGACATACTATTGCTTATATTGTTTGTTTTATGTATAATATAAATGTGGTGCTGAAAGGTTAAGTTCTCGAAAGAGAGCCCCTTGATCCGGCCAGCTACGCGAAAGCGAGTGGAGTCGAAGACAGCCCCACCCCGAAAGGGTAGCTCTTATTTATAAGAGCTTTTTTTCTTCATCTTTTCTTATTGGTGCTTGAGAGGTTTGATAGAATGAAAATAGGATAAATTTTGCATCAGTATTTTTTTCTTGTTTTCGTATTACGACTTTTATTCTATTTCCGCGAATATATCCAATAATGCCGAAAAATAAATGTTGATTTCCTCCCTTATCTCTTTCTCTTGATACTTCTTGATAAGTTGTTGTTCTTTCAAGAAGTTTTATTGCCATATTTAGGCATAAAGCGCGTTCCAATTTTTCTATCCTCGATTGTCTTTTGATTGGATGTTTGAATATGTGATTCCAGCATTGTTTTGTGACTTGAATGGTTTGGATTTGATTACCATCAATGAATGCTTTGCACGGTATTCCGATTTTTCTTAATAACTCATAATCTTTCCGTGTTCTTCCTATTATGGCATCATAGTCTTTAATTTTTGACTTAGATTCTTCAAGAAGATTTCTTTTTTGTAAGAATTTTCGTGATCCCATATATTTAATTATAAACGCTTAAATGTTTTTGTTAAAACATTTGTTATCTTTTCAGCCCCTTCAGCATATTTTTAATATTGTACGGTTTTGTCACGTGTTGGATGCGCATGATGGAGTCGAATTGTTTTTTGGTGAGGATTTTTTCGTCGAGGATGATGTATTTGATTTTTTTGCCTGTGCGAAGGGCTTTTTTGACGATTTCTGCGGTTTTTTGATAACCGAGATATGGGTTTAAAGCTGTGGCTGTGCAAAGGCTTCTTTCAAAGTTTTTTCTGCATCGCGTTTCGTTAGCGTTAATCCCTTTTACGCAGGAATTTGTAAACATATCTAGTCCATTTTGCATGAGCGAAAGCGACCATAAAATATCAAAAGCCACGAGGGGAGTGGTTGTGTTTAATTCAAGTTGGCCGAGCTGAGAAGCGACTGAAACCGCTTGATCGTTTCCGATGATTTGTAAGCAAATCATTTGAAGACATTCAACAATTGATGCATTGATTTTTCCGGGCATGATTGAAGATCCCGGTTCAACTTCCGGAAGGCTGATTTCTGAAATTCCGGCAAGTGGGCCCATGTTGAGCAATTTTAAGTCGTTTGCGATTCTGAGTAAATTGTATGAAAGTGTTTTTAAGACAGAAGAAAAGTATACGAATTTGCTGATATTTTGGTTGGATTCGATTGTGTTGCGTTCGTTTTTGAATTTGATTTTTGTATAACTTTCGATGAGTTTTATGAATGTTTTTTTGAAGCGTGGATCTGTGTTTATTCCGGTTCCAATTGCGGTTCCGCCGATTCCGAGATACTTCATGCTTTTAAGCGAATAAACAAGACTGTCTATATCGCGTTTGATTGCGTCCGCATATGCGCCAAATTCTTGACCGAGCGTGATTGGAACTGCGTCTTGCAAATGTGTGCGACCGACTTTTAAAACATTTCTGAATTGTTTTGATTTTGCGCGAAGAGCTTTTTCGCATTCACTCAAGCTTTTTAGCATTGGTTTTGCGCCAAATAAAATTGCGATGCAAAGCGCGACCGGAATTATATCATTTGAGGATTGCGACATATTCACATGATTGTTTGGATGCACAAATTGATATTCGCCTTTTTTGCCACCAAGGAGCTCGTTTGCACGGTTTGCAATGATTTCATTGGCGTTCATATTAAAAGGTGTGCCTGCGCCGGCTTGAAATACGTCCAGCTTATATTCTTCATTGAATTTGCCGGAGATAAATTCTTTTGCGGCCGTTTCTATGGCTTTTGCGAGTTTTGCATCAATTAAGCCGAGTTTTGCATTTGATTGTGAGGAAATTAATTTAACAATTCCGATTGCGCGTATAAAATGTTTTGAAGCCGTTAAATCGCTTATTTGAAAGTTCTGCTTGGCTCTTGCTGTGAAGCTGCCGATGTATGAATCTTCCGGAACTTGGATTTGGCCTAAGGTGTCTTTTTCAATGCGAAATTTGTCCATAGTGTATTTTATATGTTTCTTAAAAAGCTATTGTAGCAAATTTGGTTTCAAAATCAAATTGATTTTTGTTTACTATATGCTAAACTTGGATGTGCTTAACTATTTAAATAAAATTATATATGGCTAAAGAATGTGCAGTTACAGGTAAAAGCGTGCAAGTTGGAAGAAGAGTGAGTCACTCAAATAGAAAGACTTTAAGACGTTTTTCTCCAGCTTTGACCGTTAAAAGGGTTTTTAACAAGACAACAGGGAAGTTTGAAAAAATGATGCTTTCCAATAAGGGTCTTAAGACTCTTACAAAGAGAATGAAGTAGTTTATTTGTAAATTTTCATTTATTTAATTAACCCCTTATCTATGAAAATGAAAAATATAAACGTTTGGATGGTTGCGTTTTTCTTTTTAATTGGCCTTATTTTGGGCGCCGCAACTATTTATTGTGTTGGTAAATGGACTTCTTTATTTAATACAACGGTTGTGACGGCTGAAAAACAGGCTGAAGATAAAGTGGTTTCGTTTAATATGAAAGGTTTGGTTGGCATTGGATCTGATTCCGCTCCGATCACAGTCATTGGATTTAGCGATTTTCAATGTCCTGCATGTGCCGGTTTTGAAACACAGGTTTGGCCTGAGCTTAAAACAAAATATGTTGATACAGGAAAAGTTAAATTTTATATGAAAGATTTCCCACTTTTTAGCATTCATCCACAAGCAGAAAAAGCCGCTGAGGCTTCACATTGTGCTTCTGAACAAGGAAAATATTGGGAAATGCATGACGCTCTTTTTACAAGTGTAAAAACATGGAGTGGAAATAAAAAAGCCGATGATGTTTTTGCGTCTTTAGCGAAAAAACTTTCACTTGATGAGGCAAAATTTAAAGAATGTTTAACTTCAAATAAATATCAGGAATTTGTTGTGAACAGCTTAAAAGAAGGCGTAAATGCAGAAGTTGAAGGTACGCCAACATTCTTTATCAACGGTAAAAAAGTATTCTTTGGAGTTTATCCGGTTTCAAGCTTTGATACTTATTTTGCAAAGTTGGGTCTGAAATAACACGCCGTGAAGCGTGCGATTTTTAGCAACAGTTGTCTAAAATATCATTAATTTTACTTGTGCTTTTTGGTGTGTTTTTTGGCTTTTGCAAAACGAAAACGATTACCATGAGGATTATTGATGCGACAACTGAAATCATTGTTATTTCGAATTGGCGCGTTAAAAAGGAATACATTGTTGCTGTTCCGCCGATGATAATAACGAGGCGCATAAGCCAGAATTTTTGAAGATTAAATGTTTTGAACCAACCTTCGGCTTTATACATGAATCCACCGATGCTTTCGCCGATTAAAAGCGTGATGATTGTGAGATCGATTTGGCCTCCAAGAAGATAAAAAACAAACGCGCAGATCCAAGTTATGCTGACAGCCGCGCAAATTGAGCATGGCGCGATTTTGAATGTTTTTTTGATCCAATTTTTTGAGAAAGCGAAGATAAAATAGAGGACTGCGATTGATAAAAGGAGGTAATAAGGAGACATAATTAGTTGGTTAGTGTTATTTCAATTATAACACTAACCAAAATTCAAAGCTCAAAACTCAAATCTCAAAACCACAACTCAAAAGTTAAAACTTTGTTGTATAATAATTTTGATATAAACAAATTTTTATGGCGCTTACAGAATCAAAACAAATTGAGCTTGGGTCGTTGATTAAGAAATTTTCCTTGAAAGGAGCTGATGATCAGATTTATACGCACGATTCTTGGGAGGATGCGAAAGTTATGGTTATTGTTTTTATGTGTAACCATTGTCCTTATGTGCAAGCGGTTTGGTCGAGGATGATTAAGCTTCAAAACGGTTATAAATATAAGAACGTGCAGTTTATTGGAATAAATTCAAATGATGATAGTGATTTTCCGGAAGATAGCTTTGAAAATATGAAAAAATATGTAGTTGAGAAGGGGCAGAATTTTCCTTATTTAAGGGACGAAACGCAGGAAGTTGCGAAGGAATTTGGAGCGGTTTGTACGCCGGATATCTTTGTTTACGATGGGCGTCGTATGCTTGTTTATCATGGTAGATTTGACGATAATTGGAAGGATGAAAGTAAAGTGCAAAGCCACGATTTGAAGGATGCGATTGATTCGGTTTTGGCCGGAGTTGCGCCAAAAGAGGGGCAGATTCCGAGCATGGGATGCTCGATAAAATGGAAGGGGACGTTTTTGTAGAATTGCCGTCGACCACTTTGCTAAGTTGACTCTTTTTACGTTATTTGTTATAATTATATTATGGGAGAAGGTGTTGATCATGGTAGGAGGGACGTTTTACGTGGTGCGCTTGGTGCAGGCGTGACGTTGGTTTTTGGCCGTAAGAGCGGTGATGCTTTTGATAAACAAGGTAAAGAAGAAAAAGTTGAAAGGAAAATGCTTGATTCTTTTGATGATCTTGGGAAGGGTCCGGAAGATGTTTATTTGCTTCTTTTTGAACCTGATAATAAGCCTGGTGGGGCTGATGATTTTATTGCTGATGGAGCGAAAACCGTTGGTTATGCTGAGCCAAATCATTGGCATTCTGAAATAATGTATTTTGATCAGGCTGGGAATCAATGGATGGTTATGGGCTGTAGGCCTCCGACGTGTGCAAAAGATTATCCACTTGATGATTTATTGAAAAATTCGGCTTATAAAAATTGTCCGATAAATATAAAACATGCGAAAGTTCCTGTTGATAAACAGCTTGAAGCTAGAAAATGGTTTACAGAGCATTTGCAGGGCGAGATTTATAGTTTGAGTGGGTCACGTAAATCTAATTGTTCTGATGCTGCTTTTGATCTTGCGAGAGAGGCTAAAATGGATGGCGTTGAAAAAATTGAAGCTTTAACTAGGCGTAGACTTTTAAGCGTTCCTGGATTAGGAGACTTTTTGAAAAAATATCAAATTGGAAGCTTGGATCAATTTTTACATAGAGATGATCTTCTTTTTCCTGATGAGCTTGAGAGCTTGGGTGAATATATTGGGACGATTATTATTCGTTAGTTTTATTTTAGGTTTTAGAAATTTGAATTTTCATAGAAATTAGAGTACTTAGTAATTAGGTAATTTATTTATTCATATGCAGTTTGTTGCTGATTTACATATTCATTCAAAATATTCTCGGGCGACGAGTGGGAAGATGGATTTGGAAAATCTTTATAAATGGGCGCAAATGAAAGGAATTAAAGTTATGGCGACTGGTGATTTTACGCATCCGATTTGGTTTAAAGAGTTGCGGTCAAAATTGGAGCCTGCTGAATATGGCTTGTTTAAGCTGAAACCTGAAATTGAAAAAACGCTTATAGATGAAGTGCCGGAAAGTTGCAGAGCGGATATGAGATTTATGCTGACGAGTGAGGTTTCGAGTATTTATACGGCGCTCGGGAAGGGGAGAAGGGTGCATAATTTGATTGCTGTCCCATCTTTTGAAATTGCGGAAAAAATAAATAAAAAACTTTCTGCGGTTGGAAATTTGATGAGCGATGGAAGGCCGATTTTGGGTTTGCCTTCTGATAAACTCGCGGAAATTGTTTTTACAGTTTCAAATGAGGCTGTGCTTGTGCCGGCGCACGTTTGGACTCCTTATTTTTCTGTTTTTGGATCTATGTCGGGTTTTGATTCGCTTGAAGAATGTTTTGGAAAATGGACTGATAAAATTTTTGCGATTGAAACGGGGCTCTCGTGTTATGACGGTGAGACCGAAATTCTTACCGATGATGGATGGAAGAAGGTTTCTAAAGTTGGTAATTATGACAAAATTTGTACCCTTAATCCTGAAACCAATGAGGTTGAATTCCAAAATTCGTTGAAAATACATTCCTATAAATATAAAGGGAAGATGTATAGACTTAAAACCAAAAGGATTGATTTATTAGTTACGCCTAATCACAAGTTATTTTATAGTCATTGTGATTTTCGAAAACCTTTAAAATTTTCTTTAAAAGAGGCCGAATTGTCATTTAATAAATCAAAATGTTTTAAAAAAGACGGCATCTGGATCGGTAAAGATGAGGATTATTTTACTTTACCGACAGTTTATCCGAGACATGGTAGCAAATATTATTCCGGGCGTAGGGTTAAAAATGAGAAGAAAATACCCATTGAGTCTTGGTTGAAATTTTTTGGGCTTTGGATTGCTGAAGGATGGGTTACCGGAGGAGGTAAAGATGGATCGTATAGCGTTTGTTTGGCCAATAAAGATCGTGGTTTGATTTTAGAGATGAAAGGTATTCTTGAGAGTTTTGGTTACAATGTTTTTTGGAATAAAAAAGAGATGGGGGTTATTCGTGTAAGAAATTATCAGCTATTTTCTTATTTAGAGAAATTTGGTAAAGCAGCTGACAAATTTGTTCCGTTGGAAGTGAAATCGTTATCTCCTCGTTTGTTGAATATATTTTTTGAATATTACATTGAGGGCGATGGTCATGTGTACGGTCGTAATGGTAAAGGATTGTCCGCTACAACCATATCTGTTCGTTTACGTAATGATCTACAGGAGGTCGCTTTGAAATTAGGAATGTCGGCTTATTATAAATTGCATAATAAAAAAGGACATCCATTTAAAAGTCCCGGTCAAAAATATAATAAAATTTATAAACAAAGTGCCGATAGTTGGGTTATTTATTTTATAAGACATAATATTCACACAGTGTTGCCGTCTACTGTCAATAAAGCCGGGCGTATTGAAGCATGGGTTGATTTTGATGATAAAGTTTACTGTGTTACGGTTCCGAATCACGTTGTTTATGTTCGAAGAAATGGTATTCCGGTATGGTGTGGTAATTCTGATCCTGCGATGAACTTCAGGCTTTCTGCGCTTGATAAAGTGACTCTGATTTCGAATTCGGATTCGCATTCTTTGCCAAGGATTGGGCGAGAGGCAAATGTTTTTGATACGGATTTGAGTTATACGGCAATCTTCGATGCGGTGCGCAAAAAAGACCCGAAAAAGTTTTTGTATACGATTGAATTTTTTCCGGAAGAGGGAAAATATCATTTTGATGGGCATGCGGATTGTTATGTGTCTTTTTCGCCTGAAGAAACCCGAAAACATAATGGGATTTGTCCTAAGTGTGGCCGTAAAGTGACGGTTGGGGTTTTGAATCGTGTGGAAAAATTGGCTGATCGAAAGGTTGGATATGTGCCCAAGAAACATATTCCTTATAAAAACTTGGTTTCTTTGGATAAGATTATTGCGGATGCGATGGGCGTTTCTGAAACAAGCGTAAAAGTGCAACATGAATATTTGAAATTGATTTATGCGCTTGGGAATGAACTTAAGATTTTATTAAAAACGCCTATACAAGAAATTGCGAAAATTTCGACGCTAAAGATTGCGGAAGGAGTTTTGAGAATTCGTGAAGGCAAATTAAAAATTGTGCCGGGATATGATGGAGAATATGGCAAAATTAAGATTTTTAATGAGAAGAAACTGGAGGAAGCGGTGTCTGTGAAGGTAAATCAGGATTAGATTTTCGAATCAAGATGAACGCGATCATTCCTGCACCAATAATCGTCATGATTGCCGCAAGCATTTGTTCGAGCGAAAATATTTTAAAAATAGGTGTTTGATCAGGAGCGATTTCACGGAAGAATTCTGCTATGAAGCGGAAAATGCCGTATAGAACTGCAAAAAGCCAAGTCGTAACTCCCGGTTCGAGCTTCTTTTTGCGTAGAAAGAAAAGAATTAAGAAAAGCACGACACCTTCAAGTAAAAATTCAAGAAGTTGGGAAGGGTATCTGCAGCGTCCCGGATCGTCCGGAAAATACATGCAAATTGCGGATTTTGTGACTTTTCCATAAAGTTCGCCATTTATAAAGTTTCCGATGCGCACAAACGCGATTCCGAGTGGTATGCATGGAATTATTAAATCCATGATTTTATAGAATGAAATTTTTTCAATGCGACTGAAGATGTAGAGAGCAACCGTAAATCCGATTACGCCGCCAAAAAAAGCCATTCCGCCTTTCCAAACCTTGAAGATTTCGAGTGGATTTGCGAAATAAAAAAATTGATATGATGTTAAAACGTGACCGATTCTGCCACCGATTAAAACGCCAAGAAGCGCGGCCAAAAGCAGGTTTACAAGAAAGTCTTTTGAAAGATAGATTTTTCGCTCACTAAAGAATTTTTTGATAAGCAAGATTCCAAAAGCAAAAGCCAAAATATACATCAAGCCATACCATCGGATTTCGAGGGTGCCGAGAGTTACGAGGACGGGGTTGATGTTTGGGTATGGGAGCATAGAATAAATTTCTAAATGCGCTAATTGATCTAATTTCTAACGTTATTTTAAGCGTTTGAGTCTAAAGAGGGAAGAGGGAGGGACTATATGTATTTGACAAGATAATAATGAAATGTTATAATTAATATATAAAATAATAAAAATTGATATGGGTGACGTGAATAATGGTCAAAAAGGCAACCAGTTTTTTCCTCCAAATGATCCTGTTTGGCAACCATTTCGTTTGAGAGATGCAAGTTCACCTGAAATTGATCCCGCTGCCGATACTGATAAATTAAATTTTAAGCTTAAGCCTAAGTATTTTGCTGATACGCGAACTAGAACTGATGCAGTTTTTAGACAGGGTGAATTTGATGAAGCTCGTCCCGCAGAAGGCTTAGATGCTTATATTGATGGATTGGCGCGACATAATCGTTTTTCCGCTGAAGAGATGGAGGCTATTTTGAAATTAGTTCCCGGGGATAGCGATTTAGCTAAAAGTTTTGAAAAACTTCCTGTTGGTTTGCGCGATAATGCTTATATTGTTGATCCTAAGTTGTTTACAGCAAGTCGTTTTGCTCATTTTACAGGTGCTGATTGTGTCATTTGCTATAAAGATAAAGACGAAAGTTATGTGATTATGCCTGTGTTTTGTAAAAACATTAAAGGGCAAGGAGTTTTGCACGAGAAAGATTATTCAGCTTTGAGCGGTAAGCCTTTTGAAATAGTTAAAAGCGCTCTTTCAGATATGCATGAGTTTTATTTCGACCATATTCATCCAAAAGAGGCAGTTATTATTGATGCGGTTAATAAAGCCGTTAATGGTTCATATTTGGCTGATGATGAAAAGGTTCGAAATGATGATTTAGATAGTGGTTGGTTTGAAGGAAAAGAAAAAAAGGTGGCTTAAGTTTATTTTTTAAATCTTCTTACAGCAATCCAGCTCTTTTGTGCTGCAAAGTTTTTTGTATAAATATGAACCGATTGGAATTGGGGCGAACATGGAAAGTCCGCGGAATAAAATTGTGATGATTACGGCCATTTCAAGCGGTACGCCGAGTGCTGTATAAAAGAAAACCATGCTTCCTTCAAATATGCCGATTCCGCTTGGAATAAGTGAAACAAGGGATAAAACCTGCGCCAATACAAATCCAACCATTGCTGTCCCGAATGTTTGATTTGCGTGGAATGATCTGAAAAGGAAATATATCGTGAATGAGTTTAGAATGAACATTGCGACTTGCCAAAACGTAGGCCAAAATAAATATTTGATTTTTGATTTTAATACGTCGATTGCACTTTCTATGTCGTTTTCTTGAAGATCTTTGCTGTGCAACATACTTTCATCTTTATTCCCTGAGAATTTTGCAAAGTTGCGCTTTAGCCATGCGATTGTTTTGTGAAGTTGGTCGTGATTGCCCAAAAGCCAACCCACAAGCACTGTTATAACTATTACAAGTACGATTCCAACGATTGTGCCCCAGAATAAGAATCTTGTTACATTATGTGTTGTCGCGAGATAGAAAAGCCCTGCAAGCATCAATATAATGAGCGATGCGTAATATGTGAAAACTTCGAGTACAACGACTTGTAGCCCTTGTTTTGGCACAATGCCTTTTTTATGCAGAATTGACACGAAAAACCAGTTATTGCTTATGCCGAGAGAGGGGATTATTTTTGATAAAAACAGCATGACGATTGAGGATTCCATAAGTTCGCGCGTTGTGAGAACTTTTTCAAGTTTGAATATTTTAAGGATTCCTTCATATGTATATGCATTGCAGAGATATGTGAAAATTTGTGTGATGATTGCGAGGAATATCCAAACCGGTCCGCCTTTTGAGAAAAGTTGAAGCGTATATTTAATTTCATCGAACTTGAACCATAAAAATACTATTACTGTCGCCAGCAGGATATAGTAGAAAGATTTTTGTACGTATGAGATTGTTTTTGCGATCATACTGTTGGGTATTTTACCATAAAAAATCATTTTCAAATAGGGTATAAGAGTTAGTTAGTTTTAGCTGTTCCGTTGCACTTGACAAGCGCATAGTATATGTTTATAATTATGTCTTAATTAAATATTTATATGAAATTTAATCAACCTTCTGACGATTATAGTGGAGAACAAAAAAGACGCGAAGAGTGGAAAGGTATACCTGATAAGTTGCGTGATGACGCTATTGGATTAATACAGCGTGGAGTTGTAACGCGAGAACATTTGTATAGATTAAATATTAACAAGGACGATCGTTCAAAATCCACATTTATAGATATGTACCCGTTTTGTGTTGGCTTGAGAAAAGACGATGATGTTGACGCTGTTCGTCATGCGGTTTTGGCAGAAGTAAAGGCGCAACAATGTATCAAAGAATATACGGATTTGCCTGTCTCACCAGACGAGTTTGCTGCACGTTTAGCTAGATTTAAATCTCAATATTGTTTTTTACCAAGTTCATTAAAAAGAATGATTTCGTGGCGAGAAATTGAAAATAGGCTTCTTGCAAACGATGCTTCTAAACTTTTAAGCGTAGAAAGACCAAGTGTTGGTAGTGCGGTATTATTTGGAGTCGATGACAACCGTAGAGCATTATTTGCTTTAGATAGAAAATCTATTGAAGGGCATGATGGGAACTATTTTTGGAATAGACGTTCCGCGATGCATTATTGGAGTCTTGAAAATAATTATAAAAAACGTCGTTCAGGTTGGGAGTTGTTTAGTGCAGATCAAAGATTGATGGATATGTATGAAAATGCTACGGATCATTCTTTTGCTTGTGATTCTCGTGATGGATCTCAACAAGGTGTAACTATGTGGTTTGAAAGTGGAGCGTTTCCTTTACTTGGAGCTAATTGTGCTTTTTATAATAGTGAGTACTCTAGACCTAGATTTTTCCGTCAAAGCCCTTTTAACACAAATAGATTTGGGGATTCCGGTTATCGCAGTATGTTGAGAGTTTAAATTTTATGCTAGAATCCGAGCTATGGAAGTGAAAAAACTTGAAATGCGGGCGAAAATAATAAAAGCTATTCGGGAATTTTTTTGGCGCAATAAGTTTATTGAAACAGATACGCCGATTATGGTTGCACACCCCGGAATGGAGCCATATTTGGATCCTTTTAAAACGCAATTTAAAAACGAGAGGGGTGAAACGCAAAATATGTATCTTATTACTTCGCCTGAATATGCGATGAAAAGGCTTCTTGCCGGTGGGTTTAAAAATATTTTTCAAATTACGCATACGTTTCGAAATAAAGAAGTGGGTGCGACGCACAATCCGGAATTTGCGATGCTTGAGTGGTATCGAACAAATGCGGATTATAAAGATATTATGTGTGATACGGAAAATATGATTTTTGATGTTTGTAAGCGAGTTTTCAAGAAATCGAAAATAAAATATCAAGGCGTGGAAATTGATTTGAAGCCACCGTTTGAAAGGCTGAGTGTTGCTTCCGCCTTTAAGAAATATGCAGGAATTGATAAAAAGACTTTGGAAGATGAAGAAGCGCTTAAGGCCATTGTTATTAAAAAAGGCTACAGTACAAGCAAAACCATAGATTATTCAGATGCGTTTTTTCTTATATTTTTGAATGAAATCGAGAGAAAATTGGGCGCAAAAAAGCCCGTGTTTTTGTATGATTATCCTTTGTGTATGGCGGCTTTATCCAAACAAAGCAAGAAAGATAAAAAATATGCGGAAAGGTTCGAACTTTATATTGCCGGACTTGAACTTGCAAATGCATTTTCGGAATTGATTGACGCAAAAGAGCAGCGCGCGCGACTTGAAGATGAACAGGAAATGCGAAGACGTCTTAAGAAAGAAGTTTATTCGATTGACGAGAAATTCATTTCTGCTTTAGAATACATGTCGGAGTCAGGAGGAATTGCTCTTGGCGTCGATCGTCTCGTTATGCTTTTTACCGATTCTACGAAGATAGACGATATTATGTTTTGTGGAGAAAAGTTCATTAAGGAATAATCAATAAACAATTATCAATATGCAAACATCAGACTTTAGAAAAGGAAATGCGGTGAAGTATAACGGTGAAACGTGGCTTATTTCGGATTTTCAATTTGTTAATCCGGGTAAAGGAACTGCTTTTACAAGAACAAAGCTGAAGAATATTAAAACCGGAAAAGCGCTTGAAGTTTCTTTTAAATCCGGTGAAAGCATTGAAGAGGCCGATCTTCAATATCGAAAATGTCAGTATATGTATAACGATGGAACGGATTATAATTTTATGGATAATAAAACTTATGATCAGTTTACGATTCCAAAGGATTTGGTTGCCGAATATGCGGACTTGATGGTTGATAACTCGGAAGTTACGCTTGTTTTTATTGATGGGGCTGCGTGTTCGATTCAAATGCCTCCAAAGCTCGATTTCAAAGTTATTGCCGCTCCACCTGGAGAAAAAGGCGATACTGCCACGGGTGGCACAAAGCCTGTGACAATTGAAACCGGCGCGACTGTGAACGTTCCTTTGTTTATTAAAGAAGGGGATACGATTCGCATAAATACGGAGACGCATGCGTATGTTGAGAGAGTGCAGCAGAAGTAATTTGTTGAGCACGTTTGAGCTGGACAATTTTAATTTTATATGTATAATATAGTCTTATAAAATTAAAAGCGGTTTTTGTATGGCTGACGAGGGGAAAAATGGGGGACCTTTAGATCTTAGTGATGATCTTGGGCGTTGGAGTGCTGATGATCTTGCTGCGTGGAGACAGTTGGATGATGCTGAGCGCGCGGATTTGACTAGAGAATTTCTAAAATTAGCCCGGGAAAATGAGGTTCATATCCCAATGGAGGGGATGCCTGTTTTTGATAAAACAGATTTGTGGTTTTTTATGGAAAAATATCATCAAACTTCCGATGGTTTAGCGCGTAAAGAGCTGTTTAGGCAGTTTTTAAGCAGATATGGTGCGGCAACTTTTAATCTTGATAATTTGGACGAAGTGAAAAAAACAAGAAGTTATCGATCAGTTGATCAGGCTACGGTTTTGAGCTTGGTTTTGGCTGTAGCAAGGCAATATAATATTACATTGCCTAAAATTCAGACTTTAGCAATGACTCCAAGGCGAGTTTTGGTTGAATTTCTTGATGAATTTTTTGATATTCCGGAAGGGCCGGATTGGAGAGAAAAAGTTGGTCTTATGGACGCTGCTTTTTGGGCAAGTAAAGTTAAGAATGGCCCTGAAGCTTTGCTTGAAATGGCCAGGGATCCTCTTGCGCCTAAGGCTTTTCAGGATGGGATAGCGAGCGGAGTTAGAAAGACCATGGCTCAAATTGAAGAAATGCATAGGCGTGAAAATTTATTTGTAGATTTAGATCCGCGTAGCCCTGAATTTGCGCGTGAGCTTGCTACCGAATCTTCGATTCACGGGATTTATCCCACAATTCAAGTTATGGGTGCTAGAGGACTTGTTGATCGTGATATTGCTGCTCTTAAGCCTATTGAATTAAAAAAAATACCTTCTGCAAAGGTTTTTAAAGTATGGAAGATGCTGCATTTGATGTATCAAGCAGAGACCGGTGATTCTGTCAAAAAAGAATATTTATATAAAGAATCTTTACGAGTTTTGGCTTATGCCGGCTCTGTTTCTTCGTCGGAATTTCCTTGTATGGTTTTTGCGGAAGCTTTGAATGCTTATGGACAAGAAGGCGCTTCGAAATGCCCAAAAGAATTTGAGGCGGTTTTGCAGGTTGCGGTTATTCACAGTGAAAGAAGGCAGTTTTTTGATGCGTTTTATAAATTTAAGAAAGAACGCGGTGAGATTGCAGATTTGGTTGATTTTCTTTCAAAAAATATAAGAAGTGTTTTTAATGCAGATCTTATTTATAGTGTGAATTTCCAACGTATTTATTACAGCAATGAAGAAAAAAATAGAAAATTTAGAAATCTTTGCAACAAATCGGCTGTTGAATATAAGCCAAATTTTTTGAATATGGTTAGTCATATTCATGTTCTTTTATTGCACGGCGAAGGTAATTATGTGGCCGCTAATGATGCTATGAAAAAAGGTTTGAAGCCATATGTTGGAAAGAATTCTGCGCAATGGGACGAGAGAGGAGGTAGTCAAACGGATTATGAGGTTGTTACATCTAATATGGTTTGTATTGATGAAAATCTTAGAGGACTTATTCCTTCTTTTGGGCTTGAGTATAAGTATTTTGCTAATGTTCCAAAGATTCCAAATGCGGAACGTAGAGCGACTTTTAGTCGTATTGTGAAAAATGCGAAAAATGGCGTTGATGCTTCGTTTGAGCATTTGAAAGTTAATCACGATAATGCTGATTCCGGGATTGGTAAGTATGTTTTCTTTCTTACTGTTTATTTTGATTATTTCCTTATCCATGAGGGTTTTCCGGCTGGTCATGCTAAATTTGTTGGTTTATATAAAAAGCTTACTGAAGCCGGGCTTTTTATTCCAAGTGAGTTTCAAAATGCTTGTGCTGCAAGGTGTATTGAAACGTCTTTTCTTTGCGGACATTATGAAGAGCCATTGGAATATCTTGAGCGCGATACTGCTGAACGCGATGGTGCCGTTGTTTTGCGCGGAGCAGCTTATTATGGGATGAAATCATGCTTTAAACTTGCGGAAAAAGTTGATGGCGTTGAAAAGGAAAAGTTGATTAAGAAGGGGCTTTTGATTATTTCAAAAAGCTTGTCGCAATTCGTTGGAACTGAGTGGGAAGATGAAATTTGGCGCAAATATATTTTGCCGAATTATTTTGATTTTGTTGAAGTGAATGGCGGAAATATTTCAGGGTTTAAGCTTGCACAGCCTTGGAAGCTTTGTGGTGAAAATAGGGACGACGCGACAGAGGAAGTTACTTGCGGAAATGAGAGAGGCGTTATTATTTTGCATATCATGTTTTTTTCAGGAAAGCCGTTAAATCCAATGGCGTATGATGACCCTTATTTTATATTTTTACGAGGAACTATAAATGAACTTTTATCTGATCCAAAAGTCGGACCTGTGCTTTTGGAAGTACATAAGAAAGCCATTGTTGGGCTTATGAATCTTGGTAGATATGAAGATGCTCTTGAGGTTGTTCGTTCAATCCCGGATTTTGAAAATGATGCATATTTGTTGGGTAAAGCTTTTGTTGTTATGAGTAGGCCTGATGTTTGTTCTAAGCTGGGGCTTTTTGATGAACTTTCCGGTTTGGTTGCAAGACATCCTGAATTACTTGAGAATGGTGGACAAGAAAGGTTTGAAAAACTTAGAGCTGGGCTTGGGATGGATAATTATATTGTGTGTAATGCGCCCGGTGCTTTGTTCGATTATTTGCCTGATTACGAAAAAATATTTGGAGCCGGGGCTGAAAAACATATATTTTTAGCAAGAGAGTTGGAATCGATTTCGAGCTTGTATTATGATTATTTGAGTGGTTCTGATTCGGGTTCTGATTCGCCAAACAAGTATATTGAAGCGCTTTCGGGCCTTGCTGGTCAGGAATTTGACGTAAAGAGTGAAATTTTGCGTAAAATTGGTTTGCGAAGAATTTCTTTTTCCGTTAATGAAACCGGCGTTTGTGCTGAATTGATTTTTGAAGTGGATGCGAAGAAAAGGCAATTCAGAAAAATAAAAATGATGTTTGATCGAAATTTTAATATTATTCAGCCTGCCGAAGATTTGTCTTATATTGGAATCGATAATCGAATGTATTATTTGCTTTTTAAGTCTGCAATGTATGAGGAAATTTATAGTATATGCGAGAATGATTTTAATGGATTTACGGATGAAATTTTTAATACTGATTCTGCGAAATGGTTTGATTTTCAAAGAAGGTTTGTGCAATATGAGCGTGAATTTGGCGTTGATGGTAGTGAATCCGAGGCTTTGACAAGAAACAACCTTGAGATTATTTCAATTTTACAGAGATATCTTGGGAAATCTACGATCGAAGGTATGCCAACGCGTGATATTGATCATGGCAATCAGATTGTGAGTTATAAGGAGGCTATTGATAGATACCGCGATACTGAGGATCCAGCTTATTGTTATCGTTCCAGGATTGATCCTGCAAACGTGCTTTCAAAGGAAGGCTTTGTAAGCCATATTGCTTTTTATAATTCTGATATTGGTGCGAAGTTTTTGAAAGCTTTTGGAATGTCTGATGATTCAATTGAAAGGCTTGGTATGCCAAAAAAAGAGAAAAACAATTTTATTGGTTATGTTGAAGTTGTATTTTATTTTCCGGGATTTGGGGAAAAAAGATTATCGTGCGCTTTGGATAAAAATGGCGATCTTTTGATTTTTGGAATAAAGCCCGATTATGTTTTGTATAAGGCAATCCATGCGGCTGTTCTTGAGGCGTTTGCACTTAAAGTTGCGCCGGAAATTAGGTCTATTTCTAATTTTATGTTTGGTGATGAAAGGCCTGATGTTGATAATCATTATTACAGTTCGATTCCAAGCAAAACTCCGGTTGATGCCGAAGCGACAATTGCTAAAAGAAAAAGAGCTTATATTGCTATGAGGTATGTCCGTAGCAGAGAAAGGGATTTTGCAAATTCAGGAACGCGAGCTGGGGTTTTGGATGATCTTATGAGTTTGCTTGGGATGGCTGAGCTTTGTACGGCTCCAATTGAAGATTGGCCGCTTCATTGTAAGGGCGATGAGGGTATTTATAGCCGTGTTTTTAAGCTTATTTATCGTAAGGACGATGAAAACTATGTTGATGTTGATTTGCTTTCTGGCTTGCGTCCGGACTTTGACTTGTCTTCACTTGAAACAGTTGAGATTAAAGGAAAAAGATGTGCTTTGATTGCGTCTTTGCCTGAAAAAATAAGGGATTTTGTTGGTGAAAAAATTAGGATTAGAAGCCTTGGTGGTAGAACATATAATTTGCCACTTGGACAGCCTGTTGCCTATGATAATGAAGTTGAGTTTGATGGAAGCAATTATTATGAACTTGTTCCTGCAAGTTATAAGCGAGGCAATATTGTTGAGAAAGATGGTAAATTATTTAGACGAAAAAAACTGCCACCTTGTCATAGGATTGTCATAGCCGGTAAAGAATATTTTCTTGTTAAGCATGAGATGTCAGACGAGAATCTTGCTACGTATATGAAGATGGTGGATCGAGGTCTTGTTAGAGAAGATATAGATTTTTCTTCAAGAAAATGTTTGTATTCGATTTTGTACGATGAAAATACCGGAAAAATTTTAGGTATGACTTTTGTTGGATTGGCCGGGAAAGGTAGTGATAGTGAGTACGTTGACCCAAGATGTAGGCTTTATTCAAGTCGTAATAAGAGTGGTTCTGTTGGTATTTTTGCAGATGCGTTTTTGGAAAGTGATATGAAAAAGCGTATGCCTGAAGTAAAGTTTGCGGAAACGCTTATTGAAACAGATGTGAATCGTGGATATAGGCAGGGGCGTTATTATAAGCTTGCAAGATATCTTGGTTCTGGAAAACTTGATCCAAGAAAAATTATGCAAAGTTCTGTTTTGGAAGAGATGAAGTCAAGGCTTTCCGGAAGTGAATTTGAGGTTATGAAAGGCGTTCTTGAAGGTCAAATATCTGTTGATGATACTGAAAGGGTTGCGCCTTTGGTCGTGGATGGAGAGAGTGGTGTGGTTGAAGCGATTGCAGATGGTGCGGCTGTTGTTGAGTCGGTGAAGCCTGCGCCAAAAAGACGAGGTAGGCCGTCAAAAAAGAGAGTGGAAGAGGGCATCGGTGTGATAGATGGTGGCGCGGTAGAAGCCGAGGGTGTTGATAGCGCTGTTAAACAGTCTGTTGATGCTGGTGCGCAAGCCTCGGATGAAGCTGCTGACAAACTTGCTGCTAAAAGAGCATTGGATTTGAAAGTTGGAGGTAGAAAATACGTTATCGATCAGAGTGGAATTGTTGCTTGATCTTGTTGCTGTTTCCGAAGCTGATGCGGATTATTCTCGTTATGCTGAAGTGTTTAAATTAAAGCCTGATGAAGCCTTGGTTTGGGTTAATAAAGGCAGTATAAAAGTTAGGGTTTCAAAAGTCAGAAAAGCCGCTTTAAAGGAAAAAGAATAAGCTTTGTTTGGTGAAAGTTTTACTTCGCCGATTCCACGTATTTTTGGATCATTTCAACAACTTTTTCGTACGTTGCGTTTCTTTTGGCAGGATCGCGTTCCAAAGTTGTTAATCTGAAGCCATAATGTTTGCTGAAAAAGCTGGATGCCGGAACAACGCAAATTCCTGTTGCGGCGAGTAAGTAATACACAAAGCGTTTATCCAGTTTTAATCCCGGTTTTGATGTTATTTCTTCAACATATTTTTTGGCCTCTTCGTTTTCAATTGGCAAGGTCTGGCGGTCATTTAAAACACCTTCTTTAAAAAGTGGCATCATATAAAATGCGCCATATGTTGGATTTACTTTTAAATAAGGCGAGCGAGAAAGTGTTTCGGCGATGTATCTCGAATTGTCTTCAAGATGCGCGTTATATTCTTTATTCCAATCGTCAAATTTTGGATGTTCATACATTTGCTCCAAAATCATTTGTGGAATTGTTGTTGAGCAAACTTCAAGAAGAATGCGTTTTTTTACAGCGTCACAATATTTTTTGTAGTCCGGATCAAGGTCAATGCCGTGAAATTCAATCCATCCGCATCTACCGCCCGGCCAAGGAACGTCTTTTGAAAGACCGCGCATCACAAGCAAAGGCACGCGATTATTTGCGATTTCAGTTATTTGTTCAAATTGTTTTCCAAAATAAACCATTCGGAAATAAACTTCATCCGAAACAATGAAAAGTTTGTATTTTTCCGCGAGCGCGACGATTTTTTCCAAAGTTTCTTTTGAATAAACTGCTCCTGTTGGGTTGTTTGGATTGATGGCGAGAATTCCAACGATGTTTTCATCTGCCTTGATTTTGGCTTCCATATCCTCTATATCGGGCTGCCAGTCATTATCGGGATTCAATTGATACGAAACTGATTCAAGATTTGCGTTGAACGATTCCATTGATGCGTGCGTTGGATAAGAAGGAGTTGGCTGCAAGATGCGCTTTCCATGAGGGAGCATTTCATAAATTGCGGAAATTGCCGCGCCAAGGCCGCTTGTAAAAAGTACATATTCATAATCCAAATTTGCGGAAGGGGAGAAGCGTTTTGCGTATTTGCAGACCCATTTTCGAGCTAAGGGATATCCGCGTGAATGCGTGTATCCGAAAATTTTGTCGCCCTCTTGCTTGATGGCGTCAATTAAAATTTCTTTTAAAAATGGAGGAACCGGCCAGCCTTTTGCGACAGGATCGCCAATATTTTCACCTATAAATTTGAAATTTTTGTCTAATTCTTGAATCTTTTGCACAACATCAACGATTTCACGGATTTCATAGCGCATAAGAAGTGGTCTATCATCTGAAATTTTTTGTCGCATAAAAATTTGGGTAAAGATTACCCCAATTATAGCTTGTGAATGATGAATCGCAAATTGGAATTATTTTTAGTATAGCGAAGCCGTATAGCACTCATTGCAATATATGATTTCCGGGCGATTTGGAGCGTAAACGGTTTTGATTGGAGTTTTGCATTTATCGCACTTGCGATCAAAAAGATGGTGAGGATTTCTTTTGGAGAATTTGGAATGATAGCGGCAATTTGAGCATAAACTTGGAGTAGGCAGATTTAATGCTTTATAAAATTTGAGTTCTTGTGGAATTGTTTGAAACGGCTTTTTGCAGGAAGCGCATGTTAAGGCGTTTTCGAGATGCTTTGGTGCGGTTTCTTTGCGCCATTTATAGCCGAGTTTTAAGGCTTCGGTTTCAGTAAGCGGATAATATTCGTTTGCGATTGTGTCGTTATATGGAAAAGTTGAATATTTGATCGGAAAAAATTCGCCCCATTCTTGTGTTTTTGTCATGTGTTCGATGATGCGCGGCATGATTTTTTCATATTCTTCTTTTGTATATTGTTTGTTCAAAATGCAATATTCGTTGCGTTTTAAGCCGATACAGCCGAAAAGATTTTTTGAATTCAAGCAGTAATAGCAATTTCTTAAATTATTATTGCTGATCCAGCAGAGGATGCAATATGCTAAATTATAGCTTCCAACAGCGCTTGCGACGGATTCGTAAATCAATTCGCCGGTGTTTACGCCTGTGCAGTCATAGCAAAATTTGTTGTTTTTTGGGCCGTTAAAAACCCATTTACATTCTTCGTCGTTGTAACAGTCATAACATTCTTCGCAGTTTTTGCAGTTTGTGAGAAAGTCGCCGGTTGAATTTTCTGATTTTGAAATCTGTGCGAATTTTCGTGGAATTTTTAAAGATAATTCGTATGCGCGTTTTGCATATTCTTTTATTTTTTCTTCCGTGAGTGGAAAGGCTTGTTTTATGCGTTTTTCATATTCTTCTTGCGTTAATTGTTCGTTGAAAAATACGTATTTTTTGTGACGCAAACCGGATGAGCCAAAGCAATATTCGCAGGATTTGCAGTCAAAACAGAAGGCTGAGTCCGAGCATTGCATGCAAAATTGTGAGTAAATGGTTTTGTATGAATTTTTGCAGTCCAAACATTCATAGCAAAGTTCGCATTTTAAAGCGCCATAACAATCAACGCAGTTTTTGCATTCCCAAATGTAATCAACGTAATAGCAATCTTCGCAGTTGTCTGAGGCAAAAATCAGATAGCAATTTTTTGCATTATCAACGTATTGGCCGTAATCAGTGTTGGTTGTGTTTACCATTGCGAGAGCGGGGAGCGTGACATCATGTAAAAGCTCATTAAATTGCTCGAAAAATGGTCGATTAAAATCAAAGTCGCGGCCATGTTTTGCATTATCAACTTTATCGGAATACCAAATCGGAAGTTCGCATGCGTGATAACCGGCGTCCGGATCAAACACACTTATTATTTTTTTTCCTGTTTCCGAGGAAATATTTTTATATAAAGATCTTTCGTTGCGCCAAGCCATTCTTCGGCGTTCGCGTTCGTTTGGGCAAATCGTTGGAGGTGGAACATTCATTTTTCGATAAAAATCCAGATCCGCATCTGTTATTTCAAAAGGCTTGCATGTTATTTTGCAAATTCTTTCCATTTTTATAAAATTTACGCTAAAATTAAACCATATAACCTTCTCACATGGCAAACTACGACGTGGATTCACCAAACGTTCCCGCGTTTATGCGAAAAAAGGGCATTGCAAGGGGCGTTAAGGACAAGTTGCTTAATACGGCTTATGATTATAAGCAAAAAGGACTTCTTGAAAAACTTGCGCGCGATGTTTCGCGTGAGAATCCGATAAGACATGCAAAAAGAAGGCCGGATGGTTTAGTTTCTGTCACACCGAAAAAGAAGAGGGCTGCGAGTGTCAAAAAAATTGAAACTTTTGAAGCGCCTTTGTTGGATTTTAGTAATATTGGCGGAAGAGCTGATTTGAAGAGTTTTTCGCTTGAGGATGCGACAGATGGATATGGGGAAGTGAGCGCAAAGCCTAAGAAAAATTCTTTTGAAAGTCCATTGGTGGACGATTTTTCCGAGGATTCAAATAAGCTTGTGCGAATTGTGCCAATTGGGATGATTGAAGATTATTTGGGAAATATTGAAGTTGGAATAATTGAATTGGATGCCGTTTTGCGACATGGAGAGATTATTCAAATTGAGTGTGATAACGGTTTTTTTCAACAAAAAGTTGATTCAATGCAGATAAATAGGAAACCCGTGAAACGAGCTAAGAAAGGGGATTCGATTGGTATAAAAACGCTATCGGCTCCAAAAAATGGCGGGTTGGTTTATAAGGTGATTTAAAATTATTACGGAGTTTTTGATTTATTGTGCGATATAGATTTCCACCACGTGGTGGGCTTTTACCTCCGTCCCCATTCCACTGTTTTCTAGTCAATACCTTTGCATCACTTCTATAGGCGTTTGCATTTGCAAGGCCATGTGTGGTCTTTCATTGTTATAGAAATGAAGATATTCAG
>LBUS01000012.1 GCA_000992695.1 Candidatus Peregrinibacteria bacterium GW2011_GWF2_38_29 | reverse complement strand
GAAAGGCTTAACTCCGGCTCAAAAGATACTCTACACTTCATTCTTAAAGCCCATGCAACCCCATTTAAAAAATGTGACTGGAACTCTGCAACTAAACAAGCTTTGACTTTTGAGCTGATTTCTGGTATAATTTTAATAATAAAACAAATAACAAAAATAAAAATGGAACATTCTACGCATCATGTTGCGCATCATCACACTCATGTGATCGAGCATCAGCATCCCGAGCATTATGCTTACTACAAAAGTAAGAAATTTTTGATTGCTATGTTTGCCGCAGTTGTATTAATTGCAGGGCTTGTCATGGCT
The DNA here is from genome assembly GCA_000992695.1 of Candidatus Peregrinibacteria bacterium GW2011_GWF2_38_29. Lineage (GTDB taxonomy): Bacteria > Patescibacteriota > Gracilibacteria > UBA1369 > UBA12463 > UBA12463. Next base: position 47,245 of record LBUS01000012.1, on the reverse strand, counting down.
GGAGAAAAAGGACTTCTTAAAGGCCTTTTATTTAGCTCAGGAAGCACCGTTTCATCTGTAACGATAGAAAGTGCCACTCCGGCGCCTCAAGAAGTCGGAAGGGTCAAAATTACGAACGCAAACGGCTTGCCGGTTTCATTCTCTTCTTTGAAATTGGAAGATGGTGGAGCTTATGCAAAAGGCGCTGATTATAAGCTTATTATTTCAGAAGCAAATTCAGAAGATTATCTTTCCGTAATTGGCCAAACAGAACAAAACGGCTCACTTGAATTCAAATTGAACGTGAACGTTGTTGTCCCTGCAAAATCATATCGATATTTGATTGTTCAGTTGGTAAATCCGGATATGCTTCCACCAACAACAAAATATGATTTCAAAGTTACGGCAGTTGGGGAGCTTGAGGTTAAATAATCAGGTTCCTTCTTCCCACGAATTCAAATACTTAATTTGCTCTTCCGTAAGTTTATCTATTTGAACATCAAAAGAAGTAAGTGCGATTTTTGCAATATCATCATCAATTGAAACAGGCAGTGTATGAACTTTGCTTTCTAATTTGCCTCGATTCTTTGCAAGGAATTCACACGCAAGTGCCTGTCCACAAAAACTAAGCCCCATGACTTCGCTTGGATGGCCTTCTGCAGCCGCAAGATTGATAAGCCTTCCTTCGCCCGCGAGGTAAATCACGCGACCATTCTTCAAAGTATATTCATCAAGATAAGGCCTGATTCGGCGTTTTTTAGTCGCAGCTTTTTCAAGTTCTTTAATGTCAATTTCGCAATCAAAATGACCTGAATTAGCCATTATTGCGCCATTTTTCATTTCTGAAAAATGTTCTTTTGCAATGACGTGAATATCACCGGTAACAGTTATAAAAATATCGCCAAGCTTGCAAGCATCTTCCATTTTCATAACACGGAATCCGTCAAAATAAGCTTGTAGACCTTTAAAATGATCAACTTCGCAAACAATAACATTTGCTCCAAGGCCTTTTGCTCGCATGCTTGCGCCTTTTCCACAATCTCCATATCCGACAATAACAACTGTTTTTCCGGCAAACAAAATATTTGAAGCGCGAATTATTCCATCAAGAGTCGATTGCCCTGTTCCATAATAATTATCGACCAAATGTTTTGTTTTATTATCGTTGACTGCAATAACGGGATATTTAAGAGCTTTGTCACGTTCCATTGCACGCAGTCTTATTACGCCCGTTGTAGTTTCTTCTGTTCCACCAATCAATTTTGGCAAAAGCTCTTTGTGATTTTTATGAATTTCACTGACCAAATCGCATCCGTCATCAATTGTAATATCCGGCTCACCATCAATGACATATCCCAAATATCGATAATAATCTTCACGCGTTTCGCCTTTATATGCATAGACATTCACGCCTTCCCTAGCCAAATACGCCGCGACGTCGTCTTGCGTTGAAAGGGGATTGCAACCGGTTATAAAGATCTTGGCACCACCGGCTTGCAAGGTTTCAACAAGCATTGCAGTCTCTTTTGTAACATGCAAAGCCATACCGATTTTAAGGCCTTCCAAAGGTCTTTCTTTTGCAAATCTTTCTTTAATTTTCATGAGCGATCCCATGTTTTGTCGCGCAAAATCAGCATTTAATTTTCCCTGATCGGCAAACGATAAACTGCATACTTCAAACGCTTCTCCTTTATCCATTTTTATAATTTATTTTAAAATTTAAAACTTAAAATTTCATCATTTCACGGCGTTTTTCAACGCTGTGATTCTATCTGTTTTTTCCCATGTAAATTCTTTTTCAGATCTTCCAAAATGGCCGTAAGCTGCGGTTTTTCGATATATTGGTCGAAGCAAATCAAGCATTGTAACGCTTCCGCCCGGTGATAAGTCAAATACTCTCTTCACACCCGCAACAAGCTTTTCTTCGGAAACTTTTCCGGTTTCAAAAGTATTGATGTTTACACTTAATGGCTCTGTTCCGCCGATAACATAAGCAAGTTGGATTTCGCATTTATCGGCAAGCCCTGCGGCAACAATATTTTTTGCAATGTAGCGAGCCATATAAGCTCCTGATCTATCAACTTTTGTTGGATCTTTTCCGGAGAAACATCCACCACCCATGTGTCCCATTCCGCCATACGTGTCGACAACTATTTTTCTACCAGTAACGCCGCAATCCGCGACAGGTCCGCCAATAACAAATCGTCCCGTATTGTTAATATAAAATTTTGAGGTTTTGCTTAAAAATTTTCCACAAACAGGTTTGATCACCTCTTCGATTATGGCTTCTTTAAGCTTTTTGTCGGTTACGTCAGGATCGTGTTGCGCCGCAATTACAACCGAGTGAATTGAAACAGGTTTGCCATTTTTATATTCAACAGTAACTTGGGTTTTCCCATCCGGTCTGAGCCATTTTAATTTTTTGCTTTTGCGAACTTCTGCAAGCTGCTTGGCAAGTTTATGCGCTGTAATAATTGGATAAGGCATTAATTCCGGAGTTTCATTTGTTGCAAATCCGGTCATCATACCTTGGTCTCCGGCACCTTGTTTTTTCGTACCGGTTGTTCGAACACCTTGCGCAATGTCCGGCGATTGTCCGTGGATAGTATTGAAAACCGCAAGAGTATGCCAATCAAAGCCGTATTCCGCGTTATCATATCCAATGTCGCGCACAACTTCACGCGCAAGATTGTTGATATCAACCCATGCGTTTGTTGTGACTTCTCCACCAACCATAATAAATCCCATTCCTGCAAAAACTTCGCACGCAACGCGCGCATATTTATCTTGCTTGATGATCTGATCCAAAACTTCATCTGAAATTTGGTCGCAAACTTTGTCGGGGTGTCCTTCCGTCACGGATTCCGACGTAAACATAAAATTTTTCATATATAAAAATTATTTATTGACGCGATTAATTCTAATACAGGATTTATCAATATAAAAGCCAAAATCATCCAAGTTCTTTTGCGCGATTGTATGCATTTTTTATAGCATTCTCAATCAGTTTTCCGAACTTGCCTTTTTCTAAAGTTTTTATAGCTTTTTCGGTTGTCCCTTTTTTAGAAGTAACGCGCAGGCGTAATTCTTTTTCAGTTTCCGCGCTAAGCAAGCTCATCTCTGAAGCACCGGCAAAAGTTTGACTGGTCAATTTACGCGCAACTTCTTCTTTAAGCCCCAATTTCACGCCCGCCTTTATCATATTTTCCATGAAATACCAGACATAAGCGGGGCCACTTCCGGACATTGCCGTAACTTTATTTATATCATCTTCGTTTTTCATTTCAATTTCTTCCCCAACTGATTTAAGGATATTTTTTACAACTTCTTTTTGCTTTGGATTGAGATTTGGCGCAATCCAAGCCGACATGCTTTCATCAATCAATGCGAGCAAATTTGGCATAATTCGCGCAACGCATCTATGAGAAATTCCTTTTTCAATTGTTTTGATTTTTACTCCCGCGGCAATCGAAATAATAATTGCGTGAGCCGGAATTTTACCTTTTAATTCGGCTAAAAACGGTTCGAAGTCTTGCGGTTTTACAGCCAAAATAACGACATTCGCACCTTTAATCGCTTCGACATTATTTGATACGGTTTTTATATTTGTGCGCTTTTTTAGTTCGTTTAATTTTGCAGAATTTTTATCGCTAACAACGACTTCGCATTTTTCAAGTTGCTTGCTTATGCCTTTTGCAAAGGCTCCGCCCATATTTCCTCCGCCAAGAATTGCAATTTTCATTTTTTAATTTATTAAAAGTTTTGAGTTTTAAGTTGTGGTTTTGAGCTTTGAGTTTTGACTTTTGAGTTATTTCCTACACTGTCCACTGCCATAAATTTTCCATTTATAAGTCGTTAACCCTTCAAGCGCAAACGGTCCGCGTACATGTAATTTTTGTGTAGAAATACCAATTTCCGCGCCAAGTCCAAATTGCGCACCATCTGTAAATTGCGTCGCAGTATTAACATAAACGCATGCCGCATCAACTTCATTTAAAAATCTTTCCGCGGATTTTTTATCACTTGTGATTATTGCTTCGGAATGTTTGAGTGAGTGTTTTTCAATGTGAGTAAGCGCTTCATCAAGACTATCAACAATTTTAATCGCCAAGATATAATCCAAAAATTCCGTATCAAAATCTAGAGCATTAGCGCTCTTTAATTTTTGATATTTTTTATTTAAAATTTTATATGCTCTTTCATCCGCACGGATCTCAACATCGTGCTTTGCAAGTTCTTTAGCCAAAATTGGAAGTAATGTTTTTGCGGAATCTTTATGGATAAGTAACGTGTCAAGCGTATTGCAAATTGAAACTCTGCGCGTTTTTGCATTAACGATAATCGGTACGGCAATTTTTAAATCAAACTTTTTATCAACATAAGTATGCACGACGGACGCACCGGTGTTTATCGCAGGAATGCTTGAATTTTCAACTACAAAATTAATCAAACCTTTTCCGCCGCGAGGGATCACGACGTCGATTAAGTTTTTCATCTTGAGGAAATCCGCAATAGAATCTTTTTCAACTGAATCCACAAACTGAATAATATTTTCATTTACGCCAACGGATTTTAATGCCGCTTTTATTGCTTTTATAATCACGCGATTTGAATTTATTGCTTCTTTTCCGCCTTTTAATATAACCGTATTTCCGCTTTTTAAAGCCAAAGTTGCGGCATCAACAGTAACGTTTGGGCGCGATTCATAAATCATCAAAATGACACCAAATGGTACGGAAACTTGTTGAATTTTTAGTCCGCTTGGTTGCTTTCGTTCGCTCAAAATTTTCCCAACAGGATCAGGAAGTGAAACGACATTCTTAATATCATTGCAAATTCCATTTACTCTTTCTTTATTTAAAAGCACGCGATCAACCATTGGACCAAGTCCGGCTTTTTCCGTCGTCAAAACGTCTTTCGCATTTTCTTTTAGAATTTCTTTTTCATATTTTTTTATGAATTTTGCAATCGCCAAAAGTGCTTTATTTTTTTGACTAGTCGACATTAATCCGGCGCTTTTTGAAGCCGTTTTTGCCGCCTGTGCAATTTTTTGCGCGTCAATTTTCATATGCGAATTTTTATTATTTCAAAATCTTTTTACTAAAATAATTTCCGTTATTTCCAAGCATTTTTTCAATGCGCATAAGTCTGTTATATTTTGCAACCCTTTCGCTTCTACAGAGTGATCCGGTTTTAATTTGTCCTGCGTTCAAAGCAACCGCCAAATCCGCGATTGTTGAATCTTCCGTTTCGCCGCTTCTATGTGAAATGACATTTCTCCAACCTACGTCTTGAGCCATTTTTATTGCGCTAATGGTTTCTGTCACGGTCCCAATTTGATTCAATTTAATCAAAATTGCATTCGCCATTTTTTGGTCTATGCCGGTTTGCAAGCGCTTAATATTCGTGACAAACAAGTCATCGCCGACAATTTGAATTTTATCGCCAAATTTTGCGGTGAAATTTATAAATCCTTCAAAATCATCTTCCGCAAAACCGTCTTCAATCGAAACGATTGGATATTTGGAAATAAGTTCACCGTAAAAATCGGAAAGTTCAAAATTTGAAAGTTCACGAGCCTGTCCGGCAACTTTTAATTTATATTTCTTGGAAGTCGCATCGTAAAATTCCGAAGAAGCCGGGTCCATTGCGATATAAATATCTTGTCCGGGCTTATATCCCGCCGCTTCAATCGCTTTTACGATATAGTCCAGAGCATCTTCATTCGTGTTTAATTTAGGCGCAAAACCGCCTTCATCGCCAACGCCGACCGAAAATCCTTTATCGCTCAGCAGCTTTTTGAGAACATGAAAAACCTCAGATCCCATTCGAATCGCTTCAGAAAAATTTGGCGCGCCAAGTGGCATAATCATAAATTCCTGAATTTCAAGTCCGCTATCGGCATGTTTTCCACCATTCAAAATATTCATCATTGGTGCCGGAAGTGTATTTCCACTTCCAAGATATTGAAATAACTCAACGCCATTTTCATGCGCAGATGCATGGGCTGCGGCCATGGAAACGCCAAGAATCGCATTTGCGCCAAGCTTGCCTTTATTTTCAGTTCCATCGAGTTTAATCATCAATTCATCAAGGCCTTTTTGATCAGATGATTCAAATCCTTTTACAGCCGCATCGATAATTACATTTACATTTTCAACCGCTTTTAAAACGCCTTTGCCGGAATATCTCGATTTATCGCCGTCACGAAGCTCGACAGCTTCATGCGCGCCTGTGGAAGCTCCACTCGGCACCATTGCTTTCCCGTGAGATTTTTCAGTTTCGAGTTCAACTAAAACGGTTGGATTTCCGCGAGAATCAAGAATTTCAAACGCTTGCACCTTTTTGATTTTTGACATATAAAAATGGGTAAAATTTATAGCTTAACTTTACCTTTTTGTGTCACTTTTCGCAAGGATCGAATCTCTAGACTTTTTGGCTGATTTTAAGTATTATCATGGCGCATAAAATGAAAATTTAACAAAATACCTTATGGATATTACATGGCACTCTCGAACGTGTTTTACAGTCAAAAGCAAAGACGGAACCGTTGTTTTAGACCCAATAATCGCAGATGGATTTAAGGCGCCAAAGCTAAAAGGAGATGTCGTGCTTGTTAGCAAGCCATCAAAAGACGGTAAATATGAAGACGTTGAAGGCGAGCCAAAAATAATTGATTGGCCGGGCGAATATGACGTTAAAGGAATTCCGATTTTTACAATTGAAGCATGGGATATTCCAAAAAGCGAAGAAGACAAAGGTGCACCAAAAAATTCAGTCAATGTTTCTGTATTTGAGCTTGAAGGAGTTCGATTTTGCCATCTTGGATATCTTGGACACAAATTAACGGACGATATGATGGAGCATTTGCAAAATATTCACGTTCTTTTTGTTCCGGTCGGTGGAAAATATGCAATGGACGCCAAAAAAGCACACGAAGTTATTGAAGAAATTGAGCCAAATGTTGTTATTCCGATGCTTTATAAATTTGATGGCGAAACCTTGGACGTTGATCCAATTGCGAATTTCTTGAAAGAGGAAGGTGTCAAAAATCCGCTTGAGCTTGAAAAATACTCGATTGCATCAAAGTCTCAGCTTCCACAAGATCACACGGATTTTGTTATATTAAAACCAACAGTATAAAGTTAAATCGATTGTCGCACTTTTAGCGCTTAGGAGACGCTAAAAATTTAGTAGAAATTAGGTCAATTAGTGCACTTAGAAATTTGTCTTCGGCATGGTCCCATAGTTCAACGGATAGAACATCGCACTCCTAAGGCGAGGATGCAGGTTCAATTCTTGCTGGGACCACCAAATAATAGCGAGTTTTGCGGTCCGGAGCGAAGCAGTCGCGTATTTAGCGATTGCGTAGCGCAGGAGGCCGAATCAAAAATTAGGCGAGCGAACGCGAGAATTATTTTTGAACGAGGCCAGCAAAACTCTATTGCACGCGCAATGTAAGAATGTTGACGAACAAAGATAGAAAATAAACTGAAAATCTAACGTTTTAAATATTTAAAAAACTCTTTTTTAGTTATTCCCATTTGTCGACAAATAAAACTAAAAAGATCCGGACCATATGTTTCTTTGTATAATGGAATTGTAACTTTCTTACCGGTTGTTGGATGCTTAAACTGCATGTGACTTCCCTCATGCGACTTTTTAATAAAACCCAAGGTCTCTGCGACTTTGGTGGCCTCTTTATGACTTACAGCAGGCGTGTTTGTCAAAGTGTTCGCTATTAAAAGATAAGTTGCCTAAAAATTTATTCTCATTTTTTTCTTCATGCTTTTTCTGCAATTCAACGAAAAGATCGCATATATCATAGTATTTTTTCGGAGCTTTTCTGTAAATATTTTTATCACTTTCATGTTCTTTTACGCACATTTTTAAATAGCTGATTATATTTTCATGCAGATTTGATAAAGCTTTGACCATGCAGTCGCCCTCATCTAATAAATCAAAATCCAAAGCAACTGCAATGAACTTGTCATTTTTTTTGTAACAAATCACTTTTGTAGTAAAGATTCTTTTCATTTATAAAAGTTAGTGTAGCTCATTATAGTAAAATTTTGCGATATACGCAAGGCGTTTCTACTTTTTCCTCACCAAAAAATACAACCCAATTCCAATCACAACGATCGGGAGCAGCATATGTAAAGGCATGAAGATAATCGGGAAAAACACTTGCGCCAAAAGAATAACGCCGATAACCAAGACAATAATTCCAAGAACGTTTTTCGAATCGCTCCACCAATTTTTTCCGTGCTTTAATTCATGCGCGATTTTTTGCGCATTATGGCCGATATTTTCAATGAATTTTTTTGCCGCATGTTCGCGATCGCCTTCGACTTGTTCAGTTGGATCTTCGGGAATAATAAGCGCCAAAGCGATATAAAATAGAATTCCGATTCCACTCAAAGCAAGGAGCAAAAACAGGATTCTGATAACGGTTGCATCGATGTTAAAATATTTCGCAATTCCGCCGCAGATGCCAAAAAGCACGCGATCAGACTTGGAACGATATAATTTTTTAGTTTCATTTTTCATATAATTATTATACATGAAAATTGCCTCATCTCCACGGGCTTTACTTCCTCCATGTTTTATAGTATAATATATATGTAAGTTTAGAAGCTTGGCTTCGTCCACTTCTACTTACCGGCCTCTCACAAGGGGGTTCGCCCCCGACCTATAAAGTCGGGGTTTTTAAATATAAAAACAGCTACGGCTTAATACCAAGCTCTTCATCGGTAACTGTAACGGAGGCTTGTTTCAATTCGTCGCCTACAAAATAATTTAACGTCAAGGTTGTTGTGCCGTCGTCATTTGGATACTGTCCATCGGCATACGGAGGTTTTATGGTCGATGGATCAAGTCCAGCTTTAGCAGCGATTAATTCCAAAAAATAATTAGTTTCAAGTCCCATAAGGGGAATTTTACTAAAATTGTTGCCAATGTCAAAAGAATCACTATTATATTCGTACATATTATGAAATTTCTTGTTCGTACATTTGGCTGTCAGATGAACTATTCGGATTCGGAGCGTTTAAAGAGCGTTCTCGAGCGCTTGGGCTATACCGAAACGCAGGATCCAAAAAAAGCGGATTTAATAATTATGAATTCGTGCTCTGTTCGCCAGCATGCGGAGGATCGTATTTTTGGTTTTGCGCTTCAATATGATTTGATGCATCAAAAAAATAAGAATTTCAAAGTTGGCCTAACAGGCTGTATGGTGCGAAAAACATCAACTCGCAAACAAGAAAAAAACGGCGAAAAAGTTGATAAACTTTTAAAGAGAATTGCGTCTATAGATTTTACGGTTCGCATTGAGGAAATTGCAAAACTTCCGGAAATTCTTGGCATAAAAAACGCGAAAATTAGCAAAGAAAACGAAAAAATTGCACCTCAAGAGCTTCAAAATTATTTTCATATTGATCCAAAACACACATCAAAAGCGCAAGCATTTATTCCGATTTCAACCGGTTGCGATAAATTTTGCTCATACTGTATTGTGCCTTATGCGCGCGGTCGCGAGCATTCTCGCCCGATGAAAGATATTCTTGCGGAAGTGAAAAGTCTCGTCGAAAAAGGTTATAAAGAAATCACACTTGTTGGACAAACAGTTAATTCATATGGACTTAGTGCGGCGGATAAAAAGACAAAAGAATTCGCGCAAAAAAATACATCAAAAACTGCCTCCGTCCCCGCATCCCCATTCACCCGCCTTCTTCAGGAAATAGACAAATTCCATTCAAAAGGTTTGCAGCGCGTTCGTTTTACATCTCCATATCCGCTCGATGTCACCGACGATTTTATTGACGCTATGGGCAAATTAAAAACAGTTATGCCATACATTCACCTTCCGATCCAATCCGGCGATAATGAAACTTTAAAAAGAATGAATCGCAAATATACCGCCGAGCATTACACGGACATAATTAAGCGCATCAGAAAGCGCGTTCCGAACTGTTCGATCACAACGGATATTATCGTTGGATTTTGCGGCGAAACCGAAAAGCAGTTTATGAATACATATAAATTATTCAAAAAAATAAAGTGGGAAATGTGTTACATCGCGAAATATTCTCCGCGTCCCGGGACGGTTTCTGAAAAGCTGTTAAAAGACGATGTGCCGGCCAAAGAAAAGGCTCGCAGATTTCATAAATTGAATGATTTGCTTCGCGAAATTGCATTCGCAAGAAACAAAACTTTTGTTGGAAAAACAGTCGGCGTTCTTGTAGAATCTTTCAAAAAAGGCTTTAACACAGGCAAAAGCGAGCACTTCAAAATCGTGCAATTCAAATCAAAAAAATCTCTAGTTGGGCAAATCGTGCCGATTAAAATCACAAAAGCGTATGAGTGGATTTTGGAGGGGAAAGCGGTCGGGCGCATTTAAGTTTATTTTGCAACTAAGCTATTTTATATTTTCCAAATATTCTTTTTCACCTTCCACTGCTAAGTCTGATAATTCTTTTAATTCTGCGGCAAATTCACCTGATGCATCAGCAAGCGATTTTCTCCATTCTTTGTATTCGGAAGCCAATTTCGGGGTCATATGATATTGGATTAATTTCAAAAATTCAGCGCGTATCGCATCATAAGTTTCATCAATTTTTTCATAATTAAAAACCCATTTACCATCAGGGCTTTTTGCAATCAAACCGGTGCGCAAAAATATTTTTACATTCACGATTCCTTCAACGGCATAATCATCAGATTTATCAGGAATATCCAAATATCGCAAACAGGTTCGAGCGTGACCGACCATCATCTCATTCATAATGCGAGGTGAAATATTTCGCTGTTTTAAGGCTAAAATTGCAACCCAAGAAGATTTTACTTCTTCAAAATCTTTTACCGTTCCCATGAAAGAGTGTCCAACTTCATGTCCGCCAAGACCTTGAACAATGTATTGCCCTTTTGAAGTTTTATCTTTCAAAAAATCCATGGAATCTCCAAAAATCTTTTTTGCAACAGCAGCGCTCAATTCTTCTCTTTCAAAGGTTTCTTTGGAAAAACAATAAGATTTTGCGCCATATGAATCTTGGATATCATCATATCTAACGCCACCTTGGCCGGATCCCATAAGCCTTAAAGCGTCTCCGGCGCCTGCGATTGTAGCTGCAATTGAGGCATCGGATTTTGACATGGCAATTAAAGAAGGTTCCAGTCTTTTCATTTGTCTTTCGTTCAAAACTTCACCGGCAATTTCACGCATAGAGACGGCATTATCACGGCTCATTTCTCCCATCATTTTATCTTCTTCCAAAGTCGTATTTTGGACCATAATCCTGATATCAGGCATAACTTTTATTTTTGCAGGATCGATAAAAGTTGCATAACCGGATTCAATTTGATGTACAAGTTGAATGCGGCCTTTTAATTGGAGCCAAAGCTTATCAACTTCTTTCCACATATTAACCGATTTCCATTCTCCATCATCTTTTACGCTTTCGTCGCACAATAAAGCAGCTTTATATGCTTCCAAATAAGCAATCATTTTTTGTTTGTCCAGGCCTCCGCCAAAGTCTTTATCTTGATGCTGTCCAAGTGTGTCGATTAAATTTTGAAGTTCTGCTGCATGCGCCTCAACATTTTCTTTAAAAGCAATTGCATAAGGAACATTTTTATAAACACCTTCGCTTTCTTCATGAACAACAGCATAAGGATCATCAAGTTCATTTTCAGCTAAAAATTTTTCAAATTTTCCACCACGATTTTTGAATCTTTTCATCAATGAAGCCGGATATAGTTTTTTATTCCAATCCAAATAAGCTTTATCAATCGGGGTTGTTGTTTTTAAAAGACCGACTATTAACGTTTTTTCAGCAGGGCTGACTCCAAGTCTCTCACCATGCGCTTCAAGAGCTTTTTCAGTTATTTCTTTTATCATTTCATTTTTTATTGTTCCGAGTTCAAGTGCGGCAAGATACAAATCAAGCCTATCTTTATAAATCATTGCTAAAGGTTCAAAATCGCTCACTTTTATGGCTTGAATTACGTTTTCGCCGTATTCTTCAAAGCTTTCAGCGAGAACTTTGAATCTAGGAGAATCAATGAGTGCATTGATTTCATCCTTTATCGTTTCGAAGAAGTCAGGCAGATTGTCGCATCTCTCAAGCCTTTCAATTATTGCGCGCTCATCAGAATCTTCCATCACAAGATTCACTCTGCTGGAAAAGCCAGTGGACAATGCGGCTAAATGACGCGACTCATCTGTCGCTTCAGGTGCAGCCTGCAAATCGGTTTGATCACGCTGAACATCGCTATTTGCGCCAGTATCAGCTCCACGTTTTTGGCTGTTATTAGCCATTTTATTTTTGAGTTTTATTTGTACGTTTTAAATTGACGGCTTTTTTATTATTTTCAATTTTTTTAAGCGCAGCCATTTTTTTTAAAACTTGCTCGAATTTGTCGAGATGATTTTTTAACATATCTAAATATTATAGCATGTTTTAGCCAAAAAATCCATACTGAAAATGTGATTTATTCATCCAATCACAGCCTTAATTCTTCTTATTCCCGAAGCAACCGCTTCTTCTTTTAGAATTTTGAAACTTTTTAAATCACCGGTGTTATTTGCATGAGGACCGCCGCAGATCTCTTTGCTGAAATCGCCCATAAAATAAACCTTAACCTTATCGCCATATTTTGCGTCAAAAACGCCGATTGCGCCTTTGCTTTTCGCTTCATCAACAGCCATTTCATCGCAATTAATCGGCAAATTTGCCTTAATTTGTTCATTCACAATCGCTTCAATTTTTGCGAGTTCTTCCGGCGTTACTTTTTGCGGATGTGAGAAATCAAAACGCAATCTTTCCGCGGTTATATTGCTGCCTTTTTGATAAACGTGATCGCCCAAAACTTGCCTTAAAGCTTGATTAAGCAAATGCGTCGCGGTGTGCAATTTGTTAACTTGTTCACTATGATCCGCAAGCCCTCCGGAGAACTTTTGCAGAGCTCCGGCGCGGGACATTTCTTGGTGTTTTTTATAAGCTTCGTCAAATAATTTTTTAAATTCTTGTTCGTCAATAAGAAGCGCATGTCTTGCTAATACCTCATTTATCAATTCTAATGGCCATCCATATGTTTGATATAAATCAAAAGCCCATTTTGGGTTAAGAGCGTTTACATAGGCTTTCGAAGGAGGAAGATCTATATTAGGATCAATGCCGTGTGCCATACGAGGCTCTTGCTTCCATTTTTCAATCATTTTATCTATTTCTATTAATCCTTTCTCTAATAATTTCCTAAATTTATCTTCTTCTTTTTTTAATTCACCTAAAATACGATTACTATTTCTTTCCAATTCGGGATAAGTATCTTTGTAAATATTTATATAAATTTGCGCAATCTTGTCTGTAAAATTTTCTTTGATACCTAAAAATCGTCCACTCATCATGGCTCTTCTAATCAATCTACGTACGATATAGCCTTGATCGACATTTGAAGGGACTACACCTAAATCATCACCCATGATAAATGTTACAGCTCGCAAATGATCTGCGATAATTCGCTCTCTATGTTCGATTTCAAGTTCAGATATATCATCAGATTTGTTCGATAATCGTTTTATTAAATTTAAAGCATCAGCGAAAAGCTCTGTTTCAAAACACGATTTCTTGCCCTGCAAAATTGCAAAAGTTCTTTCAAGGCCCATACCTGTATCAACATTTGTTTGTTTCAAAGGCTCGTATTTTCCTTCCGCGGTTTTGTTGTATTGCATGAAAACGTCATTCCAAATCTCAACCCAATTTGCGTCATCAGGATCGAACTTTTTTGGCGCTACTCCTTCACCGGTCCAATAAAACATTTCCGTATCAGGGCCGCACGGACCGGTTTTTCCGGCCGGACCCCACCAGTTATTTTTCTTTGGTAAGAATGCAATTCGTTCTTCGGAAATCCCAAAAGATTTCCATGCATTTGCGGCTTCGTCATCACGAGGAGCATCGCTATCTCCTGCAAAGCACGAGACCGCTAAATTTTTTATATCAAATCCTAGTCCGCCTTTTTCATCAGGCAAAGTAAGAAATTTATAACTGAATTCAATCGCTTCTTTTTTAAAATAATCTCCAAGTGACCAGTTTCCGAGCATTTCAAAAAACGTACAATGAGTCATGTCGCCAACCTCATCTATATCGTCTGTGCGAACGCATTTTTGCACGTCGGTGAGCCTTTTTCCGGCAGGGTGCGGTTCGCCAATCAGATATGGCACAAGCGGATGCATTCCGGCGGTTGTGAACAAAACCGTTGGATCATTTTCCGGAATTATCGATGCGGATGAAATCTCTTTATGCCCGCATTGTTTAACAAAAAACTCGATATATTTCCTTCTTAATTCGTTTGCCGTCATAGTTATTTTTTAAGCAAAAAGATTATAACACATTTGAAAGCTTTTGAATTTTCGCTCTCAAAAAGACGCTATAAATTTCCCCTGCGTGTAAATTTTAGCTTGGCACTCGACCTCACTCGTTTGCTAACGCAAACACCTTGCCCGTTCGGTCTCCGTGACACTTTTTGATCTCGAAAAATCCAAAAACCTATACGTGGTTATATTTTAAGCTCAATAGGGATGTTTTTCTTTTTTTGTTTTTCGATGAAACGTTGAGATGAGTAGAAATAAAATTGAGACGAGATTTAGCAAAAATTGTCCCCTTTCAAGGGGATGGGGGTAGATTTTTGCTAAAAAATCGAGTCCAATTTTATCTACGAAGCGAACGTTGAAGAGGAAAAGAAAAAAGAAAAATAGATATTCTTAAAGCTCAAAATTTGCTAAACTAATCTCATGGGAAAGAAATCCTCCTCAAAAAAAATACACAAAGGGGAAATTCCTGCAAAGCCTGCGCATCCGCATAAAGAAAAGCATTTCAAGAAAATTCCAATGCTCGGTATTGTTTTGATAAACATAATTACGGTTGTTTTTGCCGGGTTTGTTATTTGGAAATATGTCAGCATGGTTGTGCCGATTAGCAGTTTGCTTCCGGAAGATAAAACAATTGCTTATACGGAAATGAAAATCGATGGCAATGATAAAGAAGTTCAGGCTTTTTTCGATATGATTAAGTCAAATCAATTGATGCGAAAAGAGCATCTGATTGCGGTTGCCGAGGATTTTACAGGTGAGAATTTCAAGAGCTCGATTCTTCCATGGATTGGTAGGAATGGTGGAATTGCATTGATTGGAAGCGCTAAAAACGAAGATCAGGCAAACGTTCTTTTGTTTGTTGAAGTAAAAGATAAAAACCTTGCTTTGGAGTTTTTCAAAAACATGGGACTTAGATATAAAAATGATGCGCTCACGGAAAATGAATATAAAAAATATACAGTTTATTCATATAAAACCGGCGAAGCATTTTCATTCACATTTATTGGAAAATACGTTGTTGTTGCGATTTCCGAGGACGCAATGAATGATTTTATAGATGGGATTATGGATTCGAACAGACTTGCTTCGGGTTATGAAACTGATTTTTCAAGAACATATGTGAATCCAAAACTGATTTCAAAATTTTCTGGATCGCAAGATACGAATGTGAAAAATAAATATTTGATTACGATTTTTGATCCGCTGATTACGATTTTTAAAAATACGTGGATTCGCGCAAGTGTCCAATATGGGCATATAAAAGCCACGACGACGACAGATCTAAAGTATAAATATCAAAAAGGTCCAAGCTATGATGCCGAACTTATTTCATATTTTCCATCAGATATTAAATTGTTTTATGGCGGTTCAAGTCTTACAAGCCAGATAGATAATTTGAGTTCAATGGTTGAGCAAGAAAATGCAAATCTTAAAAAAACCATGAAAGAATTAATTCTTTTCCAAATAAAAGATACGTTTGGTGATATCTCGGTTGAGAACGACGTCTATCCGCTTATAAAAGGCGAATATGCGCTTGCGATTTCAGACAAAAACGACATTATGTTTGGAATAAAGTCGGGAAAAGTTGATGAAAATAAATTAAAATCAATGGTTGTCGCAATACGAAAAAGCCCATTCATGAGACGAACAATAAGGAACGAAGATAGTGTCGCAGTTCAATGGAATGTGCTTTTTTCAGAAGACACTCATCGCGGAATGAAAACATTTGGCGTGCAGCTTGAACAGGCAAAATGGGGTATATATACGGCAAACGTTAATGATATGCTTTTTGTAACTTCAAGTTTAGATTCATTAAAAAAACTTATCGATACATACATTGATAGACAAAATACGTTTGCGGAATCGAACGAATTTAAAAACGGTCCGGAAAAAGTTTTGAGTGGCGCAGACGAAATTTTTTACGCAAATTTATATAAATTCCCTGACTTCATGGCAAAGATTTCAGACTATTTAACGCCAATAAAAGTCGTAAGCATTGGTAGAACATACGAGGACTACAGCATCGTATCAAATTGCATTATTTTGGTTGAATAATGGAAAAGAAAATACACAAATATTTCGGTGCGGTTTGGATCGGAGTTTTTGGCATAGTAATAATTATTTTAATCAATTCTCTGAACTCATATGGACGCGGAATGAAAATCATTTCGCATGTAAAAGAATCTTCAACCGGCATTTATAAAAATATGGTTGAAGCGGGCAAATTCGCGGAAAAATCAGACTTTGATTCTGCAAAAAATCTAATATCAAAAGCGGAAAATGAATCCGAAAAAATCAATCAAGATTTGTGGTTTTTAAGCGGCGCGGAAGGGATACAAACAATAAAAATTGGCAAATATTTAACATCAGCGGCAACGAATTTTTTAAATATTATAGAGGGCATAAATAGCATAGGGATTGGTTTTATCGACATGAATTCAGATAGCCCAAAAGCATATCCAATTAGCAACAGAATCGCAAAAATAAATGCAGAATACGTTTCATTTATTGAGAACATTGATTTGGCGGAAAAAGCATTAAGCCCTGAACAAACCTCTTTTTTACCTAAGAAATTTGAAGAAAAAATAAATACTTTTAGCGCGCAAATTAAAAAAATAAAAAATTTAATGCCGGATACGCCGTCATTTGTGAAAGGTTTATCCGCAATTCTTGGTGAAAATCAGAAACAAACAATTCTTGTTTTGTTGCAGAACGATGCGGAATCAAGGCCTACGGGTGGATTTATTGGTAGTGTTCTTTTTACGGAAATTCAAAATGGAAAAATCAATTTTAAATTTCAGGACGTTTACGATATTGATCGCGGATTTAAAGAAATTGTTGAGCCGCCTGCGGAGATTAAAAAGCTCACAGACAAGTGGTTTTTTAGGGATTCAAACTATTCACCGGATTTCAAAATTTCAGCAAAAAAAGCGATTTGGTTTTACGAAAAAGAGACAGGTATAAAGGTTGATACGGTTGTCGCAATCAATCAAAGCCTGTTAAAAAACATTCTTGAATTAACAGGCGAAGTTTGGGTTCCGGGGCTTAATAAAGCCTTAAATAAAGATAATTACCAAACCGTTCTTTCATACATAATCGAATCAAAATTAATGGGCGCATTCACTCCAAAAAAGATTTTAAAAGACTTTGTCGAAGAATTTAAAAGTGCAATTTTCAACGTGAAAGATAAGAAAAAAATGCTCGGAATCATCATGAGTGAAATTGTTAAAAACAACATTCTCGGATATTCAGATAACACGGATATACAAAGCCTTTTTAGGCTCATCGGCATGAATGGTGAAATAATAAAAACGCGAGAAAATGAAGATTATTTTAACGTGGTTTCTGTTTCAATCGGCGGAAATAAATCGGATGCGCACATTGAGCAGAGCGTTACTCACACGACTTATATTAATTCTGACGGCGAAATAAATGACGAAGTTTTAATTGAGCGTTTTGATAATTTTAGCAGGCAAAAAGAAGGCGAAATAAAACAAACACTTGCGAATTTTGGCTATAGAAACGTACCAAATTGGGTTATGGATATTTTTGGTCGCAGTAAAAATAAAGCGATTTTTAGAGTTTATGTTCCAAAAGGCGTGATTTTAAAAGATGAAAATCTTGGTATTGGCATAAAAGATGTTAAGAAATTATACGATGCGGATTTGGATAAAGATTATTTCTCTTTCATTATGGAAACGCATCCCGGACAAACAAAAAAAGCAGTCTTGAGATACAAACTTCCTTTTAAATTGGATTTCACGCCTGCCGCGACTTACAGGCTTACAGTTCAGCGCCAACCCGGCTTGATCCAAACGAAATTTACGAAAAAAATGTTCGCGGAAAAAGCATTAAAAATTGCGGATTTATATCCAAAATTGCAAGAGCCAGTCGTTTTAAAAGGCTACAACATGTTCTCAACTTTAATAATCGATAATTGATTATTGTAAGGCAATAGCCGCTTGCTTCAGATACATCAGGAGAAATTCCGTATCGAGATTTTTCAGCTTACTTTTGTCTTTAAAATAAGAGGAAACATATCCGGCCAAATGGCCTTTTACGCCGAGCGGCACAATAACAACCGAGACAAATCCATTTTTTCGAGCAAGATCAGGCGATGAATAAATATTTTCTTTTTGTATATCTTCAACGATCAAAATTCCGCCTTCTTTTATGGCTTTTTCAACAAGACTTCCTTTATACGCCAGAGGTTTTTTATTATTCCACTCAGGCCCTGCGCCCATTGTATATTTAACGAAAAATTTATTTCTATCGGTGTCATATAGGCGAATAACGCACGCATCAGCCTTCATAAACGCGCTAACGGAATTTGCAATCAGCGTATTTAAATCATCATCCGGCATATCAACGGCCATAAAATTTATCAGATCATTAAGATAATCTAATTTCCTTTTTACAGTTCCGGTTTCGCGATAAGAATCCTGAAGTAGGCTGAAATATTTTTCCGATTCTTCTTTATATTTTTTATGAAGAGAGCCGATTTTGCTTATATCTGTCATTGTAATCATTCGGCAATCATTAAAGACTTTCGTGGCTCCAATAAGAACGGGAACCATGTTCCCGGACTTGGAATTGACTTCAATTGGACGCTCCGGAGTATCACCACGCAAGCCTTTTTCAACTTCTTTTATGTAATGCTTTTTATTGCTTTCATTGAAAAAATCAAAAACACTTCTGCCAATACATTCTGCGGGTTTTGAGCAGACAAGCTTTGTAAAACCCGGATTCGCATAAATAATATCGAAGTTTTTATCTTCAATAATAACCGGCTCGCTCATTTCATCAAGCAACGATTTATATTTTGCGGATTCTTCGTGCGTCACAAAATAATCGTTGAACCGGTTGAGGAGGTTAAACTGATCTGTTTGTATTGGATCAACCAATAATTTCTTGTTTAAACTATATCAATTCTACCATAACTTAAAGCGAGTCAATAGCGGATAAATATAAAGCGCTTTTTGGTTGACTTTAAGCGCAAAAATTGGTAAAAAATTCTCTTAATAACAAATTTAATATATGACATCTTTAGATAGGAGTTTGCAATTTATACCACGAGAAGGAGATTCTCCAGAAAGAACAAATACAGCGCTTTTTGCATATAAAGCGAGGATTTTAAAACTTGCAACCAGCTCACTATGTCGAGAATTTATTTTTGCCGCAAGAGGTGAAATCGCAGCCGTATTCAGACAATATGGGGGAGAAAGGCATGAAGGAACAGCAATACTTTTTGAATCTTTGAGGTCACCGGATTCTTTAAAAGATCTTGCGATTGGGCCTAGTAGAGCTGATGAAGTACGTGAAGAGCAAAGGCATCACAATCCTGGATTTTTTGTGTTTCCGGACTTTGTAGACGCGGAAGGGGTAAGGGCTATTCAAAGGGATTTTCCAAAAGGCAAAGGGGTTGGACAACAGATGGTGATGACGTGGAAAGGGTTTTTGTATGCGCCAATAAGGGACAATAGGCCTATATATATCAGGGGACCTGTCACGGAAGAATTATTTAGAAGATTGTATTTTATAATCAGCTTAAGGCCTGAATTAGCAGAAAGGATAAAGGTAATGGAAGGTTCTGGCGAAGGGTCTAGCGGATTTAAATTTACGCCATATAGCCAGGCGGTTGTGAGTATGAACGCGGATTTTCCATTGGTTGTATCGGGGTTTGAAGAGCGTCGGGCTGCGATGGATAAATTGGCAGATTTTTTATTTGAAAAGCCAAAAGCGGGCGAGATTTATCGTGGAGTTGTAACAAAAGTGATGGATTTTGGAGTCTTTATTGGTATTAAGCCTCAAGCAATAGGTGGGAGGGGCGGGTTAGTAACGTCAGATCATATGATGGAAGGGCTTGTTCACATTAGCCAGTTAGACAAAAGTCATCTGGACGATCGTGAAATGGTTGGAGTAAACGAAGGAGATGAAATGGTGGTGGAAGTGATTGATTGTGATGATATGTCGGGAAGAATAAGGCTATCGGAAAGAAGGGCTCATGAAAGCATAGATAGCGGAACACCTTTGACTTTTGATTTTAGGACTGTGATGAAAGAGTTGCCGGTGTAATTCTAGAGCCGCTTTTCGGATTCATATAACATTCATTTAAACCATCCAAAAGATCGTGCTACAATGTTATTGCAATGACAAAAAGCTTAAAAATACATATAGACTTAATCAATGAAAATCTAGCCACTCTTAAGTGCAAATTTGGAGTTAAGAGAATAGCTATTTTTGGATCTGTTGCGAGGGGGGATAATAATAAAAATAGTGATATTGACGTTATGGTTGAATTTGATCAGCCGATAAGTCTTTTCGCATTTATGGAGCTTGAAAATTGCCTTTCCAAAATATTGGGCGCAAAAGTTGATTTGACGACAAAAAAAGCCATCAAGTCGACAATAAAAAAAGAAGTTCTTAAGGAGCTTGTATATGCCTAAAAGAGACATATTTTTGTATGTAAATGATATTTATTGCTCTTGCAATAAGATTTTAAAATATACGAAAGGATGTAATTTTGCGAAATTTAAAAAAGATGAAATGATAATAGATGCCGTCGTGAGAAACCTGGAAATAATAGGCGAAGCGGCAAAAAATGCGCCAAGTAAGCTAAAAGAAAGCCATAAAGAAATTCCATGGAAGCAGATAATAGGCATGAGAAATAAAGTGACACACGAATATTTTGGCATAGATAGCGAAATTCTTTGGGAGGCGATAAGGGAAGATATCCCGGCGTTAAAAGAAAAAATAGCAAAAATTAAAAAGACGTTTAAGAGGCAGGTGCTTTTTTAATTCCGGAGCCACCCGTCGGAATTAACTTTTTAAGGAATCGGCACAGCTTCCGCTAAAGCTTTTTTCTTTTTTGATTTTCTATAAAAAATAATCCCCATAACAATTATCCATACGGCGATTATTATCATTAGGTTTTTGAAATTGGTGATTTTGAGTATTTGCGGACCAACAAGGTAAATCATCAAAGTCCAAAAGCTGTTCCAAATTAAAAAAGCCAGCAAAGAATAAATTAAAAACGTCCGGGTTTTTAAATGTAAAATTCCCGCGCTGGTTGCGGTAAGCGAACCGACATGAGGATGAAAATAGCTTATTAATATGATCTTTGGACCATATTTTTCCAATCTTTGTTTCATTCTTTCTATCTCGGATTTTAGTCCGAATTTTAAAAGAAGGAAATTTAAAATTGAAGTTAGGAAAAAGCAAAGCGTAATTAAAGCGACCGTTAAAGGCACATTTTGATGTCCGGTTATTGCAAAAGTTGTTCCCATGATGATTACGATTGATCCCGGGAAATACCAGTTTACAACCAAAAGCCCTTCCATTAAAGAAGCTATGATAATCACATAATAACCATGTTCATTGTAAGCATTTTGCGCATAATCAATTATCTCCGCAAAGGTTGGCAATCCAAAGAATTGATATAAAAGCAAAAACACCCCCATAGCTATAAATAGCCCGATTGGGAAGGATGCGTATTTCAAAAAGTTTCTAAAGTTGTTCATTGGTGAGGGTGAATGTTTCGGACGCAATGATAGCAGAAAATTAAAACAAATACACCATTAGCCGTATTAAGTACACATTTCATAAATAGGTGCAACTTGTATCGCCGGACTTATTCGTCTCATCGTAACTTCAAGGCGGTCATTCACCATTATCGAGGTGCCAAATTGTTCGCATATATTTTTGAACAGACCTATCATTTCAAGTATAGCGGTATGCAAAGCGTCATTTTCACGCGCATTTGCTATGAGCTCATCTTTTGATATTTCTTTAAAATTTTGAAAATCAAATCTTGCATCAAAGGATAAGTACGTACATACGTTTTTAAAAAGCATTTCGCCGAGTTGAAATTCAATCATAGGAAGTCTTTGTTGGAGCGTTAAATCACCGGTAGCGGATGTTGTATCGGTTGTTGTTCGATCGTATGTAAAGTCGTTAGCGGCCCAACAACGTTGATTTTTGTATACATACGGGATACCTTCATCTACACACGCACATTCCCTTCTATCATTGGTGCTTATGTATGCGTTTTCGCCATATACAACAGATTTTTTGCCTAAAGTATTTAATAAAGCCTCTCTTAATGCATTATTGGCTTTTCTTTTATAACCGAGATTGTGTCCTCCAAAACGGAAAAGCGTAGATGCTCTAAGCGCAACATTTCCTCCGTATGTTTTCGGTTTACAATGGCTTGTAACTAGCAATCGCCTGTAAGTCTCTCTATCGACGGCATGTAATAAGGCGACGATGGGATTTTTCGTATGAACCCTTACGTCTCCGCCAACCATATGCACGTCGGGATTTGCTAGATATGATTCCATTTGATGAAAATAATCAGGCGCAAGACCTTTTGCATCTGAATCTTGTGTGAAAAAAAAATGTGTCATTAAGAGTCTCATCTGAATCATCGCGCAAAGTCCTTACAGACAGAACGTCTAAAGCAGCTCTTGCTTGACTTAAATTATCAAATAATTTCGGGTCGCTTGCGACATAACATTTTAACGGGAATCCAGGACTTCTTCTTGCGAAATTTATTATACCTTCAACCATATGAGCTATATCTTCCGCGACACTATTATTTATCAAAACTATAACTTCATGATGATCTGGATTAAAATCAGATCCTTCAATAAGCGATAAAGTGTCAATCATTCCTCCTTCTTGAGCGAGAGTTGGAATTTGGACTATGCCATTAATACTGCATGGAGTCGGGGTGTCTAGTTGCACCTCTTCGATGCCTTGATCCCATTTTTCAATATAGGCCTGATTTGAGTTTAGATAAGACGAATAAACTCCCATAAGAATAATTAAAGGAGTCAATTAAAACACAAGTATAAAAAAATGTCAAATGGAGCCGCCTTTCGGATTCGAACCGAAGACCTACTGTTTACAAAACAGTTGCTCTACCAGCTGAGCTAAGGCGGCGTAGCGGAAAAATATTAGCACGGCGGTAATCGTCACGCAACATATTTTTAAAAGTAGTCATTCGCCGCAGTATCCTCGTACTTAAAAAGAGCCAAACTTTTATCAAGATAATTGCCATATTCGCCGGTTTCTTTCATGTGGTCGATGATTTTTGCTTGTAACTTTTCAAACTCCAATTGGCTATATTTTTTATTAAAAATGCAATATTCATTATTTTTTACAGAGATGCATCCAAAAAGATATTTTGAATTTGCACAAAACTCGCAGTACTGCATAAACTTACCATTTCCGGCAGTATTGCAGAACCAAACCATGTAGTTATTATAGAAGCCAAAAGAGTCGTAGCAGAGCTCGGAATTTTCCATATAATTGACGTCCTGACAATCTTTGCAATCCATAACTTGGCCCAAATAAGCGCAATCTTCACATCTTTCCGCATTAAAAGATTCAAAAACATTTTTGCAATGGAAAAGATAATTCCCAATAACATTTTCATTATGCGCGCCAATCATAAACTGCCTTGGCATACGCATTTTTAGCATTTCAAAATTATTAAAATCAAGCGAAGAAGGCTTCTTTAAATCCATATTTTTTATTCGCACGAGGTATTCTTCTTTTGAATAAGGCTTATTAAAAATGTGATAAGAAGCGCCCCTTATTCCAACGCAGAAAACGCAATCATGGCAGTTTTTGAGATCATATCCATATTTGCAGTCGCGGCAATTCTCAGAGTCTTGAAGCCAGTCGCAATTGTATAATTTTTCACTATCAATGCATTCATAACAAAGTTCCGAATGCCTCAAAATCGTATTATCAACGCAATCTTTGGAGTAATAAGGCGAGCCATAATAGCAGTCTTCAACAACGATTGAGCCATAAACAATGTAACAATTTTTCGCGTCGCAACAATAATTCGCATAATCGCTATTTGTTACATTTTGCGCATTTAAAGCCATTCTCGGCGTCTTATCCTGCAAGATTTTAAAGTTTTCCGTAAAAGTTTTTTTAAAATCAAAATCCATGCCAAAGGCGAGCGGATCCCACGCATCGCTCCACCAAGCCTCTTTTTGATAAACCGGAAACAGCGTGTCGGCAGGATAAGTACTAATAATATCTTTTCCGGTCAAATCACATTTTCTTTTATGCAGATGGCGTTCATTTCGAAAACTCAGTCGCAACTTTTGGCGATCAAGCGGATTTGTCAGTTTTGGTGCGGGTAAATTGAATCGTTCGTGGAAAAGTTGCATGGAAAGATTGAGTAAATTCGAGGAAATTATAACGTATATAAACAATAAATCAAAAATATGTTAATATAGCACCCACGCATAATAAAAACATGGAAAATTTAGCCAAACAGAGAGGCCCAATAATAGCGCCGTTAGATTATATAAACGGAAAGGAGTTGATTGGAACATACTCATTGAGCAGCACAGAGCAAGAAGCGCTTGCGGCTATAGAGTGCGACAGATTGTTGGTTCCAGGGTTTTATTTAGGTAAATTGGAAATTACAAAAATACCGGAAGAGGTTCAGGCAATGATAGGCGTTAATTTATCTTTATTATGGAAGGTGTTATATATCGCTGGGATATCCACTCTTGAAGTAAGCGATAATGCGAATTTGCAATATGAAAACATTCCAAATCCAATGGGTGTAGATGAAAAAGGACAAGGCATTGCCGGATTTTCAATTGGAGCAAAGAAAAGAGCGAGAATGCAAGACATTGCAGTCGGAAGTCCAGATTCATCAATAACAAGAAGGGGTGGGATTATAATTGAATTGGATGGTGATCAGATGGCTTCGGATGTTGGAAGTGATAGCAAAGAAGGGGCAAGATCGGCAAAGGGATGGGCAAAAGCATTGGATAAAGAAATTAGGGCGATTATACATAAACATTCATATAAAGAATTGAGCCGAGTAACGGGAAGCGATGCATTTGGAGAGCTGAGCGGGATCGCGCTCGTACAGCTGTATTTGTTAATGCGCGGTTCAGCATATGATTTGTTTATGTTATTTACGCAATTTTTAACATTTACAGCCTTGAGAATGCTCCAAGCGGCGGTTCATAAGCAGTGGGATTATTGTCCATCTGCTATAGGTTTAGCCGGCTTTGAATTGGATAAAATTATAGCTTTAACGACTATACTTAAAACAAGACGTTTAATTTTCGAATTAACTGAAGAGGAATCAGCAGCTCTGCATGAAGAGCGCGAGGAGAGCGAAGAAGCTTGACTTACCAAAAAAATCTGTTAGTATATTAGTCACTACTTAACACGATAAGTTGAAATGAATAGATCGGACGCTAAAAATTCAGGACAAGATAGTCTTGGAGCTGTGAACGAATTAATGCTTGCAAGGGCTTATACTTTAAATCCCGAATTAAAGGTTAAAGTTGTTTTTAAAGGCAGAGGCGTGCCGCGAGAAGGCGTTATATGCGATTTGCTTTATAGCGATGGCGTATTTTCAATTAATGTTCCGGGGTTAGGATACCCAAGAAGTGTGCGTTTGAACGGAAGAGCTGCATGGGCTGACATTGAAATTTTTGGAAGTGAAGAAGCGATTGCACAAGCCGTTGTTGACGCGGATGACGTGGAAAAGGCAAGAGGTGTAATGGAGGCTCCGGATTTTTGGGTTGATACATCAAGTAATTCAGATACGCAAGAAAGGGTTAGAAAAGTTTTAAGTCCTGATGAAGTATTTTTTGATGAATTTATTAGAAAGGTATTTCCGGTATTAGACCCTATGACATCGACAATAAATATAGGGTATGCGATAGTTGAATGTCGTAGAATGGAGAGAAAATTCGGAGGGGATTGGATTAAATATTTATCGAAAATAACGCCTCTTAATTGCAAATTGGTTAGTGAGTCATGGGTGGGATTAAGAATCACAGATCGAATAGCTGAACAGCTGTGGGATCTTTTTAATAAAAAACTTTCTATCGCAGGCGGCCTGAATAGAAGAATTCATGTCGATTTTGCAGTATCACCTACTCGCGACATGCTATTTATTCAGTTTGTGTTTAGATAAGAGCACAAGAGGAATGCTGAAAAACATTTCTCGCATGTAGCACGCACAAGGGAAAAACTGAAAAAGCTTGAAATAAGTCTTCACTTCGTTTGACTAATTTCTGCTCTTTTTCTCCTTCGCTTCGAGTGTGCTGAGTACGCACACTCTACGCTACGGACCGTTTTTCTCACATGTAGTGGAGCCGCCTCCGAGAGTCGAACTCGGGACCTGCGGTTTACGATACCGACGCTCTACCAACTGAGCTAAGGCGGCACTTATGCGCATCCAAACTATACCTGATCATTTTGCATGATGCAGGCACTATTTTATAGCAAAAGCTTTGAAAGCGCCAAGTGGAAATCTTTTATTTGAACAGAGGGCTTTGTTCAAGTTGCATAAGATTTTTTTGCACCGCTATTCCAAGAATGTTTTTTCGGCCATACAAAGACCTTTTCATTCTCTTGAATAACGGGATCCTGATTGTGTTTACTGGTTTGAACATATTTTAAGTTATGATTTGAGATTTATTTGGGGTGAGTTGGTGTGACTTGGAGTGAATTGGTATGAATTTCAGCTCTATTTATATTTTCTAATAATTCCGGTTACAACGCCTTGCACTTGCAATTCATTCATAGGGATCAAATCGTGATAATCCGGATTTTCAGCTCTTAAATAAGTTGTGCCATTTTCTTTAACAAGTCTTTTTAAAGTATTTTCATTATCAATAAGTGCGACAACGATATCGAAAACATTTGGCTCAATGGAGCTGCAAACGATCGCAGTATCGCCATCCATAATTCCGGCATCGATCATGCTGTTGCCTTTCACTTTTAACAGCCAAGATTCAGGCTTATAAACCAAATCTTCACCGACATTCACGTAATCGGTGA
Source organism: Candidatus Peregrinibacteria bacterium GW2011_GWF2_38_29 (assembly GCA_000992695.1). GTDB lineage: Bacteria > Patescibacteriota > Gracilibacteria > UBA1369 > UBA12463 > UBA12463. Next base: position 20,058 of record LBUS01000012.1, on the reverse strand, counting down.
CATATTCTTCCGTTAAAACAGGGCCACCAGCGGGGATCATTCCAAGGACGGGCAATTTGAACGAATTGACGACATTCTCAAGTCTCTCACGAACACTGTTGAGCATTTTTATTCCGCGAGGAGTGCCGTCTTTTTGGATATAACCTTTTTCTTCAAGCGCATGTAAAAGTTTCAAGATGCTATTGTCTGAACTCACTTTCATTCTTTCACGCATTTCGCGCAATGTTGGACTGCCGCCATTTGAAATCTGATATTTTTCTATGAAGCGAAGAAGTTTACTCTGTTTATCCGTAAGTGGTTTTGACGCAACTCCATTTGTCATTTGGATTTTAGATTTTGTCATTTTTCTAAATGGTTATTTTTTGTACACCAAGATTATAGGTGAGGATATACTCACCTGTCAACAGATTTTTTGCGCAAGCAAAAAATCGCAAGTCTAATAGGGCAGAACATCGAATTATTGAGAAAAGTATATCGAGAGACAGAATTCAAAAACTACCCAAAATAATCCGAAACGCTATTTAGAAATCAAATAATTCTACCTTTTTCTGAAGCAAAACCTTCCCCCAAAAATTATATTTATTCACCGCAATGTTATATTCAACCGCCGCAATTTGAACCGCTTCATTATTTTCCGAAAAAGTATTTTTCATTTCCAGAAAATTCAAATCATACATCATTTTTTGTGATTTTTTTCCGTGAGAAATAATTCTTTTTATCATGAAATTCATTTCCGCGACATTTTCATCTGTAATCTCAAAATAGGCTTTCTGTCGCGCTTTAATCGTCTCGATAAATATTTTTTTATTTGCCGGAAAATGTTTTTTAAAAATCTCAATCAAAGCCGGAGTCATATCTTGCCTTCTTCGGAGTGGAAAATATAATTTTAACCAATTTTTATTAACATTTCTTTTCAAATTCATGAAGAAAACATAAAAAATCGTTAAAAAAACAAGCAGAATAAAAACGCCAATACTGATAACTAAAATATTCATGAACATAAAACAATTATCCCACGAGATCGGCTTTTGCCGCAACCTCATCTTGGTGATGCAGTGTATTTACAGAGGACTCTTTTGCCCTCATTAAAGCCCTAAAGTGGAAATCAACATTTGGCACATCGCGCAGAACCATTATTGCAGAAGATGACGAAAACGTTATTATCATATCGCCATATTTAAAAAGATTATGCATGAGGCCGTTTTGTTCTTTTCTGACGTCTTGGATCATGGTTAAATCCGCAGTTTCTTTTGAATTCTTCAAATAAACCGATCTGGTGAGCAGCAAAAGGCGTTTATCGCTCAAAATGCATACCGTCAAAAAATGCTCAAGTAGTTTGACAAAAAACCAATGAGTATAAGCCAAAAATCCAACTAAAAAAGCAACGAGCATAAAACGATAAAGAACGATATTTGTATTTTTTAGACCAAATACGATAGCGCTAAAAATAGCCCCGGCGGCAATAATGCAAACTGCAAAAAATATTAAAATTGTCGGCAGCATATATAACCAATGTTTTCTGAAAAATAAAATATAGTTCTCATCAGCCAGTTGGCCTTTAAAGATTTTATCCTTATTTTGCATTAAATTTTCCATTTTTTTATGACAGCGTTAAATGAGTTAAGATAATCGACATACATGTCACGAAAACCGTAAAAAATATATACGCTATTGCGATATGGCGTATTGATACAAATCTAAAAAGCAAAGTGTATTTTGACTCCGGTAAATGATATCTTTTCACGTGAGAAAATCGGATTCGAATCGCGGTAATTATTGCGAATCCTATGGATATGATATTAAGGACTATGATGGTAAGCCAAAGGATCATATCTCAGTAGTTATAGGCTAACATCTCATCCGTATAAACTATAGTCCCTTTACGGCTTTTGCACAAGCAAAGCGGCAATTTTCTTAGAAGAGTCTCTGCAGAATTCTCCGAACAATCTTGTTGCTGTGCTCATACTTTGCAGTCGTCTTTTATCACGAATCAAGGCCGGTATTTTTTCCGTCATTGATTTTGCCAAATTTTCATCCGGATAGATCACTTCACTCGCGCCAATCGTTTTCATAAAATCCGCATTTGTAACTTGCTCTCCACGACTTATTTTTGTTCCAAGTGGAATCAGCAAACTTGGCTTGTTTAAAGCCGCAATTTCACACACAGCACTAGCGCCCGCACGTCCCACAACAAGATCAGTTATTGCATAAAGATGTGGCAATTCTTTATCCGCATATTCAACCTGATAATAATTTTCAAGATGTTTTTCCACATGTTTTATACCGATTTTTCCACGTCCAGTTATGTGAATAACATTATAATTTTTCAAAAGTCTCGGCAAAATTTCCCAAACCGCTTCATTGATCGAACTCGCCCCAAGGCTTCCTCCCCAAATCATAATAGTTGGTCTATTGTTTTTGATTTTCGTTATTTCATGGCCTTCTACGACCGATCCTTTAAAAATCATTTTTCGAACAGGCATACCCGTCGTAATAGTTTTCTTTGGATTTAAACCGCAAGTTTCCGGGAAGGTCACGCAAATTTTATCTGCAAATTTTGCGCAAATTTTCGTCGCCAAACCCGGGACACTGTCTGCTTCATGAATCACAATCCGAATTTTTAGAATTCTTCCCGCAACAACAACCGGCACAGAAACATATCCACCTTTGCTAAAAATAACGTCAGGTTTGAATCGCCTTAAAATAAAATAAGATTGAATCAGCCCCATCGGGATTTTAAATAAATCTATAAAATTATTTATCGAAAAATACCTGCGAAGTTTGCCTGTGTGGACGCCATCAAAAGAAATTCCGGCTTTTTTGCATATGTCTTTTTCGGGTCCTTTTTTTGATCCTATATACAGAATTTCGCATTCAGTACAGATTTTTTTAACCTCTTCTGTAATTGCTATATTTGGAAGGATGTGACCCGCTGTGCCTCCACCCGTGAGAACTATGCGCATAGTTTGATGTTGTATATGTAGAAATATTTACCAAAATTCCAACGCCGATCAAGGTCGCGACAAGACTTGATCCTCCATAGCTTATAAATGGCAGTGTAATGCCTGTCACAGGGAAAAGTCCAGTGTTGACCGCAATGTTCAAGAACGCTTGAATTATAACCCACGCAGTGATCCCTGATGCGGCAAGCATAGAGAATGTATCCGGCGCTCTTGCTGCAATTTTAAATCCGCGATATCCGATAACTGCATATGCGATAATTACAAAAATAATTCTCATGAATCCCATTTCTTCCGCTGATGCCGCAAAAATAAAGTCATCTGAGGCTTGTGGAAGCCAATATGATTTTTGAATGCCTTGAGTCAAGCCTTTGCCAAAAAATCCGCCGCTTCCAACCGCAATGTTTGCTTGTTCCGTTTGCCAGCACGAACTTTCACGACAAGTTTCTTCACCGGCGCCCATAAACGTTGTGAATCTTTCACGAATATGTGGAACGGAAACAGCTAAAAGCAGTCCAACAAAAATAGCGGCAGTAATTCCAATCGCAAGATGCCGAACTTTTGTATCTGCCAGAAAATACATTATGGAAGCAATACTGACGATGATAACGACACTGCCGATATCAGGCTGAAGCATGACTGGGATAACAATCAAAAACATGATTACAATAAACGGCAGAAAGCCATATTTAAAGGTTTTTAATTCCATTTTTTTATCCTCAAGCCACCTGGAGAAATAAAGGATCATGGCAAGTTTTGCGAATTCGGTTGGTTGAAGAGATGTATAAAAAATCGTAATCCAACTTCTTGCAAAAGTATTATTTGATGAGCCAAAAATCAAAACGATAACGAGGAGCGCAACGAGCGCAACAAAAACTCCGGTCGAAATTTTTCTCCAAAATCTGTATGAAATTTTTGCGAAAATAAGAAACGCGGAAACGCCGATTAAAAGCCTCCAAAGGTGCCTTTTGAACAGCAAATAGCAGTCAACATTTGGGTCATCACAGCTTGGATAAAGGATATCCGGCGCAGAAAGTTGTATAGATTTTGGCACACCAATACTGGTAATCATCACAAGTCCAAAAAGAAGCAAAGCCCCGATTGTTATGAGAAGCACTGTGTCCGCTTTATGACCGATTTTCATATGAAAATAGTATGCGTTTTAGAGGAGATAAATACCATTGACAAGGGAGGGGAATATAGTAAAATAGAAGCCTAATAATTAATCAAAGTTTAAAAATGAATTATCCGAATGAAAGAAAAGAGGCAAGAACATATTTCGTACCTGCAATAAAAGTTGACGGTATCGAACATTTACAGGCTATAGAGCGTGAAATCGCAGAACGACTTACCCAAGCGGGATTTACAGCTATGCCATATTCACCTACAACAATGGCATATACGAAAACTCCAACGGTTGGTGCTTTTAGAAGTGAACCTGTGGTGCTGGATAAGTGTGTAATGGGTGGTGGTAAACCTGGTTTAAGAGTGATAACAAGACAGAATGCGCCGGATTTTGATGAAGCATCGGTAATTACAAATTCAGTTATATCCGCACAAGTTGGGAGGCAAGAACCTGACGACGATTCTATAGGAGACAATGTTAAATATAGCTTTGTAGCTAAAACACGTTAATACAGCGCCTTATACAAGCACTTTCCCGCAGGCATTTTAACTTCTTTTGCGTTTGATTTTTTGTTCGTGAATTTTGCGGGAGCGTTTTTTATCAATGCAAACGGGATTTTTTCATTTGATTCGCCGATGTACACGCTTGCGGAGCAAGCTAATGCATCAGCGATATTTTTGCTGGTTGTTTTTAATTTTTTGCCAAACAAATCACGCTTTCCACGCATGTTTTTTACACCTTCAAATCCCGCATATCCGAGTGCAATTGCGATTACACCGGCTCTAAGTGGCGCAATGAATGAGTCTGAAATGATAATTCCACAATTTTTTATACCAAACTTATTTTTTATTTTTTTCAAAAATTCTTCAGCGGATTTATACGAATTTTTTGGCCATAAAACTGCAAAATTTTCTTGAATGTTAGAAGTATCGATTCCTGCGGATGGCGCAAATATGCCGTCTCTTACAGTCAAAAACATTTCATTTGGCCAAAATTTGTCAGATTCTTTAAGTGCAAGTTCTGTAAATCTAGGGTCTGGTTTATACGCGGAATATCTTTTAAAATTTAAAGTTTTCGCACGCTTTCCGGGTTTTATTTTTCGCAAATCAATAACTCTTTTTTCTGAAATAGAAACCACTTTTGATGCAATAACGATTATCGAATTTTCGCAGGTCTTTCTATCAAATTTATTTCCTGACTTTTTCAACGCACTGCAAAAAACATCAAACAAATCATCACCGATTTTTATGAGAGGCGAAGAGATTGGTAAAATTTCCATATTATTTTTCTTGCGGAGTTTCATGTTCGACGGCCATAAAATCTTTTCCGGATGCGCTGGCAAGTAAGCCATAAACGTAAGATAAAACGCCGTGTGAAAGTCCCATGAAAATCCAGATTGCAGGGAAGATCGCGAATAAAAATACAGTTGGAGTTTCGGAAAATTTATTTATTGCAAGAAGTGATGCGGCGCCAAGAATAATTGCGATAATTGTGCTATAAATTCCAACAACCGCGTATTTTGGATTTGAAATAATTTCAAGAGCAAGAACACTGGATTGCCCACTCAAAAACACTTGAACTGCAACTGCATACATCAGATATTTGATGTCCATATTTGCGACAACAATATAAAGCGGAATCATTAAAACAAAAATCAAAAGATTGATGTATAAAATTTTAATTATCGCTTCGGTCGTGCGAGTGTATTTTTCTTTTTCAGAAAATCCCATAAGGAATGCACCAACGATATTTGTGGCTAAGATTGCGACAAAAATCATTGCCATGAAAACAAAAATGAACATCGGATGAACTTCTTCGCCGGTCAAAGAGGTCGTTGGATTTATTAAGGGCTGAACGTATGTGGCGGTCAAAATGTATGTTATAAAAAGAATCAAAGTGCCTGCGATTCCGGCAACAAAACCGGAGACAATACGCATAACCAAAGATTTTATAGAAGGTTTTTCAGACATGTTTTTATTTTTTAATTTTTAAACTTTTTTAATTTTATCATAAAACACGATTATAGCCAAAATTCCGATTGTGATAAACGAATCTGCAAGATTGAAAACCGGCCAAATCCAGATGGAAATGAAGTCGGTTACTTGGCCGGAAATAATTCTGTCGATGATGTTCCCAACTGCACCGCCAATGACTAGAGAAATCGCAAAAATCGCGAGCTTTTTTGATAAATCAAGGAATTTATATGCGGCAAAAAGGCCTGCAATTACAAGAAAAATCGCAATTACAATCGAAATATATGCCGGAATCGGAATGCTAAAAGCAATTCCTGAATTTTTATAAATTAATTCAGGAAAAAATCGTGCAACTAAAAGTTTTGAAAGTTGGTCGAGAAAAACGGCGGTAATTGAAATTAAAATTATAGAAAATATAGGCGCCGAATTTTTGGAAGTTTTTTTGTTCACGAGGATATTATAGCACGCAAAACATACGAAAAATCCCCGCCAAGACTGACGAGGATTTGGGCCCAATGAAAGTTCGTTTCGTGCCTCCACCATCGCTCTAAGAGCGAAATTTTGCAACAGTTACCGAGGGATTGATACTGCTTGTATTATAACATGAAATTCGTCTCATTTAAACAGTTTATGAATTTGTTAACTTTGGTTTAGAAAGATTTAATCTTCGTATGCTTTAATCGTTCCGTCGGTGTGGTTGGGGGCAGCAGGATGCTAGTTGGAGGATTGATACCCCTCCCGTCGGAGTTCGACTCTCCGTGCCTCCACCCTGCCGACACTTCTTCGACTTTTAAGCTGTGGCTTTGAGTTTTGCGTTTTAAATTTTGACTTTTTCTGCTAAGATATTGGCACAAATGGCTTATTCATTATTCGACATCGCAGGTCCGGTTATGATTGGTCCAAGCAGTTCGCATACCGCGGGAGCTGTGAAAATCGGGCAATTTGCTCGTGCGGTTTTTGATAAAACGCCATCAAAAGTTACGTTTTATATGCACGGATCTTTTGCGACGGTTTCGGCCGGCCACGCAACGGATAAAGCTCTTATGGCCGGAATTATGAAATTTAAAACCAGTGACCCGCAAATCAAAAATGCGCTTGAAATAGCCAAAAAAAGCGGCATAAAATATCAATTCAAAAAAACGGATTTAGGTCCGGAATTTCATCCAAATACAGTAAAGGTTGTTCTTGAAGCGCCCGGAAAAAGACCAATGGAAGTTATTGGTTCGTCAATTGGTGGAGGTAGTGCGAGAATTGTAAAAATCAATGATTTTGACGTGGATATTAAAGCGATTGCCGGTAAATATAAATATCTCGTAATTTCTCATAGTAATGATTCAGCGGTTTTGACCGAAGTTCTTCAGAAAGTTACAAAATTCGATAAATATTATATTGCGGGGATTCAATCTGCACACATCGATAATCACTCGCTAACGATTTTAAATCTTGAAGGTCGCGATTTTAGTTTAAAGCAAATTCTTGAGCTCGCAAAAATTAAAGGAGTTGAATTCGTAAGATCATTAACCAAACTTGATCAATGAAAAGATTTGTTTTTCATACAGGCGTAGAACTGCTTAGATTAGCCGAAAAATACAAAATGCCGATTTCGAAAATCGCATTAAATTATGAGCAAGGAATTTCTGAAAAAACAGAAAAAGAAGTCATCGCAAAAATGAAAAGAAATTTGGACGTGATGCGTGAAGCGGTTAAATCCGGACTTAGATTAAACAAAAAATCATTCAGCGGAATGTCGGGTGGGAACGCTTCAAAAATGTTTAAATACGCGGAATCAAGGTCCAAAAAAATCGTCAGCAAAACACTCCTAAAAGCAATGTCATACGCGATTGCATGTGGCGAAACAAATGCGCAAATGGGCAGAATTGTTGCATTTCCAACAGCAGGAGCTTCGGGAGTTATTCCTGCGGCGGTTTTGAGCGTCGCAGAAGAATTGAAATTGAGCGACGAAAAAATAATGAAAGGGCTTTTTACGGCATCTGCAATTGGGCTTATTATAGCGGAAAACGCAACACTAGCAGGCGCATACGGAGGATGTCAGGCGGAGATTGGATCTGCTTCCGCAATGGCTGCCGCCGCGATTACAGAAATGCGCGGTGGAACGCCAAAACAATGTCTTGATGCAGCAGCTTTGTCGCTTAAAAACATGCTCGGATTAACGTGCGACCCAATTGCGGGACTTGTTGAAGTTCCATGCGTAAAAAGGAATGCAATGGGCGTGACAAACGCATTTTCAGGTTCGGAAATCGCACTCGCAGGAATCGAAAGTTTTGTGACATTTGACGATGTTGTTGAAGCCATGAAAACGACCGGTGAAATGATGCCTTCGGCATTGCGTGAAACTGCTCTTGGTGGCTTGGCGCTGACAAAAACAGGCTGTCGCATTCGTGCAAAAATCGGACTTCCTCCAATAAAAAATACGCGTTAGTGCGCAATTTAAATAAATTTTATGTTCAAATTTGGAGTTCTCGCAAGTACAAAAGGTACGGATCTGCAAGCCATAATTGACGAAATGAAAAACGGAAATATGCCCGGAATTGAACTTGCGGTTGTTGTTAGCAATAAGGCGGATGCATATGCTTTGGAACGCGCAAAATCGCAAGGTTTTAATACGGTTTTTATTGACCCAAAGGGTCTGACTCGCGAACAATATGATGAAAAATTGGGTGAAGTTTTAAAGGAAAATGGCGTCGAGCTCGTTTGCTTAATCGGATATATGAAAATTCTCACTCCGGTTTTTGTGAAAGCATTTTTGGGAAAAATCGTGAACGTTCACCCAGCGCTTATTCCAAAATTTTCAGGAAAAAATTTCTTTGGCGCAAATGTTCATGAAGCTGTTTTGGCCGCGCATGAGACCGAAACCGGCTGTACTTTTCATTTTGTGACAGAAGAGGTTGATGGAGGCCCAATAATTCTTCAGAAAAAAGTTGCGGTTGATTCTTCCGACACGCCCGATTCACTTAAAGAAAAAGTTCAAACACTCGAAAAAAAATATTATCCGGAAATCATCAGGCAATTTGCGGCAGGGAAATTCAGCTTGGAAAACGCAAGAATTCAGGCGGAATGATTAGCATTGACTTAAAATAGGGTTATTGTTAAAATCAACCTCCAGAATTTAATAATAGGTTAAAGATGAACACAGTATCATTTGGACCATGGGGCGACGCAGATCAAGCGGAAGCAGATTCAAGAATTATACGCAAAAAGGCGGACGCATTTTTGACAGATCCTAATTTGATAGGATTTTTAACAATGGAGCACGATAAAGGGCAAAGTTGGGAAACAAGTCCTTTAATGCAAAAATTTGTACAAGTCAGAGAAAGATTAGCTGAAATTGGCGATGAAATTGGCGAAATTTTTGGAAGTTATGTTCCTGCAAATAATGCGCCTGTGATTGTTAGTGTTTTTTGCGATATGGTATTGGCAAAAAAACCTCAGGGAGAAGAAAAAAAAGGACGAGTTGATATGTTGAGGACTTTAATTCAAGAAGGTGAATTCAAAAACAGATTATTTAATAAGGCGCTAGGTAGAAGAGTGAGCGAGGCTATTATGCAAGCGACAATGCGTGATATTCGTGATATTAGTGTATAATATTAATTTATTTAAAAATTAAAATATGGAAGGATTACCAGTTTCAGCTGAAGGAACACCGTCAGAACGCGAGCTTGAATCGTTAAGGCTTAGAGCAGTTAAAAGGCAGGACGGGCGATCAACAATATGGAAAGAGCGTTGTTTGCCGGACGATTCAATTCCTGCGCCGAAAGGAACGGAAAAGGCTCTTTTGGCATGGTTTAATGCGGTTGATATCGCTGATCCGGAAGAATGTGAAGATCCGCAAGGGTATCTGGAAGGACCGGACGGAAATGGCGCAGCATGTCTTATATTTGATTTTATAAGAGACAATTTAACGGAAAATAACGGGGGCAATGGAGAGGCTTTGGACAGATTGGATTGGCTTATAGAGGACGTTTGTGGAGGCATTGTTTTGCAATATAAAGCTAGAGGTGAGGTTATAGATAGAGCGAAAGCCATGGAGATTGCGGGAAGATTGGATACGGATTTAAATCTTTTATTAAAATCAAGCAACATATTGGATAGAGCTAAAACATTGGCGGCAACAAGAGTTGGAGGACGAGGAAGATTTTATGAAACGATTTTAACGTATTATGGAAGGGGCTAATTGGCTATTTTTATAGTGCCATAACGTCTTGGCATTTACCGGCAATCTTTATGCACTTTTGCATTGTTAAAAGCGCTTTTTCGTGCTATAATATTAAGATTTGAGTGCGCACAAGTGCGCTTAAAAATATATAAAAATAAAAATTAAACAAAAACAAATATGAATACTACGCCTACAGGTGCTCCTGAAGCCGAGCCAAAAATGCCCGTTGTTCTTACGACATTGGATAGAAATGAATTTGAGAGGGAAAACAGTGTGGAAGCAAGAAAATCGGCTGATTTTATACAGCGAGATGGTGAAGGAAGGGTCTTAGTTAAGAGAGGCGGCTTTAGAACGTTGTACGGACCTGATGGTAAAATAATGCAAAAAATTACAGGTGATTTTAATGAATTTCTAACTCAGCAAGAGTATGAGGAATTTATTAAAGATATGACGAGCAGCATGTACGGCCCAGATTATAGTGATACGACGAATTTTAGAGTGAAATGGTATATAGAAAAGAATATTATTCCAAAGCAATACCAGCCAATATATAGTAGAATATTTGAATATGAAATCGATCAAAATGTAGCAATTTCTAGAGCACTTATTTTTAAAAGAATTAAAGATTCAATATTGGTGGCAGATAAAAGCGTTATTGATGCAATAAGAGGATTTCAAAGCAAAGATGTAAATTATTTCGACGTATATCAAAAAGCAAAAGACAAAGACGAGGAAGTCGTTTTCGTTGGTTCAAAGTTTGATTGCATAAAGAATAAAAAGGCTTTTCATGTACCGTCAGAAGGTGGATGTATTGATGTTTTGGACGCTAAATTTACAGACCCAAAGCAATGGACGACGGAAGCGATTAAGCCTGAAGGGGTGCAGGAACCAATCACGGGCGTTGGCCTGGACAACAAAGAAAACTTTTTGCTGGTTGGATGTGGTCATAAATTATATATTTATGATTTTCAATCCAGACCACTTGAATTATATGGAGAAGTTTTCGAAGATCCGGATGTCAATTTTGAAGGCACATTATATTGCGAGGAAAACGGTGCCGATCAAAACATTTTGGTTGGTGTAAGCGATGGAAGTCTTAGAAGGATATCTACAAACTTTAATTTATTCAAAAGTGGCGCGGAAAGAAATGCGGCTAAAGCCGATGAATCCAGGGAAAAGGCCAGAGCATTGAGAGTGGCTGCACAATTGGAACATCTTGAGGCTTTAAGAAAAGCCGCTACCAGTGGAGCAACTGCTTCTACAAAAGTGGCGAATATCGTGGTGAATTCGCCTATGGTTCAAGAACAGGCTCGACAAAACCTCGAAACTTTTCAACCAAAATTGGACGCGGCGACAACAATCGCCGGAATTCAAGAAATAAGAAAAGAAATCGCAGAATATAAAGACGTGGTACGCATCGCTGTTACCGATACGGAAGTCGTTGAGGCCATGTTTAAGTCATTAATGGAATATGTCGCGCAAAGAGAGATTGATATTGTTACGCCCGAACTTATATCCGAAAAAACCAGAATTGGGGTTGTTGCAAATAGCATTGACGCCATGACTGTTCCGGACGTTTTGAAATTGAAAAGCAGAATTGATTATCTTAGAACAAATGCAAATTTACCGGGAGTCGAAAGGTCTCTTAAAGGCGAGGTTTTGGACTTATGTGATGATGTTGATGGAAAAATAAGAACAGTATTAAACGCAAACGAGGATAGATTAATTCAAGAGATTGATGTGGTTATTGATAGGGTAAAAGCAACTCTTGATGGTTTTACAAAATTGCGCGAGATGGAAGAGTGGGTGAAAATTGATTATCCGCAGATTGTGGAGCAAATAACAATGCAGATGAAGCTTGCTTCTCTTCAACAAACAAAACTTCAGGAGCATGGTGCCAAAGCGATCGAAAGGGTTACGAAATTAAAGAGAGAATATGAGAAAAAATTCAGAGAGCAATATGACGTAGTCCAAGCGAATGTTGCTGAAGGCATTGGTTCACAAGTGAAAACTGCGGAATTATTGATTGCGCAACTTATGGAAGATCTTTCCGAAAAGATTGAGAGGAGAGAGTTCGCAGATAAAGATCAGATTAATCTTTGGGTTGATAGTCATCCTTTGTATAGAAATATAACTGAGGTTTTATCAACCATTGAAGATCATGAACCGGATAAGGCTCATGCATTATCGATGAGATTAAAAATCGGTATTGCGGCGCTTAAGAGCCAATCAAAAAGAAATATGGAGAAAAAAGCGGAAGTTTCAACAGGGAAAAATCAAGTTGCCTTTGGCAATTTTATGTTCGACGTTTGGGAGGCAAAAGCCGAGAAACTTAGCGTTAATGTTACGCTGGATTTTAAAGTCGATGATGCGACAAAAGGTCCTGGAGTAAAGCCAAATGATTATATGTGTGAATTGGTTTTTAAAACAAAAGACAAGTCTGGAAGTACAAAGGAAGTATTTTTGACCAAGGAAGAAAAAAGAAAATATGGATTTTCAAATGAGCGCCTTCTTGGTGAGGATTTTGATTTTGGTAAAACATACATGACCGTGCGTGAAGCAAAAAAAATAATCGAAAAAGTGAAAAATATGAACTTTGGTTTGGCTCCTGATGTGCAGGCTAAATATGAAGAATTCCAAACAAACATTCGTGCAATGCATGTGAAAATTAAAGAGAGTGCAAAAGAGTGGCAAGAAGCGGATGGAAAATTCCCGGGGATTGTGGAAGCAGCTAGATTAAAAGGCCCGGGGAGCATTTGGGCAACTCTTCTTTCAGACAGAAGGGCGATGACAAAACAATATTACGAGTTTTTAGACAAAGAAGGTCTTTATGTTTGGCAAAAAATGAGAAGCTTTAAGGAGGGGATAATTAATGGAAAAATGAAAAACGGTTCGCAAGGAAAAATTCCAAAAATGTCAGACAATCCACATTGGACATTGGATGAAGAAACCGAGCAAAATCTTGAAGATTTTGCGACGAACGCAAAAATGTCATTGGACTTGAGAGACGGAATGATTTCCTTGGAAGGACATGCCGGAACCGGTAAAGATGTTCTTGTAAGTATATTCTGTGCAAAAACGCAAAGGCCAAAATATACATTTGACTGTTCAAAATGGACAACTGAATTTGATCTTTCGCAAGATGTTTCCCTTGCAGCTGATGGTGGCGCGAGTTACACGGTAAAAGAGGATTCGGTTATCGTGAAGGCCTTGGAAACACCTGGTGCGGTTTTGTATTTTAATGAATTTAACGCAATGCCACAGCAAGCTCAGATATTCTTGCATTCTCTTTTTGATGAAAAAAGACAAATCACGTTAAAGACAAGCCAAGGAAGAATCGTAAAAGCAGATCCATCGGTAATCATATGTTCTTCGATGAATCCCGATTATCCGGAAACTTATAAGCCTCAGTTTGCAACAAGATCCAGAATGATTCCGATTAAAGTCGGATATCCGAAATTTAAAAAAGAAGATGGAACATTTGGCGCATCGGAAGCATTAAGAACAGCGAGATCTATAAGATCGCTCGAAGATTTTACGATTGGAGATATTTCCGAAAATGAATTTGTTGATATGTGGAACGCTTACATAAACAGAGGAGACGAGAGCAACCCACTTTTAACGCCTACAAGAAAATTTGATATAGAAGTGATATTTGCGCTCTTAACTTTTGGTAACGAAATAAGAGAAGCATTTATTAAAGGCATCGATGGCTCAAATACCGGGCCTGATGATTTTACGATCAGTCAGCCATTTACAATGCGTGAAATGAGAAGATGCGCATGGCTTTTGAATCACATGAGCCCTTCGGAAAAAGAAGATATAGGTAAAGCTGAAGAAACCGCAAGAAAATTTATTAGAAGGGTTTATAGTTCATATATTTTCAATGGAGAAGAAGCAAGAACTTTGGAAGAAAAATTGACGGGTTGGAGCACGAAAAAACCAACAGGAGCACCGATTGCGCCAACTGAACCTGCTGAACCTACGCCATAATAAATAAAAAATGTCAGATATCTTGCGACCATCTGCGGGGAGATTGACTCGAGAGCAGCTAAGGCAGGCTACTCAGGTTGCCTCGTATGTTAAGGACGTAAAATTAAAAGTTTTGCCCGGGAAATCTTGGGCACCGCATTATCCAAATAATGCAGAAAGGGAAAAACAGCTTGAGGATGTCCTTAGAGGGAGAATAAGTCCTGAGCAGGTTGATCAAAGCCTGATGAAACCGGACGGATTCACTTATGATGCAACGGAAATTCAAGAGTTGGGACTTGGTGGATTGATTGGAAAAGTGAGAGACGTTGCAGAATTTTATGAAAGATTCCCATATGGTCAATTCGCGGAATTTCTTTATGGATTAAAAGATAAAGATACGGATTTGGCGACTGCTACGGAACTTTTTTCTTCGATCGCAAGATCAAAAATACAATCAGATCTTGTTAAAGCTCTTGGAACAACCGGCAAACAACAAGCAAAGAGAGCGCTTGAAGCTGAGCATAAAAAGAACGTGGCGGAAGCCGGGGACAGAAAAAGGACGCAAAAAATATTTGATGTTTTGAAGGCAAGATGGATGAAAAAACAGGGGATAATAAGTAAGGACGATTTAAGGAAGCTTGAAGGTCAGGTGGGAGAAGAATTATGCGACATCGCAGATTCATTGGAAGATGCATTCCAGGATTATGTTAAAACGGGTGATCCAAAAGCACATAAAAAACTTACAGAAAAGATCAGAGACAGCTTTGATGAAATCAAGAGACAGCAAGAGGAAGATAAATTGGATGATTTTATCGAAAAAGCTCTTGAAGATCCGGATGCGCTTCCGCCGGAGATGAAGGATCAATTGGAACAGATGTTTAATGATTTTCAGCCACCGCAAGGGGATGTTGCGCCGGATGTAAGGAAAAAACTTTCTCCTTCGATGGACCCAATGAAAAAAGGAGCTGAAAAAAGTGAAATAGTCCCAATTTATACAATCGAACCCGATTTGACCGGATATTATCAGGGGCAAATTTATGCAAAATTTAATACAAGGGAAGTTGAGTGGGACAACACGTCGTCATACAAAAAAGTGAACTCAGGATTCGCATCAAAAGAGCATGTGATAAGAGGAAAATGTCGTGCCGGTGGCATGGCGCCAATTTTTATGCCAAGGAATTATTCACCTTCTCCGTTTTCGCTTCCTTCGGGAATTGAAATTTATCAAGATGAAAAAGGCTGTTTTTGTTTAAAAAATAATACCGGTTCGGCTTATGAATTTGAAATCGGATTTGGAAAAACGCCAAATGCAAATTCGAATAAACCGGTTGCAGACGAGACTGCGGACATTTCTTCAGGGTCTTTATCTCAAGCAACACTTAATTATATTTATAGTCTTCGCGGAAAAACAAACGTGGAAAAGGCAAAAGCAGTCGTGCATTACATGAAAAACGTTATGAAATTGGAATATAGTAACGATTCAAAATATAATCTTATTTATAAGAAAAATCCTTCAAGATATTTTGCGGAAATAGAAACGCATAAACAGGTTGACTGTGATGTTGCACAAACATATTTTATTGCGCTTTGTAGATTAGCCGGAGTTCCTTCAAGGTTGGTCGAGGGGCACAGTGTTGATATGGTTAAAGACGGTAAAGCGATAATCCATTCCGGGACAGGTCACGCATGGACTGAAGTTTGGAATGAGCAAGCAAATAAATGGCAAACAATAGATTCAACTCCTGAAAAAGCCGATGATTCTGACGAAGGCGGTGAAAGCGGAAGGGGAAAAGATGAAGATACGGATATTGATGCGCCTGAACAGGATCCTCGAGATGAAGATCAGGCTCCAACTCCGGAAGAAGTCGCGAAAAAAGTCGAAGATCAGCTTGAAAAAACAAAAAAAGGAGATAAAAAAGACAAAACAAAAGGCTCGGACGTTTCTGATGAAACCAGAGAAAAAATGAAAAAGATGAAAGAGGAGAAGGATAAGAAGAAAAAGAAGTCCGGCGAAAAAGGTGAAAAGCAGGAAGGCGGAGAGCCACAAGATGGCGAATCTCAGGATGGTGAGAGCGGAGAATCCGGCGAAAGCGGCGAGAGCGGAGAGCCTCAGGATGGCGAACCTCAAGAAGGAGGCGAGTCCGGTGAGTCCGTGAGCGATGAAGAATGGAAAGAAACGGAAGAGGAAGTGGAAGGAGCAAAAGATGAAGGTGCGGAAAAAGCAAAAAAAACAAAAGAAATTAAAGATAAAACAGCCGAAGCAAAAGACTTTAAAGATCTCAAGGACGCTGAAGATGAATTAGAAAACGCGGAATTGGATGAGGACATAAAAGACCAACTTAAAAAAGATTTGGAGGCAAAAAAAGAAAAACTCAAGGATGAATTAAAGAAAAAAATAGAGAAAATGAGAGATGAAGGGTTTCTTGATGAGGAAAAGGCAAAGAAAATGATCGAAGATTTAAAGAGTCATGAATTCACGGAGGGTCTTGAGAGTATTAAACAGCGGATTTCCAATGAAAGTGCTTTATATAATGAATATGATGCTATAAGGCGCGAAATAATGCCATTGGTTGAAAAATGGTATAAATTTTTCGCATCTAAATTGCCAACATTTGAAGATCCGGAGTTTGGAGATGACGTGAGCAGAAAAGGTAGAGTTGATAGAAGAGCTATGAGTAAACCGGTGAATCTTCTTTTTGGAACGCTAAAAAATCCGTTGGTGATTAAGTCTACCGTTAGGCCAAAGTTCATGGCTGAATTGGTTTTGGACATAAGCGGTTCCATGACAGGCAGAATGCGTGATTGTAGAAAATTGTTGATTTTTTGGGCTGAACTTTTCGAGAAAATTTCACAAGAATATGGGTATATTGATTTCTCGATTTTGGTGTATGACGAAAACGTGGAGTTGGTGAAGGGTTTTGATCAAAAATATAGTTCTAAGCAGAGGTATGATTTTGGCGCAGGAAATAAAAAAACTATAAAAGCTCGACTTATGGAGGCGACTGTTGCAAGAGGAAATAATGATATGGGAAAAGCTGTTTTGGAGGGCAATAGACTGTTGAATGCGGCATTAAAAAAACACGGAAAAGGATTTCTTTCAGCGCTTTATGTGTTTACAGATGGAGATGCGGTGGGAACATTGCCGGGAGTCAGATTGAAAAACTTTCTCAATGGATTGGAATCTTATTGCGGTGAATGGTGGGGTAAGCATTTGAAAAAAGCTTTTATGCTTGGTTCTGAAGACCAAAAAAGAGTACTTTCAGAAACTTTTGGAGAAGCCGATTCGGATGCTGTGCCGGAGATGGATGAGCTTATCAGAAAGTCAATGATGGGATTGGCAAGAGATTTTGAGGCTTTCAAAAAGAGATTGCCTAAAGGAGGATGAGCGTGATTTTCGACTGCAAAATTGCTATTTCCACTTCCAAAAATATTTCACCATGCTGGCGATGTGATGCCAGAAGACTTTTTTTAGAAGCAAATGCGAAATTCCACCACCACTCAAACGTTTGTGATAATGGTTGATTTGCGCATCGGGATAATAAACAACACGAAGACCTTTTGCGTGAACTTTTTGGCACAAATCCGCGTCTTCCATAAACAGAAAATATCTTTCATCAAACCCTCCTATTTCTTCAAAGAGTTTTTTTGGCATCAAAACTGCGGCTCCAACAAGCCAATCCACGTCATGCATAACGTTTGGATCAAGTCCGTTCATAACATATTTTTGAACGCGATTTTTGAAATATTTTATTTTGCCGAGCATTGTGCGTTTTGCGACAAGGTCTATGAAATGCGGAAATCTGCGGAACGAATCTTGAATATCGCCATTTGCATAAATCAGTTTTGGACCAAGCGCGCCAATATCGGGATGCTTTTCCATGTAATCAATCATTTTTTGGAGCGCATCAGGGAAAACCGTTGTATCCGGATTTAAGAAAAGTAAATATTCACCGAGCGCGTGTTTTGCGCCAAGGTTATTGCCTTTTGCAAAGCCAATGTTTTTGTGAGTTTTGATTAATTTGATGCGATTATCTGCGGCAGCTTTATCAAGAAATCCACGACTGATCGGATCGATCGAAACGTTATCCACAAAAATTATTTCAAATTTAAAATCGGTTTTTGCGGCTTCCAAAGCCTCAACGCAAAGTTTTGGGAAATATTTGTGATTGAAATTTATAGTTATTGTGGAAAGTTTCATTTTGGGATTTAGAGTTTGGTATTCTTTGTAATTTCTAATTTCGAATTTAGGATTTGTTTTGGATTTCGTGCTTCGTATTTCGGGTTTAGCTTTTAAGCTTCTTTGCCATTTCTTCTCTCGCGCTCTTATCCAACTCCGCCTTATTTTCCGCTATTTTAAGCTCCCATTTGCCAGTTACAAATTTGTTATCATCTATATTTTCCGCAAGCACAATTCCGGAACCGATGAAAGAATTATTTCCGATTTTTACGCCCGGCATAATACTTGCATTAATTCCAACGCGTACGTTTTTGCCCGTGATTACGCCAAGTTTGTTTCTTTGGCTATCAACTTTTTCACCATTTATTTTCACAGGAATATTTTTCTCATCAAGTCGCAAGTTTCCGGTTATGGCTCCGGCTCCAAAAGAAGTTCCATCTCCAATCACACTATCGCCGACATAATTTGAGTGCATCCAGACGCCATTTCCAACGTAGCTTCTCGCAACTTCAGTCGATTTTCCAATCACACAATTTTCCCCAATATGACTGTCGCGCACCATCGCATAATTCGCAATAAGTGTATTTTTCCCGATATAACACGGACCGTTAATTATCGCATGTTCAAGCACTCGAACGCCGTCTTCAATAATCACATCACCTTTGATAATCGCATATTTTGAAATCTCCGCCTTTTTGGAAATAATTTGCGTTGCGCCTCTGCTTTTGGATTTTGGATTTTGGATTTTGGATTTCTTGTCCAAAGCATTTTCAAGAAGGAATTTCCATAGCTCAAGCACGTGCCACGGATATTTCACAGCCTGCCAAAAACCATCATATTTGATCGCTTTAATTCGAAATCCGTCACGCGCCATATTGCTCACAGCCGTTTCATACAAATCATCGCGATTTGTCTTGGCCGTTTTTAAATACTTAACCAAATCCTGCGCATTTTTATAAAAATGAATCACAATATTCACGAGCTTGCTCGGCTCATTTCCTTCACCCGGTTTTTCAATAATCTTCTCTATAAATCCGCGTTTATTAAGTTTTAAATATCCGCCGGGAAAATATTCACTAACATGTCTTGCCACCATAAATCCGTCCGCATCCTTTTTCTTATATTCAGTTTTTAAGGTTTCAAAGATTTTGCCATCAACAATATCATTCGAACTGACAATCAGAATAGGCTCCTTGCCAATGTAAGGGCTCGCCTGCATCACAGCACCGGCCATCCCGAGCGAAAGATCTTCTTGGATGATGATTGGCATGCTAAGGTGCATTTTTTTCTTTAACGCCTGAAATTCTTTGTGGTTATGCTCCCCGCAAATAAAGATAAAATCGCCAAAACCGGCCTTTTGAAGAGTCTCAAGTTGATGCTGAGCCAATGGTTTCCCCAAAAATGGCATCAAATTTTTATCCTCAATTGGCTTGAGTCTTTTGCTCTTTCCCGCCGCAAGAATAAGCGTTTTCATAGTGTTTATTACCTGCCTATTTTAGCCCCATTATTCTAAAAAGACAAATTCCGCAACATCGAAAAATATGTCTATAAAATTTCATGTAAAATTGCCACTTTGACACTGTTTTCTAGTCAATACCTTTGCATCACTTCTATAGGCGTTTGCATTTGCAAGGCCATGTGTGGTCTTTCATTGTTATAGAAATGAAGATATTCAG
>LBUS01000011.1 GCA_000992695.1 Candidatus Peregrinibacteria bacterium GW2011_GWF2_38_29 | reverse complement strand
TCTGTATTTTTCTTCTTGTGGTGTATTTGGCATTGTTTTTGACATGCCCTCAGCCTACTTCTCTCCCTAAAAAGTGCAAAAGGTGTGTGCACATTACCCCGCGCTATTGACATAGCTATTATTTTGTATTACACTAATTAACCAAAACTTAATATTAAGCTAAAAATGCCAAACCGGAAGTTGAATATGATAAAGACGCTTTAGCCGTTACAACATGGATGCTTCAAGGCAAGTCTTTAGTTGATTTTGTTGGTCCGACAGTCACGACTCATGAGAGCTTTATGAGGCTCTTAAGGGCAAACGGATATGATATTAGGGATCCGAAAGATAGAGCCGAGCTTGAATCTATTAAGGAAGAGGCAATAATGTATGCTGATGCCCAGCTTGGCATGCTTAGTTCAGCAGGGAATCTGGATAAAAGTCTTCCAAGGGAAATAGATGATAATTTGTTGTCCGCAAGTATTAAAGAGTTGTTTGAAATAGCAGCTGGAACTCACCAACCTCCTTTTCATCCAAATGTAAATAGACAAGCCTGTATAATATTAAAATATATTTTTGTAGAGAGTTATATAAGAAGATCTACAGAATTTATATTCCAAGATGAAGCATATGAAGAAGTTTTGAGATTTTTAGGCAATAATTTTGAGAGTACTGATGCCGGAGAATGGAAATTTCTAGCAAATCCGGATAGCAAGGTTGTTCCGGCAATTTATTATGTGCAGAGCGGTAAAAAAAGCAAGCCTTCCACTGCAAGAAAATTAATGGTTAAAGATGATGTTACGGCGGCTAATATGGTTGATCACGTTAGGGTTAGAGTGATAACGGAAACAGTCGTAGATATTTTAAAATTGCTATATTCTTTAGTTAGAGAATGTCGAATACCATGGAATAATTCCATACCAAGAAAGCCAAAACAAGAGTTGTTGGATTTTAGAAGGATCGAAGAATTGATAAAGCATCCGGAGCAAGCGGAAGAATTTATTAAAAGACTTATGGAGGATCCGGAGGCGATTGATGGTATCAAGGTTATTAAAAAAACAGAGGGTAAAAAAGGTAAAGGCATTAACGAATCTTCAAGCGATGGTTTTCAATGTGTTTCATGGATTATTGAATTTCCAGTACCGATTACAGTAGTTAAAAATGGAGAAATTCAAACATTGTTTATAAATTATCCGGTTGAGTTTCAAGTTGCGGATAGAAAAACAGCAGAAAGAAACTGGACTAAAAGATCAGATGTTTGGGACGATGTAAAGCATGAGGCGTATGAAGCAAGGCAAGTGGCAAAAGTTGGAGCAAGACTGAAGATAACGGCTAGTAGAGTTAAAGCAGTGGTGGGAGAAGAAGAAGTGGCGGCAGATTTAGCGCAATTTAGAAGAGTGGCTGAAAATTTAGGGATGCCACAAGTCGATATAGCAAGATTGATGGCCGAAGTAGTAGAGAGAGTCGATGGCGTCGTTGAGAGTAAAGGTCGCGATAGAGAAGCAATTCTAATTGAAAGATTCAGAGAAATAGGAGCAAGTCTTAGTATTCCTCCGGGTGAAATTTCAAGATTGCTTGGCAGGAAAGGAGCGGCTAAACGTAAAGCGTAAAATATTTATTTTGCTTTTTTCAAGAATTCACTTGCCGCCATAACCTCCTGCTTTTTTGTCGCATAATCGCGGACGGCAATCGTTCCTGCTTCTTGTTCTTTTTCGCCGACAACAACCATATATGGAACTTTTTGCATTTCCGCATTGCGAATTTTTTTGCCAAGACCTTCCGCTGAAATATCAATTTCAATGCGCATTCCGGCGGTTTTTAATTCCTTCGCAACCTTATTTGCATAGTCCATGAATTTATCGCTTATAGGAAGAATTTTTGCTTGAACGGGCGCCATCCAAAACGGGAAAGCTCCTGCGTGATGCTCGATCAAAATCGAAAGAAAGCGCTCAATCGAGCCCATAATTGCGGCATGAATCATAACAACCTGTTCTTCTTTTCCGTCTTCATTTGTGCAAAATAATTTGAAGTTTTTTGGCATGTTTCGGTCAGCCTGAATCGTTGCAACTTGCCACTCACGACCTAGCGAATCTTTCGCCATGAAGTCGATTTTTGGGCCATAAAAAGCCGCTTCACCAGCTGCTTCCGTGAATTCCGCGCCACGATCACGAATAAATCCTCGAAGTTGTTCTTCAAATTTATCCCAATCTTCTCTCGTGCCCAAATATTTTTCCATATGTTCCGGATCGGACAAAGAAAGTCTGATTTTTAATTCCGGAAATCCGCATCTCGCATAAAAAGTTTCGATAATATCCCAAATCGCATAGAACTCATCTTTTAGTTGTGATTCTCGGCAAAAACAGTGCGCATCATCTTGAGTGATGCATCTCACGCGAGAAAGTCCGCTCAATTCACCGGTTTGTTCATCACGATAAACCATTGTTGTTTCCGCATAACGATGAGGTAAATCGCGATAACTTCTCGGTTCGCATGCGTAAATTTGTGTGTGGTGAGGGCAGTTCATTGGTTTCATTGCAAATTCATGTCCTTCTCGAGTTGTAATTTTAAATAAGTCATTTGAAAATTTTGCCCAGTGTCCGCTCGTTTCATATAAATCTTTTTTTGTAATATGAGGGATCGTTACTTTTTGATAACCTTTTGCTTGGCGCAATTCCCAAACAAAGTTGTCCAAAATATTTCGAAGAAGTGTTCCTTTTGGCGTCCACAAAGGCAATCCCGCTCCAACCAATTCCGAGAAAGTAAAAAGTCCAAGTTCTTTTCCGAGTTTTTTATGATCGCGCTTTTTTGCCTCCTCAATCATATTCAAATAATCGTCGAGTTCTTTTTGCGTTGGGTAAGCTGTGCCATAAATTCTTTGAAGCATCTTATTTTTTTCATCCCCATGCCAATAAGCTCCGGCTATTTTTAATAGTTTAAATGGACCGATTTTGCCTGTTGATTCAACGTGTGGGCCTTTACAAAGATCAACATCCGAACCCTTTTCTCTTGGCTTGCCTGTCCAATAAACAGTAGCTTTTTCTCCTTTTTCTTCAATGATTCGAATCCAATCTAATTTATAAGGATTATCTTTAAAAAGTTTTTTTGCATCTTCAATCGAAATTTCTTCACGAACGATAGGCGAATCTTTATCGATAAGTTCTTGCATGCGTTTTTCAATTCTTGGAAAATCTTCTTCACTAACTTTTCCATCATAATCAAAATCATGATAAAAACCTTCATCAGTCGCCGGTCCCATCGCTCTTTTTAATCCGGGAAACAGGTCGGTCACTGCTTGGTGAAGCACGTGTTCGCACGAATGTCTCATTTTTTCCAACTCCAATTGTTCTTTATTTTTTTCCATACATATAAGTTAACGATAAAGCGAGGGAATTATAACACACGCCGTTCGACGAAGGCGAACACAGGCGGATATAAATAAAAACGTCGGCGGGGATTTTTTATAGATTCTTAAGCTTACTCTCTTTTGCCCCGGGGCAAAAAAATATTACGAAATTTTCGACTTATTGCAAAATATAGATTTCTGCTTCGAAGCAAGCTCGGATTTACCTCCTCCGTCCCCATCTTGCTAAATTTAGCATTTCGTGCTATAATTACACAAACTAAACAAAAACCAAAATAAACAGCCAAATAGTTCAAATCATAGGCTCAATATTGCTTGCGATCGTACCGGTTTTGGTATGGGGATATGTTTTTTACCTCAAAAAGCCGGAAAGACGCAGTATGATTTTGATTACATTTTTAGCGGGAGCAACTTCGGTTTTCCCGATTTTGCTCTATAAATTCTCATGGCAATATTTTCCATGGCTCAATTTTTTCCGCTATACACAGGCATTCAGCGATGATTACATCGGTTTTTCAAGATTTATTACGGTTCCTTTAAGCGTCATAATCACATTTATAATCGTCGGAATTATTGAAGAAACAATGAAGAACTTTGCGGTTCGCGTTGCGGACGAAGAAGATGATTTCAAGAATATCGATGATGTTATTCAATTCAGCATAATTGCCGCTCTTGGCTTCTCTTTCACGGAAAACATCATGTATTTTTATAACATTTGGATTCATCAAGGTGGTCAAAACATTCTTGCGCCTTTTGTTTTCAGATCGATTTTTTCAAGCTTTGCGCACGTCATGTTCTCCGGTATTTTTGGCTATTTTTATGGCCTTGCTTGCTTTGCAAAACCTATACTCAAAGAAGAGCTTAAAACTCGCAAATTAGACAGTTTTTTCGAACTTTTATACAGATGGCGCATTAAAGATACAGACCTTCTTTTCAGAAAGATAAACATCGCAAAAGGGCTTGTGATTGCGGCAGGTTTGCATGCCATTTATAACGTATTTTTGGAACTCAACTGGACATTCATTTTAATTCCATATCTTGTCGCCGGATTTATATATATCAATCATTTGTTTGATTTAAAGCAAAATCACAAGCAGTACGGCATGCTGGAAACAAGAGAAGTCGCGAGTTAAAAGTTAAAACAAAAATAAAATATAACAATAATTATTATGGATACAGCTCCACAAACGCCATCGTTTAGAGAAACGTTAAGAGAAAAATTTCACGAATACATTAAGCCATCACAAACAATTCGTTCACCAAAGTCGAAAAAGGTGGGAATAATGCATCTTATGGATGACTCCGCTGAACGAAGAGAAGCCTTAAATGAAACGGCAAGGGTTATAACGGAAACGGTTATGGCAAGCCCAAAAGACGTTAAAGTCATTTTGGACATGACAATGCCAATTCTAACAGGAATTAGTGGCTATGAAGATCGTGACGCAATAGCAAATAAAGTTCTTTCGCAGGTTGCTATTCAACTTATGATGGAAATAGCAAGAACAAGCCCTGTCGGAGGCGGTAAGGCGAATTTGCCACAAGTTGTCTCTGTTGGAGAAAAGGCTATGTATCAAAATATCGTTGCATTAGCTGAGTATTTGCCTAAAAAAGATGCTGCTGAAGTTGCGGGAAATCCTGTTATTCAAGGCATTTTAAAAGAAACTCGCGATAGGTTAAAAGCGGAGAATGATAAAGGTCACGGTATAGAAAAGCGAATGGCAGGCATGCGAGCATTAGGCAAAAGAACGACAAGCGTAAGGCCTTTATAATAAAATTAAAACAAAAACAAAATGGTTGCAGATCCAAGATTAGCGAGCGCAGCAGGAGTGGACGATGAGGTGTTCGTTGAACCAAATAATTTTTTAGCGCAGCTCGGCGGAAAAATTGCGGGATTAAAAGCAAAACAGGATATGCAAGCCGTAGCGACGGAAATAGCGGAAAATTTTAAAAAAGATGGAACAAATATTAGAGATGTAAAAAGGATAATGGAAGGCAGTTCTTCAGATAGAAGAGTCAGGGATCAGCTTACTCAGGCAGTTTTTATAAATTATTTTAAAAATTTGGATATTCGTTTCATGGTTCGTCCGGAAGAAGCACAGATGATATCAAAGATTGATGTTATTAAAAATTTAAATGGATATATTGAGCAAATTCAAGAACTCGAAAAGAAAGGAACTAAATTAACAAAAAGAACAAAAGAAGCCGCAGTGAACACTCAATCGCAAGAAGCATATAGAAAAAAGATAGCTTCCGTGGCGGTTACAAGGCAGATGCAAGGGGTAATTTCAGCGGAAGAAATAGTATCTACGAACGTTGGTAAAGACAGGGATCTTTTGTGGGATATATTGATTGAAGCAGACGAGGCAAGAAGAAACGGCGCGACTCCAATTGGCGCAATAATGGATAAAATCAGAACTGGATTAAAGGATGTAATAAAAGGCTAAAATGGGAATTAATGAACCGGATCCAATTGAGGATTTGCGAGAAGTAGAGTGCGCGGAAGCCGCTTTAGCACTTTTGCAAAGGTATTTACCGAACATAAAAACAACATTAGCTACAAACATAGGTGAGCATCCGATAATTTTTTATGAGAATGGAGAGAATGAATTTAAAAATGTAGAAATATTAAATTTTTTAGGTTTAAAAATATTTTCATATCCATCAAAGCAGATAGACGATCCGGAATGTAAAGAGTTTTTTAAGGGAGGAACGTACAAAGATCTTTGCGCTCATGGTCAAAACGCAATAAAGGGTGGAATAGAAATTGCAACATCGGATGGGAACGTAATATATATTATGCCGGCATCGGCTCGTGATGGAATAAAGGCTCAAAACGGAGTAAGGAAGAGAGGAGAAAAGGTTGAGAAATTATCAAAAAAATGGCTTACAAAAAACGCAAATGCTAAAGATATAGAGATGCAAAAAAGAGCCGTAAAAGTTTTATGCGGAGAGAGTTGGTATAAAGCAATAATGCTTGTTTTAGCAGGCATTAATGCGGCGAATTATTCTAGAAGAACGGACATATATGCGGAATCGGTTGAGGCTGATGATTTTTTAGATTACATAGCCTCTATAATGCCGGGTATAAAAAAAGTTTTTCATAAAACGCATGTTATTTCACGAAACTTTTTGGGGCAAAATTTATTAAAGACTATACCGAAAAATGTTGTTTTTTATGAATCGGTTTTTTATAATGAACATGCAGTTTCAGGTGTAACTAGAGGCAACGCTGACATTTTTGAAAGTTGTGGTGTTGGGGAAGGAGATGTTGATGGAGCGGTAGGTGAAATATTAAACAAAAGTGATGCTAGGAATAGTGCAAATATAGGGACTGATAACGATAAAGGACTTGGACTGCTTTTGGGATATGACAGAGAATCAGTTTTAAATTATTCATCTTTTGTGCAACAACCTCAGCCGGATTTTAACTTTAGCATATGGAGCGATGGCTACGTCGTGCATGATTATCAAAATAATTCCGACTTCAAAGCTTTAAAAGCCAAGCACGACGCTTTATTGGTGCGAGTTGAAGCGTTGTTGGAGCAGGGGCTAGGTCCACTAGATGTTTTAAAAACAATTCACGCGGAATCATTTTTTAAAAACTGAGCTTGCTTCGAAGCAAAAATCTATATTGTGCAATAAGTCTTATTTTTGTTATATTTCTTGGGTCGACTCACGGCAGGCTGATCTCAAAAATCGCCACATTAAACCTTTTTAAACTTTTGATTTTTGAATTGTGGTTTTGAGTTATGACCTTTGAGTTTTGACTTTCGTGTGAATCTCGTGCTAAAATTACACACACTTAATTTTTATTCGAATTTAAACTTATGCCGATTGATAAAATTACAGTAAAAGGCGCGCGTTTACACAACCTGAAAAACATTTCAGTAGAGATTCCAAAGAACAAATTAACAGTTATTACAGGGCTTTCCGGCTCAGGTAAGTCAACTCTGGCTTTTGATACAATTTATGCGGAAGGCCAGAGAAGATATGTCGAATCGCTTTCAACTTATGCGCGACAATTTTTGCAATTAATGGAAAAGCCGGATGTGGATTCCATCGACGGACTTTCGCCCGCAATTTCAATAGATCAAAAATCAGCGCCAAGAAATCCACGTTCAACGGTTGGAACAATAACAGAGGTCTATGACTATTTAAGGCTTATATTCGCCAAAGTTGGACATCCTCATTGTCCAAAATGCGGCAAGCCTATTACGCGTCAAAGTGTCAGCCAAATTGTGGAAATAATTTCAGATATGAAAGAAGATTCCAAAATTATGATTATGGCGCCAATGATTCGTGATAAAAAAGGTGCGCATCAAGCCGTTTTTGAAAGAATTAAGAAACTTGGCTTTGTTAGGGCGCGCGTTGATGGTAATGCATATAGCATTCTTGAAGTTCCCGAGCTCGATGAAAATAAAAAACACTCAATTGATATTATCGTTGACCGTTTAGTTGTAAAAAACTTCAAACCAATCAAAAAAGTTCTTCCTTCAGGGCAGGAGATTGATATGCCAAATCCGGATCGTTCAAGGCTTGCAGATTCAGTTGAAATAGCCATAAAACATGGCGAAGGCACAATAATCGTTCAGGATTTCGATACAAAAAAAGAAGAAATTTATTCGGATAAATACGCATGTCCAACGTGTAATATAAGTATTTCGGAAATTTCACCAAGAATGTTTTCTTTTAATAGTCCGCATGGCGCGTGTCCAACATGCCATGGGCTTGGAACAAAGCTGGAAATTGATCCTGATCTTGTTATGCCAAATAAGAATTTAACACTTGGAGAGGGCGCGATTATGCCTTGGTCTTCAACAACTTCGCATTTGACTTGGTATAACAGAATTCTTGAAGCGGTTGCCAAGGCAAACAAATTTTCCATGGAAATGCCGGTAGGGCAATTATCAAAAGAAGCCATGGAATTGGTTTTGCAAGGCACAGGAGATAAAAAATATACAGTCAGAATTGGCGGATCTATTTCACGCGATTCGGACGACGATTCAGATGATGACATTGCGGTAAGCGGTTTTCAGGGCGATTACAACACAACTTTTGAGGGCGTAATTCCTAATTTGGAGCGAAGATATATGGAAACCGATTCGGATTACGTTCGCAAGAAAATAGAAGGTTTTATGCGCATTCTTGAGTGTCCGACATGTCACGGCGCAAGGTTAAAACCTGAAGTTTTGGCTGTCACAATTGATAAAAAGTCGATTGTCGATGTTTCGCAAATGTCGATTGATGAAGCTTTAAAATTCGCGGGAACTTTAGTTTTATCAAAAAACGAGGCGGAAATCGCAAAACTTCCACTCGCTGAAATAAAAAATCGCCTACAATTCCTTATGAATGTCGGTTTGCCTTATTTAACGCTTGATCGCTCGGCAAATACGTTATCAGGAGGTGAAGCGCAAAGAATCAGGCTCGCAACACAAATCGGTTCAAAGCTATCAGGCGTGCTTTATGTCTTGGATGAGCCAACAATTGGGCTTCATCAGGATGATAATGAAAAACTCATTCAAACATTAATGCAGCTTCGTGATCTTGATAATACGGTCATTGTCGTTGAGCACGACGTAGACATGATGAAATCCGCAGATTTTATTCTTGATATTGGTCCGGGAGCAGGTAAGCACGGTGGAGAGGTTGTCGCACAAGGAACGCCGGCTGAAATCATGAAAAATGCAAAATCTTCCACGGGTCAATATTTAAGTGGCAAAAAGCTTGTTTATGAGCCAAAACCAAAACGTAAAGGAAATGGTAAATTTATTAAAATAACAGGTGCTCGTGAACATAATCTCAAAAATCTAACGGTCTCATTTCCGCTTGGAATGTTCATTGGCGTCACCGGAGTTTCAGGTTCAGGCAAATCAACACTTGTAAATGACGTTCTTGTAAAACGTATAATGCAGGATGTTTATGGTTCACGCACAAATCCGGGAAAACATGACAAAATCGAAGGAGTTGAGAATATTGATAAAGTTATTAATATAGATCAATCTCCAATTGGACGCACTCCGCGCTCAAATCCGGCAACATATACAGGCGTTTTTACTGATATCAGAGACATCTTCGCCATGACGCCGGAAGCCAAGCTTCGCGGTTATAAAGCCGGTAGATTCAGCTTTAATGTAAAAGGTGGCCGTTGTGAAGCTTGTGCAGGTGAAGGTACAAAAAAGATAGAAATGCACTTCTTGCCTGATATTTATGTCACTTGTGAAGAATGTAAGGGCCAGAGATACAATTCAGAGGCTCTTGAGATCGGTTATAGAGGCAAAAACATCGCACAAGTGCTGGATATGACAGTTGATGAGGCGGTTGAATTTTTCTCGGCTATACCAAACATCAAAATCAAGCTGGAAACGCTTCAAGACGTTGGACTGGGTTATATTCACCTTGGACAGCCTGCAACAACCCTTTCAGGAGGTGAAGCGCAAAGAATTAAGCTCGCTACAGAGCTTTCAAGGCGTTCTACGGGTAAAACCCTATATATTCTCGATGAACCGACTACAGGCCTTCATTTTGACGATATTAAGAAATTACTTGAGGTTTTGCATCGCTTAACCGATAAAGGCAATACAATCATCACGATTGAGCACAATTTGGACGTGATTAAGTCGGTTGACCACGTAATTGACCTTGGACCGGCCGGTGGCAACCTTGGTGGTGAAATCATTGCAAAAGGCACTCCTGAAGAGATTATGAAGAATAAAGACTCCTTGACCGGGAAGTGGCTTCAAAAATAGAGGGACGGAGGCAATTTAAATTGATTAAATCATCAGTTTATGTTATTATATTAATGTAACTTGATAGATTATGAGTTTAAACGTGCACGATGATCCAATGGAGTGCGGTTTATCAAAAGCAACGCAAATGGTTGTAGATTTTAAAAGTGCGGTATTGGCACAAGGATATTTAAGAACGATTAGATCATGCGAGGGACTTACAGCAGAGTTAAATGGAAAATCAATGACAATAACCACTAACGACGGAGGATTGCTTGTGCGATATGAAGCGTCAATAGCTCCACTTGTCCATTCGGTTACATTTACAGATGACGTAAGGTATTACAAAGAGATGTAATAATTTTTTATTTTTCACTGCCAACATACTTGTGCTAATGTTGTTTAACAAACTTTAATAAAGTTTAATATTCTTTATTAGAATTTAATATAATTATCTAAAATTTAATAGAATTTAACCAAATTTAATAAAATTAAACAAAATTAAGAGTAATTTAATGAAATTAAGTTAAATTCACTTTACAAACCACTTGAAAAATTGTGTTAAATTGTATATAGTGGTTTCACGAAATAATGTTCTTTTAAATAAAGTTGTCAGAAATTTAATGTAATTTAATAAAGTTTAATAAAATTTGCTGAAATTGAATGTAATGTAGTATAATCAGCAGGAATTTAAAACAATTAAAAATGACAGAGAATTTTTTGACATCCGAACAAGTCGCAAAAATATTGCAGGTTCACCCTTTCACAGTTTTGAAATTGATAAAATCAAAACGCCTGCAAGCGATCAAGATTGGACGTATGTATAGGATCAAAGAAGCGGATCTAGAGAATTTTACGGAGTCATTAAGCCAAAAAGTCGAGGATACATCTGCTAAGCGCAAACCAACAGGGGTAGCCAAGACTGAGGGAAGTGCCTTAAGAATTATAAAATCTAGTTCGGGTAGAGATCATTTCGTGATTGAGTAGAAGGCCTGGAGCGCAAAAAGCGCGTAAGGTCAATAAACAAACAAAAATGATAGTCAATTGTTTAAATTGCGGGAAGTCAGTTTCGTCGAATATGCGAAATTGCCCTTATTGCAAATGGGAATGTGAAGAGGCTCTGCTTCGTGAAATGACAGCTTCGGTTGTACAGCAGAACTATAAGGAAATTCTCAAGAATAAGTTAAAAGGCGCGATTCTCGGTGTAATGCTGCGCTATGCTCATAAATAAAAAATCAGATTACTTTTAGCCCTAGAAAAACCGAAAGTTACGATAAAAAAACAACCAAAACACAAAAGGAAGACCACAAAAGAAAGACAATAGTAAAACAGTAAAATTAGAACCTTTAGCCCTAGAAAAGCTATAAAAACCCTCAACCCCTCAGAGGGTTTTTGGCCGTCTGTGAAGACCGAGAGCGTATGTGCAATTACTTATTTTGGCATTGTTTCGCCTTGATTGCCTTTGCGCATTTGAAGAAGTTTTGTTCGGCAGGGAAGGTGCCTTCGATTGTTTTATTGAGGTCGTCTATTTTTTCAATTAAGGTTTTTATAGATTCGTCTGCGTCGTCTCTATATAAAAAGCGGTACTTTGTGAGTATATCCGTGGCCTCTTTATCCTTTTCATATTTGTCGTTTGCGCTGGCATACCCGCTTACAATATTGTCGAATGTTACGCCTGTTGTATTGGAACTACCTTCGGTTTTAGGTTTGTCTTTGACGGGATTGTTTGGATCATCAATATCCGGCATGAATCCGGGTTTATTTTTTTGATATTCTTGGACTATTTCGCTTAAGCCTTGTGGGGCATCAACTCCGTTTATGCCTATTGCAAAAAGACTTTCAAGTAATTCGCCACGGCCTTTTGGAGGAGCTTCGTTTATCTTCTTAGCTTTGTTCTGAATGCTTTGTTTCATTTTATCCACAGCAGGAGTCATACCTGCGCGCATTGCAACAAATTCGTCCCATTTTTCATTCAGCTCTTTCCATGAAACATCAACGCAATTGTTATATTCATCCAATTTTGTAGCATATTTTGTGGCTATTGTGTCATAAACGGCATCAAATTCGTTTTGTTTAAATATTTTTTTATTAACAACAAATTCTTTAGATAGGTCAGTATAAAGACGATATGTCTCATACGGAATCATCTCAGGTTGTCCGGCGGTTTTATTTGGATTGTTTATAGCAAATTTTCGAAGATACATGAGCTCAACCTGAAGCGTATATACTTTTGGTATAAGCTTGGTTAGTATTCCGGGATTACAATTTTCATAAGCCTGTCTAATGAGCTTTGTTTGCTTTTGTATTTGCGTTTCAAGCATGAAAATATCATCTCTTTGGCATGAATTTCTGCTAAAGATGTCCTTAAAATATTCGGAGAAATCATCATAGCTGACCAGATTGCTCAAAAATATATCAAAATCATTGTAATAGTTGATAGCAGAGCAGCTTTCAGCTTTTGTGAGAGTTGGCTCGCTATAATCGCGAACAACCATAAATCCGCATAGCGAAGCCGTTATGAGAGTGAAAGCCAATATTTTTTTAATAGTTTTTTTCATTTTTTATTTTACATATTCTTTTTTAACAACTTCTCCGCAAGTATCGTTAATTCCTTCAATAAGCGTTTTAAAGCTTTCAAAAAATACATTCATTTGTTCAAGTTGACGCGTTAATTGCTGGAAAAATGAGCCTTGTGAGTAACTATCAATTTTCGCCTCATTTACCTTAAGATTTATTTCAGATTTAGCTTTTGCGGCTTGAATCATTTGCTCGATTTGCAGGTAAAGATCTTCTTGTGTTGTTGCGGATGATTTCCATGTATCAACGATTTCAGCGGCTTTATTAAAGTCTTCGCCAACCTTAAATAACGTGGAGTTATTAATAAAATACTTAATTTCATCCATTATATTCTTGCCAAATGAGGCTTCTTTGCCTTCCGGGGTCCTGATTGGCATTGGGACAGTAATCAGGTTGATATTAAGTAAATTGCTAAGACTAAATCCTTTTTTGCATTTTGCAACTTCCATAAGATTTCCTGTCAATTTTTTTGGCATTAAATTGCGTGAATTTAGCTTTTTCATGGCTTCATTCATTTTTTCAACATGACATGCGATGCAAGGATCAGCAGGGTAGTAAGTGTTGTATTTCGCGGAATGTGTGGATATTTTTATGCAGAAAAACGCACCATCAGGGCAAAGATCTGTGGTTTGATGTTGGCCGGCAGGTGCCATTTCTATCTTATCCGGAAGAGGATCTATGTCTTTTACGGCAAATATATCTTCGGATTCGGAATTGGGCGAGTTGTTTGAGCCGTTCCCGGTATTGCCGGTGGTACCATTGGAGCTTCCGTTATCCTTTGATCCGGTGGAGCCGTTTGAATTCGTTGTGTTCCCGGAAGAAAGCGTTGGTTCTGAAGTTTCATGTGTTTGATCATATTCTTCTATTGCTGAATCAAGCGCAGGATCGCTTGGGCAGGCATTATCAACGGCAACTTGGGCCTCGGAAGTCTCAAGAGCACTTTTATCAGCCTCAGGCGTATATAGAGTGCCAAACGGTTTTGGCCCAATTTTTGCTTTTGGTGCTTTATTTTTAGGTGTTTCAGTTAAAGCTGATGATATTTGTTCGGCTCCACCTCCTGATCCGGAATTTGACTCAGCTTGAGGATTCGCAATCGAAGGCTCAGGTCCCGGAGCTATGTCTTGTGGCTTTTTCGTATCTTTATAAGGCTGTCCACCTGAATATGTTTGCATAACATCAACGGCGCCAACATCAATAAACATAATTTTTTCGATGTCATTTAGGTCTGCAACAAGGTCAAATCCTGAATCGGAAGTATCGTTAT
The DNA here is from genome assembly GCA_000992695.1 of Candidatus Peregrinibacteria bacterium GW2011_GWF2_38_29. GTDB lineage: Bacteria > Patescibacteriota > Gracilibacteria > UBA1369 > UBA12463 > UBA12463. The sequence goes on along the minus strand of LBUS01000011.1, from coordinate 27,068 downwards.
TCGCAAATATTTCAGTAGGCATTATTTCGGCTTCAGCTTCGGCGCTAAGGCTGGCCGTATCAAAGTTGTTTTGATAAATTTCTCGCATTTGAGCGGCCCATCTTAAAGCATCTTCCTGTGATATTTTTGGATGAGATTGAATAAGAGGTTCTATGCTTCCATTAAGAATCGAGTTTGCTTCTTCAGCGCTCAAGCCTTTCATTTGAGCAACTTTATTTAAAGCTGTTTCTTGAGGTTCAATAGCAACTTTTTGATACATCGCGAGATATAGATTTTGACCGTAAGATTTTTCATCACTACCGAAAATATCAGACAGGCTAAATTCATATTCAGGATTATCAATTCCTGCCGCGCTAAGCATTTTTGTGAATAGCTTTTTATTGCTGAGTGGCAAGCTTGAAGAATCTTCGGCAAATGCCGGCATACTCAGAGCTATTCCGAGGATTAAGATTGCCAGTGATGTGATTAAGATTTTTTTCATATTACTCGCATTTTGAGGTTGTCGCATCGATAAATTTTGAAGGAAAGACTTCGACTTGTCCCCTTATTTCGCCTAGTAAATCTCTATATTTAACAAGTAGGTTAAATGTTTTTTCATAAGCTTTATGCATCGGATAAGCATATTGAAATTCTTTATATGCATTAACAGTCACATCAAGAGCTTTTTTAGAATCTTCGATTTCTTTTAAGACGGCTTTTCCTTTTGCAGCTAAGTCGGCAACAATGCCGTCTTGGCCAACAACGCCTGAGTTATTGAAGAGGCCTATATCTATACTGCCTTTCACATATTCCAGTCGGACTTGGTAGTCCATATAAAGCTTTGCGGCTCGAACAGCTACGCAATAAGTGCTGACATTAAGAGGTTCTTTTGTTGGCAAGCAGGCTTCATCTTTTGTGTCGGTTTCATCAGGAGCTTTAGTTAAAGCGTTTCCGGCGGTTATTCTGCTAAATGCCTCATTAAACAGCGTATTCATCGATTCGTGATAAACCTCTTTTAAGCTGTCAAAACTTTTTTGATCAGCGACATCAAGGGCGGTTAAAGGATCAATAGGCGGCTCATTGCCGGAAGTTTGCGCCTTATTTGGGATAAAAAACATTATCAGAGCAATGGCTCCTATTGCAATCAGTCCGGCGATAATGATTTTATATTTTTTATTCATAAATTTTATATGCATGTTTTTATAAATCCCGGTATTTTGTCTTTGAATGTCATGAAAAAGGCTTTCAGCTCAGCAAGGGACACGTTAAATTTTCTCATTTTTTCCGAAATCGAATCATATTTTTCAATCAGAATTGTTTGTTTTTTCTTATAGGTTGTTATTTTTATATCATTGATAATAATTTTTCTTGCGTCTTGAATTTGTTTTTGAATTTCATAATAACATTGATTTTGCTCGGAATATTCAGCTTCTTGGCTATTACCGGTCTGTGGAGCAAATTTGGCATATTCCGCAGCTGCATCCAATTTATATCTTTCATATCGTTGTACAGATAGTCCTAAAAGAGAGCTATTTGCAGATTTATTTTTAAAGTTGGCTTCAATATCGTCGCGGAATGATTTGTTTGCGCCGCTTTCACCATCTTCTCCATCAAAGTATTTTTTCATACCAACTAAGCATGTATCGGCAACAGCAGGATCTTGAGCGGGGTCCTGCGCCGGCGCGTCCTGTGCAAATGCAAAATTCATCGCATGATTAAGCCCAAATAATGAGATGATTAAGGCTGCCAAGATTGTTATTATAATTTTTTTCATAAGGTTTGTTGCTTTGGATTAACAATTATTTCATTACTCTTGCTAAACACTTTGTCATGTTTTTTATTTGTTATCATTGCGTAAATAATATCGCCAGGTAAAAGTTGTGCTGTGTGTTCGATTGTTGCAGGGCATGGGCAAGCATTGCAGTCAGCCAAAATTCCATAAACTCCAGGTGGCAACTTGCTGTCTGATTTTCCGAAGTCATCAAGAGGATCAAGAGGATCCGTGCCTCGATTAACTTCAACTCCATCCGGAACTCCGCCAAAGTCCGTATCGGGATTTAATGGATTTGTCATATATTTAAGCACCTCTTCGCCATCGGTGAGCATGTCGCCATCCGTGTCAGGATTGATTGGCGAAGTTTTATAAGTAAATATTTCTTCACCGTCTTTGAGTCCATCGCCGTCCGTATCAGGATTCAATGGATCTGTTTGATTCTGATATTCCTGAATATTTTTAAGTCCATCTTTATCAGGATCATCATCAGCATCATTTAAATAGTTGTTTAAATTGTGATCAGCTTCCCAAATATCAGTCATACCGTCTTTATCAGAATCAAGATTTGAACAGTCGTAAACTCTAATAACCCTATTCGCAATTTCCGCGAATTCACCTCTTGTAAGAAGTTTTTCAGGATCTCTTGCTTGGCCGGTTGTTATAATAAAGCTTTCATTAACGTCATTAACACTTTTCAAGAATGGTGTTAAATCTTGTCCCATAAATATATATGGTTTATACCAAGGGGCTTGCAAGCCAGGCCTTTCAAAGTCAATTATTTTTTGCATATAAAGCGCTTCGATAACGATTTTTACGGCTTCTGCAAGAGATATATTCGCCTGAGGCTTAAATGGATTCATTCCATTTGCATCTTGTTCGCCAAGATATCCAAATATAAGTTCTCGCAAGAATGCTTCTTTTGTATAATCAAAATACCAAGGTAAAGACTTTGTAAACGGTATATCGTTGAATACTGCAGGAGCGCTTTTTGCTTCTTTTCCGGGGAAAATACAAAGCATTCTAAGGATCATTTTTGTAAATTCAGCTCTTGTTATGTTTTGTTCAGGTCTAAAATATTCTCCGGTTCCATCTTTATATCCTTGGATGATTCCGCGTTTTTTAAGCGTCTCAACAGCATTTGAATATTTACTATCAAGCGGAATATCTCTGAATGAAGGTGTGTTTTTATTTCCGGGATTTTTTATGATTTCACTTGTGCCAAAGTTTTTTGCAAACATATCTTTTGAAACAAGATTAAGCGGCGCAGGGAGTTTTATCGATACAAAAACTTCACCAATAACTTTGCCGTCAAATAAAATCTCAAGTACGTAAGGATCGTCAGGGTTCACGCTCTTAAGCCTCATTCCCGCTCTTGGATCAAGAATATAAACATTTCCAAGAGTATCAATCAAAGCAATTCTTTTGTTGTTATTTTTATAAATAATTTCAGTTGAACCAAACCAAGTCGGATCATCGCCGGCAATTTTTTTGAATATAAATTCATCTTCATAGTTGATATCTTTTGAATGAACACCAACCATGTTTTTTACACCTTCCTGTGTATATTCGATATCTGAAGAATCAAGTTTTGTGTCAGTATTGGCATCAGCAATATAGAAAATGCTGATCAAAATATTGCCGTCTTTATCACGTAAATTAACGAGCGGTGGCATTCCACCGGTGCTTGGAGTGATATCGAGATAATATCCTTCTTTGGTTGGAGTTAATTTCCCGGTTGCTTCATCGTACTCGGCGACAATCTCACCTTTTGCATTTTTGATGACAATTTTTCCTTCAGTGCTTAATGGTTCAGCCTTAAATTCACCCTTGGAATTTGTTATATACTCGCCAAGAGTATCGACTTTTCCATTTCTATCACGAACAAGCGTTATTGGCATTTCACTTTCAGGTGGGATAGTTTTTCCATAAGCATTTTTACTTTCATAAGAGATTGCAGTCAGCTCAACATCAGGTGTATAAACTTCAATTTCAATATTTTGACCTGCCATATTCCCGGATTGATCAACTGCATAAACTTTTATATTTTGGATACCAAGATCTTCATAAGGGCCCATTATAAATATTGGGTTTGAACCGTTATTTATATTTTTATCATTTGTTGGATCAGAGTCGCCGTTGTCATCTTTTTCAAGATTTGTATCAATGAAGTAACTTGTCACTTCGCCGCCTTGATCAATTGATCCGCTTGCATCAATTCGAACAGGCTTAAGAACCGGCGTTCGGATTTTATTTGGTCCTGCGTTTGGCATTGGAGCCGAGGTGTCAGAACATATTTGTGGCGCAAGAAGAGTTGCTCCGGAAATTGTTGAGTAATTATTGTCCGTATCAAACGACGCGATTTGCGCGTAATAGACGCCATTTTCAAGAGCCAAGCTATATGTTGGACTTGTGCCGGCAACAAGTTTTTCTTCATCTTCTTTTGGTTCGCCAAGAACAAGTCGAACTTTATGAATGCCATCTGTTCCGCGATAAGTTATTTCATAACCTGCAAGATTTTTTTGTCCCGATTGCATCCATGTAAATGTTGCGCTTTTATTTTTATAATCAGCCGCGAAAGCATTAACAGAGGATGCATTAGGCAAAAGATCGTCAATTTCATCATCATCAAACCCTGTAAAATGCTTATCAGTTTCGTGTGCAATTTTATGATTTTCTTTTAAATAAATATCGCCATTAAAGGATAAAAGCACATCTTCATCACTATCATTATCAGCGTCAAAATAAATTATATGGCTGTTATTTTTAATATCCTCGGTATAATTAACAAGTTTTTCATTAACATTTTGCTCTTCATTGTAAATAAATATTCCTCTTGGTGTAGCGGTTTTACCGGCCTCTTCTTGCATTTTTGCGATTGAATCGGGAATTGGTAAGCCGCCTGCTGAAGCCAAGAATCTGCTTATATGCGGAGCATCATAGGCAAGACCCCTGCTGGATTCAGTATAAGCGATCAAAGAAGATTTGAGATTTTCAATATAAGAATTTCCGGAAATATTTTTTAAATTTGGAGAGACAGGAAGATCCTTTGCATTTATGAATGTTTGCGTCGCAACAAGATTTATATATGGATTCTTATTTTCTTTAAAGGTGCCAAGCTTTTTATTAAGTTGAATGTCCGGAACATTAATATCCGGCTGTGTGGCCTTATCAACCGCGTTTCTGACGTTCATAACGCTTGAGTTGACGATTTTTACGATCGAACTGGTATAACCATTCAATTTATCGGCAAGGCCTTTTACAGCATCATAGATTTTATCGGTTTTGACTTGCGCATTAATTTTGACTTCAACGGTAACTCTATCGATCATTGAATAAGAGATTGCAGGCGATTGAATTGGCATAGCAAGATCAATTGCGAGAGGTGGATTTAGTGATCTTTGCGTAATGTTTTCGATCTCAGTTTTTAAACTTGTTTCAGGGACGGGAATAAATCCTTTTTTAAGAAGGCAAAGTATTTTCATCAATTTCTTAAGAATGTCGCTCGATTTCTTTATTGAGGAAGGGAGGCTTGGAATTATTGGAGCAGGCGGAAGATCGGGAAGTTTGACCAAAGGCAAAGGTGGCAAATTAGGAAGATCCGGTAGCGGTGGAGGGGCTGGAACTATCGGAAGCTCAAACAGTTCAATTTCAATTCCGGGCACAATATCAGGAAATCTTATTCTTGGAAGTGGCGGAATGATAAGTTTTTCAGGCATGAATATCATATCCGGCCATATGATTTTTATTCCGGCTTGTATTTGTGAAACATCAAGAACGATATCCGGAAGTTTTGGGAATTGCACAACCGGTGGCTCAGGAATTGCAGCAAAAATCTTTAACAAAATTTCAAGCAAGGAAAATCTATCCGATTTACAAGAGTCGCAAGAAGTTTGATAATCGATCATGATATCAAGAAGCAATTGCCAGCTTTCAAGAATTTTTTTAATCTTTTTTATGGCTTCCATCCATGCTTCAATGCGGTGTTGCTGTCTTTGCATGTATCCGCCGACATAGTCTGTTATAACGGTTAAATAATTTATAATTTGCTTTGCATACTTTGCTTCGAAATTTCTAAATTCAATGACTTTCTTTGGGAACATTTTCCATTGTTCAAGCGCATCGATATTTTTTTCAATGGATCTGGAAAGGCCCGCGGCATTAACCATTAACTTTGCGCAAAGTTGTTCATATGGCTCCGGTGCATAATATCCACCTTTTTGAGCGTCATATTTACATTTTATTTTATTTTTTACTCTTTCAATTTCATTATCTAAATCTTTTTTAAATGATTTGTAGTCATTCACAGCTTTATCGACTTCTTTTTTAGTCAGAGTTGGAACGCGAATCATAACATCTCTTCCTTCGATTTGAATTATAGGGATGCTGTTTATGTATGTTAAAAGTTGCTTTATTCCCGTGAAATTCGTTTTTTGAGGCTTAATTGAACCGGTTATCGAACTCCATTTTGGATAAATAAAATATATATCCGGACCGTCACCAAGCTTGTTAACAGCTTCTTCGATTTGTCGATCAAGCCATTTTGAAATAACGGCAGGAAAGCCCGGTATCGATATGTTTTTTGAACCGGTAACATTTGCAACTTTATATCCCTTGAATGCTGCGCTGGATTTAAATCCGCTTGTTGTGCCACTGCTGTCTCCCGCAGGGTCGGAAACAATCGTTGTCATACTATCAACGCCCGATTGTGCAATTGATCCGGCTTTTGAAACTGCGCTGGACATGCCACTTGCAATTTTGTCGCAAGCGCCTCCCGTTGGAATTGGCGGAGCAACTGCAAAACATTGGCCTGTAAGGTAAGAGCCTCCTGTGCAAAATCCCATCCCAACTTTTGCTGTTAATGTTGGGGAAACATAAAGTCTGAATCCGTTTGAAGACTGATATGGCGTTGGCGGCCAGATCGGAACGATATTTGGACAACCTGTTCCAAAAACAGGAAGGCCTTCCACAAAACCCGAAGGAACACCCATCGTATTTATCATGCCGGGAACAAGGAAGGCGATATTTATTGGTGTTGGGATACAACCACCGGAACATCTGAGGGCTGCAATTCCGCTTTCAACGACATTGGCTGTTTTATCAAGAGCGGCACCAACTTTATTTTCAACAGCGCCCAAGGCCGCGGCGCCGGCGTTATAAGCATTATTAACATCATCAAGAAGATCAGGAGTACCGTCCATATCCGAATCATTACCCATAAGCTGGTTATTATAATCTTCCATTTCTTTTTTCATGCCTTCGGGAAGTGTGTTTGAATCTCCTCCGCCGGCCATTTCAATTGTGCCATCTTCATTATCAGAATCAGCAAGGTTAAAGCCTTGGAGGGTGGTTTTAGTCGTTTTGAACAAATCAGTTACAGTCTTAAAGGGATCTATCGCTTTTTCAGTCGTTGCTTCTTTTCCACCAACGGAAATTTGTGTGAATGAAGTTGTGCCTGTTGTAGGAGTTGGATCTCCATTTGGATAAAAATAAACAACAGATCCGGAAGTATTTCCTTCAGGATTTGCAAGAATTGCAGGAATATCAGAAACAACAGGAACATCCGGCGAATTCCTAATCGCGGTTATATTTATTTTTGGCAAGCTTAGAATTTTTGCCGAATAAGTTATTTTTATAGTTGTGCCGGAAGGAACGCTAACGCCACCAAGAATATACGGAGCCTCAAGATCACCCGTTTCATAGCATTTGAATGTCGTATCACAAGGTTTAGAGTTATATTTTATAGAATTTTTATCGATTTCCGTAAAGCCATTAAGGCGATCAGCAAGCCATAAATTGGAAACATTGGTTTTCGCTTTAATTGTAATCGTATAATTTATAATATCGCCAACATCAAGCTCTTCTTTGGAAACACTTACGCGTTTATCAATAGTAACATTTGCATTTTTTGCATTGTCGGAATTATAAATTGCAAAGTCGGTTTCAATTGTTTTTGCCATTGGATCAGGCTCGCCTTCAAATTTATCAAGCTCCGCCATAGTCGCGGCATAATCCGCCTGCATTTCAGGAATATTAGTAGTTTTGTTTTTATCCGGAAGTGACAATGTGTACCTACCTGGAACAGGCGGAGCTTCAGTTATTTTAATTCCGCTGTGATAAACCAAAACATTGCTCGAAAGATTTTCATCAGGATCAATTTGCACTCCAAGGTTGCCGAGTTTTTGTCCGGTTGAATTAATGCTTCCATTGTTGTTATAGAAAATTCGAACAGTCCCGACGCTGTCAGATACTGCCAAATCTTTAAATCCATCTTTGTTAAAGTCTTCAGCCGCAATCATATTCACACGTTTGGATGTTTTGATTGGGAAATTTTCACGCGTGAAGTATCCATTATTATTTTTATACAAATCCACGCAAACATCTTCTTTTTTACATCCGCGTTTTGTCGCAACGACGAAATCGGTTTGCCCATCAGAGTTGATATCTGAAGCTGTCGCATAATTTATTCCATTAACAACATCAAGAATTATTCCACGATTTTTAAACTTTTCATTTCCGCCCGTATTTTCAAGTAACCTTATTTTTCCGCTTTCATAAGCCACAAACAAGTCATTCTTTTTATCGGAATTATAATCAATTGGAATAATTGTTTGGATTTTTTCATTTCCGCCATATATTTGTTGACCAAGATCTTTCGTATATCCTGTTTGTGAAACTTGATTAGGGGAAAGTCTTACGGTTGGGTCTCCAAGCACAAGAGCGTACTCGGAAATGTATGGCAAAGTTGCTTCACCAACGATATTTCCACCTGCAAGAAGCATCGCATATTTGTTTTGACCCGTGAATCCATAGCCATTATAGGGGATCCAGTCCGCGGAAAGGCTCGTCATAACAGCCTGAGTCTTTCCATTAACAAGAATCTTTTTCGCGAGTGAATTCTGGCTATTTAAATCCCCAAAACTATCACCAAGAACGGTTGTATAAAGTGATCCTGTAAATTTTGCGTCAAGATCTGTGGCAAAAAATCTCTTTGCGGAAAATATTTCAACAGCGGATTTCTCAAGATTGCCCGAGCTTGCGATTATATGTATTGGTCCGCTCATCAAAGTTGAAGAAATATCAATTTGTCCTGCTCCATTTTCATAATTAACGGTTGCCTGATTTGTGGCTCCGGAACCTGCGAATTTGCCATAATTCTTTGTGTCATTTGTGAGCTTTAATTGGACAGCGTATTTACCATCGGTAATCACATTTTTATTCTCATCAAGAAGCTTAACTATCAAAGTCGCAGTGCTTACGCCGTCACTTATCAACGAATTTTTATCAGAAGTTACGGCTACGGAATGAGGATCAAGCGGAAGTATTTTTATTTCCGTGATAGTTGGATCAAATCCCGGAACAGCGGCTCCAATTTTTACAGTGCCTGCTTTTTTGGACGCCATAAATTCAGCGGAAGCCATTCCATTTTGGATTTCAGCTGAAGAATTTTCAGTAACATTTCCAAAAGAGCTGTCATTAGGAGCAAATGCGATAGGCCCATAATAATTGTTTATAATTTTTCCGGAGCCATCTTTAACATAGGCCATGACTATTGTTTTTGCTTTTCCATTAGCCAATATTTCAGACGAAGAAGTTTCAGTGCTTATCACTAAATCATTTCTGGATTGAATTTTTATAGAACCACTTAAGGCTGTTTCGCTATATTTTGCTTCAACGGAAAGATTGATTTCTCCGGTTTCAGCAGTTGATTCAATTTCAACTTCAGATTGTCCCGAGAATGAAACGGTTTCTTTTGCGCCTATTATGTTTCCGGGTCCGCTGATTTCAAATTTAAACGAAGAGCTCTCTCCATTGGACATGTTTCCGCTTGAATCATAAAGAGCCGCTTTAACTTTAGTTTTGCCTCCACCGGCTTTTAATACGCTTGGCGAAGCAACGATTTCAATCTTTGTTGGATCTTCCGGTAATGTTGAAAATTCAGAAGTCGCATCCGGAGCGCCGCCGCCCGTAACGCTTGCCGTAAATTCAATCATGCCGGATTTATTTGTAGGATAAGCTATAAATTCAGCAACACCATTCTTTGTTTTAACTTTATTTTTTGAAAGTTTTACGAAGCCTTTTGATTCATCGGAAATTTTTAATGCAATAGTGCTACTGTCTTTTTCGTCAATTTTTTCGTCTTCGCCATAAACATTAACTTTTATTGTAAAAGGAGTTTTGTTGTCAGCTTTAACGAGATCTTCAGGAGTGACAATTGAAAGGCTTTTTTTCACAACGCTCATCTGGATTGCGTTTGAAGATAAAACTCTTCCATCAGGTGTTTTTCCAACTGCGCTAAGCGTGAAATTCTCAATTTTGCTTCCGGAAATGATATTGAAAGTTGCATAACCATCAAATAAAGATATTGAGTCTTCGCCGCTTATGTTTGTTTCAAGACCATTTTCAGGATTTATTTTTAATGTGACCGTGGTTTCATTATCTTTTGAGGAAATTTTTCCACTGCCGTTCATTGCCTCAACTTTAACGGTTATGGAGTCACCGCCATCTGCTCCCAAGACATTTCTATCTGGAGTGATTTTCAAACTTGCGCTATCTTTACTTGAAGCATCGGAATCATCAGAATCGCTTGGACCATTTTCAAAAGACAAAGTTTGTCCGGCTTGTTTTTGTAAATTTTTGACCCACTGCATGACCGCCGGAACCCATTTAAAAATTATAACCGCATCTTCGCCATTATATTTATAAGGCTTTGTATATTCATTCGTTGCGTCTGTATCTTCAGTATTTGCTGCTTGATCTTGGGAATTGCTTAGAGCTTCTTCCGCAGCTTGCGCTTCTTCTATTTTCTTATCTTCCGCATCAAGCTTAGCTTGTGAAATCAAATCGTTATATTCTTCATCAGAATCGGTTTTTGGAGCATTGCCATTAAAATTAATATCAATAAAATCATTTCCACCTTTTGCGTTAAGGTACATAACCTCATAAGGCTTTTCCGGATTTGAAGATGTTTGTATCATATAAGCATGCTTTTCATCAATGCTCATATTTTTCCAAGTGACAGCGTCTTTAGCCTTATTTTCATCAACAATATCGAATATTCCAAGCAATCTTCCATTGTCTTTTGAATAAGCTTCAACGTCTTTTTGCAAAATGCTTGTTAAAACTCCGTCATAATTTTCGCCGGAAAGTTTTGCAAGATCAGCCTCCGTGCTTTTTAATTGAATAATCAAATTATCGTATGTGGTCGCCTTAAATGCGTTTGGATAAAGTAAGGTTGTTTCTTTATTATCAAGTTTATTTTTGAACGTAACATATCTTGGATCATCAACAGGCAATGCTTCTGCGGAATATGATTTTAATTGTATGCCAAGCGTTTCATTTGTCGGATTTTTGTGTTTAATAACACTTGAAATTGTTTTTGGATTTTGGTCATCAGGATAAAAATGAGGCTCAAATAAAACAAAAACATCAGGTTTTATAAATTTAGATTCAAACCCGCCATCAGCTTTCATCGAAATTGAAACGATTTCCGTTTTTGCAGTTTCCAGAAATTTACTTTTGAAGCCATCAAATCCAATAGGAGCAAGATTCTGTGAGCTCGCATAAGCTTTCAACAAATCGAAAAGAGTAAATTTATTATCCCATGTCAAAGGAAGATATTTTGGATCTTGAGTTGGAGCTTTTGGCACTTCTCCGGCTTTTGCAGGACCATATTTACCGGAATTCTTTATGTAAGAATTGCTTCGATATGTAACTCCGCCACAAGTCCAAGGATCTTCGCCAACCCCGGGCACATATGTGTAAAGGAATGTATCATCGCGCAATTTAGCTTCATACAGATATTGAGCCATACCTATGTGTCTTGCGGAAACATCGGTATTGCTGTTTGAAGGGGATTCATAAATGTTAAAATCATAACAAGCCCTATAAGAAGATTGGCTTTTTAAATAATCTTTTGATTCATTTTTGGTAGCATAAGCGCCGGCTTCATCATAAACCGGTATTGTTGCGAAAGAAGGGAAGCATTTTTCCGGCGTAGTCATGTTGATAGCATAACAATCAGCAGACCAAGGTCTATTTTCATAAACTTCCCAAGGCTTTCTTGCATAATCATTTCCGCTGTTTGCATCGATTATTCCAATTTTTGCAGTTACAATTTTACCTGAAGACTTTTGCCAAAATTCAACTTCAGCATTGTCATAATTTTTTTCAGGCAGACCGCTTGAACCATATGTGATTTGATAAATATCCGGATGATGCGGTTTCATAGCTTCCGCAACGTCATGAGATTGAGTAAGCTTTTTGCCGTCTATACTAAGCAAAACGTCGCCTTCTGCTAAAATCTTGCTCACGTCATTCGCCGCTTCTGTATAAACCGCAGGCACGCCGGTTTTTAAATCAGGTGCAACAACAAATCCATAATTATAATCTCCGGAAATTCCGAGTCCATTAAGTGAATTTTTATCAATTATTTTTGTATTAACGCCAATGCTTGGAGACTTTCTTGGAGTAGGCGGCTTTTTTGGATCAGCAAGCGATTCTTTTGGATATTCATATGTATTCAAGGTTGATAAGTTCCCCGTGCGGAGCATTTTTGCAGCTTTAGAATCGTCATTTAAAGCATTTCCACGCCAAAGTGAGCATTGTTCCGCGGAGTTTAAATTTTCATAAGAAATACCGTTTATATAAGACTTCCAGCCGTCATCTTTCATATAATGATCAAGGCCATTAGCCAAAAAAACCAGATTTTTGCTGTTATTAAAATAAGGGAAAAGACACGCTTCAGCCTCACTTTTATGTGACATTTCAGAGTTTTTAAATCCCAAATTCATTGTGGCATCTCTTTTAATAATTTTTCCGGTTGCATCGTGTTGTAAATTTGTATATCCGGAAACTTCAACATATCTAATCAGCGGAATTGGTTTTTGCAATTTTTCAACAATTTCATCAACTTTCTTTTCAACGGAATTATTGATTTGCTTCAAGAATTCGCGACTATCAAGATCTTTTTTACTTATCAAGCTGATAGCGGTATCAACGCTCGATTCATCCCATCTGCCGGATCCTGCAACAAAATCATTCACTTCGGACAAATGTTTTTCAAAAAGTTTGTAATAAGGAAACGCATATTTTTCAACCAAGAATTTCGTGAATATGTCCGGAATGCTTATATCCGTGCCTTGCGTAAGCGCTTTTTTGAGGTTGTCGTTTGAGCTTTTCATAAGCGCGGAAACGCTTTGTTCTTTGCCGTTTGATTTAATTTTTTGATTTGCGCTGGCCGCCGGTACTTCTTGATCCGCGGTATCCATCTCAACATCCGCCGCAATCGATTCATTAAACTTCTTCATCAAATCTATAAGCCACTCTTTCGTATATCTGTAATAAGCCATTTTCTCAAGGCTGTTTGTATATTCTTCATAATTTTTATACATCGCGCGCGTCATTGTTTCATTTTCACGATTCAAATCCGCATACAAAACCTTTTGCGCAAAGTCCGTAAAATCTTTATTCCCGGTGTGATATAAATGGTTTTTATCAAGATAAGTCGCGATTTCATCCGGAGTTCCGGGAATCACGCCATGCCAAACATCCGCAGAAGGATCAAGAGAAGAAGGATTTGAAACGAACGTATTTTTCGTATAATCATAAACGTATGCGCGCTCATCAAAATCCGTATAAGGGAAAATTGTAGTAAACTTTTTCCCGCTTTTTTCGACTTCAGGAAGCGGAATATTGCCGACTAAAACGATTCCGCGAAGCTGTGCGACCGTGTTTTTAACCTCTTCTCCTTCGAAATAAAGCTTATCCAAAACTTCATAAATTTTCCTTGGTGCGTCTGTGTTATTTTCAGCAACTATGATTTTAACCTTAGTTTTAGGTAAAACTTTGGCGATATCTTCAGCATATCTTTCAACGCGATATTTGATTGTATTATTTTTCAGCCCGTCATATTTTTCATTTAAGCCTTCAAAATCGTCGTCATTATCATAAATATCCTTGGAAACAAGTACGGCGACCATATCCGAATGCTCGATATTTTTCGGCGCCATAAAACTTTCTTCGGCATCAACTCTTGGATATAAGTTAAAAGCCGAAACAGTCTGTATTCCAATGACCTGGGTCAGAACAAAAGACGCCAAGATAAAGCCCGAAATAAGTCGGTTTAACGTCAACAAAGTTTTTATTTTTGTGTGCATTTTTTGTCTTTCCCTTTTATTATAAGTTAAGCTTAGTTTTGAGTTTTAACTTGTGGTTTTGACTTTTTACTTTTGAGCTTTGACTTATTAATATATTATACACGAAAAATGCCGCTTTTTAAAGGCAGTAAGCCAAAAACGCGGCATTTACAGTTGACAAAAACGCTAGATATTATTGCATATAATCATCGAACTCAAAATTGTTGCTTTTTTTCGATGAATCAAGGTTGAATTGAACATTTTTTTGCAATTTGAAGGCGTCGCTTGCCTTGCTCGCGGAATATCCAACAGCGGCAATGATTGTCACGAAATACATTACAATAAATAAAATCGCGACAACGAGCCCAACCCATGCAAGAGCTGTCTTTTTGAACATGAAAAAGTAGGTGACTCCACCAATAGGTCCGGTTAAGCATAAAAACGTTAGCCACATTGGCTTAAAATTCCTTTCTATCTCTGCGTTTTTAAGAATAGACACGAACGCGCTGATGAAAAGTCCGAGCCCAACAAGGCACAGAACAACCATCAACAATGGGAAAATTAACATACAAATGGGGTTAAATTACTTCAATAATATCAGAAACCGTTTTTAAATCAAATTTGCGTAAAAGGTTGGGAATTAAAAAAGCCCCACCAAGACTGGCAGGGCTTAAGAGAAAAATAAAAGATATTACTTTAGAGTTCCTTTTACAACGTAATGATCTCCCGTTGTGCCAAGATTGGAAACTTCGGCAAACGTAGGAGTTGCGTCAATCGTAACGTTGCCATCAGAAGCTAATTCCATTTTCATTGCAAAGGCATAATTCGTAAGGATATTTGTTGTTGCTTCTCTTTCTATAATGTACCACGAATGGCAAGCAGAAGCAGAGCCTCCAATAACAGCAGGGGCTTTTGGGTCAGAAGGTATGGTGATATAGTCTTTCAAAACAAGTCCTAAAGTATTTGCAGTTGATCCGTCGATACAACCATTTAAAACGGAAATGTTGGTAGCGTCTCCACTTGTAGAGCCAGCCCATGCCATTAAAGCGGATTCAAGCGCGGCTACAGTTTGTTTTCTTTGCGCGTCTCTTGCTTTTTTAGGATAATCCAATAGTTTTGGAGCTACGGCAACACTTAGGATTCCAATTACCACAATGACGATCAAGAGCTCAATTAACGTGAAACCTTTTTTGTTAGACATTTTTGTGAGGGTTATTTTTTTAACTAAATAACATTTTATCACGCCGTCTACGAAAGTCCAGAGGTTTTTACATTTCTATAATTTTAAATCCATCCAAGACGGCATCGCAGAGGAAATCTTCGAGCAGGCTTATGTCATTTTGCAATTGAGATTTATTCAAAAACGTATAATACAGCTGTTTTTTTTCTTGTTTGATTATAGCCGGAGGCATATTATTTTTTATCAACATCGCGTTTATAATAAGCCGTCCGATTCTTCCGTTTCCGTCTCCAAACGGATGAATCTTCTCAAAAGTGCTATGGATTTCCGCTATTTGCTTGATTCGATCTTTTGATGATGCATTTATCGACTTATCCAATTCAAGCATTAAATCCGGTATTTTAACGTAATTTGACGTTGGCACGTTTGAGCCGACTATCCGCACTCCATATCTTCTATAGAACCCCGCGTCATCCTTAATCCCATTCATCAAAATTCCATGCAGTTTTAATATTAAATTTTCATCTATTTTATTACTGCGCAAAGATAAATATTTAAATAGAAATTGCAATGCGGCTTGATGATTTTTGACTTCCATTTGCTCAATTAGGCTTTTATTAGGCAAAACTTTATTATGAAACAATATTGCTCCGGTTTCATTTTCACTCAAAGTGCTTCCTTCAATGGAGTTGGTGTTATAAGTGAGCAAAAGGACCAGTTCATTCATAATATCCGGCTTATCGATAATTTTTAGAATATTTTTGTATTTTTTGCTCTTTGATATGAGTAAGTCTTTTTTTGCCTGCAAAATATTATCGGGAATGATTTTTTGTCCCGTATATTCTTTATAAAATTCATCAATTAAAACTTGTGCTTTTGGATGGGGAATGGATTTCCCGCTTATCCAGCTGTTTACGGTTGCGAAAGACACATTAAACTTTCGAGCAAGTTTTTCCTGCGTAAGCCCGGAAAGGCTTTTTACCAATTTTAATTTCTCGGATATTGTCATATACCCATTATACAAAACTTTATAAAGTTTGTCAATTTCAGAATATTTTATAAAGTTTCAATTAAGCTCATTTTCTGACGTAGAAAGTAGCGTGCGAGCGCACGAAGTAAGCGAAGCCTGCTCTCGAAATTAGAGAGCAGAGCGTAAACGAACGGAGGAGGAAAATACATTGAAGGGAAAAAGAGGAAGAGAGAAAACCGACAAGGTTTTCTTTCTTATGTCTACATGTTGCCGACGCTCGAAGACATCTGCATAATTGGAAGCATAATTGCCGCGACGATTCCACCGACGACAATACCCATCACAACCATAATCAATGGCTCAAAGCCCTTAAGCAAGCCTTTAACCATGTTATCAACTTCTTCTTCATAAAAGCCCGCAACCTTTTCCGTGACATTTTCAAGCTGTGCGGTTTGTTCACCAATTGCAATCATATCCGTCAACATTGGAGGAATTAATTTTGGGTCATTAAATGTTTCTGCAAGCGGGATACCTTGTTCAATATCTTTCGCCGCGAGAGTTATTTTTTCTTTATAAATCGAATTTTTTGTTGAGTTCGCGATGATCTTGAGAGCGCTGATTAAAGGAATTCCAGCACCGATCAAATCACTAAAAGATTTTGCAAATTCAGCCAAAACAGTTTTCTTTACCAAGTTCCCAATAACAGGGATTTTAAGTACAAAACCATCCCAAAGATACTTTCCTGTTGCGGTTTTTTTCCAAGCCGCAAAGAGAAAAATTGCTCCAAAGATACCACCAAAAAGCAAATACCAATATGCGATCATAAAGTCACTGAGTCCTATAACAACCTGTGTAATTGCAGGAAGCTCTTGTCCGCCGGATTGCATGAAAAAGTCTTTCATTCCCGGGATAACAAACATCATAAGTGCTGTAACAACCGCAGCCAAAACCACCAAAATAACAATCGGATAAATCATCGCGCCCTTGAGTTTTGAGCCGAGAGCAACGCTTTTTTCCAAATGTCCGGCAATATTTGATAATGTTTTTACAAGTTGACCCGAAGCTTCACCGCTTTTTACCATGCCAATTTGCGATTCATCAAAAACATCAGAATATAACTTCATCGAATCAGACAAGCTTTTACCTTGTTCAACTTTTCGCGCTAAATCATAAATTATTTTTCCAAGTCTAATATTGCTAACATTCTGTTCGGCCAAAGTGTCAAGCGCTTTAATAAGCGGAACTCCGGCATTAATCATGATTGCGAGCAATCTGAAAAATGTGGATAAATCTACAGCCTTAATTTTTGTATGTAAAATAAGATAGTCATTTGCTTTATAAAAGAAATCAATAATCGGATTTCCTGTGAACTTCATCTGCTTTAATTTCTCAAGTTGAAGCAATTTTTTTGGAACAGAGCCGCTTGATCAAAAGAAATATTATTCAATGTTGGATTTTGGCTTGTGGCAGGCGCACTTGAGTTACCGCCCATTTTGAATGTGTCGTTTAATCCTTCCAGCCCTAATTTGTTTACATTGTTTTCCATTAGCTTTTTCTTGCTACGCGATAAATTTCCTCAACAGATGTGACGCCTTTCAAAGCTTTAAAGATTCCATCATATTCAAGAGTTAACATACCGAGCTTTAAGGCTTCTATTTCAATATCTATTGATGTTTTTCCTTCCAAAATAAGTCTTCTGATATTGTCATGCATTTTTAACATTTCATATAAACCAACGCGTCCGAGATATCCGATTCCGCCACATTTTTCGCATCCAACAGGTCCAAAAAACTGTATTTTTTCAAATAATTCTTTATGCGCGGTTTTAATCGTTTCCGGCATATTTGCGAGAACTTTATCAACGCGTATTTTGTGTTCAGGCGAAGGCTCAACCGGTTTTTTGCAGTCACAAAGCCTTCTTACAAGCCTCTGTGCAATAATCAATTCAACTGTCGCGGGAATCAAATAATCCGGAATTCCCATATTTATAATACGAGTGATTGTTTCAATCGCGCTGTTTGTATGTATTGTTGAGAGAACCAAATGACCTGTTAAAGAAGCCTCCATTGCGATATCCGCAGTTTCTTTATCACGAATTTCACCCACCATTATGATGTTTGGATCTTGGCGAAGTGCGCACCTGAGACCTCCTGCAAATGTGTAATTTATGTCCGGATGAACCTGACTTTGATTCAAACCTTCCATTTGAATTTCAACCGGATCTTCAATTGTTAAAATATTAACTTCCGGCTTGTTTAAGCGGCTTAACGCAGAATAAAGCGTCGTTGTTTTACCGGAACCCGTAGGTCCTGTTGTCAAAATAATTCCATTTGGAGCCGTTAAAGCTTCTTCAAAATATTTAAGATTTGTTTCTTCAATTCCAAGTTCGCCCAAATCCGGAATTTTCTTTGATTTATCCTGAATTCTCATTACAACTTTTTCACCATTAACTGTAGGAAGAGTCGAAACACGAAGATCCATACTTCTATTATCTTTTGTTGTAACATGCGTTCTTCCATCTTGCGGAACTCTCTGTTCATCGATCTTTAATTCCGACATAATCTTGATTCTTGAAATCACGGCAGGGTGCATATTGATCGGATATTCGACGATAGGGCTAAGCACACCATCAATACGAAATCTTATATTTACATGATTTTTTTGCGGCTCAATGTGAATATCGCTGGATCTCATATCAATCGCAAGGCTGATCGTGCTAAGTACAAGCTGAGGCACATTGCCCGATATGATCGAATCCTTTAATGATTGTAGTTTTTCGTTTTCCATTTATATAGGTGTCGCATTACGACTTTTATTTGTTTCTAGCGCATTGAGTTTTAACTTTTAACTTGTGGATTTGACTTTTGAGCTGTGGTTTTGAGATTTGCGTTTTGCGTTTTGAGTTTTTATTGCATATAGGCTTCCATCTTCACTGTCAAAACCAATGTTTTCATCTGACTTTTTTCATCCGGCATTGTCAATGAAAATGACTTTATATCAATTAATCTGGTCAAGTCTTTAACATTTCCGGACGTATAAACGTGTTTTAAGAATTCATCGAAATTTGGCTTTGTTATGTTCATATTCACAGTAAACGGGAGGATTTTATAAGGAGAATTTTTTTCCTGAATAGGCTTGTCAAATTTAATACTCGTGACAACAGCCGGATTATTCAACTTATTTATATCCTTAAAAAATAAATCCAATTTGCGAACTAATTCCGTATAACTTTCAGAGCTTGGGAATATGTCGGAAAAAGCTTTGGTAGCTTCTTGCATGGTGCTTTCATATTCTTTATCAATTTCAATTTTTTTGTTTGTAAGGTCTGACTCTGTCGCACGAGCAGTATTCATTCTGTCTTCAATTGTCGCGATAAACATTGTTTTATAGTCATAGTCTTGATATTGCACGGCTACGAAAAATCCCATCAACAGGACAGCAAGTCCAATTAATACTGTATAAATCATTACATTTCTTGAATAGTAATGTTGTCTTATTAATGCCGGCGTTAATGATGTATTTTGTTGCATATTATTTGTTTGTTGGTTTCCATTTAGGATTTAATTTAGCTGTAATCGTGAAATTACTTGTATATTTTGAATCCTGTTGCTCGGAAGAACCGCCTGTAGTATTCGAATTTTTATAGAATGTGCGCATTTCAGCATCTGTGAAAGCGCCGGGAGTTTTAGGATCCTGCATCTTGTTTAATCCATCTATAAGATAAGCAAGCATTGTAAACGTATCTACACCCGGAGTTACGGCTATTCCGGAAATTTTCAGCGTATTGTCATTGTCTATATTGAATGAGACATATTTTATACCGGTTCCGGTAACAAATGTTGAAGAAAAAGTAGTTGCTTCATAAGACGCATCAACTAATTTTGTTATGCGATTTATTTCACCAATAAATTTTGCCCAATGAATTCTTGAGTCTTTAATACTATTAAATATTGTCAAAGGATTTGAGTATAAAGCGCTAACTTCTTTGATTTTTGCATTATAATCTTCATGAGTTGTAATATCTGAAGATTTTTTATCTTTAAATATTTTTATAAGTTCAGCATTTTTTGAAGGAGAAACTATTGTTAATATTTCCTTCACTTCCTTAGGATCCATGCCTTTTATGAATTCCGGATTAGAGGTTAATTGTCCAATAAGAGACAAATTAAACTTATTTCTGGCGGCATCATCGTTCATGTCGCTTTCAAGCAAGGCATCTTGATAGTTTTTATAATCAGTATATTCCTTTGCAAGAACATCAAATGCGGCTGCGACTTTGCTTTCCGCGTCTTTTAAGTCAGCTTCAAGTTCTTGTGTTGGATTTGAATCATATTCATTGTATTTTTGACGAAACAAAAGCCCTTTATAAAGGAAAAGGTCAAGGTCGCGCTTAACAATTTGATAATGAATTTTGTTCAATTCATTTTGTTTTGCAGTAAGGTCTTCTCTTTTTAAATTAAAATTTGTACCAATATTTGGAGGGCTGAAATAATCATAATCGGGGCTGAGAGTTGCATAAGAAACGCCTCCAACGATTAAAAATAATACGATTAGTGAGCCAAAAACGCCCTTTAAAATCGTAAGCTTTCTTTTGAGGTGATATTCAATATCAATAAACAAACTTGTGTTAATTTCAGGAGCTTTATCAAGAATGGATTTTTGTTTTGCAACATTTTTTTCTTCCATTTTGATGAGCCCTTCCATGAGTTTGCTGTCGTTTGCCTGTCCGGATTTTTCGTCTGATTTTTTCTCAAAAATATTTGTCAAAAACGTATCTTCTTGAGGTTTTGCGGTTTGGCCCGGAAGGCTTACAGGAGCGGCTGGAGCCGGCTTTGCGGAATCAGATGTCTTGACTGGCTCAATTGTTATATCGAACTGTTTTTCGTCTGCCATTTTTATTTGGATTTTTATTTATCAAATAATTATAGCAGAAAATGGGAACAAAGTAAAGTGTAAAAACATGACGGCATTATAGGTATTACAAAAAAAAAGCCCAATCCGTTTTCATGAAAAGGGCTTTTAAAATTTTAGATTTTTTATGCTAGCGTTTTAAAGCGCCTATGCGTTTGAATTATTTCAATTCAACTGTTGCGCCTGCTTCAACGAGAAGTTTTTGCAATTTTGCGCCTTCTTCTCTTGAGATGTTCTCTTTGATTGGTTTTGGTGCGCCATCAACGAGGTCTTTTGCTTCTTTAAGACCAAGTCCCGTTGCTTCCTTAACAACCTTGATTACGTTGATTTTCTGTGCGCCTGATCCTGTCAACACGACTGTTACAGTTGATGATTCTTCTCCTGCTGGGGCTGCTGCTGCGCCTCCGGCTGCTGGAGCGGCAACGACAGCTGCTGCTGCGCTAACGCCGAATTTTTCTTCCATAGCCTTGACCAAGCTTGCGAGGTCAAGAACTGTGAGTTTCTCGACCATGTCGAGGATTTTTTGTGCGTCTGTGCTAAGTTCTGCCATATTGTTTTTGATTAGATGATAAAATTATTATTTAAAAGTTTTAAGTTGTTAAAATTAAGCTGCTGCAGGAGCTGGAGCTGCGCCGGCATCTGCGGCTGGTGCTTCTGGAGCAGGCGTTTCAGCGACGGCTGCTGCTGGAGCCTCGACGACTGCGACCACAGGAGCTGCTTCAACCTTTGGAGTCTCAGCTTTTGGAGCTTCCGCAGGCTTTGTTTTTGCATATGCCTGTACAACACCAACGAATTTGCGCATAACTTCATGCAAAACATGGTGAAAT
Organism: Candidatus Peregrinibacteria bacterium GW2011_GWF2_38_29; assembly: GCA_000992695.1. Lineage (GTDB taxonomy): Bacteria > Patescibacteriota > Gracilibacteria > UBA1369 > UBA12463 > UBA12463. The sequence goes on along the minus strand of LBUS01000011.1, from coordinate 5,293 downwards.
CCGGAAATAGGAGAATTGAGCATATAAACGAGCTGACCAAGAAGTTCTTGTTTTGAAGGAAGCTTGGCAAGTTCCAAAACTTCGGCTTTTGTGAGGACTTTTCCTTCCATATAAGCTCCAAAAATCTTCAATTTATCCTCAAGAGCCTTGTCTTTTGATACGGCGTAAAGAACTTTAATGGGAGCCATTTCATCGTCATAGCTGATTGCAACGGCGATAGGGCCTTCAAGTAATTTTTCATCAATTGCAGGAAGTCCAGCTTCTTTTGCGCCGATGTGAATAAGAGTTTTCTTGAAAATTAAGTAATCAACCTTCTGAGCGCGGAGTTTCTTGCGAAGTGTTGTCATAGATTTGACGTCAATTCCGCTATAGCCTGAGAAAACTGCAGTTTTAGCTTTTTTGAACTTGTCGATGACTTTGTCCAACATTACTTTCTTTTGATCTTTTGTGAGTGCCATGGTGCTTATTGTTAAAAAATCTCAATTGCGCAAAGACAACTGAGAATAAATTTTGTGTCTCGGCAGGTCTTATTGGGCTGTCGCTTCCGCGGTCCCTTGCCTACTGTCTCTGACGCGTGACTAATTTAGCAAGTTATTGCCCACAAAGTCAAGGGGATTTTTATCATCAGCAACTTTACCTAAAGAATAGGTGATTTTTATTGTCGAAGGCCGGTAAGGGCTAAAGTCCTTAGGGACGATAATGTCAAAAGATTCAACTTTTATACGCAAACCATATTTTTGAAAAATAAAAGCAGGTATATTTTCAGCTAAAAAGCCTTTTGCGTTAGTAAAAAGGTCGTTGGGGAAGCCGGACATAGCCAAATAGCAAGAAAGAGTGGTATCGGAAACCTCAACAGTTGTTTCGCCCTTAAATAAAAGCGCATCAACTATCATTTCGGCAAAATCTTTGCCTCTTAAAATAGGTTTGCAATTAGTCGTATCTATTTTGCACAAATCAAAAGGCGTTTCATCGATAAAGGCTGGATGAAAGTTCCCGTCGGAAATTTGAGGTGCTTGCATGGATATATTGGCAATATTTAAGCGCATTGCAAAATATTTCCGTAGACCTGCGGCTTTTTGAGCTAAAGTTGGGCCAATTTTCCCTGAATCAGGGGATTCACTTGAAGTAAATGGCAAAGTCGCCATATCAAAGTCTGCAAAAACATCAGGGTAATCATTTTCTGGTTCTTCGTATGCCATATTTTTTCTTTAATTTTCGAGAAATTACTCTAAGTCATATAGCTAATGATGTCAAGATCAGATACAATAGCCGCATGAAAAAAGCATTTTCGGAAATAGCAAAAATATTAAAGAAGCCAAATCCGTTGATTGTTGTTCTCGGACCAACGGCATCAGGCAAAACTGCGCTTTCTTTAAGCCTCGCCAAGAAATATAATTGCGAGGTAATTTCCGCAGATTCACGTCAGATTTATAAAAAAATGACAATCAGTACGGATAAAATTCAAGAAAAAGATATGCAAGGAATTCGTCATCATCTTATTGATTTTGTTGAGCCTGATCAGGTTTATACGGTTGCGGAATGGAAGAGGGATGCGCTAAAAGTTATCGAAGACATTCATAAACGCGGAAAAATCCCGATGATTGTTGGTGGAACAGGACTTTATATCAGCTCTGTCATTTATAATTTCGAAATTCCAATAATTCCGCCAAATTCAGGCTTTAGGAAGCGTTTGGAAGCGCTCGCAGAAAAGTACGGTACTCCTTATATATATAAGAAGCTTATGAAAGTTGATCCAAAAACTGCCAAAAAAACTTTAAAAAACAATCTTCGATATATCATTCGTGCACTTGAAATAAACAAATTCAGTAAGGCAAATAAAGTTGATAAAAAAGGAAAATCAAAATTTAATTATGCTTTAATTGGCATTAATTGGCCCCGGGAAGAGCTTTATTCTAGGATTGATAAGCGCGTGGAAATACAAATTGAGAGAGGGCTTTTGGATGAAACCGCAAAACTTGCAAAAAAATATGACGTAAAACTTCCATCTATGACTGCCATTGGTTGCAAGGAGATTTTGCCTTATTTAAACGGAAAACAGACTCTTGAAAACATGATTCAACGTCTAAAATACAACACTCATCATTATGCGCGCAGGCAGATTTCATGGTTCAAGAGGGAAAAGAAGATAATTTGGCTGAAGCCGAAAGATTTGAAATAAATAAAGCTTGCGCACAGGCTAAATTCGAAATAGGATACGGATGTATGTCCAAAGAATTTAATAAACTTGTGAAAATTGCGGCTATGCTCCGAGCGAAAAATGGCTGTCCTTGGGATAAAAAGCAGACCATTGATTCCATGCTCGAGCATTTTTTGGAAGAAGCGGATGAGGTCAAGCAGGCAATGAATAAAAAAGATTATAAAAATCTTCGCGAAGAGCTTGGTGATTTGATTTTTACGATGCTGATGATCACGCAGATTGCAAAAGAAAGAAAGCTTTTTAATATAAATCAGGTTTTGCGCGATATAGATAAGAAAATTCGCAGAAGGCACACTTGGGTTTTCGGCAAGAACAAGGTAAAAACGGCTGAAGAGGCGCTTGCGATGTGGAAGAAGAACAAAGAAAAAGAGAAGGCGAAAAATAGCACAAAACGCGCATAGAAATTAGAGCACTTAGATTACTTAGAAATTTGCACTTATGTCTGTTTTAAACAAAAAATGGCATATAAAAAACACAGATGCTTCGGCGTCTCTTCTTGAAAAACTGCTTGCGAACAGGAATCTGCGCGATCATCGTTCGATAAAAACTTTTTTGGAACCTTCAATAAAGGACTTATACAACCCGTTTTTGATGAGTGATATGCGTAAGGCGGTTAATCGTATAAAACAGGCGATCAAAGATGAAGAACGCATTATTATTTATGGCGATTATGACGTTGATGGAATTACCGGCACAACAATTGCGGTGCGAGTTCTGCGCCATTTAAAGGCGAAAGTATCATATCGTTTGCCACATAGAACAGAGGACGGCTATGGCCTTAACGAAAAATTTATTCACGAATTTAAAAAGCTTGGCGTTAAACTTTTGATAACCGTTGATTGCGGAATTTCATGCGCAAAAGAAATTTCACTCGCGAAATCATTTGGAATAGATACGATTATTGCCGATCATCATACGGTTCCCGAAAACACGCCAAAAGATTCATACGCGATTTTGCATCCAAAATGCGAGGGTTCTCTTTATCCTTTTAAAGATTTAACAGGTGCGGGAGTGGCCTTGAAATTGGCTTATGCACTGCTTTCCGATGAAAAAGACGAAACTAAAATTGATAAATTTGCGGAAGATTTTCTTGATCTTGCGAGCCTTGGGACGATTGCAGATCTTGGCTTATTAACTGATGAAAACCGCATTATCGTGAAATACGGAATGGAAAAAATGAAGCATTCAAAATGGGACGGACTCAAATATTTAAAGCATTATTCAGGCATAAAACAGGAAGACGTTATCGATACGCAAATGGTTGGTTTTAGGCTTGCTCCTCGTATAAACGCCGCAGGAAGAGTTGCGCATCCTTATTATGCTTTGCGCCTTTTACTTGAAGACGGGGAAGATAAAGGCCAGACAGATGCGCTCGCGCAAAAACTTGAAGGATTTAATTCAAATCGACAATCTATAACCGAAAAAGCGCTTAGGCAAGCCGAGGAAATATTCTTAAAAGACAACAAGAAAAAGATTTTAATTGCGCATTCAACGGAATGGCATAGTGGAATAATTGGTTTGATTGCGGGAAAATTGACGGATAAACATCATCTTCCATCAATAGTTATGAATGAAACCGCGGGCGTTCTAGTTGCTTCTTGTCGCAGTCCGGGATTTTTCAACATCGTTGCCGCGATATCGGAGTTTGGGCATTTGCTTGAGCATTTTGGAGGTCACGCAGCCGCCGCAGGTTTTACAATTAAAAAAGAAAATCTCAAAAAATTCACAAAGGCCATGGAGGATTATGCAGACAAAAAAATCAAAAAAGCTGATTATGAAAATATTCTTGAAATCGACGCGGAAATTAATGCCGATGAAATAACTTCAGAAACTTTAAAGACAATAAATAAGTTTGAACCTTTTGGGATTGGAAATCCAACGCCTGTTTTATTAATAAAAAACATAAAGACGCAAAACGTTTCTGTGATCGGCAAAAATAAAGATCATCTCAAGTTCCGTTCACTTTTAAGCGGCAAATCCACGTCAGCTTTAAAACAAATCGACACAATCGGCTTTCGTTTCGGCCCATTTGCAAAAGATATTCTAAAATCAGAATCTCTCGACATAGTTTTCAATCTGCAAAACAACACCTTCAACGGCAGAACTCAACTTCAAATGAACGTGGTTGATTTGAAAATTAATTAGGGAGAGATCCGGGACCGGGAACGTCGCCATCATTATAGTCAACTCCATCTATTCCTGGAATTGTATATTTAGGCAAAGAATCGGCAACTGCGATAGTAAGTTTATAATTTGGAATTGGCAAACGCCTTGCTCTCACAATTTCCAAGCCATCTTCGAATTTAAAGGAAACAAACAGTCCGATTTGTTCGCGGATCATAGTAGGTATTTGACCAAAAAACGCTTTTTCAAAAAAATCATCTATCCTTCTGGAACCATCAGGATTAAAAAAGCAATAAATCGCCTGTGCTGTTAAAGCGGGAATTTCAATTTGTATAGGTCCTGAACATCCATCATCTTCAAGAATTTCGCATATTGCATCTATCATATCTCCAAGATTACAATAAAGTATTTTATCAGCAGGTCGGGATTCATCATAAGAGTAAACAGCAACCGGCTTCCCATTAACGATCATTGGTGGAATAGAAATTTTTCCATTTTCTATATCACGCCCAAGATAATCATATTGATAATTCATTCGCTCCAGATGATCAGGAGTGATAAGTGGAGATTTCAATAAATATGCTTCTTTATCTCGCACTGGCACTGTAATCGGTTCTTGATAATCAACAAATTTAGCGGCATCATGAAGCGATGGCAAGCTATCAAAGCCATAACCAGATAAATCTGGCTCATCGAATTCATTAAAAGCTTCACGTGCCACAGTATCATTCAATAGAGGATCGTTTGAATGTAAGTCATCATCAACTCCCATATTTTATTGCTGGTTAATTATAGTATAAATAATACTAAGGTGAATATATTATAATAATTTAATATATATTGTCAAGTCCTTGTAATGGTTCAATACCTTTGCATCACCCTTGTAGAATATGGACATGCCATACACAACAAATCCAAACATCCCTCGCTTGCGTTTGCAGGCGGCTAAAT
>LBUS01000010.1 GCA_000992695.1 Candidatus Peregrinibacteria bacterium GW2011_GWF2_38_29 | reverse complement strand
TCATAACTTGGATACATATTTTGTTTGGCTAAAGAATGGAATCCATTCTAGCCCATGCAACCTAAAAATGTGATCGCAATTGCTGCAATCTTATCAAAGAAGCGAAGGCGCACGGTAAAAGGCTGTCGGTGCAAGATTTAGCTCAGGCTATGGGTATAGAGCCAAAAAAGATAAAAGAAATATGGGCAATAGGGTATGTGAAAAGTGTATCATTTTCAGATGAGGATCTAAACGGAGAAGAGAACGGGAAGGCTCCTGCTGTACTTGCAGTCGAGGAATTACTTGCAGAGCAATACGCGAATGAGGATGATTTGTATTTTGATAAGGCGTTAAACATAGCAGCTATTAAAGAAGAAGCGATAAGATTGATGGATGTTTTTAAGATTATGCAAAAGAAGATGGGGAAAACAGCGACATCCGGATCTAAATTATCAAAAGAAGACATGCTTATAAGAAATTTTTATATTTTATTTAGAAGATTAGATCTGTATGACATGCCATGGGCAGATATAACGCTAGAGGACATTGCTCAAGAATGTGGAATTGAAAGGGAAGCCGTTAACCAATTTGTAAATTTAAAGATGCGTCCAAGAATAAGAAAAGAGATGGGATTAATGGGATATTCGGAAGAAAAATTAGATGCATATGATAAACTGTTTGATTTTTGGACGAGAACTCACGCCGATTTGTCAAACGCAAGAAGTAGAGGAAAAGTTGATACCAATATGGCAAAACCATACAAGGGTGGCATGAGAAATGTTTCAGAAAGAAGCAAGGCTAGCGGGAGGATAAAGGACAGAGATAAAATGAGAGCGGGATTGCATGATATAAGGAGTCAAATTGCGGCAGTATAATTAGGGTTTATATTAATTCTTCCAATATTTTTCTCGCCTCCTCGTCTTTTTTCGTTCCCATTAATTTCACCCTCAAATCATTTGCGCCTTCAAATCCAATAATATACATTTTGAAGAATTTTTTCATATCTTCATAATTCTTAGCGTCGCCCCAAGTTCTATCAAATAGCTTCAAGTGGTCGAGCGCATATTTAAGCCGTTTTTTGATGGGCAGCGCGGAAAAATCCGTGCTTAAGCCGTCCGTGCCAGCATCTTTAAACGCAAGCAAATTATGAAAAATTCCGCGTCCAATCATAATCCCATCAACGCCATATTTTTTTGCCATTTCGATCCCATGTTCACGGTTTTTTATATCGCCATTTCCAATAATTAAAGTTTTTTTCGCGAGATTAGCGCGCGATTTATCATTCGATTTCTCATTCGCCTTAATCATTTCATTCCTCATTTTCACCGCCTTCCCAATTTCGTCCCAGTGCGCGGGAACTTTGGACATCTCTTTTCGCGTTCTGCCGTGTATCGTGAGTGCATCAAGGCCCATAGTAAGCAAAAAACCAATCCACTCCTCGGTTTGTATATTATTAAATCCAATACGCGTCTTAACGCTAACAGGCATGTCTCCGGCGGCTTCTTTTGCAATCAAAATAATCTCTTTTGCAAACGCAGGATCTTTAATCAACGCAGAGCACGCACCATTTTTAATAATTCTTTTTTCCGGACACGCCATATTGATATCAACGCCATCAAATCCCAGTTCTTTAATTTTTTTTATTCCAAGAATATATTTTCGTAGATCCATTCCCCAAATTTGTGCAACAATCGGGTGCTCTTTTTTCGCATATTTAAGCCGATGAATGACTTTATCCTCGCCCTTTGTTCCAAACGCTTCAATGTTCATGAATTCCGTAAAAAACACATCCGGCCTGGAAGCTTTCATAACAATTTGTCGAAAACACGTGTCAGTCACGTCTTCCATTGGCGCCAAACAAAAAAATGGCCGCTCCAGCTTCTCTAGTTTTTCCCAAAAATTCATAACGCAATTCTATCATGTTATAATCCACGCATGAACAAGAAACACGTCGGTGTAGTTTTGATAATTATCGCAAGCATAATTTGGGCGATTGATCCCGTGCTTGTTAAATTGTCATATTCAAATGCAACATTCGTACAAACACTTGGAATAAGGGCAATTCCAATGGTGATTATTGCCTTTATTTACACGTTGATAACGAACAAGGCGAGTTTTAAAGTTACAAAAAAGGAATTTTCCGCAATGATGTATCTTGCGATTTTTGGCTCAATAATCGGCGATCTTATATATTTTTATTCCATAACGAAAATATCGGTCGTAAATTATTCTGTGATAGGGCACATCCAGCCAATATTCATTTTATTGATTGGATATTTCTTCTTGAAGAGCGATAAAATCACAAAGTATGATTATATTGGTGTTGCATTCATGTTTTTAGCTGCATTTTTTGTGGTAGCAAAAGACGTGGATAGCTTGAGGAATTTTAGCATTGGTACAAAAGAGGATTATTTTATGCTTATTGCGACTATTGCATGGGCTACGACGGGAATGGTTGCGCGAAAATACCTGAGCAACACTAATGCCGGTGTTACGACTTTTTATAGATTTGGAATAGGCGCAGTTATGCTTATTGCTTATTTAATTTATACAAATGCATTTTACGTAAGCAATGTTTATCAAATTATAAACGGAGTAATCGCAGGAGTTGGAATACTTCTTTATTATGAAGCATTAAAAAGGTTAAAGGCCGCTCAGGTTACTAGTCTTGAGCTCACTTCTCCGTTTTTCGTTGCGATTTTAGGATTTATATTTCTTGGCGAGTCCGTGACGATTATGCAGATGGCAGGCATGTTTTTGCTTATTTTTGGCGTCTATTTCTTGTCAAAAAAAGAATGAGAAGGTAAAATACAAAGCAGAATTTTCAACAACAATATGCCAAAACAATTTCTTTTCAAGGAGCTTTTTCTAAAAGAGGTCGCAAAGACCAAGGGAATGGTTAATTGTCATGCGCATTTGGATCGCGCATATACGCTCACAGAAGAGAATTTTGCGCTTTCAAATACCTTGATGGAAGAAAAGTGGGTTTTAAATCGTGATATCAAAAAAGCGCACACGCGAGAATCGCTGATAAAGCGTTTTGATGATGCAATAGCCCTTTTTATGGAGCAGGGAATCATTGCTTGCCGCACATTTGTCGACGCGGACAATATCGTTGATATGCTTTGCATAAATACAGCCGCAGAAATGCGTGAAAAGTATAAAGGGAAATTTATTCTTCAGCTTGCACCGCAACCGCTTGAAGGTTTTTTGAATGAAGAGGCGACGGATTTCGATAAACGCAAAGTTGATTTATTCGAAAAAGCATGCGCAATTTGTGATGTTGTTGGAGGCTTGCCGTCGAGAGACCGGAAATTCGGGGACGGAGGTAGAAAGCACGCGGACTTTTTATTTTCCATGGCAAAAAACCTGAATAAAGATATAGATGTTCACATAGATCAGGAAAATAATCCGCTCGAAAAAGATACGGAATGGTTTTTGGATAAAGTCGTGGAGAATCACATGGAAGGCCGCGTAACGCTTATACATGCGCTTTCCGTGTCATGTCAATCAACGGAAGATCGTCAAAGAATTTATAAAAAAATGGTTGATACGGGCACGAACGTGACGGTTTGCCCAAAAGCAGTGATTACAATGAAACAGCATAAAGATAAGATGGCGCCGGTTCATAATTCTATAGCGCAAGTTGATGAAATGCTTGAGGCTGGCGTGAATGTATCGATTGGTACGGATAATATTTCAGATATCATTGTTCCGGATTGTAGTGGTGATCTCACGGACGAAGTCCTTATGCTTGCGGCCGCATGCAGGTTATATGATATGCCAAAATTAGCGGCAGTTGCGACCATAAATGGTTATAAGACGCTGAAGCTTAATTTATAATAGTCAATAATCAATTATCAAAAACATTGGTATGCCTAAAACAACAAAAAAACCTATACTAAGAAAACTCTGGTATAAATCTTCCGCCATGAAAATTGATCCTGTGGTTGAGGAATATAATGCGGGTGAAGATATTCTTCGCGATCAAGAATTGATTCCATATGATGTCCAAGGATCGCTTGGATATGGCAAAATGTTGCATCGCCATGGAATAATCACAGCTAAAGAATTGGAGCAATTAAAAAAAGGTCTCGCAGAAATTACAAAACTTTATAATGCGGGAAAGTTTGTTTTAACCGTCGAAGACGAGGATTGTCATACGAAAATCGAGAATTATCTCGTCGAAAATTATGGAGAAATTGGAAAAAAGATTCACACGGCACGTTCACGCAATGACCAGATTTTGGTTACAGAAAGGCTTTTTATGAAAGACAGGCTCGCTGATATGAAAAAAGTCGCATTAAAGCTCGCCAAGGATTTGGTTGATATGGCGAAAAAATATGAATTCATGCCAATGCCCGGTTATACGCATATGCAAAAGGCGATGCCGACTTCTGTCGGGACTTGGTACGGTGCTTTTGCGGAAAATTTGCTCGACGATATCAAGATGATGATCGCGATTTCAGATACGCTCGTCGATCAAAATCCACTTGGGAGTGGTGCTGGTTTTGGTTCTCCATTTGCATTTGATCGTGATAAGCTTTCAGCTGATCTTGGCTTTAAAAGGACGCAAAGCAACGTTATTTATTGCCACAATTCACGCGGAAGAATCGCAGGAATGACTCTTGAAGCTTGCATAGAAATTATGCTGACTCTCAATAAACTTGCTTGTGATTTATTATTTTTCACGACTCAGGAATTTAATTTTTTTCATGTTCCGGATAATATTTCAACAGGCTCATCAATCATGCCGCAAAAGAAAAATCTTGATGTTTGCGAATTGATTCGCGGTCGCACAGCAACGGTTGTTGCATGCAGAAATGAAATGATCATGAATTACATCAACAAAATTTCCGGATATCACAGAGATGGACAGGAAATTAAGCGCCCATTATTTCTTGGCTTGCGCTACACGAAAATGTCACTCGAAGCAATGTCAGTTGTCATAAAAAACATTGTTCCAAATGAAGAAAAATTACTCGACAACATGGTGCCTGAACTTTTTTCCGCGCACAAAGCTTTCGAAATGGTAAAGGGCGGAATGTCTTTTCGTGATGCTTATCGTGAAGTTGGTTCTCATCTTAAGGAAATCAAAATCGACAAATCATCAATCGTTTCCATGCTCAAACAGTCCAAGCATCAAGGCGGTGTCGGCAATCTTGGACTGGATAAGCTGGCGAAGGAAATTGCGAGTTTAAGCAAATAAGAATCAATCTTTATTTCGCTTTTGGAGTTCTTCAATTATAGATTTTAAATCGACTTTTTTGGATGCAAGCAAAACCATCAAGTGATAAAGCAGGTCAGAGCTCTCTTCTATAAGCCGTTTTTTGGTTTCTTTTTTTGCCGCTAAAATAACTTCGCCGGATTCTTCTTTAATTTTCGCACACATTTTATTTAATCCTTTTTTAAATAGATAGCTCGTATAAGAATTTTTAGGCATGAGCTTTTTACGGCTTTTTATAAGCTCGAAAAGCTTTTTCAAAAAATAAAGATAATCAGGCTCATCTTCAAAACAAGATGTTTTCCCCGTGTGACAGGTTGGTCCGGCTGGCACAGCTTTAATCAAAATCGCATCATTATCGCAATCAAACTTTGCGCTTATAAATGCCAAAATACTGCCACTTGTTTCGCCTTTCATCCACAAACGTTTTTTTGATCTGCTATAAAACCAAACGCGCTTTTTTTTTAAAGTTTTATTAAACGATTCCTGATTCATATAGCCAAGCATTAGCACGGTACTCGTGTTTTTATCCTGGATTATCGCCGGTATTAAGCCAATTATTTTTTTCATATACGCATTGGTATGTTAAATTTTGATAAATATTTTTTTGCTTGTGAAATTGAAATTTCGTTAAAGTGAAATAAACTAGCGGCGAGAACGGCATCGGCTTTTCCTTCATTTAAAGCTATTTTCAAATCCTTTAAAGATCCCGCTCCTCCGGACGCAATTACCGGAATTTTTACAGCGGAAGAAATTTTTTCAAGTAATTCGATATCAAATCCGCGTTTTGTTCCATCGCGATCCATCGAAGTCAAAAGAATTTCGCCAGCTCCCAAAGATTCAACCTTTTTCGTCCATTCAAAAACGTCTAAACCGGTTTTTTGGCTTCCGCCTCTCGTGAAAACCTTATATTTACCATTTATTTTTTTCGCATCAATTGCGACAACAATACATTGATTGCCAAATTTCTTAGCGGCTTTAAAAATAAGAGCAGGATTAAGAACAGCCGCGGTATTTATTGAGACTTTATCGGCCCCGCTCAAAAGCAAATTTTTAATATCTGTGATATTTGATACGCCTCCGCCGACTGTAAATGGAATAAAAACATTTTCAGAAATTCTTCGCACCATATCAAGTGTTGTTTTTCTATTTTCTTTTGTGGCTTTTATATCAAGAAAAACAAGCTCGTCCGCGCCTTCCTCGGAATATTTTTTGCCAAGCTCGACAGGATCTCCGCTATCCTTCAAATTTTTAAAATTTATGCCTTTTACAACCCTTGAATTCGCAACATCAAGGCAGGGGATAATGCGTTTTGTCAGATTTGTAAGCGGCTTTACGGCATCAACGGCTTCGCGCAAACACACCTTATTTTCATATAAAGCTTTTCCGATTATTATACCGTAAATGTTTAATCCGCTTAATATTTCAACATCAGAGATATCAGAAATACCACCGGATGCAATTAAATTAAAATTCATCCGAGCGAGTTCCGAAATCGCTTTAAAATTTGGTTTCGTTAACATACCATCCCTTGAAATATCAGTGAAAATAATCTCAGTTATGCCGATTTTCTTGAGTTTTTTGGCAAACACAAGATAGTCGATATTGCTTTTTTTAAGCCATCCGTTAGTAGCAAGCTTGCCGTTGATTGCATCAAGGCCGACAACTATTTTTTCAGCACCAAATCTTTTTATTAAATCTTTGATAAAATTAAGATTTTCAATTGCTTTCGTGCCAATAATTAATCTATTCACGCCGGCTTTAATGTATTTATCAGCGATTTCAAGTGAACGTATCCCTCCACCAATTTCAATCGGGATATTTACAATTTTTCTGATTTTAATTATCGTTTTCAGATTTTCTGGCTTACCTGATTTTGCAGCATCCAGATCCACAATGTGAAGCATTTTTGCTCCATCTTTTTCAAATTTTCGTGCGACTTTTACGGGATTTTTAAAGTATACGGTTTTTGAACCATAGTCTCCTTTTCGGAGTCTGACGCATTCGCCATTTATGATATCTATTGCGGGTATAATTAACATTTGTTACAAAAGTTAGATAATAATTTCAATCCTGATTCGCCTGACTTTTCAGGGTGAAATTGGACTGCGTAAAAATTGTTTTTAGATATAGCGGAGGCGAATTTTAAGCAATAATCAGTAGTTCCGATTGTGTATTTTATTTGCGCATCAAAATAATACGAATTCACAAAATAAAAATAATCTTGATCTTTTATTTCATCAAAAAGGGCATTTTTTTTCACAACATTAACTTTATTCCACCCGATTTGAGGAATTTTGAGTTCACCGGATTGAAATTTTTTAACTTTACCCGGGATTACATCCAAGCATTTTGCTTTTCCTTCTTCCGAGAATTCGGAAAGAAGTTGCATACCAAGACATATCCCAAGAAATGGCTTCTTTAAAGCTTTGATTGGCTCAACAAAACCTTTTTTCTTAAGTTCATTCATGGCGTTTTTTGCAGAGCCAACTCCCGGAAAAATGATTTTATCAACATATTCAAGCCGGCTCGGACTATCCAAGACTTCAAAATTTTGCCCAAGCCGGACTAACGCGTTAGTAACGCTTTTTAAATTTCCTCCTCCATAATTTATTATTCCGATTTTCATATAATTCCTTTTGTTGTTGGTAAAGTATTTTTTGCTCGTTTATCATTTTCACAAGCCATTCTCAAGGCTTTTCCAAACGCTTTGAACATGGCTTCGATCTTGTGGTGTTCATTTCTGCTATATTTCACATTGATGTGTATGTTTGCCTTCAAAGAATCGCTAAGTGTCCTGAAAAAGTGTTCAATCATCTCTGTTGGCAAATCACCGACTTTTTCTCTTTTAAATTCGCAGTTAAACACAAAATAAGGCCTGCCTCCAAGGTCAATTGCGACTTCAACAAGAGAGTCGTCCATCGGCATAAGAAAGCCATAACGCTTTATACTCCTTTTTTCTCCAAGAGCATTTATTAGCGTTTCACCGAGCGTTATAGCGATATCCTCAATTGTGTGGTGCTCGTCGACATTCAAATCGCCGTTAGCTTTAACGCACAAATCAATTAAAGAGTGTTTAGACAGCTGTTCCATTATGTGATTGAAGAAGCTAAGCCCTGTATCTATTTCATACGTTCCGGTGCCGTCCAAATTCGCAAGAACAAAGGTATCAGTTTCATTTGTTTTTCTTGTATGCACTGCAATTCTTGGAAATCTTCCATTGGTTTCCATTTTTATTCCGCGTATGCCAAGATTTTTCGCAAATTGCATATCGGTTTCTCGATCACCAACCATAAATGATTTTTCAAAATCAATTTTTTCAGATTTTAACCATGTTTTTAAAAGTCCAATTTTTGGCTTCCTACAGCTACAATTTTCTTCTTTCTTGTGTGGGCATATAAAAATTTTATAAAATTCCAAATCTTCAACTTTGAGTAATCGTAAAAATTCATTTTGCGGTCCTTCAAAGTCTTTTCTTGGGAAAGATTTTGTGCCGACGCCATCTTGATTCGAAATCATGACAAGTTTATAGCCGCTATCACGCAGTTTTTTTAGCCCATCAATAACGCCAGGTAAAATTTTAAGCTTATCGATCGAATCGATCTGTTTTGTGTCCGGTGGCTCAAATATGAGTGCGCCATCTCTATCTAAAAAAGCGATTTTAATTGGTTCCATATACAATTTTTTTAATAGATTTTAATAATAAACTATTTTGCTGAGGCGTGCCGATGCTTATCCTGAAACAATCTTCGACTAAAGGTTTATTTTTAAATCGACGTATGATAATGCGGTATTCTTCAATAAGTTTTTCAAAAATTTTATCCGAATATTCACTTTTTATAAGCAAAAAATTCGCTTCACTCGGAAAAACTTTAAAACCCATTTTTTCAAGAATATTTTTTAACTTTTCTCGTTCGGAAACTATTTTATCTCGTAATTTAATCATTTGATTTGGTTCTTTTAAAGCCAAAGTCGCAATATACTGAGAAACGGCGCTGACGTTATAAGGCAGTTTAACTTTATTCAAATAATTTATTATTTCCGCGCTTGTTATCGCGTATCCGACTCGAATTCCTGCGAGTCCCCAAGCTTTTGAAAAAGTTCGAAGCACAACGAGGTTTTGAATTAATGGGCTTAGTCGAGAAACCGATTTTGCAGACGAAAATTCTATATATGCTTCATCGACAACGACAATTCCATCAAACATTTTGCATACACTTATGACGTCATCTTCAGAAATCAAATTTCCGGTCGGGTTATTAGGTCTGCATATAAAAATCATCTTTGTTTTTTTTGAAATATATCGAGGTAAAGCGCGAAAATCTATTTGAAAATCAGCATTCAGAAGGCAGACTTTAACTTTTGCATTTGCAGCCTCAGCGGAGGCCCTATACATCCCATAGGTTGGTTCGAATATAACAATTTCATCATTTTCATTCAGAAAAATTCGCATAAGAAGATCTATGATTTCATCAGATCCAGAGCTGACAAATATATTTTTCGCCGGAACTCTAAGGTAATTTGATAAACTTTTTCGTAGATCCATCGCATAAGGATCGGGATAACGATTTAACCCAACTTTTAAGCCGATTTTCAC
The DNA here is from genome assembly GCA_000992695.1 of Candidatus Peregrinibacteria bacterium GW2011_GWF2_38_29. Classification (GTDB taxonomy): domain Bacteria; phylum Patescibacteriota; class Gracilibacteria; order UBA1369; family UBA12463; genus UBA12463. The sequence goes on along the minus strand of LBUS01000010.1, from coordinate 30,001 downwards.
ACTTTGCAAAGGATTTTCATTTGCATCCATAAACAGTCCTTCACCGGAGTATTCCATTCTGGCGCACGAATATGGCTTTAATTTTTCGATATTTTTTCTGACAAGTTTTTTAATCATAGTCTCTTATTGTTATAGCTTTTTTGTGTGCAGTAAGGCCTTCGCTTTCTGCGATTATTTCAACTGTTTTTTTAAGTCTTTTGATGCCGGCTTTTGATATTTTCTGGACTTGCATCATTTTCCCAAACGATTCAGCGGACAGCGGATTAAACATTTTTGCATATCCGGAAGTTGGTAGCGTGTGATTAGCTCCGGAAGCATAATCTCCAAGCGGTTCCGAGGAATATTCACCAAGGAAAACAGATCCTGCGTTATTAATTTTTTTGAGCGTTTTTCGCGGATTCTTGGTTATGATTTCCAAGTGTTCGGGCGCATATTCATTGGTGATTTCGCACGCTTGCTCTTCAGAATCAACAATAATGGCAAAACTTTTTCCAAAAGATTCAGCAATTATATTTTTTCGTGATAGCTCGCGAATCTGCGATTTCATTTCTTCAATAACTTTTCGCGCAAAATCTTCAGAAAAAGTAATCAAGATGCTTTGCGAATCTTCTCCGTGTTCAAGCTGAGAGAGCGCATCAGCAGCTATCCACCTTGGATTTGCATCTTTATCTGCGATAATAAGCACTTCTGAAGGTCCGGCCGGCATATCAATATCAACTTCGCCATAAACAAGCATTTTTGCGGTTGTTACATATTGATTGCCTGGTCCAAAAATTTTATATACCCTTGGAACGGTTTCGGTCCCATAAGCCATTGCAGCAATCGCTTGCGCTCCGCCGATTTTATATACGTTGCTTACACCGCATATATCAGCCGCAACAAGAACAGCAGGATTGCATTTACCGAATTTATCCACAGGCGTACAAATAATTACCTTCTCGCATCCTGCAATTTTTGCCGGAACAGCAAGCATCAAAACAGTTGAAGGATAAGCCGCTTTCCCGCCAGGTACATATAAGCCAACTTTTTCAATTGGTCGAAATTCACGCCATGATTTCACGCCTTTTTCGGTTTCAACGACAGGTCCCTTTTTTATTAAATTAGCTTTGTGAAATTTTACTATATTTCGTTTTGCTCGTTTTAAAGCTCGTAAAAGCGCTGGGCTAACTTGCGAATAAGCATCTGTAATTTCACGCACATCAACTTTCAAAGACGTTAGTTTAACTTCATCAAATTTTTCCGTGAGTTTAAAAACAGCTTTATCGCGACCGGTTTTAACACTCATAAGAATGTTTTTCACAGACGTCTCGACATCTTGTTTTTTACTTTGCACGCGCTTAATGCGTGATAAGATTTTTTCAACTGACAAATTTTTAGTATTTAAGATCTCCATAGTTTATAAAAATTAGATTTATTAGAATTTTGATTAGGACTTTCAATCAAAACAGCTTGTGAGTCCATAATTTTCGCTATAGTTATAAGGCCATGTTCGCGTAATGTTTGTCCGGTTTTTGTTATATCGCAAACAGCATCTGCAAGCCCAACCAGCGGAGCAAGTTCAACCGATCCTTTAAGTTTTAAGGCGGAAGAACTGACGCCATTTTCTTTAAGATATTCAGATAAAATTTGTGGATAAGAAGTTGCGATAATTTTATCTTCAAGCTCGTTTAAAGATTTAATGCCAGACATTTTAGGAACAGCAATGATCAACGAGCACGAACCAAAGTCGAGTTTTTTTATAATTTTTACGGAACATTTTTTCTCTCGAAAAACATTTTCTCCAACAATTCCAAAATCAGCGACACCGCGATTAACATATTCCGGGACATCATCATCTCTGATAAAAAGAATATCCAATGGGAAGTTTTGGCACGAAACAAGCGAATTTCTTCCATTTGGTTGGAATTTAAGACCCAATGAGCTCAAGAGTTCAACGCTCGAATCGCTTAAACGGCCTTTGCCTTGTATTGCTATTTTTAATCTGGTTTTTTTCATTATTTTTTAAGTTGTTAAATATATAAAAAGTCCCGCATATGCGGGACAGATTGATACAAACTTACTTGGATTATTTATTTGGTTTTACCAAGTACAAGCTTGTATCCGCCCTGTCCATGATGGAACCAATGCGCAACTCTCGTAACAGTCGTTGTGCTGGCACCGGTCAATTGGCTAATTTTTCTATAAGGAGTATCTTTTTGAATTAATTTTGCGGCTTGGAGTCTTTCAATCATACTTGTTAGCTCAGAGAGAGTGCAAAGATCACGAAAAAACTTGCGACACTCATCAGCATTTTTTAGCTTTGAGATCGCATTAAACAATTCTTTTGCTTCAACTGTATTTATTGCTTTTTCAGACATTCTATTGTTTTAACGTGTTAATACGTTGATACAATATCAAAACTCGTAAAAATTGTCAATAGTAATTTTATTTGGCTTGTAAAAGCCACAAAAATAAAGTATAATAGATATATGTCACAAACTTTAGCAACATGGTTCGCGCAAGACAATGATCCGGATAAAAAACGTTTAAATCCGGATAAAATTGCACGTGCTCACGAAATCGCATTATACGAACAGCACAAAATAGAATTAAAAAACGCAAGAATTGCATTGATGAAAACTGGCCTTAGCGCGGAAGAAGTAAATTTAGAAACACTTCCCGGAGATATTGCAGGCATGGTTGATGCAACCGGCATAACGGCTGACCCTGTTATTTTTCGCGATCTTGAATTTGCAACTCAAACTCTTGGGCACGAACAAGCTCATAAAAATGGTATAAGAAATGAAGCGCTTGCAGAATTAATAGGAGCATTTAAAAGCGGTGGTGATGTTGCTCCTGAATATAGAACTGCTGTGGCCGATTTTATGCACGTTGCAAATGTTATTGGCCTTAAAACGACAATCGATTTATGCGAACAGGATGCCTATTCTTGGATGTTTCAGATATTCGTTCAAAAATCCGGGGGAAATGTAATGGATTATCCTGATTGCGTAAAATTATTTGAAAAAGCATTCCCGGAAGTGCGTGTAAATATGCAAACGAATTAAAAAAACACAACTAAAAAACCCCTACTAAGGAAGCAAGGGTTTTTATTTTGCTACAGTATTTAAACTTTAGCGATTATCTCTTCTTTTTCTTCGCAACTTTTTTCGCAACTTTCTTAACTGCTTTTTTTGCGACCTTCTTAGCAACTTTTTTCTTTGCCATTTGAAGTGAGGGTTAAATGATATATTATTAATATAGTATGAAAAAAGAAAAAAGCAAAATATTTACAGACGGTAGTTGTCTTGGAAATCCCGGTCCTGGTGGTTGGGCGGCAATAATATTTGATGATGATAAGAAAATTGTCATCAGCGGAAATGACGCATACACAACCAATAATCGCATGGAAATGATGGGTGTAATTGGAGCATTAAAATGGCTCAAAAAAAATAAAAAAAATTATGCAACAATTTTTTCTGATTCAAGTCTATTAATTCAAACGTTAACAAAAAATTGGAAACGCAAGAAAAATAAAGATCTTTGGGCAGAGATGGATAAAGATTTAAAAGGAATAAATATTGAATGGCAGTGGGTAAAAGGACACGCAAGTAATGAATATAATAATTTAGCGGATGAAATTGCAGTCATGGAATCCGAAAAAGCAAAAAGATTGCCAAGAAAATCGGCTATAAATATAAATTTCGACGAATCATCTGATCAGCAGTGCCTTTTTTAAACGGCGATAAATCCGCTCTAAATAGACCTTAAGCTGCTTGCAGGGCATCAAGCTTAGCTTTCAATGCATCTTTTGATTGAAATCCAATTGCACTATCAACGGGCTCTCCGGCTTTAAAGAAAATCAATGTTGGGATGCTTTGAATTCCATACTTCGTTGCAGTTTGTTGAGCTTCATCAACGTCCATTTTGAAAATTTTTACTTTTCCGACGTACTCTTCTGATAGTTCATCAATGATTGGTCCCATCATTCTGCATGGGCCACACCATGTTGCAAAAAAATCTACCAATACCGGAAGTTCGGATTTTAAAACTTCTTGTTCAAAGTCTGCATCTTTTATATGTACTGTTGGCATAATCAAAATTGTTAGATATTAAAATATAGTATCTATAATTTTAGTGCATTAGCAGGGAATTAACAACCCCTTTTTAATCGCTTACTCCTGCGAATCTTCACTGCTATGGTTGGAGTGATTTTGCCCATTTAAAATTTTCGCTTTTTCAAAAACAGCTTCAAGATTTTTTGCAAAAATATTAGGAAGAATTGTTGGCAAAGATGCGACAAAAGATTTTCGCAAAATTCGTAAGAATGGAAGTTTTCTTACAGCCATTTTATAAATTGATCTTCGCATTTCTTTTTTATCACGATACAAAGGATCAAGAATAAAATTCATCAAAACAAGCGACTGATTTATTTCAAGAATTTTATGTGATATTTTTTCTTCTGCATTTCCGCGCTCCATGATTATTTTGAAAAACAAAGTTTCATTAATTCTTTTTATTTCGCCATCAAAGTATCCGGTGGTGCATGCAACGACATTTTTCTCCGGAAGAGCGAACATAAGTGAAAATCTAAACACGTCTTTTTTGCCGTTTACAACACGAATTCCAATGTATGTGTGGTCGTCATCGGTTTTAAGGAAACTTTCAAGGCTTTGCTTCATAATTTCATCACGCAAAACAAGTTCCATCATTTTATCAGCAAGAGCTTTATCGATTTTTTTAATCGCCTTTAAACTAACCGCACTTCCATTCTTCATTATTTTTGCGAGCTTGACGATAACTTCAGATCCAAAATCCATAAAAAGATTTATCATCTCGCGCAAAATTTTGTCATAATAAAGTCCAAGAGCTGCGTGTACTTTTTCTTGAAAACTTTCATATTCATTTTCAAGTCTGGAAAACATAATTGTTATTCCACTATCTAAAACGCACTTGAATGTATATTCATCTTCATCAAAATCGTGGAAGCTTAAAAACGAGAAGGGAATCAAGAAAGAATCGTTTAATTCCGGCACAACAACAATCCCTTCGCTAAAGATTTTTACTATGCCTTGGCCTTTTGTGATCATTTTACCTGCAGGATTTGTTCTCTCAAAAGCACAATCAAAATTGGCAATAAGATCGCCTTGTTTCAAAAAAAGCGCGCCTAATATAAATTCATTTCTAACTTTAAAGAAATCGTGCGCAAATTCATTAAAAGCAGTTCCGGCATTACTCAATGTATAGCAATCTTTTGTGAAAGTCGTAAAAGTTAGAATGTCTTCTTTTAAATTAAGCTCTTTTATATCGGAAAAATTTACTATTTCACCGTGATCGTTTGCGCCTTTACCCTTTAAGCGTAAACCTTTGTCGAGAAGGACGACTTCACCTTCTTTCTCAATAAAAACTTTATGAAACAGATTTGATTTCTGATATTTGAGGCTGTAAGAAATAGCCATACTTATATAAATTACAAAATTCAAAGCGCAAAATCCAAAAACTTACTTCGCTAAAAGCTCCTTTCTATTTTGGAGACCTTTTTAAAATGGACACTTTTAATTTACACAAAACACGGCTCATTGTAAAGGGCATTTTATAGCGGATATTTTAAGCATGGGTTATATTAAACGTACTATGAATTTGAAAAAAACTTTTGTACTTTTAATCGTCGCGGGAATTTTTCTACAATTCGCAAATTTCACGAATATAGATAAAGCGGAGGCCGCTTATACGCCTTTAAAAATTATTTCAAGAGCACAGTGGGGCGCGGATGAAAGTTGGCGCGTTTGGAATGGTAATAGGACGATTCCAAACATTAAAAAAGTCGATAGTGAGTATGTAGAAAAGTTTTCAGATGAGCTTCAAGTTGTTCGCAGAGTAAGCACAAATTCCGCAGGGCAAGTGCTCACTTGGCCAATTGAATATGCGAAAAAAATCACAAAGTTTGTTATTCATCATACGGATTCAAAAGCAAATCTCGATAATCCAAAACAAAAAATTCGTGAAATTTATTCATATCACGCACTCACGCGTGGATGGGGCGACATTGGATATAACTATATAATAGATCGCGAAGGAAATATTTACGAAGGGCGTGCCGGCGGGGAAGCTGTTATTGGTGCACATGCCGGTACTGCAAACACAGGTTCAATCGGAATCGCAATTCTTGGTAGTTACGACAACGATGAGATTCCGGAGAAAGCGTTACTTTCTCTCGCGGCTTTAATAAGAGAAAAAAGCATACTTTATGGGATTGATCCTACGGGCTATTCAATGTTCCGTGGAAAAAAATTACCAAATATAATCGGGCATAAGGATGTTGCCGCAACAGATTGTCCGGGTAAATTCATTTATTCAAAAATGGACGTTATTCGAAAACTTGCGGCGCAAAAAATCGATACAACCTTTGAAACAACATTTTTTAAACGTCAAAAAGACAAGGGTTATGATTATGACAATTTATCCGATGTATATTATATAAATATTGATCCTTCGAAAACACGTGATCTTCAAATAAGGCTTAAGAATACGGGGAACGTGACTTGGCCGGTCGGAACAACGCTTGTCGTGACAGATCCAAAATCATTTAATGACAAAATCGAATTTACTTCAACCGCACTTAATTTTGCAGCAGGCGCGGGAGATACGATGACTTTCACAATTTCAATGACTTCAAAAAACAAACCGGGAGTTGTGATGTTTGAAATGGCACCTTTTATAAATAATAAAGTGAAGCTCGAAAAATATATAAAAATTCCCGTAAACATCGCTCCGCCTGTTTATACTTATGCAATTGTGACCGCTGTTTTGCCGCAAGGGATAGCGCAGTCCGGCACAAAGCTTAGCGGCACGCTAGAACTTAAAAACACAGGAAACGTCCCTTGGGTGAATTATGGCGATAATCCGGTAACGCTTGAAACAGCATCAAGAACAAAATCAATCGGCGCTTTATTAAACGCAAAAGTTAATCCTGGAGAGATTGGAAAATTCACGTTTGAAGTGACGACGCCAAATATTTCCGGAGATTACGTTGAAACAATAGTGCCGACCGTAAAAGGGATTCAAAACATTCAAGGTGAAACAATAGACTTCACAATTCCAACTTATAATAGACTTTTTGATCACAAGGTTTTTGGAATGAGTGCGCCAAATACGGCTGATATAGGTGGAGCTACAAGTGTTTGGGTAAAATTCAAAAACGTTGGTGGCGCAACTTGGACAAAATCCGGCATAAATCAAATTCAAGTCATGGAATCATCTTCAATGTTTAAAATGAAAAATTGGACAATGGAAGAAAATAAAATTGCACCCGGGGAAGTTGCAACAATCAAGTTTGATCTTATCGCTCCGCAAACAAAAGGCATTTCAAGTTTTAGATTTAAGTTAAAAGCAGGTGATGCAGTCTTAACAAGAATGCCAGTTAGCGTGAGAGTTCGTGTTTATGGAAATCAAGTTGCCGAAACTTTAAAAGACGACAAAGGTGGGAATATAAGAATTTTATTATCAAAGTTCAATGGTGAGCCGATTATGACTGCAAATGGTGATTTTAGCCTTGTTTCTGCGCAAAAAACGCTTGTTAATTTGCATGAAAACGATGAGGTGACTATAAAATATACGAGTGGTGTGTATGAAATTTCTTTAAAAACCGCAGCAGGGGTATTGAGCAAAATAACTTCCACGAATCCCGTTCGCGTCGAATCTTTGAATGGCGCCATTTTGGAAATTAAAAATTATGAAAACAGGCCGGATTGGAATGTAAAATTAAATGATAATCTTTTCCGCGGCACTTTGGAAGCGGCTTATTATAACGGGAAATTACGCTTGATTAATGAGCTTTCGCTTGAAGATTATATAAAAGGAATTGGGGAAGTTTCAAATGGTGATCATAGCGAAAAAATAAAAACAATTATGATTTTGGCTCGCACATATGCGAAATTTTATATTGATGTAGCGAAGAAATTTGAAGGCGCGCCATATAATCTTGATGATAATCCAAATGTTTCTCAAAAATATCTCGGTTATGGCTTTGAAAAACGTTCATCAAATACAGTTCGTGCGGCAGTTGAAACGCAGGGGATTGTTGTCACATATGCAGATAAGCTTGTAAAAACGCCTTATTTTTCATCCAGCGATGGCAAAACACGCAGTGCAAAAGAAATTTGGGGATGGAATGATACGCCTTATTTGCAAGCCATTTCAGACCCATATTGTAAGACTGGAGCCCTATCGGGCCACGGCGTTGGTTTGAGCGGTTGTGGCGCCACAGGAATGGCTGTGGCAGGCAAAACAGCAGAAGAGATAATCAAATATTTTTATCAGGGAGTGGAGTTGAAAAAAATGTATTAAGCGGCGACCCGTTCTTAAAATTGTTCCGGCAAATGTTCAAATAATAAATCTGTGCGCGCTTCGGTTGTTAAGCGTTGTCTTTCAGCTTCATCCTTATTTGCAATGTTTGGAAAAATCATTTGGACTCCGGCGCCATATTTTGGATGTTTAAAAATTCGAACATGTCCTTGATGTGCATCTATAATATTTTTAACAAGATGGAGTCCAACGCCCGTGCCACCGGAAAAGCTTTCACCTCGATCAAATAGTCTTCTGCTTATCGCAGCAGGTGGAAGGTGTTCACTCCATTGCTCATCGATCAACAATTCCTCAAATAGGCTAAGTTTTTCTCCGTGCTCAAGTTTTACGAGTGCTTTGTCTTTATAATGCTTTCTCATCGCGTCATCGGAAATTCCAACTCCAGTATCTTTAATAAATATTGAGATAGAGCCATTGGGGAGTCTCCTCGCACTGACGATAACACATATTCCTTCGTGACCTTCTCCTGCTCGTCCACAAATCTTAAGAGGATTTTTTATTGTATTGTGCGCTATTAATGCAAGAGCATTTGGATCGGCATTTAACTTCAAGCCGGGCTCTATATCGCATAGAATAGTTCCATTAATAGGGTCGGCAGCCGACAGACCATCAGATTCTCTAATCTCGTAATCAAATCTATTGGCGTTTTGTTGCATCGCAGGCACAAGAGCTTCTTTTATATCAAATTTTTCCATGGTGGGTTGCCCCGTGATAATGGAAAGATTAGCTTTATAAACTTGAGCCATCAAGTGGGTGTAATGATCGTATGTTTGAGATAAATAAAGTTTTATTTTTGCAATCCAGTCAACATTATTTTGGTTTAATTCCGGCTTATCTATTTCCGCCAATTTTTTTAAACTAGAGATTAAAGACCCAAGGTAACTTCTTGTAAGATAAATAATAGTTCCAGCGTCATGTCCGATAAAAGTGGAGGCCATTTTAAATAGTTCGCTATCAATAAATCCTGAAACGCCATTTAATTTTGTGCAAACTTCATCACAAAGCGCAATAATTTTCTTGGCTTCACTTAATAAATTTAAATCAAAATTAGCTTTTTCTAAATCAGAAAAAGAAGGTAATTTTGAAAGAGCCTCAATCATCACCTGAAGAGACTTGATAATGCATTTTACGGCAAAAATTTGCGTCTCATCAGCGTTTAATTTACTCAATTCAGATCCTCTAAAGTCTCCAAATATTTTATCAAAATCGGCAAGGGTGTGGCATTCGGAAACATCGAGCGCCATAAGCGCATTAATAACTTGGTCAATGTTGGGATTTTCCTCCATTTTTGCTAAATATTCGGAAACGGCAATTCTCCAGTCAGGCTTTTCGTCGCGATCCACGAGTTCCTTGTCACTAAAAGGCGTGCCATGCAAAGCAAGAACGGCTTCACGCAGCCTTTCTTTTTTATTTAGTCTCGCAGGTTGTGTCTGGTCACTTTCCATTAAATATAGGTAAGGTTAATATTAAAACATGTAAAAGAAAGCAAGTCAAGTAATAAAAAGGCTGATTTTTGATATACTGATCCCGATGTACACACTAAAAATCAACACAAGCGGTGAAGTTTGCGAAATTGCTTTGAAAAAATCAGGCAAAAATGTTTTTAAAAAAACGTGGACAGCAAGCGAAAAAACAGCAAAACATGCTTTTGAAATTTTAAAAAGTTTAATAAAAAAATATCCGGATTTGCGCGGAAATATAAGTAAAATCGAAGTTGATAAAGGCCCCGGCTCATTCACGGGAACGCGCATAGGAGTCACGATCGCAAACACAATCGGATTTTTGATGGGCGAGAAAAAAATAGTCACACCCATTTACGCAACAAAGCCAAAAATCACAAAAGCAAAAATTAAAAAACTTCGCATATGAAAGGCACTTTATACATCGTCGCAACGCCAATCGGCAATCTTGAAGACATCACGCTTCGCGCCATCCGCACGCTCAAGGAAGTGGATTACATAGCCGCGGAAGACACGCGTCATTCCAAGATTTTGCTTGATAAATATGAAATAAATACTCAGCAAATCAGCTTTCATTCTTATTCGGACGACCACAAGCTTGCACAATTAATTCAACTTTTGGACGAAGGCAGGTCGATTGCATTGATAACTGACGCCGGCACTCCCGGTATTTCTGATCCTGCATACAAATTGATTCAAGCCGCACTGGCAAGTCAAATAAACCTTGTTCCAATTCCGGGCGCATCAGCATTTTTGACAGCGCTTTCAGTTTCTGGACTTCACATGCACAGCTTTGTTTATTACGGATTTTTGCCGCTAAAAAAAGGTCGCCAAACTTTATTTAATTCTTGGCTGGAGGAAGAGCGCGCAATTATTTTTTATGAATCTCCGCACAGGATTGTGCGCACGCTTGAGCAAATTCAGGGGATAATCGGCGATAATTGGCAGGTCGTGATCGCCCGCGAACTTACAAAAATGTATGAAGAAGTTTTGCGTGGATCGTTCAGCGAAATTATCGCGCATTTCAAAACTAAAAATCCAAAAGGGGAGTTTGTTGTGTTACTGCAAAAGGTATAGTAAAAAGTGCGCGCTTTATGTTATTTCTACGACTTCTTCCGTGCCCACAAAGTTACCTGAATAATATTTTACAACCCACTTATCTACTTTTTGCCATTTTTCACTGGCTTTATCCGCAGTTGTTTTTATTCGCCAGTTTTCCGGTGCCATGTTTTCATTTTCAATCAGGCCTGCATGCGCCAATCTTTCATGCGCTTTGCAAAGAGGAATGAGCGTATCCGGATTATGCTCGTGTGTGAGCGCGAATCTATCAGCGTGATGCAGGTATTTGTACTTTTTCGTACAGTTGGGAAACGCACACGTGTTGTTTGTTTTAGTAAGCACATATTTTTTGATTTTTGCAGACGTATATCTTTTTGCATTTTCTTGAGGAATGGGCTTTTTGGCTTCATTTTGTGATTTATAGGCCTCCAAAAGTTTTTGCATTAGTTCGTTCCAATTTCCTTGGCCTTTGAGTTTTTCAAGTTGTTTTGCGATTTCCGGATCGAGCTCCATTGATATATTTTGTACTTGCGGCACAGCATAGAATTCCTTCCTAGGAAGGAATTCCGATTTGTTATTTTTCTCTTCCACATGCGCTTTTTTGAACTCCTTCACGTAAACCTCCAATGTGTTTTTGCTCATTTCCATGGCTTTTTCTGCCCAAAAATCCGCTGTTTCTTGAGTTGCAATTGTGACGATTGGTTTGATTGCATTTATTCCTTTTTTATCAATAACCCATCTCAATTCCGGCTTGTCTTCCACTTTTCTTAGTATTCGAAGCGCCTCATCGACCGAATTTCTGCTCATTCCTGCAAGTTTTGCCGCGTATTCGTGAATGCTTCCGAATCCTTTTTTCTCCCAAATCCGCAGTCTATTTATTTCCGGCAAAAGTAATACGCATTTTCGCATCCATTCTTTTGCGTTTTTGCCATAAAAGACGAATTTTTCATGAAGATTTTGCGCTACATTTGTCATATTTTTTAGATTATGTTGTTGCTGATATTTTAGCTTAAATAAGCCAAAAAAGCCAGATCAGAAAGAAAAAAACTGTTGCGAAAAACCAAGGCAAGTACGCATTAACCTTTCAGATAAATCATCGCACAAGAATCTTATTTCACCACAAATCCCACCAATTTTCCCGGCACATAAATTTCCTTAACAATTTGTGCGCCTTCAAAGTATTTTTTTACGTTTGACTCATTTTTCGCGCATTCAAGAATTTTTTCTTTAGCATCATCGACAGGGACCGTAATCACTGCGCGAAGTTTTCCATTAATTTGCACTGGCAATTCAAGCACTGAAGTAACCAAATATTTTTCATCAAATTTCGGCCAGCCGCCACTCACATTCACATCGAAGACGCTATATTTCTGATCTAATTTTTCCCAGAGTTCTTCCGCAGTATGAGGCGCAAAAGGCGCAATCAAGCGAACCATTGTTTTTTTGCTTTCCGCATCAATTCCGCATGCACCGATTTCATTCGTAAATTCCATCATTGCGGCAATCGCAGTATTAAATTGAAACGCCTCCATGCTCTCGGTCACGCGCTTTATTGTTTTATGAATCACGCGCAACATTTCTTCTTTATTTTTCACTTCATCGTCCCCAAAAATAATATCCTTAAATTTTCTTTCAAATCTCGCGACCCCCGTTATTCCTTTATCACTCCAATCTCCGCCGGCAACAAAAGGTCCAATAAACATCAAATACATGCGGAAAACGTCACTTCCATATTTTTCAATAAACGAATCCGGACTCACAACATTTCCTTTTGATTTCGACATTTTTGCAGAATCTTTTGTGATAGTCCCTTGATGTACAAGCCTTTTAAACGGCTCATCAAAATCAATATATCCGAGGTCGTGCAAAACCATTGTGAAAAATCTCGCATATATCAAATGCATGCACGCGTGCTCAGCTCCGCCAATATACATATCAACCGGCATCCACTTTTTTATTATTTTTTTATCAAACGCGTTTTCCTCATTTTTTGGCGATAGATAGCGCAAAAAGTACCAACTAGAATCAACAAAAGTATCCATTGTATCGCTTTCACGTTCTGCGGGTCCGCCACATTTTGGACAAGTGGTTTTCATGAATTCATCGCAGTAATGTAATGGTGATTTTCCACGTGGAATAAAATCAACGTTTCTTGGAAGCAAAACCGGCAAATCTTTTTCCGGAATCGCGACAATGCCGCCCGGCGCAGAGCCGTCCGCCTTACATTTTTCGCAATAAACAACCGGAATCGGCGCTCCCCAATAACGTTGACGAGAGAGAAGCCAGTCATGCAATTTATAATTTATTGTTCTTGTTCCAAATTTTTTCTTTTCAATATGATCGATAATCGGTTTGCGAGCTTCATGCCATTTCATACCTTCAAATTCTTTTGGTTCGTGCAAAATTCCATCCGGTTCGCGATAAAAAACTTCCAAATTTTTCACTTTTTCAGCATGACTTTTGTCTTCAGGGAAAAGCACAGGATGCAAAGGCAAGTTATACATTTTTGCAAAAGCAAAATCTCTTTCATCATGCGCGGAGCAGCCGACAATTCCAGTTCCATAGTCCATAAGGGCAAAACTCGCCACCCAAATTGGCAAATCCTTTCCCGTTCCCATGTAATTTTCAGAATATCTTCCGGTAAAAACACCTTCCATGTCCGCATCAATATCGAATTTTTTATTTAATCTTTTTTTCTCGATTTTTTTCACAAAATCCATAACGGGTTTTTCATGTTCCGTGCCTTCCACAAGCCTTTTAACAAGCGGATGATCCGGCGCGATTATCACAAAGGTTTGCGCCATAAAAGTTTGCGGAATCGAATCAAAAACTTCAAATTCAATATCAAGATCTTTAATTTTATGTTTAAAATTCACACCTTCACTTTTTCCAATCCAATCTTTCTGCATCATCTTCGTCTTTTCCGGCCAATCCAAGCCTTCAAAATTCAGCAATCTTTCCGCATATTTTTTTATATTGAAAAACCACTGTTCCATGTCTTTTTTCACAACTTCGCTGCTACATCTGTCGCATTTGCCTTCTTTAACTTGCTCATTAGCAAGGCATGTTTGGCACTTTGGGCACCAGTTCACAGGAGCCATTCTTCGATTTGCCAAGCCAGCTTCAAAAAATTTCAAAAATATCCATTGGGTCCATTTATAATATTCGGGATCGCTCGTCACAACTTTTTTATCCCAGTCATACATTGTGCCAACAGCGCTCAATTGTTCGCACATTATTTTTATATTTTCATAAGTCGAATCCATTGGATGCACGCCGGTTTTAACCGCATAGTTTTCAGCAGGCAAGCCAAAAGAATCAAATCCCATAGGTTCAAAAACATTAAATCCTTTCATGCGCATATATCGTCCCCACAAATCCGAACCGCCATAGTTATACCAATGCCCGATATGCAGTTTTGCCGCAGAAGGATAAGGAAACATCACCAAATTATAATACTTCGGCTTATCCGTTCCCAAAAAATCAGCATTATGAAGATTCGTTTCTCTCCATTTTTTTTGCCATTTTTGATCTATATCTGTTGGGCGAATTTCATCCATGGGCAAATTTTAAGTCAAAAGCTATTGTTTGGCAATTAAACTTGATTTTTTACACCTTTTTATTTATATTGATAATCCGTAAAAGAGCTAAACAATGGGAAACAAAGAACCGCGAAGTTTGACTCGCGAAGATGGTGAAGTAATAATGCGCGCTTTTCTTCGACCATGTGCCGAAGCCCTTTTAGATCATTTTGAAAGGGTTAGAAGAGAGGAAAGAAGGGAGGCGATAAAAAGATGCCTAGGTAAACTATGGCCATTTAGCAAATCTTAAGCGTTTTTCTTACACCTTACTTGCCATAACTTTCTTATCCGGATCATTTTTCATCGTGCGAATCGGTTTGCCGGTCTGCTCGTCGTTGTTTATCTGTTCGACGGATTTTGTAATATCTTTCATTGTAATAACGATTTGCGTAACCTTGCCTGCACTCATTTTTACGGTCGCATTTGCCATATAAACCTTATATTGACCGTCGCTTCCTTTAATTCTATATGGGCCAAGATTTTTCATTTCATTATGATCTTGTACGATTTTTGTAATAAATTTTGCAACTTCGCCTGCATCACCTGAGTGAACGAGTCCGAAAAAATCAGCGTCTTTTAAATCTTCATCACTGTAGCCAAGGGCTGTTTTAAAGCTTGGGCTTGCATATGCAACTTTATTGTCAGCTTGGATAACTACAACCGGATCAGAAGAGCTTTCCGGAGACTGTTCGTGAGCTACTGTATTTCCGAAAATTTGAGCCTTCAAATCGTCGGACATAAACGAGCTTTTTTGCGTAACAGTAAACAAAATTGAGATCGATACGACGAATAACCCTACGGCTATAAGTGCGATCTTTCTGCTTTGGTTTAAAGGTAGCATATTTATATTTGTTTTTATCGTGTTTATTAAATTATATAACAGAAAAGAGAAAATGTCAAGTATTA
The DNA here is from genome assembly GCA_000992695.1 of Candidatus Peregrinibacteria bacterium GW2011_GWF2_38_29. Lineage (GTDB taxonomy): Bacteria > Patescibacteriota > Gracilibacteria > UBA1369 > UBA12463 > UBA12463. The sequence goes on along the minus strand of LBUS01000010.1, from coordinate 14,652 downwards.
GGGGGACGGAGGCAGTAGGTGTTGACAAGTATATAAAATTATTATACAATGATTTCCTTTATCATAACGCTATGGTAAAAAGAGAATTAGACAAAGTAGAAAACGATGAACCTTCGTTTGTTGAAAAACACAAAGGGGCAATAGTTGGAGCAAGTGTGATTGCTGGAGTTGCGCCCGCGCATGAGGTGATTCATGCCGCAACAATGAAAATTCTTGGCGGAGAAGTTAATGGCATAGAGTATTCCATTTTTGACGGCGGCATGGTTATAGCTCGAGTTAATGCCGATATGTCGCAGTTTTCATCGTTGGAAAGTGCAATAGTATATTTATCTCCACATATAGTTCTTGGAGCCATATCATATGTAGTTTTAAAGAAAGTTATGAAAGAGACTTTGGATGCGCGAAGCGGAAAGGTTAAATACAGTTACGATGAAAGAATCGAAATGGCTTCGAAGATGTCGACTGCAATGGTATGTACGCCATTAGCCAATGGAATAGCGGAGTTGGCGCTTTATAGATACGGAGATTTATCATGTGCGTCTCAAATATTTTTAGGATTTATATATAAACATTTTCCTGAATTTCAGTCGCTCGGGGTTTATGGCGCGCCTAGTCCTTATTCAAGGGAGATTATGACAATTGCCGTTACAACGGCTTTAACAGCTTTAACTATCGTTGCCGCAAAGCCAATAGAAAGGCTCGCCTCTTTGATTAAAAAAACAGTAAAAAGTTTGAGACGACGTGGGGAAGTAGAAAACGGCGTTGACTCTTGATATAATAAAGCTATAACCCACATTTTTATGTCAGACGAAACACAAGGAGCTTTTGCGAATTTGAAGGCGCTTCCTCTTTTTGCAGCAATGTCGGATGAGGAAATTCAGAAAATTCTTTCAGTCGCGGTTTTGCAGTTTTTCCCGGTAAATTACACTGTTATAAAGGAAGGCGATCCGGGCGATGCGATGTACATTATTAAAAAAGGTAATGTCGAGATTTTTAAAGGCTCTGAAGAGCTTGCGGTGCACACGACGAATATGGCTGTATTGAGCGCCGGAGACGTTTTTGGAGAAATGGCTCTTGTTTCTGATCGTCCAAGAAATGCAACAGCTCGAACCATTGAAGAATGTGAAATTTTTGTATTAAAGAAGTCTGATTTTGACGCTCTATTAAGCGAAAATTCAGCTCTTGCGGCAAAAGTCAGCACTGATGTTATTGATCGCATGAAGAAAAACGAGCGCATTTAAACCAACTTTAAAATTTATTAATTTTTTTATGGTCATTTTATATTTGATTTTAGCGCATCTGATTGCGGATTTTATGCTCCAACCGTCAAAGCTTGTGAAATGGAAGTCAGAAAGCGTTTATGGCGTGATTGCGCATGCGGGAATACACGTCATCATTACTTTGCTTTTGATTTTGCCTTATTTAAATTTTGCGACAGTCGGCGTTGTGATTCTGCTTGGAGTTGTGCACGGCTTTATTGACCGCACAAAGATTGATATTTCGCTCAAGAGCGATAGCGATAAATTTGTGAGATATTTTATTTTGGATCAGCTTGTGCATTTTGTAATAATTATTTTGGCTGGTCTTGCGATTTCCTCATTAACAAGCGGCGAAATAATATGCAATTTTATACCTTCAATATATAGCGATCCGTATTTTGTGATTTTTTTGATTCTCGGCGTGTTTTTGAGCTACACAATGGAGATTTATAACTACACGGTTTTGATGCAACATCAGGCTTTTGGAAAAGCAAAATTTCATTACGGAAACATGATTCTCCGCATTCTTGCGCTCGCAATTGTTTATGCGATATTTGTGGTTGTGGGATTCATCGTTAATAGGCTGGCCTAAGCGTGAATTGCTATAATATATAGTCGTCTTACGTGAAGGGGAGTAAAAAATAGCATACAAAAGCCAAAATAGTTGAACCGGAATTCCTTCCTAGGAAGGAATTCTATGTGGTAAATCAAATCTTGAAATTGTATAGACGCCGTACTAGTACGGAAATTTGACAAAATCCATCGTTTTGTTATTTTATAGTCATGAAATTATCGCAAGTCATCTTATTATCGGGTTTGGCTTTAGGCGGAGCGGTTGGTTGTGAGGCTTTTCAAGCCATAGAAAAAAGATGCCCGGAAATTAAATTTAACTGTAATGGAAAAAATACAGAAGGTTGCGCTGCGGCTGGTGCTAGATGTGAATCAAATAACGCTCAAGAAGATTTGGTGCGCGACATACGATATGGGATAAACAAGGATTTGTTATTGTTGTTAATAGTTATATCGTCGGGAATGGCGATTAGAGAGGCATTGAGGCTGCATAAAGACAAAGAAAAGTAATTCTTAATCCGGATCCATTCCAGGCTCCTCCCTCATTTGTCCATTCATTTGCGGCACAACTTCTCTTGCCGAAATTTTTGTAATCTTTTCACGTGCGGAAATTTCTTTTTGGGAAGTTAAATCCAGGAATGTAAACGTCCAAACTGTATAAGAAAAAATATCAATAACGCCTGTTAAATAAGAAGCGAAAAGTAGCGCGGCAATTGCTACTATTATGGCTATAATAAGCCCAATTTGCGCCGCCCAAGTCATGCCGATATAGCTCACTCCAATCAAGAGTATGGAAGGTATAAACATGAGCGTTAAAATCTGAATTATAATTCTTATGCCGATCAAAATCATAAGAAGCGAAACAAGAAACGTTTTTTGCCAGTTTAAAATAACAAGTCGCATACTTTTCCAGATCGATAAAAACACTTTTTCATTATCAACGACAATATAGAAATCCGCGTAGCTGAATAAAAGCGATAAAACCAAGCCAAGAAGAAACGCAAAGATAAAAACAGGGAGCAAAAATTTAAATGCTTCAACGCCAAGATTTCGCAGTACAAAAGCCGCTTCCATAGACATTGCAAAAAAGCTTATGGTTTTCATGAGTGCGTGATATTCAAGAAGTGGCAAGAAATTAAAAATTCCATATCGCATGCCGGTGCCAAGAGTCGCGGGCTGACCATTGTGTTTTCGGCTGATATATTGCACTGCCGCGGCCTGACACAAAGTCGGCAACAAAAACCAAATTATAACCGCAATAATCATTACGATAATCAAAGGTATACTGAGCGACGCGTGTTTTGTTATAAAATCCATGATAAAAGTTCCGACGTCATAAAGGAATCCATGGCCCTTATGTCCCATTAAAGGCGATTTCCTAAACGAAAAAAACTGATACGCCATATAAATAACTCCATACGTCGTTGTGAAAATTGATGGAATAAAGCCGTACCAAAAGATCAGTCTTTTATTTTTATTCGTAAACGACCAAGCCTGGCCAATAATAGTTTTGTAGTTCATTGAGGAGTTTATTGCTTCTTCTTAGGAATTTAACATAAAAAAAGAAGATTTTCCACTTCAATATACTTCTCCCAAATAGCACCCCTCGCAATAAACCTTTTCCGGTCTGTTGTCTGCATAAACCGATTTAATTGCAGTGCCGCATTTATCGCATTTTCGCTCGTATAAATTTTGCGAGCTTCTTTGATGCATTCTTGATTGATGCCTGCAATCAAAGCAATTTCGCGGGATTGGAAGATTGAATTTTCGATAAAATAATAATTCATGCGCAACAATTTTGTAATTTTTGCCGCATTTTTCACACGCAAGAATTTCTTTTGTAATCGAATCGGGAACGTCATTTATTTTATCCGGCACATCAAAAACCTGCGGAAGATAATCTTTTGGATTTGGTTCTTTCCATGAAAAACCTTGATTTAAAGCCTGTTCGCGCGTCAAAGGATAATAATCAAAAACAACAGCTTCGTTATAAGCAAAAGGGGAAAGTTCGGCCGGGAAAAACTCTCCATATTCTTTTCGAGCCTTCATATCTTCAATAATTTTCTTTTTTAATGCCAAATATTCGGACGGTTCATATTGTTTATTCAAAATGCAGAAAGAATTTTTATGTCGCAAGCCATAACACCCAAATAAATCCTTTGAATGATGGCACGATTCCGAGTATTCAACATTCACGCACGTCCACGAAGTTGATGTGAATTTTACATTATAAGAATTAACGCAACCCGCACTTATTCCTTCATAATTCAGCTCTGCCGGCCATCCGCAAAAACACGAATCCATGGCATCTTTAAGCTCATTGCACGATTCCAAATATGCACCTTCATAAATATCTTTCACGTTAAATCCAAATCGAACATCTTTGCTATTTATAATGTGATCGCCAAATGAATTTTCCGAATTAACAATAAAAAGCGCGCGCCTTGGATATTCGAGTAAAAACTTTTTAAAAATTTCTTTAGCTTCAGAAAGGGCTTTATTTGAGCCAAAATCAAACTTTGCTTTTTCTGTTTTATATTCTTCCGGCGTATATTTTTTATTAAAAATATAATTTTTTTTATTTCGAAGTCCGGTTGAAAACATGCAATCCTGACAACTTTTGCAATCGTATAAAAAATAAGAATCAGTGCAATTTTCGCAATCTTGAGAGAAAAAAAGCTCGTAGCCGTCATTGCAATCAACGCATTCGTATAAGTATTTTCCTCGATCGGTTTGTGTGCAATCAACGCAAGCAAGTCCGTTATGCATTCTCCAACCATAATATGAATCTTCGGATTCGTGGCATCCAAAAGCCAAATAACAGTTTTTGGAATAATTTGTATAATTCGCGTATTCACTATTTTCGCAGTAACTTATGACGATTCCAAGATGCGGAACTTTATTAAAAAGAGATTTTAGTTGTTCAAAAAATGGCAAATTCGGATTGTATTCCGCGGCATATTTTTTCGCATCCCATTCGTGGCTCCACCAGCAGTCATAGCAATAAACCGGAAAACCGGCATTTTTATCATAAATCGCCAAAAAATCCTTGTTACACAAATCGCATTTTCGAGAATAAAGGTGCCTTTCATTTCGAAACATCATTCTTCTTTTGAGTCTGCATAAAGGGCAAAAAGTCGGTGCCGGCGAATCAATTTTTTTATAAAACTCAAGATCTTTGTCAAAAATCTCAAATTCCGCCCCGCATTTTTTGCAAATATTCACAAGCAAAGATTACGGGGACGGAGGCAATTTTGCAACTTGAGCTCAAATGTCTGGAAAATTTTGAGCTCAAAATTTGTCACTGCCTCCGTCCCCCTGCATTTTCCCTTGCCAAAACACACATTATTTGATAAATTTATATGGCAATAAATTAACAGCTTAAAAAATATGAAACGTACAGAAAAGAAAAAAATCATTCAAAAATTCGCAGTACATCCTAAAGATACTGGATCTCCAAATGTACAAATTGCGGTTTTAACTGAAAGAATCACACAATTAAGTGAGCACCTCGCAACACATTCGAAAGACAATCATTCAAGACGCGGTCTTATTATGATGGTCGGAAAGAGACGCAAATTGCTCAATTATTTGAAAATGAATGAAAAAGACGCATACGAAACTCTCGCCGACAAGCTGAATTTAAGAAAATAATAATAAAAATACCCATTTTCGGGACATCGCGCGAGTAACAGGTTTGAGATAAAGAATATCTTTATTTGGAACTTGTCACTTGTGGATTGATTCCGGATTGGGTTAAAAAAGGCCTCGGTAAAACCGACAGGCCAAATAATAATTAACCCATTTTTTATGGAATCAAAATTCGTAGAACATAATCTTGCGGGCCGAATCTTAAAATTCGATGCCGGCAAATTTTTCACGCAAGCATCCGGGACAGTCACGGTTTCTCTTGGAGATACTGTCATTCTTTCAACAACAATCATTAACGACGAAGCAAAGGAAAATGCAGACTTTTTCCCAATGGTCGTTGATTATGAAGAAAGATATTATGCGGCTGGAAAAATCAAAGGAAGCAGATTTATCAAGCGTGAAGGTAGGCCTTCAGATAACGCTATTTTGACATCGAGATTGATTGATAGACCTCTTAGACCGCTTTTCCCAAAAGGAATGGTAAATGACGTTCAGGTTATTGCAACGGTGCTTTCTGCAGACTTGGAAGTTGATCCCGGAATCGTCGCTATTAATGGTTGTTCAGCTGCATTATTACTTGCAGGCGCACCATTTGCAGGCCCTTTAGCGGCTGTGAAAATCGGTTATATTGTTGATTCGGAAGGCAAAGAACAGCTTGTTGTTAATCCAACATATGAACAATGCAGAAAAGGAAAGCTTGATTTAACGGTCGCGGGAACGCCGGATGCAATCACGATGGTTGAAGCGGCAGCAAGCGAAGTTTCTGAAGACGTTATGTTGAAAGCTCTTGAACTCGCGCATAAACACATTAAAGAAATTTGTGCTGTTCAACTTGAATTCGCAAAATTATTTAATCCAACATTGAAAACAGCGGCAATTATGCCTGAAAACGAAGAAGCAAAGAAGGCGTTTGCGGCTTACGTTACGGACGATATGGTTGAAAGTGTTCGCGGACAAACAAAGCATGAATTCAAAGATAATTATAAGAAAATTTTAAAAAGCGCGGTTGAGAAATATAAAGCAGATATTGAAGACGAAAAATTCTCAAAAAAACATCTTGATATGCTTTTGAACGACGCAGTTGAGGATAAGATGAGAAAACGCATTCTTGAAAAAGAAGAGCGTTTGGATGGTCGCAAGCTCGATGAAATTCGACCACTTTCTTGTGAAGTTGGAGTTCTTCCTCGCACTCATGGCTCAGCCCTTTTCCGCAGAGGAGAAACACAAGTTTTGGACATCACAACTCTTGGTGCTCCGGGCGATGCGCAAATTATCGAAACAATGGATCAGGATGAGGAAAAAAGATACATGCATCATTATTCATTTCCGTCATATGCAGTTGGAGAAATTAAACCTTCAAGAGGCCCAAACAGACGTGAAATTGGACATGGAAATCTTGCGGAACGCGCGCTACTCGCTCTTGTTCCCGATAAAGAGAAATTCCCATATACAATCTGGACGGTTTCCGAAACTCTTTCATGCAACGGTTCAAGCTCAATGGCTTCCGTATGCGCTTCTAGCTTATCTTTAATGGATGCCGGTGTGCCGATTCCAAGACACGTTGCGGGTATCGCGATGGGTCTTATTACAGACGGAAAAAGCAATTATAAAATTCTCACAGACATTCAGGGTATGGAAGATTTCTGTGGAGATATGGATTTCAAAGTCGCAGGAAGTCGTGAAGGAATTACGGCTCTTCAAATGGATATTAAAGTAAAAGGGATTACAATTGAAATCATGAAAACAGCTCTTGATAGAGCTAAAATCGCACGCATGCAAATTCTTGATGTTATGGAAAAAGCGCTTCCACAAACACGTCCGGAACTTTCAAAATATGCTCCTTTAATCACGACCGTTAAAGTTCCTGTCGAACAAATTAAAGACGTTATTGGAAAGGGCGGCGAAACAATTCAGAAAATTACAAAAGAATGTGGCGTTACAATTGACATTGAGGAAGATGGCTTAACGTTCATCACGGCGCCTGATCAAGAAAAAGGCAAAAAAGCTCTTGAATGGGTTAAGAGAATTATCTACATTCCAAAAGTCGGCGACGTTTTTGAAGGTCGCGTAACAAGAATTATGGAATTCGGCGCATTCGTTGAGCTCGTTCCCGGAAAAGAAGGTCTTGTCCATATTTCTCAACTTTCCGACAAGCGCGTAAACCGCGTCGAAGAAGTCGTGAAACTTGGCGACACATTAAAAGTGAAGCTCATGGAAATTGATGACATGGGCAGATACAATTTGTCGCACAAGGCCGTAAAATAAATTACAAAATCCAAAGCTCAAATTGTTTCAAATGAATGATAAATGACAAATTTTTAAATGTCAGAAAGAATTTAAAATTTGTTTAAAAGTTTTTAATATCATCGGCGTATTATTCAAATATGGAAAAATATGACTTGATGGAAAGAACGACGAAATTTGGCTTATCTGTCCTCATTTTTGCAAAACAAACACAAAGTGTTTTGATCGAAAAAGAGATAATTCAGCAATTAATAAAATCCGGCACAAGCATTGGCGCAAATTATTGCGAAGCGGATCACGCTGAATCAAAAAAAGATTTTATTCACAAGATTGGGATTTGCCGAAAAGAAGCCAAAGAAACAAAATATTGGCTGATTATGGCTAAAGTTATTTTCCCTCAATTTAAAGCTGAAATAGATCAGCTATTGCTTGAAGCGACAGAATTAAATCTAATTTTTAGCGCTATTTTTCTTCGCACATCACGCAAGCTTTAAATAAATCCATTTGTCATTTGAAACAATTTGGATTTTGGATTTCATTTGTCCTTTGGATTTCATTTGTCCTTTGGATTTTATTTGTCCTTTGGATTTTAGATTTTGTCATTATAAATCCGACTTCCTACGGATTTATTTTGTCCCTGATATTTCCCGTTATACGGCTTTTCCGCAGCCTGATCCATTTTGCAAAAAACGAGCTGGCAGATGCGCCTTCCCGCCTGAAGTTTTATCGGTAAAGAATTCGCATTATAAATTTCAAGAGTGATTTTTCCTTCAAATCCCGGATCAACCCACCCTGCATTTTGAATAAAAAGTCCCATTCTTCCAATCGAGCTTCTCCCTTCAACGAAGGCCGTCAAATCGTTTGGAAGCTTTACGTATTCCATTGTTGTCGCAAGCAAAAAACTTTTTGGCGGAATTGTAATTGTTTCGCCTTCAATCTCGCGATATTTGATTTCGGAATCAAGCGTCAGCGAATCCATGCCGGTATCATCAACAATCAAATAATGCGTTCCAAGTCGGCAATCGATTGATGCCGGCTGTATCGAATGTTCGGAAATTGGCTTAACGGTGAGCTCGCCGGAATCAAGCATTTTCTTCAAAGTTTTGTCTGAAAGTATCATAAGCGCATTGTACATTTTTTACGCAATACATTAAAATGAATTTACAAATTAACCAAAAAATTCTATGACAAAACAGGAATTTATCGACTTATTAAACAAAGATTTGAGCCTTGAATATGCGGCGGCTGTTCAATATGTTCAGCATGCAGCAAAGATCACGGGCGCAGAGTATCAGACAATGCAAAGAGAGCTTATTGTTCATGCGAATGAAGAGATCGGTCATGCAGTCTCACTCGCGGACCACATTGCAGGCATGGGCGGAGAGCCAACATTTGATATTGGCCCACGTGAAACGGATAAGGATAGCAAGGTGATGCTTGAACAGGATTTAAAAGGTGAAATTGATGCCGTGAATCGCTATAAAGCAAGAGTTGCACAAGCTGAACAGCTTGGTGAATATGGAGTAAAGCGCGCGCTTGAAGACATTTTGATCATGGAAATGGAGCACGAAAAAGATCTCAAGATGGCGCTCGGTTTATAGTTCGCTATTCAAAAGGCAATTTCATTTGACAAATGCACCGGTTTTTGATTTAATAAACCCCTATTTGTTAAAATAAAAAATATGGAAGCAACATCAGGAGCAGGGCTTGATGAGAATGAGAGTGGTTTATTATCAAATCTTGCAGAAAGATATTTTAAAGGAACTCTTACGAGCGGCATGAGAAGGTCTGATACAGCCGCATTGGTTCGGAAGATGGACGTGGGCATTTGGGGCCAAGTCGCCGCTTTTGATACAAAAATGAAAGCGCTTGGCGTTTCACATGCTATATACATAGGAAACGAATTTTCAGATGCTTCACAAGAAATTGCAAGAAGCTTTATCGCATCAGGAGAGTTGAATTTTACATCAGAATCTCTAAGCGATGACGATAGAATGAACATTGCTCATGCGCGAGTTTTATTGAGCAACATGGCTCAGGATTTTCATAAAAATATATCCGGTAGTCATAATCACGAAGAAGTCGATCCTGAGGGTGAAGTCACAGGCGCCGCTCAGCGCAGAGTTGCAGAGACCGGGACGTCTTATTTCAGAGATACAGACAGCGTTTCTTTCAGGGGCGAAGTTAGAAAGAGGCTTGCAAAAGCCGCTGAATGGGCATCTATTACAGGTAGAGACATAGGAGCGAATGTGTATTTACATGTTTTAAAAAGCACTCATGAAGTACTTGGTATTTTAGGAGCAAGCAGTGGAATTGAAGAGATATGCGGAGTTTTGAAAGGTTTATACGCAGATAGGCTAAAAGATGGTTTTGCTTTCGTAGTCCAAGCCGATGTTAAAGGGAATAGGTTAAGCTATAATACTTATTTTAGAAAAAGTTGCATAGATTCAGTAGAATTTGGTACGCCGGTTAAAAAGGGCGTGAGCATCGCAGATTTGGACAGTGAAATGATGTCACTTCATAAAGTGGACACAGAAGGCACAATGGCAATTGCTGTGCCAAAAATTAGCGGAGACGAAGATGACGCAAAAGTTGAATTTGATCTTTATATAGTTGAATCCGAAAGCGCAGACCGATGTTTGAGTACGTGGAGTGGTCCTAATGGTTGCTAAAAAGGCGCCTCCGGCCCTTATTTGCTTGACAATCACCCTCTTTACTGATTTAATATACTTCCATAGCAATTAATCGCGTGGAGGTATGACAAAATATAATACAGCCAAAACACTGAGTTTTTTCTGGAAGCACGTGAAAAAATACAAATTAATCACGAGCATTATCGTTTTGTGTATATTTATTGGGATTAGCGCCAGCATGGTAACGCCATTTTTATACAAAAACTTTTTCAACATAATGGTTCAGAATGGCGATAAAGAGGTGCTTTATAAAAGCCTTATAACAATCATATTTTACGTTCTTGGTATAAATATTATTGAATGGATTGTTTGGCGAGTTTCCGGAGCTTTAAATACATATTTTCAGCCAAAGGCGATTTCGAATATTTTGAATGAATGTTTTGAGTATTTGCATGGCCATTCTTATTCATTCTTTAATGACAACTTCACAGGGGCGCTTTTGAAGCGCGTTAGCCGCATGGGGCACGCTTTTGAAAATACGTGCGATAGGGTGAGCTGGGATTTGATTCCATTGGTAATACGAGTTATTGGGACTTTAGGCGTTTTGTTTTATCTGCATTACATGCTTGGATTGGCAATGCTCGTATGGGTTATTACATTTATAGCGATCGCATATGCTTTGTCTATCTATAAATTGAAATTCAATATAAAGAAATCCGAAGCAGATACAAAGGTCACGGCGGTTCTTGCGGATACGATTTCGAACAATATAAATATTAAACTTTTTTCAGGGTTTAATTATGAGCAGACAAGGTTTGGCGAAGCCACGGAAAACTGGTTCAGAAAGACAAAAAAGAGCTTTGACATAGATGTGATAATTGAAGCTTTTCAAGGCGCATTTATGATCGCCATAGATTTATTGATTTTATATATTGCAGTTAGATTGTGGCGCAAAGATCTTCTTACAGTAGGGGATTTTGTGCTTATTCAAGCGTATTTATTGGAAATATTTCTTCAGCTTTGGAATTTTGGCAGAGTTATAAGAAGTCTTTATGAGCACCTTGCTAATGCGGACGAGATGACCGAAATTTTGAATAAACCATATGAGGTTAAAGATAGAATGAATGCAAAAATGCTTGACGTTTCAATCGGAAAAATCGAATTTAAAAACGTTAATTTTTCATATGATGACGGTGCGGAAATCATGAATGATTTATCTTTTGAAGTTAAGCCGGGCGAAAAAATCGCTTTAATTGGCCCTTCCGGTGGTGGAAAGTCAACAATTGTTAAGCTGCTTTTGCGTTTATATAACTTGAAAAAGGGAGATATCTTTATCGATGGGCAAAATATTGCGGATGTTACGCAGGATAGTTTAAGGCAAGCGATTGCGCTCGTTCCACAAGATCCGATTTTGTTTCACAGAACATTAATGGACAATATCCGTTATGGTAAAAGGAATGCGATAGATGCGGAGGTAATTGAGGCCGCAAAACTTGCTCACGCGCATGAATTTGTTAGCAAATTTAAAGCCGGTTACGAATCTTTTGTTGGCGAACGCGGAATAAAGCTTTCCGGTGGCGAGCGTCAAAGGGTGGCTATTGCAAGAGCGATTTTGGCAAATCCAAAAATCTTAATTTTGGATGAAGCAACAAGTCAGCTTGATTCCGAATCCGAACTTTTTATAAAGGAAGCTTTGAAGGTTTTGATGGCCGGAAAAACATCTTTTGTTATTGCGCATAGGCTCTCAACGATTATGCAAATGGATCGGATTTTTGTTATTGAAAATGGAAGAATCGCCGAGCAAGGTACGCATAAAACTTTGCTTGAAAAAGACAACGGAATTTATAAAAAACTTTGGGATTTGCAGGTGAATGGGTTTATAAAGCAGATTGGAGAAGGTGAGGAGGAAGATGAAAAAGAGTCTATAGTTTCGAAAAAGACTGAAGAAAAACCCGAAGATCTCACTTAAGCATTTTTATCAAAACAATTTCCGGCGTATTTCCAACTTTCATCGGCGGGCCCCAAGTACCAACGCCATTTGAAGTATAAACTTGCATGTTTCCAAATAAATTCAGGCCATAGTCATAGCCTTTATAAATCAGATGTGTAAGCCAGTTATAAGGATAAATTTGTCCGACGTGAGTGTGCCCGGAAAGTTGTAAGGAAATTCCGGCATCATTTGCAACATCAAGGTTTATTGGAGAATGTTTTATCAAAATACTTGGTTTTGATTTATTAATTTTCATGCCATCCAAGACTTCTTTAAATTTATTTTTATTTGTTGTGACCGCATAATCCACGCCGATTATTTGCAAGCCGTCCAAATCAGTCATCATATTATTCATAACAACAATTCCGGCGAGATCAATCGCATTTTCATATTTTTTATCATTATCAAATTTTTCATGATTTCCTGTCACAAAATAAACTCCGCGAAACGCCTTCAGATTTTCAAGAGGCTTTGTAAGTTCGGCAATATCATCGATATGTCCATCGTAATAATCGCCGCCAATAAAAATTAAATCAGGATTAAGCGTCATTATTTTGTTGACAATTTTATCCGCAAAATCCGCGCCATCGATTTTTCCAACATGCACGTCGCTGATAAATGCAATCGTCTTATTTTCCCATGTCTTAGACAAATTTGGCAGTTTCACTTCGATTTCACGGATTTGAAAATTCATTGCGTTGAAGATTCCGTAAACGCTAATCAAAAGAGCAAGTCCAAACAAAATTCCGGCAGTAATTTTGAAGTGTAGTTTGCTGAAACGTAATTTCTTAAATTTGAGTTTCGCAAGTTTAAAAATGCCATAAACAGCCCAGCAAAGCACGCTTGCCCAAAAGAAAAAATGAAGGAATCCAAGCCATGATGCAGCTATAAGATAGAACCATGCAAAGGGTAAGATTGAAGCCAAAACAAAGCTCACGCCCAAAAATATAAGCGCAATTTTTAACGCTAATTTAATGCGTTTATTTTTGATATTAAAAAAGCGCACTAAGGTTTTATAAAAAAGAAAATGCCCAAGTGCAAAGATGAGCTGGATGATAATGATTGCGATTGCAAAACCCATAGTTTTTAAGAGGTGTCGCCTTCGGCGACGTTTCATTTATATGGAGCAACCGCTTCGCTATTGCTCTGGTGCCGGGGGACAGAATTGGACTGTCGACACCACGATTTTCAGTCGTGTGCTCTACCACTGAGCTACCCCGGCGTATTAACCATAAAAACTGCTACGCGAATTATTAAACCTTATTCGGCGAAAATAATCAAACAAAATGATATAATTTAAAAAATAGACTTTAAACCCCCAAAATATGAAAGATCAGTTCAAACGGTTATCTTTTAGATTTGACGCCAGTTTTTTACGTAATTTAACAGTAGCAATTGGCGCTGTCTTTATGTGGCGCGGAATTTGGGTTCTTGCGGACGCTTATCTTTTTCCAGGCAATCCGCTCGCGAGCAGTATTATTTGCATAGTTGTCGGTGTTTTCTTCTTATATTTGCCTGATTTTGACGAGCGACATCCGCATTTTTAAAACTTTTCTTGCACTCAAACAAATTTTAGTGTAAATTTTCTCTGCAAATTTCAAATTCATTGAAAATATTGCGGGTATAGTACAACGGCAGTACGAGACGTTGCCAACGTTTAGATACGGGTTCAATTCCCGTTACCCGCTCCAAACTCTTGACAGATTAAACCTAATCTGTTATTATTTATATATACAATTAAATTTAAATCGTATGGAAAAAACGGATTTCTCATCTGCGGAAGATGGTCATAATGCACCGGTACAAAAAAGATATCTATGGACTAGTGATGAGTTACTTGCTCCTGAGGTCGGAGAGGTAGAATTAGGCAAATTAGAGAGCGGAAGATATGCAGAAATTCAAGCTAAAATGCTACAAGAAGCTAATGCAAGAGGCATAAGAAGTCCTAAACTTGCAGTTAATTTGGTTTTTAAACCGGGAAAAGCTTCTGAATTAGGTTCAACTGGTCAGCCATATCCTATTCTCGAGAGTGAATGGGAAACTTTTGTGGGCGATGTACCTGAATATTGCGGTACAAATATTCCAAAAGTATATTTAGTTGATGGTGATAAGTATTCACTTCCGATCTAGATATTTTGGTATGAAAAAGTTATGAATTCGTTGGTCACGCTGTTTCGCACTTCGTTCATTAAGGAGCTCCAAACTCTTGATAAGATTGCAGCAATTGCGATCACATTTTTAGGTTGCATGGGCTAGAATGGATTCCATTCTTTAGCCAAACAAAATATGTATCCAAGTTATGATA
>LBUS01000009.1 GCA_000992695.1 Candidatus Peregrinibacteria bacterium GW2011_GWF2_38_29 | reverse complement strand
TGTATTTTTCTTCTTGTGGTGTATTTGGCATTGTTTTTGACATGCCCTCAGCCTACTTCTCTCCCTAAAAAGTGCAAAAGGTGTGTGCACATTACCACAAGCTCTTGACATTTTATAAATTATAGTTATAATTATGTCACTAAATATTTAACAATCAAAAAAATGAGAGTACTTCTTCCACTTGTATTAATGGCAACAGCTGTAGCGTGCGGTTCTTCGGAATCACAATCGCCCGATGTATTAAGCCCTGAATATTTACAGCAACAGCGACAAAAAGCTACATGTTCTCGGATACCATCTGCATTAAGAGGAGATGTGGACGCTTGTAAATCTTTTGATCCCGGTTGGTTAAACGGTTCGCCGGAAGCGGAGTGGGCAAGAACTGCAACGTATAATGACGATGTATGTTCAAAAGTACCAGGCTCAACTGCTCAAATTGATTATGCGTGCTCTAATATGCCGGTTAATGTTTGTTCATCTGATGAGGACGTGAATCCAACTTTAATTAGACTTTGTACGGACGTTAAAAGAGAATGTGAGAAAATGCAGGTTGCTCAAGCTAGACAAGGTGGCGTAGATCATAACACGGGATGCAAGATAATACCGGAAGCAAGTTTAAAGACAATAGTGCAGGCGGTCTGTAGTGAACCAACGGAACTATGTAGAGCTGTGCCAAGAGGAGATTCTACAGAAGACGTTCTTGCTATATGTGGAAGAATAGCAGTTGATTGTGGAAAAGCAGAGGCTCTAATTGGCTTATAAAATTTATTGCCTTTATTCTTCGTCTTCCTCGTCGTCATCATTATCTTCACCTTTTTCAAGCTTTTCTTTGCGTTTGCGCATTTTTGCAGCGTAGACTTTGTATTCGCGATATTTGTGATATAAGAAGTACATTAACCAGATTCCGCCTGCGGCTCCAATGCCTATCATTGTTTGATAGAAGATTTTTGTGATTGTGTCTTTTTTATAGAAGCCTGCGATGTTTCCGGCTAGTTTGTTTACATTGGATAAGTCGAGACTGCTTAAGCCGTTTTTGACTATGAATGATAATTTGAGAGCTTTACTCATTACGTTATCTTTTTTGCGCGTTGCATAAACCGTGACCGTATGTTCGCCATCTTCAAGGGCTTTTGCCGGTTTTACCGTGAATTCACCGGCAGGACTATCAGCAACGAGGGCAGAGGAGGAGAGCAAGCTTTTCCATGATGTGATAACTTCGTTGCCAAATTCGGTTTTCCCTCTGATGGTTGGCAATGAAGAAGTCGTTATTTTGAAGCCGGATTTTAGCATTTCTTCTGTCAACGTCATGCCTCCGAATGATAATAATTCCGGTGGTTCAATGTTGATCGCGCTGTTTATTTCAATGCTTATTGGAGCCGATGAAATAACTTCTGATTTTTTTGAATCAAATGCTTTGGCGAGTAATAAGTATTTTCCATCCTTAATTGGGTCTGTTTGAGCATCAATCATATTGGAAGCGCTTGCTGTTGCGCTTGCTATTACTTTTTCTCTACCAAATGAGTTTCTGACATATATTTGTACGAGTGTATTTGATTTTGCCGTTCCTTTGACGTAGAAAGAGGAGCTACCAATAATTTGGTCTTGTGCGATATTTGTTATTGCGAGTAGCACGCTATCTATTGAATTGAATTTCAAAGGGTCCGTGTGCATATCAAGAACTTCTTGGCCATCCGTGAACGTATCACCATCTGTGTCAGGTTTTTTTGGATCAGTTCTATATTGATATTCCATTTTATCGGATAAGCCATCGTTATCAGTGTCTTGTTCTCCGTTTTCAACGACGATTTTGTTTTTTGTTTGCCAGTCATCTGAAACACCGATGCCTTTTGTGTCTTTTGGATAATCAAGAAGGTCAAGAGGGTTTGTGTTTGCCGCAATTTCAATGTTATCCGAGAATCCGTCACCATCGGTATCTTGTTTTGATGGGTTTGTTTTATATTTTTTCACTTCATCGCCGTCTTTGAGAGTATCGTTATCCGTGTCTATGCTTAATGGATTGGTTTTGTATTTATTTATTTCCTCTCCATCTTTTAATGTGTCGCCATCCGTATCGGCTTTTTTTGGATTGGTGCTATAGATTTCCGTTTCCATTATATCCGTTAGGCCATCTTTATCCGTATCCGTAGCGATGTTGAATTTAATATTTTTTTGTTTTGCATATGCTTTTGCTTTTTTCATTATTTCGTTAAAGTCGCCTTTTAAAAGATATGAATCAGGTCTAAATTCTGCGGTTTTGGAGCAATCTATGAGTTTTATTTCACATGCTGAATTGGCAACTTTTGGTATCCAGCATTTTGTGACATTGTTTGCGAGGTCTTTAAATGGAGTTTTTTGAGCCATTAAAGCTTCTTCGCTTCCTGCGGCTATGATTAATTCTTCGCACGTTTCAGGCTTGATAACTTCAAGCGCTATTAATATGATTTTTATAGCTTCCGATCTTGTTACCGCGGCATTTGTTTGGAGTTCTTTGTTATCTTTTTCCGTGAAAACACTCGTGAGTCCAAGTTGAGAGGCGACGTCAAGTTCTTTATTGTTTGTTTCCGATTGGCTAATGATTGTTGATGTTCCGAGGCTTAACATGTTTAAACATTCTTCTTTATTTTTACCGCAAGTTTCAAGATAGTCTTTGCGAGTATTTTGAAGATCGAGATCGTTTACAACATACGCAAGGAATTCGCCGCGCGTGAGGGCGTCTTGCGGTATAGCTATTTCTTTTTTTAAATCTTCAATCTCTTTTTTAAGATCTTCTGCGGTTACAACCATTTGATTAGTCTGATCGTTTTCACTTGTTCCCGTGCTTGTTTCTGTGTCGCTACCGGTGTCATCGTTGTCAGTTGTTGTGCTTGTGCACGTGTTTGTTTCCAATGGTTTTGAGATTGTTGTTCCGCACGTGTTTTTATCTGCGCAGAATCTGGATTTTGAATTATTTAAGCATTCGCTCCATTCCGTGCATATCCAGAGTTCACCGCATGGTGGCGTGCAGGTTTGTGTTTCCAATGGTTTTGAGATTGTTGTTCCGCATATATTTCTGTCTGTGCATACTCTAATTTGATTTCCCGATGCGCCGCACGTTGACCATTCTGTGCATGCCCAGTTTTCGGCACACGATTGTATGACATCGCAAGTTTGTGATTCGGTTATTATGTTTGGAATTGAGCAATTGTTTGAATCGGTTTTTGTGCGTGTTTGGTTTCCGCTTACGCATGTGCTCCAGTCGCTATATGTATAGTTTGGTGTGCAGGCTGTTGTGCATGTTTGCGTTTCTATTGGCTTGTCTGTTATTACACCGCAAAGATTTGAATCTGTGCATGTTCTTGATTGAGAGCTGTTTGCGCAAGAATTCCATGACGTGCATGTCCAGTTTGGCGTGCATGGCATTACACACGTTTGATCTTCTGTTATCGAGCTTACTCCCGGGCATCCGTTTGAATCCGATTTTATACGCGTTTGATGTCCGGCTGAACATGTGCTCCAAGCGGTATATGTCCAAGTTGTTGTGCAGCCTCCACTGTCGGGCGTATTTGTTAATGCTGTGTTTGACGCTCCTGATAAAGCGGTTTCGGTTTCCGAATCATTTCTTGCTTTAACTTTGAATGTGTGTGAAGTATTTGAGCTTAATCCGGATATTGCTATTAGATATGTTTCATTACCGTCTTCACTTTCCCATGCGGATTTTGTTTTGAAATATGCGCTTGTTCCAAGTTGGTAGTTTGATTGAACGTATTTTAATAAAGTTGGTTCATATATTGCATATTTTGTTGCATTTGTATTTAACGTGTCGTTAATTGTGAGCGCTAATTGTGACGTTGAGTTCATTGTTGCAAGCGTTGGCGCGCTTGGAGTGTTTGCAAGATTGCACATTGAGTTTGAAAGTGCTCCAAATTCGGTTTCTGTTTCGGCTGTACTTTTTGCTTTTGCCTTGAGCATGTAGCAGGAATTTCCGAGAGAGATCCCTGTAATTGTTATTCCATTGCTTGCGTTGCCATCAACTGCGTCCCATTCAGTGTTTGTTTTCCAAACAGCGGTGTCGCTCGTTAACGTTCCGGTTTCACTTAAATATTTTAATGAAGTAGGGAATTGAATTGCATATTTTACACTTGATGAATTTGAATTAGTGTTGAGATTGAATCTGAAAGACGTTGTTGTCTCGGACGATGAAACGATGGTTGGTGTTAACGGAGTGTTCACCAGCGTTGTTGTTGTAGTCGTTACCGGTGTTGCTTCAACTCCACCACCGTTTTTAACTTTAATTTTAATGTAATAAGGCGTGTTTGTTGATAATCCGGTGACGAGTTTTCCGCTGATTCCTCCCCAATCATTATATGTTTGCCATATCGCTGTTTCGCCGAGGGTTCCGTCTGCTTGGACATATAACGCGTCTGTGAACGTGTCATTTGTTGCGAATTGCATTGCAAAGAGCACATAGCTGTCGTCATTAAAGCCGGAATCAATTTCTACGTTGACACTTGTTGTGTATGGAGTTATATCCGGCGTTCCCGGTGAGTTTGGTAATGTGTATGCCGTTGTTGTTGATGTGTCCGTTCCAATATTGTCACAGTTTTTTGCTTGTACAGCCATTAAATACGTACCGCCCGGTGTTAATTCCGAAACTGCGAATGTATTTGTTGAATCTGCCGTGAACCATCTTTCCGGTTCAGAGAAGGTGCCTCCTTCATCCAGATACATCCCTATAGATCTTACTGTGTAATATGTGCCATTTGGATTGCTATTTTTGTCTATTGTTACATCAAATGTTGTTGTGGTGATATTGCTGGCCGATATAGCGGGCGTGTTTGCTGCAGTGCATGCCGTTAAGTCGACAACTGCGCTTTCCGTGCCTTCTTGGTTTCTTTGTTTAACGTGATGTATGAATTGTTTGTTTGGCGTGAGCGATGAGTGCGTCCATTGATATCCTGTGAATTCACCGTTGTTCCAATTCGAGAAGCTATAATATCCGCCCAAATCTTCCGGAATCGAATAACCATAGAAGAAATATCCCGATAAATACGTTGAATCGTTTGTAAATTGATCAACTGAGAATGACATACTTGTTGAATCGATCGCTGTAGTTTGGAAATTCGATGGTGCGTCAACTGCTGTGTATGCCGTTGAAGTAGGGCCTATTGTTTCAACTTCTTCGTTGTTTCTTGAAAGTAATCTTATTGTGTATGATGTATTTTCTGTGAGGCCGGTTATTGTTGGCCCTGTTTCTCCACCCCACTCTGTTCGTGTTTGCCAGGTTGCCGGTTCGCCAAACGTGCTGTTTGTTTGTAAATATTGTGTTCCGTTTTTGATTGCATATTGTGTGCCTGCTGGATTTCCATCAGATGTAAGAGGGATTCTGAATGATGTTGTTTGAATGTCGCTTATAGTTAAAGAAGGGACTATCGTTGCAAGGGTTGTGCGATATTCTGCTGTGCCAAAACTTGTTTCCGTGCTTTCACCGTTGCGTGCTTTTGCTTTAATTTCATATGTTGTGTTAGGACTTAATCCGATTGCCATTTCGGTTGTGTCCCATGTGGTTTTTGTATTCCATTCAGCTGAGTCATAACGACTTCTATCTGAATGTAGATATTGAGTTCCAACCATGATTGCATATTCTGTGTTGCTTGGATTTGTTCCCTCAGAAGTTATAGAAATTAAGATGCTTCCTGATCCCGTTGAGCTATGCGTTAGATCAAACCCCGTATCCGCTAATGTATAAACAGGGGAGCATGTTGCGTATGCGGAATTTCCGGTTTCTCCTTTTGCGCGGACGCGGAACCAGAGTTGGTCATTGGTTGATAATGAACTTGCGTCATATGAAACCGTATTTGCTGCGATTAAATTATTAACGGTTTCATAGTCTGTGCCGTTTGTTGATTTTTCTAAATCAAAATATGTTTCGTTGTTTGAATTGTCTGTCCAACCAATCGTCATTCCGGATGAAGTTATATTTGAAGTTACGCATGCGGATGGTGCGGTTGGAGAAGGGGATGTTGCGGTGAAAACATAGCCCGAACTTGGTGTGAATTCACTTGGCAAGTCGCTATTATCCCAAGTTTTTAATCTTGCATAATACATTTGGCTTGCTACGAGAGGAGTTGTGCAGCTTGTGTCATTATATGCAATCGAACTTGTTGTTCCCAATGTTTTTTCCGTATCACATATATTTGATTCGAATCCGTTTGATGATGAAACTTGAATTTGATATGCGGACTGTGTGTCTGCTTCGTTTCTGTCGCTGAACGTCCATGAGAACACCGGATTTGTGCTTGATGTTGCGGCGAAAGATGTTGACGTTGGGGCGACGTTTGAGTTTGGGGCGAATTTTTGGATAAGGTTGGTGGTTTGATCTGCTATATAGACGTTCTCGCTTGAATCAATCGATATGTCTAACGGGAAGCTTCCGATTCCATCTGACCATTGAGTTATATATGTTCCATTTGAGTTTAATTTTTGTATGCGGCCGTTGTGGTATTCTGAAATATACATATTTCCGCTTGAATCAACGGCTATGCTAATAGGTCCATCGAATTCTCCATTTCCGCTTCCTTGGCTTCCCCATTGAGTTATATATGTTCCGCTTGAGTCGAATTTTTGAATACGGTCATTGTCGTAATCTGCTACGTAAATATTCCAGCTTGAATCAATTGCTACGCCTTGTGGCCTGTTGAATTCTCCACTTCCACTTCCTTGGCTTCCCCATTGAGTTATATATGTTCCGCTTGAGTCGAATTTTTGAATACGGTGATTTTCCGTGTCACCTACATATACGTTATTACTTGTATCGATATTTATTCCAATAGGTCCATTGAATTCTCCACTTCCACTTCCTTGGCTTCCCCATTGAGTTATATATGCTCCGCTTGAGTCGAATTTTTGAATACGGTTATTTTGATAGTCTGTAACATATGCATTCCCGCTTGAGTCAATCGCCATGCTTCGCGGGTAATTGAATTGCCCATTTCCGGTTCCAAAACTTCCCCATTGAGTTATATATGTTCCGCTTGAGTCGAATTTTTGAATACGATTATTATTTGTGTCTGTCACGTAGGTATTTCCACTTGAATCAATTGCTATTCCTTGTGGAGACGATGATGCAAATTGCCCATTCCCACTTCCCTCGCTTCCCCACTTCGTGTCAAACCTGTACGGTTCAATTACCGTTGTGTCTGTTGTTGTACTAGGGGAGCAAGTTGCATAAGTTGAACTGCCGCTTGTTGTACTTGTTGCTTTGACGCGAAACCAATATTGTGTGTTGTAGTCAAGATCGCCAACGCCTTTTGCGACTATATTTGCAGGTATTGTGGATGAAACAACTTCATAGTCTGTGCCGTTTGTTGATTTTTCGAGAGTGAAATTATCTTCGTCGCTTGAATTGTCTGTCCAGTTAACGGCGACTGATGTGCCGGTTATGTTTGAAATTGTACAAGCGGAAGGTGCGGTTGGCGGTACAACAGGTAAGAATTTTTGGACATAACTTTCTGACGCAGAGTTTCCGGCTCCCAATACGTATATATTTAAATTTGAATCTATTATCAGATCCATTATCCAATTAAATTGTCCTGTGCTTGAGCCTGAACTTGGCCAATGTCTGTTTATGTAAGTTCCATTTGAGTCGTATATGTAAAAGCCTGCATAACCTGAATACCATGCTCCTCCACCAACGTATACGTAGCCGTTTTTGGCTGTGATTGATGATGGGACGCTCATTGATGATAAACTCCATTGTCTTAAATATGTGCCGCTCGAGTTGAACGCTTGTATTCTACCGGCTGACATAACGTATAAAGTGTTATCGTTTTGATCAATTGATATTTTGTTGCCGTAGCCGCTAAATTGTCCGTCACCTGTTCCTTCCGAGCCTATGTTTATTAATTTCACTCCCGCTGAAGTAAATTTTTCAACTCCATAAATAAATCTGTTATATACGTATATGTTATTATCGCTATCTATTGTCATACTTTCTCCTTCGCCCCATTCATTTGGAGAATCAAGTTCCAAATTCCACTGAGTTGTATATGTTCCGCTTGAGTTGAATTTTTGTATTCTTTTATTGCCTTTGTCTAAAACGTATATATTTTCACTTGAATCAACTACTACATCTCTTGGTGTGTTAAATTGTCCATCTCCCGTTCCATAACTTCCGAATTTTGATAAATAGGTTCCGCTTGAATCGAATTTTTGTATTCTGTTGTTTCCGGTGTCTGCGACGTATATATTCCCGCTTGAATCGACTCCCAGATTTTCCGCGCTATAAAATTGTCCATCTAAGCTTCGTCCATAGGTATTTAACGTTAATAGAATGGTGTCTCCTACTGAATTATATTTTAAATTTGAAGTATAAATGTTACCGCCGGCGTCTTTTGTTATACTGCCGGAGCCTATCGCGAGAGTTGTGAGCAATGTTCCGCTTGTATCGTATTTTTCAACATTTCCAACGCTTGAATTGCTGACGTATATGTTGTCACTGCCGTCTATATATATTTTATATGCCCATCCGCGTTCGTTTCCATCAAGTTGTAAAGTCCATTTTGTTACAAATTCTCCGTTTGAATTGAATTTTTGTACTCTGTTGTTCCACGTGTCTGCTACGTAAATATTTCCACTCGAATCAACCGCTACTCCTTGCGGATAATAGAATTGTCCGTCCGCCGATCCCGCCGTACTTCCCAGCGTTATTAAAAGAGTTCCGCTTGAATTAAATTTTTTAACCAAATGTGCGTTTTGATCTGCAACGTAAAAATTTCCACTTCCATCAATCGCTACCGCAACGGCCATGCTGAGTGATGATGCCGCAGACCCTATATAGCTTCCACTTAGAGAATATTTTCTTATATCACCGGCTTCCGGTACATAAATATAACCACCGGATATTGTATGTTGACCTCTTGGTAAATAATATGTGGAAAATTTACTTATATACGTGCCGCTTGAATCATATCTTTGTATGTAATGAGATGTGCCTCCACTTCTACTGACGCTTAGATATATATCTCCGGTATCGGGATCAATTGCCGGTCCATATATTCCGTTGAATTGATCGGTTTGCCAGTCTAGCCCAAATCGCAATGAATATTCATATGGGTCTACGGCTTGGGCTTCCGCTTGGTTTGTTTTGAAATTGATAGTAGTGCTTACGAAAAGGCTTATTAAAGCCAAAATCATCGCTCCTGTTTTAAGAGCGTTTTTAAATTTTTTATCAGTTAAAAATTTGGGCATACTGAAAGGGGGATAAATTGTGTTGCTTTTAATGATAATTTTAGCACAATATTTTTATAATTCAAAAGGCAAAGCTTAAAAGTCAAAACCACAAGCAATAACTCAAATCTGAAATCCGAAACAATAAAAAAGAGGGTCGAATTTCGACCCTCTTTATATAATTGTATTTTTATTCCTTGATACCTATGCAACGACTGTTTCTGATGCAACTTTTGCTTTTTCCGAGCTCATCATCTTTATTTCGACTTCAACTCCGGCAGGGAGGTTAAGGTTCGAAAGAGATTCGATGGTTTTTGGTGTGCATTCCGTGATGTCAATTAAGCGCTTGTGTGTGCGCATTTCGAACTGTTCACGCGCGTCTTTGTGTACAAAAGTTGATTTGTTGACAGTGAATCTTTCAATTTTTGTTGGCAAAGGTATTGGCCCTGAAACTAATGCGCCAGTTTTTTCCGCGATATCGATTATTAATTTCGTGGATTGATCAACGATTTTGTGATCGAAAGCGAAGATTTTGATTCTGATTTTCTGTTTTACTGACATAGTTTGATTAGTTTTAGGTTGTTAAAGGACGACGCTTTGCGTAATGATAAATTTTAATCAAGACGCGAGCGATTATATTTATTCAATAATTTTGGCTACAGATCCGGCACCAACTGTTTTGCCACCTTCACGGATAGCAAATTTCGTACCTTGATCAAGAGCGACAGGAACGCCGAGTGTGACGACCATTTTGATGTTATCACCGGGCATAACCATTTCAACATTGGCTGGAAGTTCAATTGTACCTGTAACATCTGTTGTTCTGACATAGAACTGAGGTTTGTAACCTTTAAAGAATGGTGTGTGTCTTCCACCTTCTTCTTTATTCAAGATATAAACTTCAGCGTCAAATTTTGTATGAGGCGTGATTGAGCCGGGTTTTGCGATAACTTGTCCGCGTTCAATTTCTTCTCTTTCAACACCGCGGAGAAGGAGACCGACATTATCACCTGCACGTCCTTCGTCGAGTAATTTTCTGAACATCTCGACTCCTGTGACGACGACTTTCTTTGTTGCTTTGATACCGATGATTTCAACTTCTTCATTGATTTTCACGATACCTTGTTCAATTCTACCTGTTGCGACTGTTCCTCTACCTTTGATGGAGAAGATGTCTTCAACCGGCATAAGGAAAGGCTTGTCGAGTGTTCTTGTAGGATCCGGAATGTAGCTATCGAGAATTTCTGAAAGTTCAATGATTGGGCCACAATTTGGGCATTCTTTCTTTCCGCAACCACAGTTCATAGCTCCAAGAGCTGAACCTTTTACGAAAGGAGTTGTGTCTCCAGGGAAGCCGTTTTTCTTAAGAATTTCACGTGTTTCAATTTCTGAAAGTTCTGCAATTTCCTTATCGGCGATATCAATTTTGTTCATGAAAACGACGATATAAGGAACGTTAACCTGATTTGCGAGAAGAACGTGTTCACGTGTTTGTGGCATTGGGCCGTCCGCTGCTGAGACAACGAGAATTGCACCATCCATTTGAGCTGCACCTGTGATCATGTTTTTGATGTAATCGGCATGACCGGGACAGTCAACGTGAGCATAGTGTCTTTTTGGTGTTTCGTATTCCTGATGTGAAGTCGCGATTGTAATACCGCGGGCTTTCTCTTCAGGAGCGTTATCGATCTGATCAAAGTTAATAGCTTTGTTGTTTCCGCCGAAAGCGGCTGCTAAAACTTTCGTGATCGCTGATGTAAGAGTTGTCTTACCATGGTCAACGTGGCCGATCGTACCAACGTTAACGTGCGTTTTCGCTCGATCAAATTTTTCTTTATCCGCCATTTTTTGTGTGGTTAATTGTTAATTTTATATATAAATTTTTTTTGCGAACTTGATTTTATCCAAATTTCTGTACCAATGCAAGCCCAAATTTGATTATTTAGTCTTCACTCCTGTTTTGTCTGCAATGATCTTTTCAGTGACATTGTTTGGAGCTTTGTCGTATTTTCCGAATTCCATTGAGTAACTTGCGCGACCTTGTGTCATCGAGCGAAGATCTGTTGCATATCCAAACATGGATGCGAGCGGAACGTATGCTCTGATGAATTTTGCCATACCGCGATCTCCACTTTCATAGATTTGGCCTCTTCTTGCGCTCAAATCTCCCATTACGTCTCCAAAATATTGCTCAGGAGTGACTGCTTCAACTTTCATGATTGGCTCAAGAATGCATGGATTTGCTCTTTTTGCACCGTTTTGAAAGCCGAGAGAAGCTGCGATTTTGAAGGACATTTCAGATGAGTCAACATCGTGATAAGAACCATCAACGAGCTCAACTTTAACGTCCACAACAGGGAATCCCGCCAAAATACCTCTATTAAGAGCTTCTTCAACGCCTTTTTTAATAGCAGGGACGAATTCTTTTGGAACTTTTCCACCAACGATCGAATCTTCGAATTCAAATCCTTTGCCTGCTTCATTTGGAATAAGCTTGAACACAACGTGACCATATTGACCATGACCACCTGTTTGTTTGACGTATTTTTCTTCGTGTTCGATTTCTTTTTGAATTGTTTCTCGATAAGCAACTTGAGGTGCGCCGACATTGGCTTCAACCTTAAATTCACGTCTTAAGCGGTCGACGATGATATCAAGGTGAAGTTCACCCATACCTCCGATGACTGTTTGAGAAGTTTCTTCATCAAATCTGACGCGGAACGTTGGATCTTCTTCTGCGAGTTTTTGAAGAGCAAGTGATATCTTTTCCTGATCCGCTTTTGTTTTTGGCTCAATTGCGATGTGGATGACAGGTTCCGGAAAGTTGATTGTTTCAAGTCTGATCGGATGAGATTCATCACAAAGCGTGTGACCTGTTAATGTTTTCTTTAAGCCAATAATTGCGGCAATATCTCCGGCTTTTGCTTCCTGAATTTCTTCTCTTGTATTGGAGTGCATGCGGACTAAGCGGCTGATTCTTTCTTCATCTCTTGTGACCGAGTTGAAAACGCGGCTACCGGAAGTGACTTTGCCGGAATAAACGCGAAAATATGCGAGTCTTCCAACAAATGGGTCTGTTGCAATTTTGAATACGAGTGATGAAAATGGTTCTGTGTCTTTTGGTGATCGTAATTCTTCTTGTTCGGTATATGGATTCATACCTTTTGTAGGAGGAAGTTCAAGAGGGGATGGAAGATAATCAATAACCGCATCAAGCATAAGCTGTACGCCCATGTTTTGAAGAGCGCTTCCGCAAAGCACGGGATATAATTTATCCGCAACGGTGCCTTTTCTTAAACCAAATTTGATTTCTTCATTTGTTAATTCTTGTCCTTCAATATATTTTTGCATAAGGCCATCGTCGCATTCTGAAGCCTTTTCAATCATTGTGTGTCTGAATTTTTCAACTTGCTCTTTCATGTCTTCCGGAATCTCTATTTCCGTTTTGATTTCTCCGTTTTTACCTTCAAATCTATAAGCTTTTCTTGTGATAAGATCAATGATTCCGCTGAACGTGCCTTCCGCTCCGATTGGGAGTTGGATTGCGACAGCATCTTTGCTCAATCTTTCGTGAATGGAATCAAGGCTCATATAAAAGTCTCCACCCATTTTATCCATCTTATTGACGAATGCTAAGCGTGGAACATTATATTTATCAGCTTGTCTCCAAACTGTTTCGGATTGAGGTTCAACGCCCTGTGATCCATCGAAAACGACGCATCCACCGTCAAGAACTCTAAGCGAGCGTTCAACTTCAGCCGTGAAATCAACGTGGCCCGGAGTATCAATCAAGTTGATGCGATGATCGTTCCAGAAACAAGTTGTGGCTGCGGATGTGATTGTGATGCCACGTTCTCTTTCTTGTTCCATCCAGTCCATAGTTGCGGCTCCATCGTGAACTTCACCTATTTTATAGTTTCTACCTGTATAAAAAAGGACGCGTTCTGAAACCGTTGTTTTTCCTGCGTCGATGTGTGCGATGATTCCTATGTTTCTGTATTTATCCAGTGAAACTTGTTTAAAATCTTCTTGTTGTGCCATATTTTGTTGTGTTTAGTTAAAATAAGAAAGCGTAGAAGAGATTCTCTATAAAAGGCATAAAAATTCGAAATAAGAAAGCAGAGAACGTACGTTCGCCTAAGGCGAACTCCCGTTCAGAACTTCGCCAAGTGAGCGAACGCTTTATTTGCTTGTGCCATTCTATGTAATTCTTCTTTTTTCTTGAATGCTGTCCCTTGTTCCGTGAATGCCGCTAAGATTTCCGTTGCGAGTTTTTCAGCGAATCTTCTGCCTTTTGTACCTCTTGCCGCACCAATAATCCATCTAATTGCGAGGGATACTTGTCTTTTTGGAGTTACTTCTGATGGAATTTGATAAATTGCACCACCAACTCTTTTTGGTCTGATTTCGAGTTGAGGTTTGATATTTTCAAGTGCTTTTAAAAATATTTCTTGTGGATTTTTGCTTTCTTTTTTACTAATTATTTCAAGCATATCGTTGAACAATCTTCTTGCAGTCGTTTTCTTGCCCTGTTTCATTATGCAGTTTATGAATTTTTCTTGTAACGGGCTTGAATTTTCCGGGATGTAGTAGACTCTTTTTTGTGGCATATCTTTTTTAATTTACAAGTTACAATATTACAATTTACAGTCAGTTATCAATTTATAATTTACAATTTTTAACTTATGGTTAAGCCTTTGGTTTCTTTTGGCCGTATCTTGAGCGGCTTTGTTTTCTGTTCTGTACGCCTTGAGCGTCAAGACTTCCGCGAACAATGTGATATCCGACACCCGGCAAATCTTTTACGCGACCTCCGCGGACAAGAACGATTGAGTGTTCCTGAAGATTGTGTCCTTCTCCCGGAATGTATGCAACAACTTCTGTGCCATTTACCAATCTAACTTTTGCGATTTTACGCAAGGCGGAGTTTGGTTTTTTTGGCGTCATTGTCGTTACCTTGAGACAAATGCCTCTTTTAAAAGGCGACATTAAAGGAGTTTTTTTATTCTTCAAGCTATTCCATGTTCCGAATAACGCAGGAGAGTTGCTCCTTTTTGAAGGTTTTCTTCTCGGCTTCTTTATCAGTTGATTTATTGTTGACATTGCTTGGTTTTGTAAAAATGCTTTGAGATTTTAACTAAATTGTTTTGCTAATGCAAGGGAAAATTTGATTATTGTAAGTGAATTGATAATTGATCATTAGATTATCGGGTACAATGTTGAGCTCTCGTTATATTTCTTCAACATTTCAGGATAATTTTCATCGTCTTGCAGTGATTTCTTCTTTAAGCCGTGCTTGGTTTCGGTCATTACTTTCTTTTCCATTTCCGCAACGTCTTCAGGATGTTGCTTTCTATATGTTTCTCCGGCCGGAATCAATTTGCCGATGATAACATTTTCTTTAAGACCGTTTAATGTATCCACTTTTTTCGTTACAGAAGCTTCAACCAAAACTCTGATTGTTTCCTGGAACGATGCGGCGGAAAGCCAGCTTTCCGCATAAAGAGCAACGCGAGTAAGACCAAGTAAAAGTCTTTCACCTCTGCATGGAGCTTTGTTCTTTTTTGCAAGTTCTCTATTTGTATTGCTGTATGTGATGTAATCAATGATTTCACCGGGCAAGAATTCGCAATCTCCGGCTTCCATGATTCTGACTTTTGAGAACATTTGTCTTACGATAACTTCAATATGCTTGTCGTTAATCGTTTGACCATGCATTGCGTAAATGTTTTTTACTTCATTCAAAATATATTTTTGAACTGCGTATAAGTCTGTTAAGCGCATAAGTTCGCGAAGGCTTAAGTGACCGCTGCAAATAGGCATTCCTTGTTCGATGAGTTGGCCGTTTTTGACTTTCAAAACTTTTCCAAATGGAATTTCGTAAATTTTTTCTACAGGGCCTGATGTTGTTATTTTGATGCCGTTTAATTCGATTGCCGTTACTTTTCCATCAACATCACTTTTAATAACACTCTTATTTTCTTCGCTTTTTGCAATAGGTTGTCCGGCTTTTACTTTATCGCCTTTTTTAACCAAGACGTCTGTTTGTGCCGGAATGTAAAATTCTTTTTCAATTGGTTTTTCGGAATCGATCGTTACTTCAAATTGGTTTCCTTTATGATGAATTTTAACTTTTCCCGGAATTTCAGCTAAGATTGCAGGATTTTTGACCGATCTTGCTTCAAAAAGTTCTTCAACACGCGTGAGACCTTGTGTAATATCTCCTTCACCGGCGACACCACCCATGTGGAACGTGCGCATAGTGAGCTGTGTTCCAGGTTCACCAATGGATTGAGCTGCAATGACACCGATTGGAGTTCCAATTCTTACGACTTCGTTTGTTCCGAGATCTTTGCCATAACATTTCACGCATATACCACCTTCTGTTTGGCATGTGATGACTGAGCGAATATAAACTTCATCAATCTTGTGTTTGTCGATTTTTTCCAAAAGATCGCTTTCAATTTCTGTTCCGGCCTCTGCGATGACTTCACCCGTTTTTTCATTTACGAGCGGCTTTGTAAGGATTCTTCCATAAAGTCTTGTCAAATATGGTTCACCAATAACTTCGCTTTCTGTGCGTGTTATTTTGTGTGCAACTTTTGTTCCGCAATCATATTCTTTGATAACGATATTTTGAACAGTATCAATTAAGCGTCTTGTAAGATAACCGGCTTCAGCTGTTTTAAGAGCAGTATCGGATTTACCTTTACGTCCACCGTGTGTGGCTATGAAGTACTCAAGAATCGTGAATCCTTCTTTTAAGTTGGATTTGATTGGGAGTTCAATTGTTTTACCGGCCGGGTTTGCAACGAGACCTTTCATACCGCAAAGCTGTGTGACCTGTCCCCAGTTACCACGAGCACCTGAGTCAATCATGTAGTGAATGTTGTTTTCATTCTCGATGACGTTCGTGAGCGTGTTTGTGATTTCCGCTTTTGCTTGTGACCAAACTTTAACAGTATTTACATATCTTTCATCGTCTGTGATAAGACCATACCAATATTTATTGTTGATCTTCTTAATTATTTCATCTTTTGCTTCAATAATTTGTTCCTTTTCTTTTGGAATAATCATGTCTGAGCTGGCGATCGAAATACCTGATTTTGTCGCATAATAATAGCCAAGTTTTTTCAAGCTATCTGACAAAATTGTTGTTACTTCGTTGCCGTATTTTTCAAATGCTTCCGCAATGAGTTTGCTTAATTTTTTCTTGCCCATTGCCTCGTTGATATACATGATTCCTTCCGGAATGAATGAGTTGAAGATGAGTCTTCCAAGGCTTGTTTCAATGATTTCCGGCTTGCCGTTTTTATTTACATCAACGCGTGCTTTGATTTTTGCTTGGATGTGCAAGTGATCCATTTGATGTGCGATCATTGCTTCTTCAAGGCTTCCGAATACCATGCCTTCGCCCGGTTTTTTCTCAACCATTTTTGTTAAATAGTAGCAACCAAGAATGATGTCTTGTGTTGGGGCAATTGTGGGATGTCCATCTGAAGGTTTAAGAAGATTTTTATTTGCTGCAATAAGTTCTTTTGCTTCAATTTGTGCTTGTTTTGAAAGGGGAATGTGGATGGCCATTTGGTCTCCATCAAAGTCGGCGTTGAATGCGGCACAAACGAGTGGATGAACCTGGATGGCTTTACCTTCAACAAGTACAG
This sequence comes from Candidatus Peregrinibacteria bacterium GW2011_GWF2_38_29, assembly GCA_000992695.1. Classification (GTDB taxonomy): domain Bacteria; phylum Patescibacteriota; class Gracilibacteria; order UBA1369; family UBA12463; genus UBA12463. Next base: position 75,110 of record LBUS01000009.1, on the reverse strand, counting down.
GTTGGAAAGCTTGAATACCAAGTCTGTGAAGCGTTGGAGCACGATTGAGAAGAACATAATGATCTTGCGTTACTTCTTCAAGAATATCCCAAACTTCTTTTCTTCCGTTTTGAATTAATTTTTCAGCATTTTTGATGTTGTGTGCGTGTCCGTCTCTAATGAGTCTTCCGATTACAAATGGTTTGAAAAGTTCAAGCGCCATTGTTTTTGGAACACCACATTGATTGAGTTTTAATTTTGGACCAATAACGATAACCGAGCGACCTGAATAGTCGACACGTTTACCGAGAAGGTTTTGTCTAAAGCGACCTTGTTTACCTTTAAGCATTTCGGAAAGTGAGCGTAATTTTCTCTTTTCTCCTGTTGAGAAAACTGTGCGTCCTGTTCTTGCGCTGTTGTTTAAAAGTGCATCAACAGCTTCTTGAAGCATACGTTTTTCATTGCGGCAGATAACTTCAGGAGCGCCGATTGCGATAAGTCTTTTTAAGCGATTATTTCTGTTGATAATTCTTCTATAAAGATCATTTAAATCTGATGTTGCAAAGCGTCCTCCATCAAGTTGAACCATTGGGCGAAGATCTGGAGGAAGAACAGGCAAAACAGTCAAAATCATCCATTCAGGCTTGATGTCGTTTTTGAATAAGCCACCAATCAATTTGATTCTTTTTAAAAGTTTTTTCTGTTTTTGACCGCTTGTTTTTTTAGCTTCTATGTTTGTATCTTTCAAGATTTTTTCAAGATCCAATTTCGCAAGTAAGTTGCGGATTGCTTCTGCGCCCGTCTCCGCTTTGAAGATATGTCCAAATTTAACAGACATATTTCTATATTCCATTTCAATGTAAATTTTGCCGACTTTGATTCCGTCGAGCTCTTCTTTTGCTATGGAATGTTGATGGTCGAGTTCTTCAAGTTTTGTAACGAATTCTTTTTCAACTTCTGAACGCTTTTCCAAATCTTCAACTGCTCCAATTGCTTCTTTGGCTTCGTCTTGAATGCGTTTTCTGTGTGATTTGTATTCATTTTGAAGCTCTGCTTTTGCTGTTTCTTTGGCTTTTAAATCAACTTCTGTTGCAATGTATGCCGCGAAATAAATAACCTGTTCAATCGCTTTGATTGGGAGGCCAAGCAATAAACCGACGCGGCTTGGTGTGGATCTTAAATACCAAATGTGTGAAACAGGAACAGCAAGTTTCAAGTGTCCCATTCTTTCACGTCTGACGCTTGATCTTGTGACTTCAACTCCACACTTTTCACAGATGACGCCTTTGTATCTGATTCTTTTATATTTGCCACAATAACATTCCCAGTTTTTTGTAGGGCCAAATATTTTTTCACAGAACAAGCCGTCTCTTTCCGGTTTTTGCGTTCTATAGTTGATTGTTTCCGGTTTTTTTACTTCGCCATGTGACCATGAAAGTATTGTTTCCGGTGATGCAACTGATACCGTGATGGCATCAAAATTATCAAGAGTTGTTATTTTTGGAGCATTTTCCATAGATATATTTTTTAAAGTTTTTTAGTTATTTATTATTCTTCTTCGACTTCCGTCAATGGTTCTTCCGGCAATCCAACCGCAGTTACAGAACCTTCAAGTTCTTCGAGTTTTTCTGTAACTTCAGGTCCGATTCCGCCTGCCGCTGTTTCAATTGCGGCGGTTTCTTCGCTTAATGTGTATTCTTCTTCATCGCGCTGATCTTCTTCAGGCGCTTTTGTTTGAAGGAGAGTTACATCAAGACACAAACTTTGAAGTTCTTTAATAAGAACATTGAATCCTTCCGGTGTGCGTGGTTTTTTGATCAATTCACCTTTTATAATGGATTCATAAGCTTTTGATCTTCCGAAAACATCATCTGATTTGATTGTCAAAAGTTCTTGTAACATGTGCGCGGCGCCATAAGCTTCGAGTGCCCAAACTTCCATTTCTCCGAATCTCTGTCCACCATGTTGAGCTTTTCCTCCAAGAGGCTGTTGTGTAACGAGAGAGTACGGCCCGATTGATCTTGCATGAATTTTATCTTCAATCAAATGGCTAAGTTTAAGTATGTATGAAATACCAACCGTGACCGGATGATCGAATTTATCTCCGCTTTTTCCATCATATAAATCTGTTTTACCATCTTCAGGTAATCCCGCTTTTTTAAGTAAGTTGGAAATTGTTTCATGGCTTACTCCGTTTAATGCAGGTGTTGCAACTTTTATATCAAGAGTTCTTGCGGCCCATCCAAGATGTGTTTCAAGAATTTGTCCGATGTTCATACGGGATGTGACACCAAGTGGGTTTAATACGATATCAACCGGTGTTCCATCTGCCAAGAATGGCATGTCTTCTTCAGGAACAATGATTGAGATGACACCCTTGTTACCATGGCGTCCGGCGACTTTGTCACCGATTGAGATTTTTCTTGTTTGAGCAACTGAGACTCTAATTTGTTTGTTAACTCCGTTTGCAAGCTCGTCGCCGTCTTTTCTTGAGAACATTTGAATACCGATAACTTTACCTTTTTCTCCACCCGGGAGTCTAAGTGAGCTATCTTTAACATCGCGAGCTTTATCTCCGAAGATTGCTCTTAAGAGCCTTTCTTCTGCGCTTAATTCAGTTTCACCTTTTGGTGTGATTTTACCAACCAAAATGTCTCCTTCATAAACCGTGGCACCGATTCTGACGATACCATCTTCATCGAGATCATTAAGATGAGCTTCGCCAACGTTTGGGATATCACGTGTGATAATTTCAGGTCCGAGCTTTGTATCGCGAACATCAATTGTATAAGTTTCGATGTGAATCGAATCATATGTTCCTTTTCTGAGAAGTCTTTCGGAAATAATTACGGCATCTTCAAAGTTATAACCTTCCCATGATAAGTATGCGACCAAGACGTTTTGTCCAAGCGCAAGTTCTCCGTCTTCAATTGATGCGCCTTCTGCTAATACATCACCTTTTTTAATTTTCTTTCCCGCTTCTGTCGTTGTTCTTTGATGTAAGCACGTGGCTTGGTTTGATCTTTCGTAAACATTAATTTCGTATTTTACTTTGCGACCATTGTCATAAAGTACAACGATTTCATTTGCGTCTGCATATAAAACCGTTCCTGATTCTTCTGCGAAAATAACTTGTCCGGATGATCTTCCGACAACTTCTTCCATACCCGTTCCAACAACCGGAGCTTCAGGGCAGATAAGAGAAACGGCTTGGCGTTGCATGTTCGAACCCATGGATGCTCTTGTATTATCATCGTGCTCCAAGAACGGAATAAGAGCTGTTGTTTCGGAAATAATTTGTTTTGATGAAACGTCAATGTGCGTAACATCATTAATATGAGCCAATAAAGGATCTCCGCTTTTGCGTGCTGAAACGCGTGTTACTGTGAATTCTTTCATTTCATTCAAAGGGGAGTTTGCTTGAGCAATAATAAGTTCGCGTTCTTCGTCCGCATCATAATAATCCGCATCGTCTGTTACATATGCGCGAACTGCGACTTCTTTAATTTCGTTTGCGTATTTTGATAATGTATTTGCCGCTGCTTCTGTGATAACTTCACCTGCGGAGAAAATTGGATTTTTTCCTTTTGGTGGAGTGACTGTTTCTGCGGCCGTTCTTCCAATTAAGCTTTTTGGTTTATTTGGAGCTGTGTGAGCAACAGTTCTAAAAGGAGTTTCAATAAAACCATATTTGTTGACGCGTGCGTATGTTCCAAGATGTACAACGAGACCAATGTTTGGTCCTTCGGGAGTGGAGATTGGGCAGATTCTACCATAGTGAGATGTGTGTACATCACGAACATCAAAGGATGCACGTTCTCTGGAAAGACCACCCGGGCCCATAGCTGAAAGTCTGCGTTTGTGAGCTAATTCTGCAAGTGGATTAATTTGATCCATGAATTGTGACAACTGTGAGCTTGCGAAGAATTCACGAAGAGCCGCTGTTACAGGCCTTGAGTTTACAAGCTGTGTAGGTGTGACTGTTTCGGAATCCATGACGCTCATGCGGTCTTTTGCGATTCTCTCTGTGCGAAGAAGACCGATTCTGAATTTGTTTTGAACAAGTTCACCAACTGCGCGAATACGTCTGTTTGAAAGGTGATCAATATCATCCGGTCCAATCAAACCGTTATTTGCTTTGATTAAGTGTTTCAAAATTTCAACCATGTCTTTTGGTTGGAAAACGTGATTTTCTTTCACGTTTTTGATGTCCATGCCAAATCTTTTATTTAATTTGTATCTTGCGACAGGACCCATGTCATATTTTTTGTAATCAAAAAACATTGACTGGATAAGTGATTTTGCGTTTTCAGGAGTCGCGAGATCGCCTGGGCGAAGCTTCTTATATATTTGTTGATACGCTTCATCCATTGTTTTTGCAGGATCTTTTTCAAGTGTTAACAAAATATAATCCGGATTGGAAGGATCCGTTACATCCGCAAAAGCTTCAAGTATTGCTTTATCTGATTCATAACCCATAATTCGGAGCAGGGAAGTGATTGGGATTTTTCTTTTTCTATCGATTTTTACCGACATAACTCCTTTCTTATCCGTTTCAATTTCAAGCCATGCGCCACGTTTTGGAATTATTTTTGCGATTGAATACTTTGGAAGCGCAGGATTTTTTTGGAAAACAACGCCAGGGGATCTGACAAGTTGGCTGACTACGATTCTTTCAATACCATTAACAATGAATGTGCCTTTGTTTGTCATCAAAGGTATTGAACCAAGGAAAACGTCCTGTTCCTTAATTTCACCCGTTTCCTTATTAATAAGTTGCACGTGCACTTTTAAAGGCGCTTCGTATGTAATATTTTTTGATTTTGCTGTTTCCGCGTCATATTTTGGTGCGGCAACACTGTGGTCAATAAAGCGTAATTCGAGTTTTTTGGCTGAGAAATCCGTAATTGGATTGATTTCGTCCAAAAGTTCTTTGATTCCTTCATTAATAAACCATTTATAGGAATCAAGCTGAACTTCGATCAAATTTGGAATAACGATGTTTTGATCAAATCTAGGCGAAAAATACTCTCTATGACTGCTTTCTTTCAGAGGTTCGATTCCGGTTTTGAGAGTAGAGGATCTGACCAATTCATAATCGAGCTTTTTTTGCTTTGGCTCAATCTTTTTGGACGATTTCGTCGACTTAACCGATTTGGAAGATTTTGAAGACTTTGGGGCGACTTTTTTAGGGGTCACCTTTTTAGAAGCCTTGTTTACAGGCTTTTTTGTTGTTTTTTTAGGCATATGAAAAAAATAAGTTGCTAAGTTGTATGCCATTTTTTTCGCAACTCTTCTAAAGATTGATGGCGCTACTAATTATATTCATAATTTTCACGCTGTCAAATGATTTTTTTCACCCCATTCATATATGGCTGGAGAACTTTTGGAACATTTATCGTTCCGTCCGCGTTTTGATACATTTCCATAACGGGAATGAGGATGCGCGGAGAGGCGACGCAAGTGTTGTTTAAAGTGTGGCAAAATTGAGTTTTGCCTTGTGCATCTTTATATCGAAGGTTGAGTCTGCGGGCTTGGAAATCATAAAACATTGAGCAGGAATGCGTTTCGCCGTAACTTTTGCGGGATGGCATCCAGGTTTCAATGTCGTTTTTATAAACTTGACCTTGGCCCATTTCGCCGGTGCAAATCGCAACAACGCGATAGGGGAGTTCGAGCGCTTGCAAAACTTCTTCCGCGTTTCCAAGAATCAAATCAAACATTTTTTGGCTTTCCGCTACGTCGGCTTTGCAGATTATCACTTGTTCGACTTTTTGAAATTGGTGTACGCGATAAAGTCCGCGGGTGTCTTTTCCGTATGTTCCGGCCTCACGTCTGAAGCATGGTGAAATTCCGGCATATTTTTTTGGAAGATCTTTTTCCGTGAGAATTTCGTCTGCGTGATAAGAGGTGACTGCGACTTCCGAAGTTCCGATTAAATTTAATTTATCTTTATCAATTCTGTATGCTTGTTCTTCGCCGCCTGGAAAATATCCCGTGCCAATCATGGCTTTGTCTTCAACCAAAACGGGTACTGAAAATGGTGTGAATCCTTTTTTTGCGAGTGTATCGAGCGTGAACATAAGGATTGCCATTTCAAGTCTGACGCCGGCATTTTTCAGAAAATAATTTCTTGAACCTGCGATTTTTACGCCGCGTTCCGTATCGATCATGTCGAGCTTTTCTCCAAGTGTCATGTGGTCGAGCGGTTCAAAGTCGAATTTTTTTGGTTCGCCCCAAGTTTTTATTAATTTATAATCTTTTTCATCGTTTCCGGGTGGGCATTTTTCAGATGGAATTTGTGGTACCCAAAGAAGCAAATGATTGAGTTCTTCATCGATTTGTTTCAATTCTTCATCGAGCGATTTTTCCTTTGCTGTAAGCTCTTTCATGCGCTTTAAAATTTCTTCTTTATTTTCGCCATGCAGTTTTGGAATCTGTTCGGACGCGCGATTTTTTTCCGCTTTTATATCTTCGGTTTGCTTGAGAAGTTCGCGTTTTTGCTTATCCAGTTCGAGAAGTTTATCAACATCGACTTTGATTTTTTTAAGTTCCGCGGCGCGTTTTACGACGTCCGGATTTTCTCGTATGAATTTAAGGTCAAGCATATTTTTATATTAATAATTTATTGTTTGGTCAGGCTTTCCATCGCATTTTGTAAGCGATTTTTTTAGTTCGAGATTGTTTTTAATGAAGTCGTAATCATAGTACATTGTTGTTCTGCATCCTTCGCCAAAAGATCCTTCCATTTTGATGATTGTGCCATCGCGTTTTCCGAATGTTGTTGGCCAAACCAAGCATCCTTTAACGTTTTTGTTGTTTACGGTTGCTCGTATAAAGTTATTACTTGAAATACTGAAATTATAGATTGCGCCTGTTTGTGTGCATGCTTTATCCGGGCTGATTGCGTTTATTGTCAAAATTCCGCCGTTTTCAGAAAAACATGATTCTGATGCCGGATTTAATACTATTTTTAGTTCAGCTGCCGCGGCTTGCAATTTTGGATACCAGATTTTTGATGAATAGCTTGATAAGACTCCACAGCTTGCGAATTTAACGTCTGTTGCCGGAACCATTGGAGTTACGGTTTTTGTTAATTGAAATTTTGCTTTTTCCGCATCAGCCTTGGCTTGCGCTTCGGCTTGTTGTTGCGCTTGTCCCGGGATTGGAGTTACGCCTGCGGTTGGATCAACGCTTGTTGCATTTGGATCTTTATTTTCATCCAACTGGCTTATTCCTGCGGCAAGAAGCGTGTTTTGCGCCGCATTAAGTTGCGTTTTCAAATCATCCACTTTTTTCTCAAGATCTTGTTTTTCTTCTGCGTATGAAGGTTTCATGGAATAAGAAAGTCCACCTGCAATAATCGCAGTGATGACAATTATCGTCACTATTCCAAAAGCGCCCGATTGCCTTTGTCTATTCTCAACCATATAGAAAGAGGTTAGATTTTTTATGGCGCCGAAATTTATTGAAATTTCAGAACCGCGTTTATTGTATATAAAAAAGAGTGAGTTTGTCGAGAGGAATGTGAATTTGCGTGGGAGTTGCGTGTCGCGCTTTAACTTGGCGGCTGATTTTTCGCATTATATTTGTTGTAATGCTCTGCCACCCATTTATCCACTTTTTGCCATTTTTCAGTGGTTTTGTTTGCCTCAAGTTTGATTTTCCAGTTTTTTGGCGGCAAATCTTCGTTTTCAATCAAGCCATAGTGCGCCATTCTTTCGTGCGCTTTGCAAAGGGGAATGAGAGTATCTGGGTCATGCGTTTTTGTGAGTGCGAATCTCCATGTGTGATGCAGATATTTGTATTCTTTTGTGCAACCTGGAAATGCGCATGCGTTGTTTGTTTTAGCGAGTACGTATTTTTCGATTTTTGCCGGTACGTACCTTTTTGCGTTTTCTTGTGGGATTGGTTTTTTGGCTTCAATTTGCGTTTGATAGGTTTGCAGAAGTTGGCCTTTGAGTTTTTGAAGTTGTTCGGCTGTTTCCGGACTTAAATCCATTGTTATTTGTTCGGCACTTAAATCAGAGAATAAAGTTTGATTTTCGTAATAATTTTTTGAGTCGGCGCAAGGGGAGCTAAGCTCAGATTTTTTGTATTCTTTTGCATATGCTGCCAGCGTGTTTTTACTCATTCCCATAGCTTTTTCCGCCCAAAATGCTGCGGTCTCAGGAGTTGCAATATTTGCGATTGGACGAATTATTTCGATGCCTTTTTCTTCAACAACGCGTTTTAATTCCGGTTTGTCTTCAATTTTTCGCATTGCCCAAAGAGCGACATTAACCGATGCATTATTTATCCCGGCCAGTTTTGCTGCGTATTCATAAATACTACTGAATCCTTTTTTCTCCCAAATTCTATATTTTGCTATTTCCGGCAAAAGAATTGTGCATTTTCTTTTCCATTTGAGTGCATTTTTGCCATAAAAGACGAATTTTTGATGAAGATCTTTTTCGAGAATTTTTTGTGCATTTTGCGCTACATTTGTCATATTTTTTAGATTATGTTGTTGCTGATATTTTAGCTTAAACAAGCCAAAAAATCCAGATTAAATCTGAAAAATATGTTGCGAAAAATGAAGGTAGGTATATGCTCATCTTTTGGAATATAAAATTTATATTTCCGTATATCGTTCGGCCCATTTTGGCGTTTTTCTTTTCATAAATAAAAGAAAGACTCCAAAAATCCAGTATGCTATCGTAGTGACTATTATAAATATTGTTTCCATCTGTTTGCCGTTTAATATTTCATTTAGTTTTGAATATTTTATTGCTATAAATATAGGCGGAGTCATGAATGCTAAAAATGCCATGCGTTTATATTTTTTATTTGAAATTCCGAGAAAATTATTTAATGTTTTGATTTTACTTTCAGATGATCTTATGTTTGAAAGTTTTTTCACTCCTTTGAATGCTCCATTAATTATTAGATCTTCTTTTTTTATTCCGGTGTGATGTATTTCTATTATCGCTCCTTCTTCGTTGTCAAAATAATCAAAATTTATATAGATTTCATTATTTTTTTGTTGTAGTTGAAAATTATTGTTTACATTATCTTGATATAGTATTTTTGCGTATAAAATTTTAGCATTATTATTGGCTGTAATTCTTAATGGGTTGTTTTTTGCTATGTCTGTTTTTTGGATTGTTTCTTTCCCGTTGTTCCATATTACTAATTTAGTGATCGTAAGATTTTCTATTCGTTTTCTGTCGTAATTTATTTGAATTTTTTGAATTTTTTCTATTTCTTGAAGAACATGGCAATTTTCTAAATAATAAAATGGTAATTTTTCCTTTTTACTTTTTATATAGAAAATTATGCCTATTATTATTCCTATTATGCCTATCGTATAACCTATGGTGTTTGATGGTGAAAAAATTTCATTTAACTTTAATTGCTGTAGGTATTGGTACATTTATAAGTTTTATTTATAGTCTATTTCACCACTTCCCCCTCCACTACATCATCCCCACCTTTCTTGTTTTTGTCTGTGACTTTGACGCCGTCGTCGGGAGTGCCTGTGCCGCCCGAGCTTGTACCCGAGCCTTTTGCGCTCGCTGATTCGCTCGCGCTGTCCCCGCCACCCATGCTCGCCCCTTCCGCTTTTGAATTTTCGCTAGCCGCCTTATACAGTTCGGTTCCAACCTTCTGTATTTCTGTGGAAAGTTCGTCGTAGGCTTTTTCGAGGTCTTCTTTTTTGATCTCTTTTTCGGCCATAACTTTTTTCAAAGCTTCGATTTTTTCTTGCACCGGTTTTTTCAAAGAATCCGCAACCTTCTCTCCCGCATCTTTCAAGGTTTTTTCAGATTGCATCATCAAGGATTCGGCTTTGTTTTTGAGGTCGATAAGTTCGCGCTTTTTTTTGTCTTCTTCGGCATATTGCTCGGCTTCTTTTTTCATTCGTTCGATATCCGCGTCTTTCATGTGGCCACTGCCTGTGATAGTAATGTGTTGTGTGCGATTTGTGGCTTTATCAACCGCTTTTACGTTCAAAATGCCGTTTGAATCTATATCCAACGAAACCTCAATTTGTGGAATTCCGCGAGGCGCCGGAGGGATGTTATCCAGAATAAATCTTCCGAGAGATTTGTTGTCCGCTGCCATTGGTCTTTCGCCTTGTAAAATGTGAATTTCAACGGACGTTTGATTATCCGCCGCAGTTGAGAAAACTTGAGTTTTTGAAGTTGGAATTGTTGTGTTTCTTTCAATCATTGGAGTTGCAACGCTTCCGAGCGTTTCAATCGATAGGGTTAGGGGAGTGACATCCAAAAGTTGAATATCCTTAATATCTCCCATCAAAACACCACCTTGAATTGCCGCGCCAATTGCAACAACTTCATCCGGATTTACGCCTTTGTGTGGTTCTTTCGCGAAGAAATCTTTAACTTTTGCTTGGACTGCAGGCATTCTTGTCATACCTCCAACCAAAATAACTTCATCAATATTTTCCGCTGTTAATTTGGCATCTTTAAGCGCTTTTTTGCATGGCTCAACTGTGCGATCAATCAATTCCTGAACAAGAGATTCGAGCTTTGATCTGCTCAATTTTATAAGCAAATGTTTTGGTCCGTTCGAATCGGATGAAATATATGGAAGATTGATTTCCGTTTCCGCCATTGTGGAAAGTTCGCATTTTGCTTTTTCCGCAGCATCACGAACGCGCTGAATTGCGACCTTGTCTTGATACAAATCAATTCCCGTTTCTTTTTTGAATTCATTTATAAGATGATCTGTAATTTTTGCGTCAAAATCGTCACCACCAAGTTGCGTATCGCCGTTTGTGGAAAGTACTTCCAAAACACCTTCTCCAATATCAAGAATCGAGATATCAAAAGTTCCACCACCAAGATCGTAAATCGCAACTTTTTGCTCGCTTTTTTTATCCAAATGATATGCGAGAGCCGCGGCTGTTGGTTCGTTTATAATTCTTTTTACTTCCAGTCCTGCGATTGCACCTGCGTCTTTTGTAGCTTGTCTTTGCGAATCATTGAAATATGCGGGAACCGTGATGACGGCTTCCGTTACTTTTTCTCCAAGAAATGCTTCTGCGTCCGCTTTGAGTTTTTGAAGAACCATTGCGGAAATTTCCGCAGGTTTCTTTTTTTCGCCATTCAAAATAATCATTGCGTCTCCTTCGGGTCCACGCTCGACTTTATATCCGAGGCGTTTTATGTCCGCGGTGGATTCGTCATATTTGCGACCAATCAAGCGTTTTGCGGAATAAATCGTGTTTTCCGAATTCATAACCGCTTGGCGTTTTGCCGTAATTCCAACCGTTCGATTTCCGTCTTTTATTGCGACAACTGATGGAGTTGTGCGCATTCCTTCGGAGTTTTCAATGACTGTTGGCTCTCCGCCTTGCATAATTGAAACGCAAGAGTTTGTTGTACCAAGATCAATACCTATAATTCTTCCCATAGTTTATTTTGTTAAGTTTGTATATAGACCTGTGCTATTTCGCAGCGGTCTGTTAGCACTCAGAATTATAGAGTGCTAAATTTAAGTCGTCAAGTGGAAATGTGGGGACGGAGGTGGTTTTTGCGTTAGTTTAAAATGTTGACAAAGGTTGATATTGCTGTAAGATTAATCTCCTGACTTAAATTTTTTGTATGGAAATTAAAGGTCTTAAACGTTTCGTTGAGCAAGTTACATCGCCAATTGTTTTGCGTAAATTTGCCGATGTTTTTGCCGGATTAGAGAGATTTTGCAGGCCAACTTCAGATGCTGTGAGGGATGCTTTGGCGGATGGAGAAGTTTTTGTTGATGAATTTGCTGTAAGTGACGTTGCTCCTGTAGCTCCTGATGCCGTTATCGAAAAAGATCCTGCAGGTCTTGATGAAGATGCGGATGATTGTTCTTTGGATGGAGGGCTTACTATTGCTGAGATTACTGCGTTTGAGTTAAGCGGGTTATCCGTTGTGCATGAAGAGGTTGATTCTGCTCTTGCGTGGGCTTCTAAGTTTGGATGGAAAGGCGAAAAGAATCGCGTTCTTGTATTTCTTGCGCAGAATATTGGAAAGTTTTTTCAAGATAGGGAGGTTAATGAGCTTGTCGGTGGAGTTAGTGATCTAGACGATGTTATTTCTGAGATTTTAAGAGATTATAGATATAAAAATTCTCCTTACGCTATTCAAAAAAGAATTGTTAAGGGTAGACCTGATGCAACCGGTGACGTTGATATTCGTTACGTTTATCGTTTGACGCTTAGGCATTTGGGTTAGGCTTAGAAGCTTGCCATTGACAAATTAGAATTATTAGTTAAAATAGTTTAGCGTATTAATTAATAATAATTTATGAGTGATAGATTGCCCGTGTTTGTAACAGCCGAAGAGCTTCAAGCCGGTTTAGATAAAATTGAGGTTATGCGTCGTGAACTTGCGGCATTATCAGATTTAGTTAGGCGATCATTGGCTGATGCTCAGCGAAGAGAGGCTGATCCGCAGCCGCTTGCTTTGGACGCTTTGTTGCATAAAAAGAAGTTGCGCAAAGTGCATCCGCAGGGGACAAAAAATGCAGATACAACAATTGGATTTGATGTTAAGGCTAGAACCGTGACCGTTTATCCAAAACAAGCAATGCAGGTATTCCTTTTGCTTGGTGCTGAGGTTGCGAAGGCCGTGCAGTGGATGACTTCTGATATGATTAAAGGAACGCACAGTCCTATGCTTTCTATGTTTTTTGCGGAAAATGCGGGCAGAATGATGGACGTGGCAGAGGTTAATGTTTATATGAGAACTAGATTTTCCGGTTGTTGGGGTTCTCAACTTATTAATCAATTAAGGAATAAGTTAGCGTCTAGCAAGGCTCCTTATAGAATTTTTGTTATGTACGTTGAAAGTGATTGTGAAAAAAATACTATGCATAATGCTGTTTTTGGTTTATTTCCTGCGGAAACAAAGGCAGGGGATTTGGAAAAACTTCTCGTTTCTTTTCATTAAAATATATTATGGCTCCTTTTGTATCATTATCATTGTTGCAGGCTAAGGCGGAGTTGGAGGAGTTGTTCACAACTAAGGTTCGTGGTGTATTTGATGTTCTTGATGCTGAAATTGCTGAAACGATGAATGAATTTCAAGCCGGAGTTAGAGGTCTTACTGCTAACGTTGAAGCACTGGAAGCGGAAGTTGAAAGATTGTGCGCAGACGACGGTGAAGGCTCTGAGGTTGAATTGCCGTCGCATTTTCCACAAGAAGGGCCCGGTGAAATTATGGGAACTGTCAGTTTGCTTGATGATGATGTTTTGTTCGTTGACTCGGATTTTCTAAAAAGGTTTGAAGTTCTTCCTGGGGCGGAAACTGCCGCTAAGGATGTTGATGAGCTGTTTTGCGGGGATAGTCTTTTGATGAGTTCTAAGCATGTTTTTTTGATGACTTTAGTTAAAAAATTCGGTTGTTTTGTTTTTCATAAAGAAATTAAAGCTGAATTTGGACGTGCCGGTATTGATGTGGCGAATAGCCCTTATTCTGTTTCGCTTGTATTTAGTAATTTATATAAGTTTGGCAGGATAAATAGATTATCTTGTGATTTGGAAAGAATTTACGTTTTGGTTGGTTCGAAAAGGAAAGTGGCTTATCGATTAGTTCCAAAGAGTCTTTGATTTGACTTTTTGCAATGTCATATGCTAGTTTAAATTCCTATTTATTTTTATAAAAAAATATGGAAGAAGCGCGGGATCGACGTTTAGAAAAACCAGAAAGTGATGCTGCATTGACTGTTCAAAAAGCTTTTGAATCACTTGCCGTTATCCTTGAGGGGTTGGATGCCGCCAAAAGGGGTGTGAAATTTCGAGTTGAATTGGTTTATTCCAGTCCTGATGAGCCGGGTAAACCAGCTACTTTGCATGCTCGTATGGATGCTGATGTGAGCATTGATTTGCCGCAAGTTGATGATGTTATTCCTGCTGCTGCTTCCGGCGCTGATGCACAACTTTTGCCTGCCAGATTGGGAAATCGTTTAGTTCACCCTCCTGCTTATTTGAATCAATTTCCGGTCATACAAGATGAGGTTCAGCCTGCTTTGGATTTTTTTAAGAGTCATCGTCAAAGACAAGGGCGTGGTATTAGTGAAAGCGTTGAAAACGCTTTAGCTACAAATTTTGGCGCATATATTCCATTACATGTTTTAAATGGAGTTATGAAGGAGGTGCGTGCAGCTGCTGGTTTGAATGAAAAATCTAAAGATACTATTCACGGCGTTGTTAAGAGTATTTTAAATGGTAAATTAAAAAATTCCCCTTATACAATTGAATCGGTTCGGATCGCTTATGAACGACCTGATCCAATAACCGGTAGACGTTCTTATGTTGCATGTAGGATGGTTAGAAAGCTCGGCGTTGATGATCGGGCTGTTGTTCTTGATGAAGAAAAGCCTTCCAAAGGCCGTAAAAAGTCTCCTGAAATTCATGAGCTTGCGGACTTGGATCAATTTCCGCTTATTGAAGATGAAGTTCAGCCTGCGCTTGATTGGTTTGAGGCTCATCGGAATAAGCATTCCGACTATAGAATTTTTGAATATTTGTTTAGTACTGGTTTTGGTAAATACATTTTGAGATCTTCGCTTGAAGGAGATGTTGCACGACAAAGAAAAAGATCAGAACGTCCTTCTGATTTGAAACTTGTTACTTTAAATAGATTGTTGAGCATTTTTAAATCTGCGAAGTTAAAAGATTCACCTTATATGCTTGAGAAAATTAATGTTTATTGTGAGGATGGTCGATTTACCGATGGTAAGCGTAGATATGATCATGCTTATAGAATGGTAAAAAAACCTTTAAAGGAGGGTAATAAGCTGAAAAAAGAAGGATTGCCTGATAGGGAAGAGTTTGCGAATTTGCCGATTATGAGTGAGCATGTTGGTCCTGCAACTAGATTGATTGACGAGAATTTTCCGTTAAATAGAGGTGTTTCCAAGGGCGTTTCGCGAGCCGTGTTTCTTTTCTTAGCAAAAAACGTAGGACGCTGCTTTGCTCCTAATAATTCGGACTGGCTTTTATTTGTGAGCGATCATGTGAAAGAAGGGAGTGTTAATTCAACATCAATTCAGGCTAGGTTTTCCGGTGCTTCTGAAATTAAATTAAGAGAACTTTTGCTTGAGGTTGGACTAAAGCTTGATAGACGTATGTGTAAGGGTCTTAGAACTAATGTTTCCTGCACTGCCTTTGGAATTGTGCCGATTGAAAAATAAGAGCCTTAAGCGCCGTTTCCAACCTTAACTTTTGCCGGTCTTAAAACTTTATCGCCGATTGTGTAGCCTTTTTCGATTTCTTCGATGATTGCACCTTTTTCGCCTGGGGCTTCTGCAATTGCTTCGTGAAAATTTGGATCAAATGGATTGCCGAGCGATTCAAAAGATTTTACGTCGTATTTTTCGAGGAGGGCTTTGAGTTGTGATTGAATTCCGATGATGCCTTTTTTATGATCTTCGGGGATGTTGTCTGTTTCCATTGCTTTTAATGCGCGTTCAAAATTGTCTAAAACTGATAAAAGTTCGATTAAAATTTTTGCGCTTCCAAAGCTTGCAAGAGCGAGTTTTTCTTCTTCCGCGCGCTTGCGATAATTTGCGAGGTCGGCCATCGTGCGCTTGCATGCTTCTGTCATTAGTTCGAGTTTTTGTTGAAGCTCTGCGACGGATTCGGTTGATGGATCTTGCGGATTTGTGCCATCGTTTTGTCCTTGTTGATTTTGATCTTTATTTGTCATTTATTATATTTGTTATTTATCATTCATTTGGATTTTAGATTTTGGATTTTAACATTTTCTTTATTTCTTCGACTAAAACCATATTATACGGATAATCCATTCTCATCGGGCCAAGTATTCCAAGAAATCCTTCAAAACCGTCCAATTCATATTTTGTGACAATGATGCTGCAACTGTGAATTTGCGGGATTATATTTTCTTGTCCGATAAAAACGTCGGCTTTTTCGCCTATTTCGAGTGATTTCAAGATTTTTATAAAATTGTCGTTTTCTTCAAGAACTTCCATAACTTGGCTTGCGCTGACAGGATCGTTAATGAATTCGGGCTGTCTTAAAGCGCTTGAAACTCCAAGATAAAAAGTTCGTTGGTTATCTGGCAAAGTTGCAAAGCTGACGTTGTGTGTTGCGCGCGAGAGAAGGTGAACCGCTTCGTGTAGTTTTTCTTTTGTCTTCTGTATTTTATATTCTTCACGCATTGTAATTAAGGCTTTCTCAACACGTTTTCTGGCTGAATCATAGTCCGCGATTTCTTCGACGTATTTGCGATAACCTTGCTGTGTTGGAACGCGTCCCGCGGAAGTGTGCGGTTGAAAAATAAAGCCTTCTTCTTCAAGTTCTGCCATGTCATTTCGAACGGTCGCCGGGCTTACATTCAAGTGATATTGAACAATGATTATGTTTGAGCCAACCGGTTCGGCGGTTTCAATGAAACGCTGAACGATTGCTTTTAATATGCTGATTTTTCGATTTCCAAAATCCATAGAATATGCTTAATTTAGCACTTGTGAGTATACAGCGCTAATTTGAATATGGCAAGAGCCGAGCTCAGATTTTTACTCTTTCTCTGATAAAATTAGATTTCCCTCTGCGTCGCATAAATATATAGGAAGCGCAGATGTTTCGTGCCTGCCAACTACTGTCATACTTGGTGCATCTGGTTTTTTGAGAGTGTCTCTTATTACTTCTAGTGCCGTTGCTGTTCTTCCGTATATCATGCCTATTCCTTCACGATGGAAATGCCATACTTTTCCGAATCTCGTTGTTTTTAGTGGCATAGTTTCGTCTCTCATGGTTGCTTTCCAGCTTTCATCTGATGCGAGAGCTGTTTCTATTGCTATTCTTGCCCCTGGTGATAAAACTGGAGCGGCTTCTGCTGCATCTGATGGGTCGCGATATGTGTCTGGTCCCGGTGTCATATTATTTTTTGTTAAATGTGTTTTATAAAGGAATATCATTATACATGAGTAGAATTTTTTGTCAATACTAAACTGCCGATTTTAGTAAATCGATCAAAATAATAAAGATAATTTTATTTTGTGTCTTATTGAATAAGATTTCCGTTTACGTCGCACGAAACTATTGGGCGTGCGTTGTCGTCTAATGTTAATATATTTAATTCTGATATTCCATTCGACATTTCGCTTTCAGATGCTCTTCGCCCACATATTGGTCCATTTGTTCCATCTCCAAATTTAAAAACTCTGCCGTGTTCCGTTTCCCTGAAAGGAAGAGTTTCTAATCTTACCCTGGTGTCACCGATACGTTCCGTTGTTTGATCGTCTCCGTTTCCTAGATGTGGTGCGTTCATAGTGATTTGGTTAGGTTATAAATAAAACCGACTTTATCATACACAACGGTGCAGGTTCGTCAATGTTGTCCTTGACAAAGTGAAATATTTTATTATATAATTTGATCCAAATTATAATTTTAATCAAAAATAATATGTCAGATGTAAAAGTGATTAGTGCACCAAAAGGTCCTGGATATTCTGTAGCGGATATAGAAACTGCTGCTATGAATGCTGGTTTGGATGAGGGTCTTAAATCATTAATTCAACAACATCTTGAGGACGATGGTTCTGATGATGCGCGCGATTGCTTAGAGGGGGATGATGACGTTAGTGGCACTACTCCATCTTCAAGAGATGAAGACGATGGTAGTGGCGATTATGTTGAATTTATAGATGACGGTAGCGCTACCAGTTTATCGAAAATTTTGATGGGTGAACTTAATACAATAGTTGGCGAGTTATTGCCAAATGAAGACGATCAATTCCCCGTTGATGGTAACGGTTTTGACGTAGTTCCTGATGATCGTTATGAAGAAATGTTGGATGGTGTAACAAGAGCAATGGCTTTAGTAAAATTTGCTAACGAATTGAGCAAAGTTATTGCTGGCGCAGAACCTTCTTTGTTTGTTGATTATATGGGGCAATTTATTTTTCAGTGTCATGAGGCTTTGGGTGAAGATCCTAGAGAATACGAATCATCGGAAATTGCTTTAGCTAGATTTGGCATGAATATGCGTCCGGATGCAAGCGTTACAGATAGAGTTGAAGTTGTTAGGAGGAGAGTTACTGCAGGGGAAATTCCCGTAGAGCCTGCTGATGAACGTGGTGATAGTAACAACAAATAATCTAATTTTGTTTCTATCTCTGCGCCAAATTGGATTCGGCTCGAATAAAGGTGATTCGGCTTTCATTAAGCCTAACCATGGTTTTTGCTCTGCGGCTCAAGAGTAGGCTGTCCGCAGATTGTGCGCTTGCGAGTTTTCCGCCGATGACGTCGTTTTCGCGAATTAAAGTTTGTCTTTCGGCTTCAAGTTGTTTGACGATGTAGCCCTTCGTGACGCCTTTTCCGGCAAAGAAAAGAGTCATCATTGTAATCAATGCGATGAATACAATAAAAGAGGCGATTAAAAGTCCCGAATTAAGTTCAAATTTTATGCTTGGAATTTCTGTAATACTGGTTTGCAATGGGTTTTGCACTTCTCGGTTTTTTCGTGAGATTTGCCAGTCGTACCTAAGATATTGTTTGTGAGGGGTTGCGTTCATTTTTTTACCAATAGATTACGGATTGTATTTGTTTTTCCATGTAGTTTTGTGGGATGCTACAGGTGTTCTGCGGCTCTAAGGAGAGCGCTTCTTGATCTAGGATTTTCATTAATTTCATCTTCAGAGGGTCGATCAGGTTTTTTTGTGAGAATTTTAAGAGTTGGTTCATGTTTGCACTGACAAATTAATATTTCGATGGGACATATGCATTCTTTTTCTTGGAGTTTTAAGAAATGTTTTACGATGCGATCTTCGAGAGAGTGGTATGAAATGACTACCAATCTTCCGTTTTTCTTTAATATATTTACCGTTTGCGGTAAAACATTTTTTAGAACCTCAAGTTCGTCGTTTACGGCTATTCTTAGTGCTTGAAATATCTGTGTTGCGGGATGAATGTGCGAGTGGCGTTCATGTGGGCGAACTTCTTCAATCAAATCTGCGAGTTCTTTTGTTGTTGTAATTGGCTTTAATTTCCTTTGGATTGCGATTGCGCTTGCGATTCTGAATGCATATTTTTCTTCGCCATAATTTCGGAAAATGTCTGTTAATTCTTGAACTTCCAATTTATTGATCAGGTCTGCGGCGGTTTTTTGCGTTAGATCAGAGCTAAATCGCATGTCTAACGGTTCATCTTTTCTAAATGAGAATCCGCGATTTTCAAGGTCAAAGTGTGATGAGCAGAGTCCAAGATCCATGAGAATTCCATCGACTTTTGGGAGTTTGTGTTTTTTAAATTCTTGTTCAAGGAATTCAAAGTTTTGATGTATATAGGTTACATTCTTATATTTTTTCAGATTTTCTTTTGCGATTTTTAAGTTTTGCGCATCTTGTTCAAATGCAATAAGGTGACCTTTTGGTCCAACTTTTTCTAAAATATCCGAGGAATGTCCACCAAGTCCAAGCGTCAAATCCACTGCAATGTCTCCCTTTTTTAAATTGAGATACTTTTGCACTAATTTTCGAAGAACAGGTGAATGCGTTATTTTGTTATCCATATGCTCATTTTTGTCAGCGTGTCTGTTAGGGGTGTTCAAAACTTGTGTACGAATTGTGTATAACTTTTTTATACGCTACTTCTTGATAAATTTATTCCGAAATCGCGTAGCAGTCAAACGTATTACTTAAAAGTGGAGTAACTTTTGTGTTCATAATCGACTAGTCGTGCCTGATTTGGTTTATTGTAAGCCAAAAGGTGTATGGCGGAAAATTAATTGCGGAACAGGGGAGATGTTGTATAACTTTTGTGAACAGGTGAGGTATTGACAAGATGATTTTGAGGTGTTTAAATTTATGCGTTAATTCTTAAAATAATCTTAAATGCCGCTTCCGGTAGATCATCATGAGGTCGCTTTATTTCGCAAAATTCTTGATTGCCCTGATGAATTGCATGGTCTTTTGGATACGTTGAATCGTGACGTTCTTGCTGCTGCTTCAAAGAAGCCAAATAGCGCCATCGACGTTATTAAGCTTGTTAGAAATTTTGTTGATTATATTTTGGGGCCAGATGTCAATATAGAATTTATTGATGAATTTGATGGTTATTCGACTGATGTTGAGAAATTTGCATATGTCATTAATGGCGGGAGAGCTTATGTCAAAGACCTGGTTCATGCCGCTGTGTTTCTTTATAAGGGTGGGTGGGATTCAGGAAATCTAATCGGTCGTATTAACTTTGATTTTTCGTGGGGTAAAAAAGAATTAAAAGGTAAGCTTTCTGATTATAAACGTGGTGCAGTTTGTGCTTATTTGCAGGATTTTCCTTGAGTTTAACATTCTTTTAACATTTTTCTGACATATATTGACTTCACGAGAAAATCCTATTAACATTTGAATTGCTTAAACCCCCCGTTGTTGCTTAGTCAATGACGGGTTTTTTGTTTATCAAATATGTATGGATAAAAAAGAAAGGGTTTATGTTTACATAGACGGGTCAAATTTGTATCATAATTTGCGCAGATCTAATTGTGGGCATATAAATTTTAATTTTAAAAAATTTGTAAATTATTTCGTAAAAGACAGAAAATTGGAAGGCGTTGGTTATTATATAGGGCAGATTAGGCCGATTGATAATAATAAAAAAAGTCAAAGACTGCATAGGTTTCAGCAAATTGGTAATATTTTTACCGAAAAAGGCGTTGACGTTAGAATTGCAATCGATCTTGTGGAGGGCGCGTATGAAAATCGTTACGATAAAGCTATTCTTATAAGTTCAGATGGCGATTTGGCACCTGCGATTGAAATGGTTAAACGTAAAAATAAGGCAGTTGAAATCGTGAGTTTTAAGGATAATCCTTCTTATTTATTGATGCAAAAAGCGAATTATAAACATTTTATCGATAAGGTTGATTTGCAGAGATTTGTTATAAAGTTGTAAGATGTATTTATGCAAATGCTTTATCCTTATTTTTGGATATTTTTTGGATCAATGTTGCCTGTTTTGGAACTTAGGGGCGCAATTCCGGTTGGGATTGAGCGTTTTCATTTGCCGATTTTTATAGTTTATATTTTGGCGGTTTTAGGATGTATGGCGCCGATTTTGATTGTTCTTAAAGTTCTTGGTCCGATTAGTAATTTTTTAATGAAAAGAGTTGGATTTATAAATAAAATTTTAACTGCGATTTTTGATCATACGAGAAAAAAATATGGAAGCAAAATGGAAAGACTTGGCACCGCTTTGGTTTTATTTATAGCGATTATTCCAGTGCCTTTTATTGGTGGTGCATGGACGGCGGCATTAATTGCTTTTGTTTTTGGAATTAAATATTGGCGTTCCGTATTTTTTATTTTTATTGGAACGATTATTCAAGGTTTGATTGTGATTGCCGGAATGTATTCTTTTAGCGCGATTTGGCGCATGTTTTTTTAAACTTTGAGCTCATCTGCTATTGACATGCGGTTGATTGTTTGTTTTAATGTATTACCAATACTTAAAATTTAAAAATGGATGAATTTGAACCGGAATTGGATTTAGAGATAGATGCTCCGGGATATAAAGGTAAAAACAGAAGGCGTTCCGGTAAGGGCGCTAGAGAAGATTTGGCGGGATTCGTTTTTAGATTAGTTGATAATAAGACTGCTCTTAAAATTGATGGTGCTAGAACTAAAGACGTTGAAGATGGCAAATTGACTCCTATGCGTTCAAGTCCTTCAACGTCATCTGTTGATCGTGCTGCGAAGCGTGATTTTTTGCAAGCAGCTGATTCTTGCATAACGAGTATGCATGGAGTTGTTGATGGGCTATTGGTAAATGAAGATCCTTTAGAGGCACGCATTTTAAAGCCACAATATTTAAAAGCTTTAGCTTTTGCGGTTAAAGAGTCTGTTGTTTTTGCTTTGGACGCTGAAGAGTCAGGTGATGCTATAAAGGCGATGCTTTTGAAAGCTTCAGATGTTGATTTGGATCATTCTTATTATGCCGATCTTGCTGATAATTCTGATTTTATTGATGCGATTGGATCTTTGTCAGTTGGTTTTAGAGAAGCTGTTAAGTGTGTTGAGGCTCATTATTTTCCCAGTGTTAATTATTTTAATAGTGTTGCACGTCATCTTAAGTTAGAACAAAGGCCTGTTAAGGAAGTTGAGCATTTTGTGCGTGATATGTTAATTTCGATTTATTCGTTTGTTGTTTTTGGTGAAGATGAAAGTGATGTGTGGGGCAATGCAGGTAGCGCTATTGGAGTGGAAGGTGTTTCTATGTTAGCGCGTTCAATTTTGGATGATGGTAGTTTTTCAAAATCATTTCACATATTTTTGCCGGGTAATTCTTTAGAAGACCTTAAAGCTATAATGGTTACTTGTAGTAACAATGATAAAGATGGGTTTAATATAAAATTTGAGCTTAGAGGAGATTTTGAGCCCGATTTAAGGGCGAGATTTGAGAGGATTCATGGTGAGTCTGCTCAATTTTATGATAGACCTGATATTCATGCTCCCGCTTCTTAATATTTTTATTTGGTTTTTTTCAATCGAGATGACTGTTGAAGGTTTGCGTTTTGGTATGCGATTTGAATCGAGGATTAAATCCGGAAGAAGCGAGTTTTTTGGTGCGGATTTTAAGAATGCGTCGATTGAATAAGATTCTTTTTGACCGCTTATGTTTGCGCTTGTTGTAATGAGTGGGAGTTTATATGCGCGGAGAATTTTTTGTGTTAATTCATCAGCAGGGCAACGAATTCCAATTGTTTTTGAGTTTGGATTCAGAAATTTTGGGAGTGAAGTTTTGCGTGGAACAATGATCGTGAGCGGGCCGGGCCAGTATTTTTTTGCAAGTTTTTTTGCGAGAGCGTTGAGCTCTCCGTATTTTTGGGCTTGGGCTAAATTTGCAACCATTATGCTGGACGGTTTTTTTGCGTCCATTTTTTTGATTCTGTATAAATGCGAAATAGCTTTTTTGTTTAATGCGTCGCATGCAAATCCGTAACACGTTTCGGTTGCGTGCATTATCGTTTCACCCTTTTTTAAGGCTGTTATTGTTTTTTGGATGAGGTTTTTGATGTTTTGTCCAGTGATTTTTTCTATTTTCATATGATTTAAGCCTTGAAAGTTTGGCATCTGCTCGATAGAATCTTTGCACAATATAATTAACTTTTTCCAATATGGCAAAATTAAAAACCGCCATCAATGGCTTTGGCCGAATCGGGAGGTTGCTTTTACGTGCAAACCTAACTCGTGATTTAGTGGATGTTGTCGCTATTAATGATCCAAATGATAACAAGACTCTCGCGTATTTATTTAAGTATGATACTGTTCATGGAAAATTGAGTAATAACGTTGAAGCTACGGAAACTGGTATAAAAATTGATGGTAAAGAGATTCCAACATTTCACGAAAAAGATCCTTCAAAATTGCCTTGGAAAGATTTGGGCGTTGATTTGGTTTTTGAAGCAACCGGTATATTTACGGATAAAGTTGGCGCAAGTGCGCATATTACAGCCGGTGCAAAAAGAGTTTTGATTACGGCTCCGGGAAAAGATATTGACGGAACGTTTGTTATTGGAGTGAATCATAAGGATTTTGATTCCGCAAAACATTTCATCATTTCAAACGCATCTTGTACGACAAACTGTTTGGCTCCAATGGCAAAAGTTTTGCATGAAAATTTTAAGGTTTTGAAAGGCTTTATGACTACGATTCATGCTTATACAAATGATCAAAGGACTCTTGATTTGGCCCATAAGGATCCGCGAAGAGGAAGAACAGCCGCTCAAAATATTATTCCAACTTCAACAGGTGCCGCAAAAGCAATTGGTGAGGTTTTGCCTGAATTACAAGGTAAATTGGATGGATTTTCACTTCGAGTTCCTGTTGCGGATGGTTCAATTACGGATCTTGTTGTTTTGGTTGAAAAGCCAACAACAAAAGAAGAAGTTAATGCCGCTATGAAAAAAGCCGCGGAAGGGGATTTGAAAGGAATTCTTGAATATTCGGAAGATCCGATTGTTTCCTCGGATATTATTGATAATAATCATTCTTCGATTTTTGATGCTCCGCTCACTAAGGTTTTGGACGGAAATGTTGTGAAAGTTTTCTCTTGGTATGATAATGAGTGGGGATATAGCGTGCGCAGCGTTGAACTCGCAGCCTATATTGGCTCAAAGAGCTAATTCAAAAGTCACACCAACTCACACCAACTCACTCCAGCTCACACCAAAAAATTATCAATTACAAATTATCAATTAACAAAATAAAATATGGCGAAAATGGCACAAGAAAGAGATATGTTACATTTCTTTCGAAAACTTCATTTTTCAGCAGGAGAATTAGCAAGAATCAGACAAATTATCAGACCAAGCGGTCGCACGATCTTTTTGCCTTATGATCAATTTATTGAACATGATTGCAGGCATCTTGATGCGGAATCGGATGCGGGAAACGTTGATTACATCATGAAATTGGCAATTGATGCAAAGTTCAATGGGGTTGCTTTTCACTATGGAATTTCAAAACATAATTGGGCAAAATTTGATGGCGCGATGCCGCTTATTTTAAAACTTAATGGAAAAACATCATTTCCATCACAAGCAAAACCTTTAAGCTCTTTTACGTGTTTTGTTGAAGATGCTGTGAGACTTGGCGCTGTTGCTGTTGGCTATACGATGTATTATGGCTCACCAAGACAAGATGAAGATTTGCCACAACTTGCAGGCGTTCGAAAAGAATGCGACAAATATGGAATGCCACTCATAGTTTGGGCTTATCCACGCGGAGAAGCTGTTGATGCAAAAGGTGGAGCAAATGCTTCTTATGCTCTTGAATCTGCCGCAAGAATGGCTGCGGAAATGGGCGCGACAGTTATTAAATCAAATCTCCCAAAAGCCGCAAAACCTGAATATATGGAAAATACGGGAATTCCTGAATATTATAGAAAAGTTGAAAAAGAATTGCAGGCAATAAAAGGTTCTTTTGAGCAAAAACGTGAACGCGCAAAAAGAATTGTTAAGGCCGCAAGTGGCGTGCCTGTGCTGTTTTCCGGTGGTGAAGAAATTGATTTGAAATCATTGCGCGAAAATGCACAAGCGTGTTTGGATGGCGGATGTTTTGGATTTATTTTTGGAAGAAATATTTGGAAAAGAGATTATAAAACGGCGATGACGCTAACGAAGGAGCTCGCGAAATTGTTGGATGAGACGCCATTGCCAAAGATTCAATAATCAATTGTCAATAATCAAATAAATTTCAATTATTTAATTACCAATTTTCAAATGGAATTATTGGAACATTTAAAAAAACTGGGCGTTGAAGCGAAGTTGAGTGCGCTTATTTCTAAACTTGCTGATGCTTGCGTTGATATTTCTTGTATTGTTGAAGCCGGGAAAATGTGTGATAAAGTCGGAACGTGTAATACGTTTGGAGAAGAACAGCTTGCGCTTGATGTTGCTTCTGATCGTTTGATTTCCGTTGTTTTAAATAAGCGTGAAGACGTTGCGGTTTACGCTTCTGAAGAGCTTGAAGAGGAAGTTAAAACCGGTCATGATTCGCAGGATAATTTTGGTGTTGCTTATGATCCGCTTGATGGATCTTCGCTTGTTAATGTGAATCTTGCGGTTGGAAGTATTTTTGGTATTTATAAATGCAATACTTTTATTGGCAAAAAAGGCGATGATCAGGAATGCGCAATGATTGCCGTTTATGGTCCACGTACAACAATTGTTTGCGCAACAAAGGCCGGAGTTCATGAATATACGCTTTGTGACTCCAAGTTTAATTTAACAAAGGAGAATTTGCAGATTGAAAAAGAAGGTAAGATTTTTGCACCTGGCAATTTGCGTGCCTGTTTGTATAATCCGGGATACCGAAATTTGTTCAATTATTGGCTTGATAATCAGTATACGCTTCGTTATTCGGGAGGCATGGTTCCTGATATAAATCACATTTTATTAAAAGGAAAAGGACTTTTTACATATCCGGGTTATAAAGATATGCCGGATGGAAAATTGCGTTTGCTTTACGAATGCGCACCAATGGCGTATATTGTTGAACACGCGGGCGGAAAAGCCACTGATGGCAAAATTCGACTGCTTGAAAAAACGGTTGAAAGTTTGTCTCAAAGAACACCGATTTTCATCGGATCGGAAAAAGAGGTTTTGACCGCGGAAGAAATGCTTAAATAATATACATATGCCGCAAAGCGATGAGTTAAAGAAAGAAATCGAACAGCTTGTTGTGCGCGCGAAAGATGGTGATTCCGCGTCGTTTGGTCGTATTTATGACATTATTGCGGATGATATATATAAATATGTGTTTTTTCGTATTTCTCATCAGCAAGATGCACAGGATTTGACTGAGATGATATTTATGAGAGCGTGGGAGAATCTTAAGCGTTATAAAGAAGCTAAGAATTTTACGTCTTGGATTTTTAAAATTGCGCATAATGCAGTGATTGATCATTATAGGATGAATAAGCATATTGAAGAACTTACGGAAGACTATATGGATGATAAGCGTGAACATAGCCCGCTTCATAATGCGGAAAGATCTATGGATAATTCGGTTTTAAAAATTGCTATTGAGGGCTTGAAAGACAAATATAAGCAAATAGTTATTTTGAAATATATAAATGAAAAGTCAAACGAAGAAATTGCTGAAATTATGAAAAAGAATGAAGGTGCTGTTCGAGTCTTGCAATTTAGGGCCTTGCAAGAACTTAAGCGCAACTTGAAGGACATGGGTGTAACAAAAGGCCTTTAACGACGTTTGAATAAATGGATATGTTATCACTATTTACGAAAAAATCAGGGAACAGGGACAATTACGACCTGGAGAAAATTCTATTCACTCTGGAAAAACCGGGTCTAAGCAAGTCTGCAAAAAGTGCGATGAAGTCGCATATCTTAGCCAATATTAAGGCGCAAGAGATGTTGCCTCAGCATTTGGATAATTTTGCGCAAAATATTGCAAAAGTTTCCGCGACAGTAAAAATGAGTTCATATGTTAAAAGTCTTATTAAAAATCAAATCCTTGAAAGAATTGAAAGCACTTCAGAATTTAGATGGGTTTATCAATATAAATTCGCTTTTAAAAGAGCTTTAAGCGCAGGTCTTGCAGTTTTGATTATTGCGACAGGCGCTTTTTCGTTTATTCCGGGGAAGGAGAATGTTGTTTTTGCAAAGCCTTCAACTGTTCTTACAGAAATTACAGGTGATGTTTCAGTTGTGCGTAATGAAAAAGAAATCAAAGCCGAAAACGGTTTTATTTTGTATCAAGATGATGTTATTTATACGCGAATTGGTGCGGCAACGATTAAGTATTTTGACGGAAGCATAAGCAGGCTTAATGAAAATACAAAAATTAAATTTTCAAGACTAGATACGGATGAATTTGGAATTAATACCGCTATTGAGCTTGACGTTGATCATGGCCAGATGTGGGCAATGGTTTTTGATCTTTTTGGGAATTCTTTATTTAAAGTTCGTGCAAATAAGACAACTGCCGATGTTGTCGATAGAGCGACTTTTTCTTTTATCGCAAATAAAAACTCATCTGAGGTTGATGTTTATCATAATGTTGTGGATGTTTCAGTTGGATCAAACGGCAATTCTGATACAAAAACGGTTTTAAAAGGATATAAGGCTGTTGTGAATTCAAATTACGTTTCTCTTGTTTCCAAAAAAACTTTAAAACAAGGCGAAAAAGAATGGATTAATGATAATTTGAAAAAAGATAAGGAATATATTGCGCGCGTTGCGAATGAACAGACAAAATTGGCTTCTGATCCGGTTTCAGATCTTAAAGAAGATGCATCTCTTTATTTATCATTCAGTGATACTGAAACATTACGTTTAAAACTTAATTTGGCTGATAATAAGATGGCTCTGGCTTCGTCTTTGATGAATGCCGGTAAAATTGACGATGCAAGACAAACGCTGTCTTATTTGAAAGATGTTGTTTCAGAGGCAAAGGCAAAGATTGATGAATTAAAATCTTCAAATCCTGAAGAGGCGGCTAAGATGGAAAGTCTTGTTAATGAAAGGTTGATGAGATATAAGAAAGATTTGTCTTTTGTTACTCCCGATTTGCCTTTATACGAAGTTAAAGATTCGATTCGCGATATGGAAATGTCAGTTGCTGATAATGATGAAAGCAAAGTTAAATTGATGTTTGAAAAAGCATCTTCTAAGCTTCTTGAGGCTCAGGATTTGCTTGATAATAAGAAATTTGAAAATGCAAAAGCTAATCTTGAAGATTTGAAAGTTATTATTGCTGATATGCAAAAAGCGGATTTTTCCAAGAATCCGGAAATGGCAAAAGAAGTTTTGAATAAAAATGCTGATATTGTGAAAATGTTAACTCTTATTGAAAACAGCCTTGAATCTTCTGATTTGAAGAAAGAGGTTGCGAGCGTGAAGAGTTCTTCTGTTCAAACAATTATGGATACTGCGGTTCAAGCAAATGGTGAAAAATCAGCTGAAGACGTAAATACATTTGTTAGAATATACGATCAACTTGGCCCTTCAAATTCAACTGTTGAAGAAGGGGACGATGTTGATTCTCCAAAGATTAATCTTTTCCACGAATTAGATTCGTCCGACAAATCCAACAATTAAGCCGACTGCCGCGATGAATCCTCCAATTATCCAGAATCTCATTACGATGCTTGCTTCGCTCCATCCCATGTGTTCAAAGTGATGGTGGATTGGTGCTATTCTGAAAACCTTTCTGTGAAATAGTTTTTTTGAAGTGAGTTGGATTATTACCGATAGCATTTCGATGACGAAAACAAGGCCGATTATAGGTAAAATAAGCACTGAATCTGTTAACATTGCAATGACGCCGAGTGTGCCTCCAAGCGCGAGTGAACCCGTATCTCCCATGTAGAATTTTGCCGGGGGTACATTAAACCATACAAAAGCAAAAAGTGCGCCTGCGATAACTCCACAGAATGCTGCCAAAATTAATAAGCTTTTTGTATATGCGATTGCGCCGAAAGCTGTGAAAGCGATGATTAGAAGTCCACCTGCGAGTCCATCGAGCCCATCTGTGACATTGACCGCGTTTGCCGTTCCAACAATTACGAAAATGAATATTGGGATATAAAGCCAGCCGACTCCAATACTTCCCATGAATGGAATGTGAATTTGGTTATAATCGAGTTTAAAGAAAAACCAAAGAGCTCCCGCTGTCGCGAATATTAATAACCATAACATTTTTGTCTTTGCGCGAATTCCTTTTGAGCCCGTGCCTTTTACATTGATGTAGTCATCAACCAAGCCAAGGATTGCCATTGTTATGAGTGTAAAAATTGGAACCCAGGTTTCTTTTCTGTTTAAGAGAGATTTATCTGTTATTCCGAGAGCTGATGCGATTCTTGAGAATGCAACTACAATTAAGATACTGCCCCAAATTATGATTCCGCCCATTGTTGGCGTGCCGGATTTTTTGGCATGCAATTGATGAAATAGCGTTGCTTTTTCTCCACTCATTGCATCATCACGAATTTGCTTTTTGATGCCGTATTTTTCAATAAATTTTACGAAAAATGGAGTTAGAATCAGAGCTACGATGAATGATAAAATTTCGGCACCAAAGATGAATGATAGATGTCTAATTGTGTTTGTGTCTATGAATTGCATATTTTTACCAGGTAAAGTTATTAAATGTCCAATCAAGTAATATTTGTGTTTCCTTAAATCTGTCCGGACTGTCCAGTACAACAGTTATTATATCATTTCCGTATGCATTTTCCGCGGCGCTCACAAAAGAAAATCCCGCCTCCATTGTGTGGCCGGTTTTGAGGCCTTTTATTCTTTTATCTTTTCCGAGAAGATTGTTTGTACTTTCGAGTTTGTGTTTAATCTTGTTATCAATTGATGACACTTCCATTTTTGAAGTTGATGCCGCCTGTCTTATAAAAGGTTTTTTGTATGCGATTCGAGCGAGTATTGCGATATCTTTTGCAGTTGAATAGTTATTTTCATCATCAAATCCAACCGGGTTTGAGAATTTTGTTGATTTTAAGCCGAGCATTTCCGCTTTTCTGTTCATTTTTTCTATAAATTTTTCAGAGGACCCCGCATTATGTTCTGCGAGTGCATATGTTGCATCATTGGCTGAATGAATTATTGACGCATAAAGAAGGTTTGCGACTGTAATTTTTTCTCCCGGATAAAGCCATATTTTTGATCCGTCGGTTTTTGCAGCTCTGTCGCTTACGATTGCTATTCCGTTTAATGAATTTTCATCAAGAATTATTGAATCCGTCATGAGCTTTGTTATGCTTCCGATTGGTCTTCTTTCATCAGCGTTTTTTTCGTATAGAATTTTGCCGGTGTTTAAATCCATGACTACAATGGCTTTTGCACCGAGTTCCAGAGGGGTCAAATTTTCTTTTTGATAAGGCTCTGGCAGAATGTTTATTATAGAAGAATATTCCTCGTTGATTGTTTGAGGTGTTTCTTGTGCCGCAAAAACATTAGCCGATGCCGTGTGTAATAAGCTTGAAATGTATAAATTGAGAAGGGTGAGTACCATGCATTTTGGTTAAATCTCTATTTTTTGACTGGTTTTGGGGCGGGTGTTTTACCTGTGGTTGCGGGCTTTGTTGCTGTTTCGTTTTGTAAAGCGGCCTGTTGCTTGGCCTTTTCTTCCTGTTCTCGTTGATATAGCAGTGCCGCGTATTCATCATAAGGGTCTTTGATTGGATTTTCAAAATAATCGGTTCCAATTTCAATCAAGATGTCGGCGTTGCTTTGGAATGGCGGCTCTGTATATTCGATTGGAATTGCGTTTGAAGTTTTGCCCGGAATTAATTCTTGCAAGAGATTTACAAAGTCTTTATCAACGGTATCTTTAATGTAATAAGTTGTTTTTTTGACTGTATTAGTTTTTGCATTTCCGAATCTGACGACATTTAAACAGTATCTATCAAAAAGAGATTTTAATTTTGTTGCGGCCGGATAAATTGTGCCATTTAAAATCTGTATTCGATAATCTTTGTGCGTTAATTTTGCGTTATTTAAAACAAAATCGACGGTTTTTTGCATGTGTGTATATTTGTTGCCTGCGGGGATTAACACGTATGCGCCTCCAAACAATTCTTTATCGCCCGGTACAAGCCATCCGCCGCATAAAGATGGATCGTCGCTGAATTCGTAAGATTTTATGACTTGAGCGTTTCCCATTTCTGAAGCGATTTTTACGAGCGTGATTATTTCTCTTGTGGCTAAATTTGTTTCAATATTATTTTTTAATGATAAGAAAATGTTTTCGATTTTGCTTTCATCAAAGCTTTCTTTTTTGTTTAGAACTTTATCTTTAATTGCGTTTATTATTTGTCTTTGTCTTTTATCTCGGTCAAAAACGCTTGTCGTTTGGCGTGATCTTGCGTATTTTAAGGCTAAACTGCCATCCATGTGGTGCCAGCCGGCATCAACGTGTAAAAGTTCATATCCGGTTG
Organism: Candidatus Peregrinibacteria bacterium GW2011_GWF2_38_29; assembly: GCA_000992695.1. Taxonomy (GTDB): domain Bacteria; phylum Patescibacteriota; class Gracilibacteria; order UBA1369; family UBA12463; genus UBA12463. The sequence goes on along the minus strand of LBUS01000009.1, from coordinate 43,709 downwards.
TTCCCGCTTTTGGATACATTGGGTCATCAAGCGTTGTATCAACGTAAACGTCGATTCCACCGATTGAATTTATCATTTTTTCAAATCCCGAAAAGTCTATTTTTGCATAATAATGAATTGGAATTCCCATCATTTCTTCAACTGCGTTTTTTGTTATGTCTAAGGCTTTTTCAGAGTCTTTGTAATAAGCTTTTGAATATGCATAAACCGCATTTACTTTTTCACCGCCAAAATTGTTTCCAATATCTTTTACTTTTACAAATACGTCTCTTGGTAAAGAGAAAAGGCTTGTGATTTTGCTTTCCTGATCAATGCTGGCGATTAACATTGTGTCTGTTAAATCCGCTCCGTCATGCGTTCCACCGCCAATCCCCATCAAGAGTATATTTGTATGATTATAGGCGTCTGTATCTAATTTTTCACCGAAAAAAAATACGACATTTGTGACGCTGACATTAAAAATCAGCTTTAATAAAAAGAAAAATATAAATATTGCCAAAAATATTTTTACTCCTTGTTTGATATAACTTAAAAGGAGAGAGGATTTTTTTTCCATGTGATTGTTATTGTAGTTTTTTTTGCTCGTTACGTCAAAATAATTGTTAGCTTTATTTCGCCGAGAGTTGTTATTCGTAGTCCTATGCCGATTTTTGATACAGTTTGGTCAAGCAGATTTATTTGTTTATTTATATTTTCGTTTAAATAGTTTGTTGTGTTTTGTGAATATATAAACAGCTTAATTGTTTGGCTTGATACAAACTTTTTTATTGTATCTTGAAGGGATTCTCCCGTATTTGGAGAAATAAATGCCGTGAAATTGCTTTGCGCCATTTTATCGCTCCATGATCCTGCGATGGCAGATAAATTTGTGTCTGAAATTAAATCAGAAAGTCCCATTGATTGTCTTTTTGTATTTATATAAGACAGCAGTTCATTTGTTAATCTTGGTACGTCTTGTGAAGTTAATGGGTTTCTTGAAAACTCTTCAGTGATTAGCATTAATCCTTGCGAGTCTTTTGTGAATCCAAAACCAACTTTGGTCCAATCTGTGTATAAAACATTTTTTCTGTGTGATGGGCTGCGCATAAAGCCTTCAAATCCTTCTGCCAAGCTTGATACGCGGGCTATATTTTCTCCGACTTCAGTTGAAATATTTAATGCAATTCTTCTGTCGTTTGGAGTTTGCCCTTGCAGATTTATATGGCTGAAATATTTATTTATTGCCATGTCGTCCGAGTGTTTTTGTGCGAGTTCGTTAAGTTTTGTATTTATTGAAACGACTTGCAGGCCGAGATTTTGGCGTGCCGTATTTGTCCATGTCAAAAATTTATTTTGTGCATCTGTGAGAGTTTTGTCCGGATTCGAATCTATTTTTTCGACATCTGTGAAATCCGGTAAAAAGGGGATTCCCGCGCCAATATAAATTGGTGTATTTATTACAGTTTCACCTCCAACTTCGCTTATTCCTATCACATATGTTCCGCTGATTGTTGGTGTATAAGATAAGACGTATTGACTACCTTTTTTAAAAGCGTTTTCTCCGTTTGAGAGTATTGGGCTTGAAGGAGATGTTATGTTGAGGCTTTCAACCATTCCGTTCGGCTTTATAATGTGCGCTTCTTCAAGAATGTCTGTATTTGTTATACCTGATATTATTATTTGTCGCGCAAAAGGTAGAGTTGTTTGTAAGCCGGAGGATGATATTTTGGATTGATTGTTTTTACTAAAAAGGTGACGAATTGCTAAGAAGGTTGTTTCTGAAGTCGTGCCATTATTGTCGATTACCATGCGAACTGTTCCAGGGCTGAATTTATAAAAATCTTCAAAGAAAATTTCAAAATTGTCCGCTTTTTGTCTGACTATGTAATAAAAAGAATTTATTTCTTGTGAGAATGTAATTTTTGTAATGCTTCTTTCGTCTTTATTAAGCGGTATATAAGTTGTATTGCCTGATGAATATATTCTTGGAGTTATTGCCGCTCCCGCTTGTTCTCCTGAATTTACAGCCGGAGTTGAGTCTAAAACCGATATGTTTACGACTTTACTTGAGCCTTGTGTCCCGGGAATTATTCCAAGCAAATAGTTGCCCGGATATCTGAATACAATTGGAATTTCGAAGTTTCCGTTTTCAACTTTTACACTAAATTCAATGCTTTTGTCGTTATTGTAAGTGTCTTTATATGATAAGAATGCGAAAATTGTGCTAAATGTACCGCTTGTTATTGTGCCTTTAAATTTGTAGACTTCGTTTTTATAAAATATTGTTGGAAAGTCCGAATCTAAAGTCATTCCATCGAAAAAGTTTTTATTTATCGTTACCGATGCGACCGGGCTTTGTGCTTGCATTTGAGGAAGTGTCGGTGTGATTATTGGCTTAAAGATGTCATTTGCTGAGGATTGGTTTGTTGGCGTTGACGTTACCGTGTTTGGAACTTTTACGATTTTGAATATTTCTTGTTTTGACGTTCTATAAATGATTTCAGAGGTGAGTCCGCGAGTTATTGGGATGTTTGGATTGAAAACATTGTCGTCTATTAAGTATTTTTGTTGTGCGAAGTTTGAATATGGCAAATACCATTCACCTGATACATTTATGATTTTCCATTTTTGAGCTATTCCGATTATTTTTAATGCTTCGGCTTGATTTATTGATTGTGCAGGTCGAAACGTTCCATCTTTATATCCCGCGATAATTCCTTCTGAGGCGGCTTTTTTTACATAAGGTGTATACCAAGCATTTTCCGGCACGTCTTTAAATGAAATGCTTGATGTGGAATTTAAATCATATCCTGAGCTTAAAACTATTATTTTAAGAAACTCCGCTCTTGATACGGGGTTATCCGGTTTAAAGGTTCCATCCTCGTATCCTTTAATTATGTTATAGGATTCGAGGTAGTTTATTGCGTCTGAATATGGATTTGTTGTTTGTATGTCTGCGAAAAATGCATACGTTGTTTGTGGCTGTATAAACGTTACCAGTAAACAAACTATCGCTAAAATTATTGATGATATTTTGCGCATATAACTATTATACGCTATAATTTGCTAAAATATTTTTTAACTTTTTCAAACAATGTTTAAAATGAAAATCGCTTCCATTTTAGTGCTTTTTTTAATGTTATCAGTTGCTACGGGATGTAATTTATTTAGTAAAGAGCCTTCAAAAACGCCTGAAGAGGTTGTTAAATCAGCTATAATGAATTCTCAAAAGATTAAGACTGCTACTATTAAAATTGGTATTAATGGTTTTCTTGCCGATGAATCGAGTGAGAAAAAGCAGAGAGTTGATTTGAATATGAGCGTGGATGAAAAGTTTGATATAAATGATGCTAAAAATCCAAAACTCGATCTTGATATGGCTGGAGATGTAACAATTGAAGGTAAAAAATATAATGGAGAAGTTGGTCTTCGCATGATGAATCGCAAAATGTATTTTAGTGTTTTGAAATACCCTGATCCTAAGGAATTTCCTGATTTGGCAATGGTCGCAACGTTTGCTAATAAATGGTTTTTCCTTTCAATGGATGAGCTTGGACAGACTGTTCCTTTGATGCCTTTTGATGAAGCTTCGATGACGCCTGAAATGAAACAAGTTAAAGAAGAGGCTCAAAAAGCAAATTTTTTCAAAGATTTAAAATATGAAGGAACTGAGGACGCTTCAGGCGAAAGTGCTTATAAATATACCGGATCTATTGATATGGATAAGGTTTATGATTTTATGATTAAGGTTTCTGAAATAAATAAAAAGGCTCCAACAGAAGAGGAAAAAGTTCAGTTGAAAAAAGGTTTAGCTAATTTGAATGTTCCTATGACTCTTTGGGTTTCTGTTGATGATGAGGTCATGGTTAAGGCGGCCGGTGTTTTGAATTACAACGATGCTGAAAATAAGAATTCCGCAAAGGTTGATTTTACGACTGACGTAAGCGGTATGGGCAAAGACGTTGTTATTGAAGAGCCAAAGGATGCGCTTGATTTAAAGCAAATTATTTCATCTATGATGGGTGGCGGCGTTGTTCCTGAGGTTGATGTTGCGCCTACAAAATAGAGAAAATTCATTCCAAGTTATATCGAAAAATTTACTGAAAGTTTCGACCGCAAGTTTGTTGTCGATCAATATCACGGATTCGTTTTTGTGCGATATTATAGACATTTTATCGCCATAGATGTTTATTGTTGAATTAGGCATAAAGTTTTTGCCTATAAATTTTATTTCGCAAAGTTCGGATATAAAAAAATGCCGCATTTCATCGACATTTTTCTCACAAGTCATTATTTTTAAAGGAATTCCTTTTGCGATGCGTTTTTTGTTGTATTCTTCGAGGTATTTTTTGATTTTTGGAGTTGGAGTTTCGGCGGATAAGATTGATTTTATCGGTGATTTTTCCATCAATATATTCTCATATGCGTAAATTATGCCGTTTTCGCCGGTTATCAGGTTTATTTGAGGAGCTATGTGATACTTTGTTTTTAAATTGTTAAAAATGCTTATATTTTCTGATAAATAAGCTATTTTTGAGCCAAAATCCAGCTGTTTATATTTCAAGTGATTTAAAATTATTTTTGGGTCTGTGGCCGTGTAAAGTTTTAGATTATTTTTTTTAAGTTCCATCAAGAATCCTTTTCTTTTTAGGATTTCGATTATCGAATAGGCGGTTGATCTTTGCGTGTTTGATTCGTTTGCTATGACGCTTGCTCTGTTTGTGCCGATTTTTAAATTAGTCAGATAAATTACCGCTTCTTTTTCGGTAAATCCGATTTCTTGCAATATGTGCTGTAGGTTGTTTTGCAACATACTTTTATTTACATGGCTTGATTTGCCTAACAGGAGGTTAAAGATATGGTAGCGCGCTATTTATTGCAATTATTTGATGTTGGTGGCTTTTGACAACATAGACTCGTTGTTAACGGCCTGTGCTCGTGATATTTATGCCATATGTCGATGGTGTCAAAAATTGTATTTTTGGGTTTGGGGTGGGCGATTGGGATTGTTTGTTTTGATAGTTTTTACGCTGTGATTTTGCTTGTTTTTTTGTGTGGATTTTTGTTTTTTAAAACTAGAAAAGTCGGGGTTGTTTTTATGGTTTTTATTGCTTTTGTTTGCGGATTTTTGAGAATTTATTTAGCGCAAAATAATGAGTTGGAGTTGTCTGATTTTGGGAATAAAAACGTTACTGTTTATGGCGTTATTTCCGAGGAGATTATTAATTATGATTCATATTCGATGATAAAAATTGCCGGCGATACTATTGAATATAACGAGTCGGTTTATAAAGTGGATTTTTTGCTTACCATAAGAGCAAATTTGCATAGTGGATTTGGATATGGCGATTACATTCGTGCAGTTGGAGTTGTCGGGAATTTTAATATAATGAGTTATCCGAATGTGAAGGTTTTGAAGAAGGGGAGTGTCGGGCCTGTTTTGCTTTTCCGCGCTTATATTATTTCGAAACTGGAAAGTATTTTTTCTGAACCATATTCAAGTTTTGTTTCCGCGCTTTTGATTGGTGCGAGAAAGGGAATTCCGGCTGATATTTTGAGTAATTTTAATAAGATTGGTTTGACGCATATTATTGCGGTTTCCGGCTATAACATCACCATTGTGATTGCTTGTGTGTTTGCGCTTTTTTCTTTCTTGGGAAGAAAATTGAAAGTTGTTTTTTCTGTTTTATTTGTTGTGTTTTTTATGTTTTTGGCCGGGGCAAGCGCTTCGGTTGTTCGAGCGTCTTTAATGGGAATAATTTCCATGCTGGCTTTATTTTTGGGTAGGAAAAATTTTATTCAAATTGCGATTTTTGCTTCCATGTTTTTTATGACGTTTATAAACCCCGAAATTGTTGTTTCCGATGTCGGATTTCAGTTGTCGTTTTTGGCTACATTAAGCCTGATTTATCTTATGCCGGTTTTGCAGAAAACGTGCGAGAAAATTCCTGAATTTTTTGGAATTCGTGATATTTTTTTAGCGACAATTGCTTCGCAGTTTTTCACTTTGCCTGTAATTTTGATGAACTTTAATCGAGTTTCAATTATTGCGCCTATTGCGAATATTTTTATTTTGCCTTTAATTCCGGCTGTTATGCTTTTTTCTTTCGTGGCTTTTGTTTTGGGTGTTATTTATGTGCCGCTTGGGGTCGTTTTTGGGCTTATTTGTGTGGCGATTTCAAAATTCATATTTTTGCTTGCAGAGAACTTTGCAAAGCTTGAATTTTCTTATTTTGATTTATATGTAACTTCAAAAACCGTTTTTATTTTATTATTTGCGGTGATTGTTTATGTTATTTCGAAAGTTGAGCTGAACAGTGGCGCTGAACTAGGCGGCGATGTCGTAGGTGTTAAGCCTTGAGTGTCGTGTTTTTCCAATTGCTTTTTTTAGATTTTCTCTATCTTGTGCGGTTTTTCCGACTCCGAGTTTTCGAGCTAATTGATTTTCAAATTCCGCTTTCTTTTGCTTAATTTCTTCGCCTTTTAATTCACGACCATCTCTTTTGTGCATTGTTAGTCTTCTTAGGCGACTTTGATTTTGGTTTGCTGTATTCATCGGCCTTTCTTCTCTGAAAAGGTCAACGTATTTATTCACAAGTTCTTTATCGCTTCCTTCTTCAACTCGGTCAACGTCAAGATCTTCAACGTCAATTGCGCGGCCGGTTGATTCATCAAGAATTTGTGTGCCTTTTGAGTGTTCTTTAAGCTCTTTGTTTAATTCTGACATTCGTCCATCTTTAAATTTTCCACTTCTTTCTTCAAGTCCTTTTGCGCCTTCTGCAAGCTCGCTTCTTCGTATTAATGTTTCGAATATATCAACTATTTGATAGCCTTCAACTTGTCTTCTTAGTTCGTCATTTCCCTGAAGTTTGTTATCAAGCATTTTGAGTAAAGGATTTTCCATTTTCTGAATTTCTTGCATGCGCGCGAGGGATTGTTTGTCTTTTGGATTTAATTCGAGAATTTGTTGATGCATGTGCATTTCCGCCTGCAAATTGCCGTTTTCTTTAAATTGATTTGCGACTTTTCTTAAAGCTTTTATTTCAACGCGTTTTTTGAAATCAATGACATCCTCTTCTGCGGCTTCTTGGCTTTCTACAGTTTCAAGCACTTTTTTCGTATCTGCCGGTTTTAATTTGCTCATGAGCGCGATTCTTTCGTTCAAGTCCATTTCATAAAAACCGTTATGTTTTTCTTGTGCGCTTTTTGGCATTGATTCGAACAATTCGAGCATCTTTTCTCTTCTTGGATCGTCGAGTTCGGATTTTTTAGCATATTTTTTAAGATCTTCGGCTGAAAGTGTTTTTATCCATGTTTCGTATGCTCTTGCGGATTTATGAGCCAAGGTTCCGCGTTTTTCCATTGTTAAAACTTTTTTGGTCAAGCCTTCGCGGTTTTTCATCATTTCATTTCCTTGCTCTTTTAATTGCGTGAGAATTTTTAATCTTTCTCTTAAATTTCCTTTCATGAAAGCTTTTTCGAACGGTTTTCTTTGAGCTTCAGGAAGGGCTTTAAAATCAGCTAAAACCTGTTTTCTGATAGGCGCATCGAGTGACGAATTTTGCAATAATTTTTTCTTTTCAACGAGTGAAAGTTTTCTGAAATTGTGTCTCCATTTCACGATATAATCTTTGTCTTCGCTCATTGATTTTTTGGCAACCAGGCCTTCTTCCGCGAATTTTTTAACTTTTGCCTCAAACTCTTTTCCAATTTTTACGTGCTCTTTTACCTCTTCGATTATTTTTTGCTTTTCTTCATAATCCGCTTCCCAAAAATGATATTGGTCTTGAACTTCTTTTGGTGCGTTGCTGTATGTTTTTTCGAATTGCTTTACTTTGGCTTCGCACTGAGCAAAAGATGAAAGGCATAGTTCGATGAATTTTATGTCGAAATTTTTATCTGAAACACTTTGTAAAGCTTTTTGCTTTTCGCTTGAGCTTAAATATTTGCTTCCATTAACGCGTTTCATATAATCTTGTTTCAAATCTGCGCGCATGGAATCAATTATTTCCGTTTGCCTTCTTTTCGTTTTGGCTTCTGTAAATTCGCGATCGAATTTACTTTGTCTTGTAGGTGAAAATAAATTAAATTGTGCTTTTAATTCTTGTGCAACTTCTGCGACTTTTTCGGCTCCGGCTTTGGTTTTTCCTTCAAACCCCCATTCTTGAAGAAGTTTCTTTTGATCCGCTACTGATGATTCTTTAAATCTCATTTCCATCATGCGAATTTCGCCTGCATCATATTCTTTTGAACCTTCAAGCTTTTTCATGAAAGATTCATATTGTTTCATGACGGTCTCAAGTTCGGGCAGATATTCATCACGCTTTTCGTGTCTTCGTAGTTTGCTGAATTCTTCCATGTGAGCAGGGGAGTTGCCGACGAGCCTCACGAGTTTATCCTGAAGCACTCGTAAGCTTTCTATTTCTTGATCTACTTCTTTAAAATATGTTTCTTTGCCTTTAACATCTTGCTGTTTGAATTCTTGTTTATATTCCGCGAGAGTATCTACATGGCGATCTTTATCTAGTCCAAAAAGTTCACGATTCGTATCCAACTTTTCGAAATAGCTGTGAGTTAATTTTTGGGTATCAGCAACAGTTGCCGCCATTTCTTTATCAAGAGTTTTTAAACCCTTTCTGTCTTTGCTTATTTCTATATCAAGCAGCTTGTCTTTGTATCTTTTTTGCTCTTGCGCGCTTAAAACACCATCAGCCCTTTCGAGTCTTTCACGAATATCGATGACTTGTCTTGTGAAGGCCTCTTGTTGTTCAAAGATATCTTGCGCGTCGACTTTGCCTTCAGATAAGGTATTTATATCGTCGTCGTTAAATGTATCTTGCTCGTCTTGTCTTTGAGCTCGATTTACGTTTGCCATAGTCGTTTTATACGTTTTTTATGTTAGCCGGCCGATTATACCGCACATGCAGAGAAACCGCAATTTAAACATAAAAGACATCCTTCGCCAACTTGAACTTCGCCGTGACACTCAGGGCACTTCTTTTCTTTGAGTATTTCGAGTTTGCTTAAAGCTTTGTGTGGCCTGCTCATGCTAATAATTGGTGGAGGAATGACTTCTTCAAGAGTGACTTTGTTTACAGGTTTTTTTAGTGTTTGAGGCGGAGTGATGTGTGAATGTGGAGCTTGAACCGGAGTTGCGATCGTTTCTTCTTTTTTATTCACTCTTCCGATGTTTAAAACCTGTGCTTCGCGGCTTTGGTCTCTGTAAATCGTTATTCCTTTGCAGTGCAATTTGAATGCGAGCCAATATGAATTTTTGATGTCTTCAATTGAGGCGGTTGCAGGGAAATTGATTGTTTTTGAAACCGAGCTATCTGTGTATTTTTGGAATGCGGCTTGCATTCTAACGTGCCATTCCGGCGCTATGTCTTGTGCGACGACAAATGTGTGTCTGATATCTTCAGGCAAATCTGTCATATGTTGAATTGTGCCGACTTTTGCGATTTCAGTCATTAAGTCTTGGCTGAAAAGTCCGCGTCTTCGCATTTCTTCTTCAAAAAATCTGTTTGTATAAATGAATTCCGTGCCGTCCATGACGTTTTTGATGTATGAGATGGCAAAGTTTGGTTCAAGTCCGCCGGAGGCTTCTGCAAGCATGCCGATCGTTCCGGTTGGAGCAATGGATGTGACGCATGCATTTCTGATTTTCATGCCCTTTGCTTCATATTCAGAGCCTTTCCACGCTGGGAATGTTCCGCGAGTTTCTGCTAGTTTCATGGAATATTTTAAAGCGCTTTCGTGTATGTATTTCATGATTCTTTCACCCCATGCAATGCCTTCTTCTGAATCGTAAGCAACACCGAGTTGGAAAAGCACATCTGCAAAACCCATAATTCCAAGTCCGATTTTGCGTGTGCGTCTTGAATTTTCCGCGATTTTATCGATTGGATAGTGGTTTGCGTCAATGACGTTATCAAGGAAGTGCACGCATTTTTCAACAAGCGCATCGAGCTTTTTCCAATCTAAGTCTTTTCTATCGGTTGCGATGATTTTATTAAGATTGATTGAGCCGAGGTTGCAGGATTCATAAGGGAGTAAAGGTTGTTCGCCACAGTTATGAACCACGATTCCATTGGCAATAAAACTGTGCGTGATTGGTTCGGTTAGGTCATATACAGTTTCTGTTCCGATATGCTTAAGGTTTTCGAATGTTGCAAGGAAATATTCTTTATATGACCCTCTTTTCATGTTTTTTAATGCATTTGCAAGCTTTGTTTTTTTAGCCGATTGCAAGAATCCGATTTCTTTTTTGAATTTACCGATATTTTCTTTTGATATAACAAGTTCATGCTGTGCTTTTGTTTTGTATAGCCTGTTTCCACCTTTTCCATTCGGCAATTTTGTCCATTTTTCAGGCCTTCTCGAATTGTATATTTTTGAAAATATACCGAAATTTAAGAGCATTTGTTGAACTTTTTCGAGAACATTTAAATTGCTTTGAGCAAGCCTTATGCTGAATCCTTTTTGTTGAGTGCCTTGAATGCTTCCATCCGCAGAGAAAAGTCCTTGCAAGAATCCTTTTTGCAATTTTTCCGAAGCTGCAAAGATTTTTTCACTTATATCGTATTTTGACGGATTTAAGCCGTAATTATGCGCTATTTCACGCAATCGTCCGGAGCGAATTCTTGACTCATTTCTATCTTTTATTTCTGAAGCCCCTATTTTGTTGTTTAATAATTTTGATGCCATTGCTTGAAACATTGGAGCCAGTTCGTGTTTTTCTTCACCGAAAAACGATAATACCAATCTTGTTTTTTGATTTTTTTCTTTTTGTAAATAGCCGTCCCCGACATACCATCCGAGAATGCGGCCGGTTTCCAAATTTCCCGTTTTTCCAAATCCGCCTTTTCTGTTTAATATATGGAGTTTATCGTCTTTTTTTAGATTTTGCGCCTCAATCCATCCTCGATTTGTCATTATTTTATGATTTTCCGTGAGCTTTAGACTAAAACCTTCTTTTGTTGTTATTTCATAAACTTCTTTTTCGCCCGTGATAAATACCTTTTCGGATTTAAGAGCGATTTTTTTATTCATGCGCGAGTCGATAGTCACGTTAATTGGTGATTGTTGCAGAAATAGTTCTTTTGCTGAAATGAGCCCTTTGTCCGTATAAATAAGCGTATCTCCGGTGATGCATGGATTTGTGGCTTCAATTTCGCCCAAATGCTTTGCGGGATGTTTTGCATTTGCTTCGTCGATGAAGATTAATCCCGGATCGCCGTTTTTCCATGCATTAGCCAAAATAATATCAAAAACCATTTGTGCAGGAAGAGTTTTGATTGGTTGTTTTGTGCGTGGATTTAAAAGTTCATATTCTTCGTTTTTTTCAAGAGCTTCCATGAATTTATTCGTGATTGCGACTGAAATGTTGAAATTTGTGAGAGTTTTCATATCGGCTTTGCAGTTGATGAAATCAAGAATATCCGGATGATCAACGCGAAGAATGCCCATGTTTGCACCACGTCTTTTGCCGCCTTGCTTGATGACTTCGGTTGCGGCATCAAATACTTTCATAAAGCTGACAGGGCCGGAAGAAACGCCTGTTGTGGATTTGACTGTGTCGTTTGAAGGGCGAAGTCTGGAAAATGAAAATCCTGTTCCTCCACCGGATTTGTGAATAAGGGCTGCATTTTTTAAAGTATCAAAAATTCCTTCCATGGAGTCTTCAACAGGCAAAACAAAGCATGCGGAAAGTTGCCCGATGTTTGTTCCGGCGTTCATCAAGGTAGGGGAATTTGGCATAAACTCGAGGTTTGCGATCATATCAAAGAATTCTTTGCTGGTTTTTTCAACGTCGCCATTATAATTTTTGTCCATTTCGGCAATGCTATCCGCAATTCTTCTGATCATATCTTCCGGAGTTTCTTTAAGCTCGCCGTTTTCGTCTTTTAATAAATATCTTTTTTCAAGAACTTTAAGGGCGTTCATGGAGAAATTGAGATTGTTTTCGCCCATTCCTTTGCCCAAGATAAGCTCTTTTTGGATTCTTTCATCAGCGCGTTTTTGTCTGTATAAAATGTATGCTTTTGCAGTTTTTGCATGTCCGCCTTCAATCAAAATCTTTTCAACAAGGTCTTGGATTTGTTCGACATTTGGAATGTCTGTATCTTTTTTGAAAAATACTTCCAAAACCGCTGTGACTTGGTTTGCGATTTGCTCTGCTGAGTGCTTGTCGTCGCCACCGACGGATTGAACTGCTTTCCAGATGGCTGAGACGATTTTTGCTTGGTCAAAATCTGCGATTCGGCCGTCACGTTTGATGATTTTTTTGATTGGGGACATATTATAGAAAGTTACAAGTTACAAGATTCAATTTACATTCAATTTTCAGTTTTCAAGTTTCAATTTTCAAACTTGAATTATGAGTGGGGTTGAGCATGAAAAGAACAGCTCAGGGTGATTTACTGAGCAACTCTAACTATATTACGGAGCGTTTTTTTATCAATAGAATTTATGCCGAATTCGTTGCATGAAATCGCATATATAGTGTTTCATATACTATATGGCACACAACCTGTTGTGGAAGCTATATATACTACCAAATTAAAAAAATCTTGTGAAGAGCATTGTTTGAAATGGGGTTGCGAAGAAGAGGGAAAAGTTGCGGACAGGTCGTTTGCCGAAGGCGTTTTAGCAAATATTCGTTGTATAAGCCGTTGTCGTTAGAAGTGCTGGTGATTATTAGCGTTTACCATAGCATATTGTAATATTTTATCGTTTTGGTATGCAATTGCTTTCTCTTAATTTTATTTTTTTCTCTTGCATCCTGTTAATTTTCTCTATACAATAATATTGTTTTATTATTTAATCATGTCTAATATGAAAAAACTTGATCGTAATTATCATATGATTTGTGGGAATATGAATTCTGGCGGACGTACTTCTTTTGATTTATTGTTTAATGGTGATTTTTCAAAAGATGAAAAAGAAAAAGTAATCGCTGACCATTTGGCGGCAATTACAGGCTTGATGCTTGATCAGGGGTATATTGGTTTTTTATCTGCATCTGATATTGCTGAGAAATATGGAAGGAGTCGTCAATTTTGGGAAAAATTGCTTCGGGAAGGCAAAATCCTATATCAACAAACGAAGTCAGGTAAAATCACTACTAATCTTTGGGTAGAGGCTTATTTAAGAAAAGATGAAGAAATAGAAAAATACGTAAAAGCTATGAAGGAAATGAGGAAAGTGATAATTAAAAGAGAAGATCGACAAGGGGTAAAATATGGTCCGATAACTTGTACTTGGTGCGGTAAAGAAACTTTTGAATATAGTTATAACCAAGGTAGGAATATCAACGGTGTTTGTAGGGCTCCTGGTTGTAATTTTCAAATCGTGACTCAAAAATAAAATTACTTTTTTGTATAAAAATGGATGATTTGCAATATGAAGCCTGATACAAGAAGGAATATTCCTAAATAAAAGACCCAAGGGTTTATTACCGTTACGGTTATATTGCTTTTTCCACAGCTGATGCTGCATCCACCGGATATTTCTTGCCAATTTTTGGCGTTTAATGAAAATGCCAAAAATATCGAACCAAATAGATCTGAGGTTATCCCAATTATGCTTCCGTGTTTTTGAAATAATGTTGTCATAATAATTTTATTTAGCTTTGTGAATCGGTTAATTCGCGTTAGTCGATGTATCCTTAAAATTTATTTCTTATCGTTATTTAAAATATGCGAGATCACCATACATGGAATATCGTAATCATCTAATCCAATGATGTAAGGCGTTTCTTTGCCCTCTTTAGATATTACTAGTCCAGTTGGTGTTAGTTCAAAAGCATGGATTTTTGAATAAGGGAAAGCGAAATTTTTCCTATTACCTTTGAAGCCGATTCTTTGATTAGTGAGCCAAAAAGCCCCTACATCTTCTGTGACTAGGTGTTCGCTTGATGATGTTGAAAAACCGACTGAACCAACGCGATATCTGAGGCCTTTCATAATTTTTATCGAAGCAGTTAGGCCACCATAATTGATACGGTTTGTAATTTTTTTATATTTTCTTGTTATACCGGGACAACCCCAATGCAAAATTTCATCTTTTTTAAAAATAATATCTATATCATGCCGTTGGATTTCCGGCAGAATGCCTTTATCAATAAGGCCCAAAGTATAAAATTTGTTGAATGCTTTTTGATCGAAATTAAAATCTTTTTGATTTACCCCAAAATAACCCATGAGTTCTTCGAGGGCTTTCTTTTCTTCTTCTGTTATTTTGCCATCGCCAATGATGTTTTGAAAAGCTAAACTGCTTGCTTTTTTGTGAGCGTCCATAAGTTCTTCTTTAGAAAAACCATATTCTTTGGATAGTTTTTCAAGCTCCTGTTTTTCACTAGCGTCTAATTTGCCGTCAGAAAGAAAATGCTTGAGAAGTTCATTGTACTTAATTTTACCTTCCCGTTTTGTTAGAAATTTTTTAACGAAATTGAGCATATTTTAAATTGTTATCTGTTTGGTTTCACCGCACAATTCTCACACGGGAAGTATTTGCTGATGTAAAAGTGGGCGAGTTCTTCGACAAGTGGAAGGCAGGAAGGGTCGCCTTTGCCGGCTTTGGTGCGCTCGACGACTTCTTCAAAGCTTTTTGCGCCGTGGAGGACCGCGTCTTCGATGTCTTTGTCTGTGATTTTGAGGACTTTATCAATCATGCGTGAGCCTTCGGCAACAACGCGTGAGCCTTGCTTTGTGTTTCTGAAATAATCGTTGATTGCGGCTTTTAAGGCTTTATCGCCAAGGACCGAGCAGTGGATTTTGCGTGATGGAAGGCCACCAAGACGTTTCAAAATGTCCATTTGGCTTATTTCTAGCGCTTTTTCGACTTTCATTCCGCCTTTTTCAACGAGCATAACGGATAAAACTGATGTTGATGCGATTGCTGATGCGCATCCAAAAGTTTGCCAGCCGCATTTTTTGATGCGATCGGTTTTTTGGTCGATAAGAAGCCAAATTTTCATCATATCGCCACATGCCGGACTGCCTACCATGCCAACTCCATTAAATTTGAAAGTTGGTTTTCCTTTTATTACAAAGTTTTTTGGATTTAAAAAGTGTTCTTTGACGATTCCGGAATAAAGCCATGGCGTGCCTTTAAACGAAATTACGTCGGGTGATTTATTTAATTTTTTCATCGTGTGTATTTTAAGTTGATAGGGGACATTGCGCGGAGATGCGCGACTATTTTTGCGAGTGTTGCGACTGTGTATTCGATTTCTTTTTCTGTTGTGTTTTTGCCGAGTGTAAGGCGCAAACTGCCATGAATGATTTCATGCGGGAGACTGATTGCGCGGAGGACGTGCGACGCTTCGAGCATTTTTGAACTGCAGGCAGAGCCGGTGCCTGTGCAAATGTTCATCTGATCCAGATAAAGAACCAACGCTTCTCCTTCAATGTCGAAAATTGATATATGAATATTGTTTGGTAATCGTTGAGTCGGGTGTCCGTTTACAATTATTTTTTTGATGCTTTTTTGAATTCCGGAAAGCAGTTTATCGCGGAGTTTTTTTATGCGTGGAACTTCGGTTTTCATTGATTTTTGAGCCAAATCCAGGGCCGTTGCAAATCCGACAATTCCCGCGACATTTTCTGTTCCTGCGCGGATTCCAAATTCTTGGTGGCCGCCATAAATTAATGGTTCTATTTTTGTGTTTTTTCGGAGATAAAGCGCGCCGACTCCTTTTGGTCCATAGATTTTGCTTCCGTTTAAAGTCATCATGTCAACGCCTAGTGCGTTTACGTCGAGAGAAAGTACGCCGGCCGCTTGGCATGCGTCTGTGTGAAAATATGGTAGTCCGGTTTCTTTATTGCGTTTTTTTGCGATTATTTTGCCGGCTTCCGCGATTGGTTCGATTGTGCCGATTTCATTATTTGCATACATAATGCTGACCAAAATTGTTTCCGGCTTTATTGCTTTTTCGAGCTCTTTTAAATCGATTAGACCGTTTTTATCAACGCTTAAGTATGTAACATCAAATCCCGCTTTTTCAAGAGCTTGGCACGTTTCCAAGACCGCAGGATGCTCGATTTTTGTTGTTATTATGTGTTTGCCATATTTTTGGTTTGCTTTTGCCGTTCCGATGATTGCGAGATTATCTGATTCTGTTCCGCTTCCTGTGAAAATAATTTCGCCCGCGTTGCAATTCAAATGCGTGGAAATGATTCTGCGTGCGTGGTCGATTGCTTCGCGCGCTTCATATCCAAATGAATACATTCCGCCCGGATTTCCAAAATCATTTTTTAAAAATGGTTCCATTACTTTCAAAACTTTTGGGTCAATTGGCGTTGTTGCCGCATTATCGAGATAGATGCGGGTTTTGAAGGGTTTTATATTTAAATATTCCATAGATTGTTGTTGATAATAATGCTCAGCGTAAGGGCTGTGCTGGCATCCTTTATTTTACCTTGTTTTAGCAATTTAAGCACATCTTGTTTGCTGAAAAGAAGGGGGGTGATCTGTTCGTTTTCATCAAGATTTTGTGCGTGTGTTTTTATTGCATTATGTCCGATAAAAAGGTGCATTTTATTATTTAATAGTCCTGATGCGGCATGGAATTCACCAATTTTTTTGAGATTTTTGATGCTATATCCGGTTTCTTCAAGCATTTCACGCTTTGCGCATAATTTAATCGATTCTTTTTTATGCGTAAGTCCGCCGGCCGGTAATTCGATTCCGATTTTTCCAACAGGGTGGCGATATTGCTGAACCATGATAAGGCGATTTTCTTTCGTGAAAGCCGCAATCATGGCATAGTCGAATTTTTCAACAACAAAATAATCTTTTGCGATTTTGCCGTTTTCCATCAGATATTTATTACGCAGAACGTATTTTGATTTAATTGTTTTCCATGTCTTCATGGCTTCATTTTACACTAAATTTGACTTAATTTCTAAAATACATATACTGGAACTCGTACTTTTACATTACGTCGAAAGGCGTAATTTACTCGGCGCTATCGTCTAGTGGTTAGGACACCAGGTTTTCATCCTGGGAACCGGGGTTCAATTCCCCGTGGCGCTACCAGAATCGAAATCCGAAATCTGAAAAACGAAATCCAAAACAAATTAGAAATACGAAGCAAAAAACGTTGAAACGTTTTTTTAGTAAACCTTGTTGTGTCCGCCAATATCTACGAATTTAAAAACCAAAATTTCCTTTTCTTTTTGTAGGCGTTTTTCGTAAATGGCTCTTATGTCATCAGTAACCGAAAAAGCATATTCATTATTCTGCTTTCCGTTCAATTTATGAGTTTTTAGAGAGGGGGAATGCTCATTATCAATAAAAATTCCAAGTTTTTTTATAAATAACTTTTGTGTTTTAATGTTCAATTTGCCAAAGGATTTTTCAAATTTTCTTGTTCTTTCAATGAATTTTTTCATTTAATTAGAGATTCAAAGTTTTTAATGCAAGCTCGTTTTCCTTCTTTTGTGGAAACGTCAAAAGAGGCAACGACTTCGTCATCGTCGGATACAAGTCCAAATTTCAGCTTATCACTGTTATAAGCCTTTAACGCTTGAGTTACTATAAAAGTTAATGTTACTCCGTCTTTTTGTGCTTTTTTTTGAGCAATAGCCTTTAATGGCTCTTCCAAGTTAATTGTTAATGAGGTCATAATTGATTTTATATATAATGATTATATACTAATATTACACTAATCATCGGTAAAGATCAACTGTTTTTGTAAAATTGCTTACTTTGTTATAATTGAAATATGAATTTTTTTATTTTTCATGGAACGGGCGGTTATCCGGAGGAAAACTTTTTTCCTTGGCTTAAAAGTGAGCTTGAAAAATTGGGACATCAAGTTATCGTTCCACAGCTTCCTGGTGCGGATAAGCCGGACTATGATAAATGGTTTAATTTTCTTGAAAAATATGAAAAAGATTTTGGAGTTGACACTGTTTTAATTGGCCATAGTTTGGGAGGTGCGGTTCTTTTGCGTGAGCTTGAAAAAATTCCAAATAAAGTTAAAGCCGCTTTTATTATTGCTGCACCAATTGGCGTTTCCATAACCAAATATTATGAGACCGATAAGCCGTTTATCGCGCATCCGTTTGATTGGGCGAAAATAAAAAACAACGCCGAGAAATTTGTTGTTTTTCATTCGGATAATGATTCTTTTGTACAATTAATCAACGGGCAAGAGCTTGCGAAAAATCTTGGAGTAGAATTAACGTTTGTGCCTAATGCCGGCCATTTTAATACAAGTGCCGGATATACGAAATTTGAACTACTTTTGGAAGAGATAAAAAAGGTGATTTAGATCTACTTTTTCTTTTTTGCCGGAATTGTATTTATATAAACTTTATTTTCCGGTTCGATCATTTTTTTGGATTCGGCGGTTTGTTCGACTTTGGGGTAGGAGAGTATTTTTGTTAGTTCGGATTCTAGTTCTTCACCTTCAAGACGGAGTTGGTTGTTTTCAAGTTGGAGCTGTTTTAAAGCATATCCTTTTTGTGATGTGCTTCCGATTGCGAGGATGAAATATGCGCTCAAGCCGATTATTATTGTTGTTAATGTAATTAGCAAATAAGTGATTGTTTTTTTGATTTCAATCGAAAGAGGTTTGCGAGTTTGGAGGGATTTGTATCTCATAATGGTAAAATTTCGATTTGGACAGGGATTATGCCGTTTGATTTTTCTCCTATCATTGTAAACGCGCTTTCGGATAAATCAATTTCGAAATTTTTTGTATATGGTCCGCGATCGTTTACTGTAACTTCCACGGATTTTGAATTTTTTAAGTTTGTGACTTTTAAGCGTGTGCCAAATTTGAGGGTTTTGTGTGCGGCTGTTAGGTTTGCATGTGTGAAGATTTCACCTGATGATGTTTTTCGTCCTTCAAATTTTTTGTCATAAAATGAAGCGATTCCAAACGTATATCCTGCGTGATATTTTTTTGCGCGATATAAGATGTCCATTAAATAGCCTTTTGAAATTAGGTCGCTTGGTGACATTTCGTCCGCTTGCCCGAATCTGATTATGTGCCTTTCCTTTGCGATTTTTGCATAAGAGCTAAACCATGCGTCTTTTGGTACGTCTGCAAAAACATCTTCCGTTGGTTTATCAAAAACCATTGTTCCATCAATTAGTTTATCCGTTTCCAAAACGATTTTTATGGCTTCTGCAAGCATTATTTTTTTATTTGGCTGGAATCTGCGGGAATTATATCCATTTATAAGTTTTAACTCTTTTGCTTTTTGGACATATACGGCATTAACACTTTCGAGTGGAACATCTGAAAATGGTTTGATTGTTGCTTTTTCATTTGGAGCATATCCAAGAGTAACGCGTAAAATGTAATTTACGGCTTCAGCGCGGCTTATTTGTGCGTCAGGATTGAAGTTTTCATCTTTATCATCAATTAATTCTTCACTTTTTAAATATTGAATCGCGGTGTAATAAGGATAGCCTTCCGGAACATCTTTAAAATACGGTTCGATCTTAATTTCTTCCGCTTGTGCGTATATAGATGGCTTTAAAATCAGTGGCGTTAAAACGCACACAATTATAGCCGATATCAGGGCTGCGATTTGAAATTTACGCTGCATCTTTTAGTTTGATTGTGACTTGTCTGGACTCTCCTTCGCCGACGCTTTCTGTTGCGATGTCGCTAAATTGTTCTTGTAAGAGGTGCATATGAATCAATCTGCGCATATATGCCGGCATTGGTGGCATAATTTGCGTTTGGTTGTTTTTTCTTGCGAGTGAGACCTTTCTTTCGGCAAGTTGAATCAAGCTGTCTTCGTGAGCTTTTTTGTAATTGTCGATGTCGAGAGTTAGGCTGATTTTTTTGTCAGGAAATTTTCTGAATATGAGCGTTTTATAGATATGTTGGAGAGCTTGCAATGTCTCTCCGTGATATCCAATCAAAACCGCTGAATCTTCAGGGCTGATTATGTTTACGCGATATGTTTCGTTTTCTTCTGTGATCTCGATTTTTCCTGTGAAGGTTCTTAAAGCCTTATTCAGGAGTTCGCGCAGTATATCTTCAAAATCGTTTTTAATGTCCATGGTTTTATATTTTAAGGTGATATTTGCGAAATTATTGCGTGCTATTTGTAAACCACTTTCACTTTTGGTTCGTTGTCTGTTTTTGCCTTATTTATCATCAATTGTTGGCCAATGCTGAATACGGTTGAAATGCCCCAGTATATGCCGACACCGGCTGGCACGGAAGCTGTGAAAATGGCGATCATAACAGGCATGAAATAAAGCATCATATTGTTTACGCTTTGAGTCTCTGATTTTTTCTTTTCTTCTCCAGCTTTAGATGGTTTTTTCGCAAATGATAATTTCATCTGTAGAAATTGAAGTCCACCAACTATTGCAGGGAGAACATAGGCGTTTTTTTCAGTTAAGTTTAAGATTCCAAGGAACATAACGTTGATGTTGTCGAGTGATACAAATCCCTTTAGGAAATCATAAATCATATATACGTTATCTTCATTTAATCCGTTCTGAATGACATAAAAAACCGCGATTAAGAAGGGAAATTGAATTAAGATTGGCAAGCATCCGCCGAACGGGCTGACCTTGTTTTCTTTAAAAATGCGCATTGTTTCTTGTCCGATTCTTTGCTGATCGCCTTTGAATTTTTCTTTTATGCGGTCAATTTCCGGTTGGACTTCTTGCATCTTTTTTTGAGATTTCATCGCTTGATGAGACGGGAAGAACAGGATGAATCTTATTATTAACGTTAGAAAGATTATGCCTAAACCAAGATCGCGGAATGGCATAATGTTCGTTAGGAATATCAACGCGTTATATATTGGATGATAAAAACCGCTATCCCAGATTATTCTGAAAAATCCTTTTTGAGTTATTTCGAATTCGTTTGATTCAAACGTTTTTTCGTTGCTGTTTATTGTTGTTACAAGCGAAATTTTGTATTTTCCAAGTTCTCCAAAAAGTGCGTGATTCCATTTGTCATACCAAATTTGTTGCTCTTCGTTTGCCTGAATAATTAATTCTGGTAGTTTTCCGCAGTCTATTTTTGCCTCGGAATTTAATTGTTCCCAAGTTGTGCCATTATATTTATAGACATTTAAAGGTTCTTTTGGGCAATCATTTTTAATCGTTATTGCGGCTTGTGTGTTGTTCTTTATAGTTGCTGT
Source organism: Candidatus Peregrinibacteria bacterium GW2011_GWF2_38_29 (assembly GCA_000992695.1). Lineage (GTDB taxonomy): Bacteria > Patescibacteriota > Gracilibacteria > UBA1369 > UBA12463 > UBA12463. Next base: position 22,593 of record LBUS01000009.1, on the reverse strand, counting down.
AACGAGTTTTTCTTGGGCAAGCTCTGCATCGATTGTTATGCTGACTTCGCTTTTGTTTGCAGTGTCGCTCGTTGAGGCTTTATTGCCTGTAAAAGCGTTAAATATAAGATTTATACCCAAAAATATGACTATAAATATAATTACATTTTTTAATATGTTTTTGCCCATTTTTTAAAGTTAGTCAGTATATAAGTTATTTCTTTTTCTATTTCAGCAGGCGTTACCTTGTTTATCTGTGTATATGGTATAAACGCTGCGTCGAGATTTGCATTTGATATTTGATTCAAATTCTTTCTTATTGCTTCGTAGATTTTTCTGCGAAGAGTTGTCCTTTGTGCCGGTTTTAATTGTAGTTTTTTCCCTACTACAACGCAAAAGCGGCAAGAGCTTTTATTGTTTTTTCTAAAAATTATTGAGAAAAAATTTGATCTTTGTTTAAGTCCTTTATCAAGCAAAAATTCCACTTCAGATTTTTTTAACCTCATGCTTTTTGGAAGCATTTTAAGCCGTTGTTATCCTTTTTCTTCCTTTTGCACGTCTTCTCGCAAGTGTTTTTCTTCCACCTACGGTTTTCATTTTACCTAAAAATCCGTGTCTCTTTGAGCGTTTTCTCTTTTTTGATTTTCCGAGCATATTGTTTAAAATTTACAATTTACAAGTGTCAATTTACATTCAATTTTCAATTTTCGAATATCAATTTACAATTGATTGATTTGGTTGACGTATAAAAGAGTAGCGGGAAAATGGAGCTGTGTCAATTTGCTTTGCAAAGATATAGCATATATTGTATATTAAATAAGAATATTTTTTGATTATTTATGTCCACTCACCTTAATTACGAGTTTTTGTTTGTCGGAAGAGACGAAAACAGCTTTTTAGAGAATTATGTTTATGATTCGACGGAAGATTTGGGCGAAAAGGGAGGTAGACTTTGGGTTACAATAGAAATTCAAAATAATCCCGCAGAGGCTGAGGCAATTGCTGAAGCTATTTTTGAAAGAATGCGAAAAAGGTTTTTTACTGATTTGGAAAAAGAACCTTATGCAAGATTTGAAGCCGGTTTAAAGGATGTTAATAAAACTCTGGAATCTTTTAAAGAAGAAAAATCATCTCATTATATTGGTAATTTGAGCGTTGTTATTGCGGCGAGCGTTAAAAGTGAGCTTTTGATTTCTCAATGTGGTGAAGCTGAGGCTTATTTGATTAGAAAGAGATACGTGAGTGTTTTGACAGAAGGACTTTCTGAAGATAATTATGAATTTTTTATGAATATTGCCAGTGGAACTCTTGAAATGCATGATTTTGTTGTTTTGTGTTCAAGCAGATTGCTTCGATATATTTCAAAGACGGAATTTTCAAAATCAGTTGTTATTGGAGATGTTGTTAAGTCTTTGGAAGAGCTTAAGGAAGCTGTTTCTCCTGAAATCCTTGGGAAAATTGCAATAGCCGGAATTTGCGTTTCGGAAAAGCAAATGGAGGAACCTGTTGTTGAGGATAAATTGGAAGAGGAGATTGGTGAAGGCGGTGCGATTATTCGTCCTTCATTTTTGGCTAGTAAATTTGGATTTTTGAAAGGTTTATCTCCTTTTTTAAAAAGCGAAAAGTTTCGAAATATGCGTAATTTAAAAGACAAATTACAGTTTGATAAAATCGATTTTGATAAATTAAAAGTAAAAGCCGGTGATGCGTTTAAGAAAGCGATGGAATTAAAAGAGCGTTTCGTTAAGCCTGAATCTTATAAAGATAAGGCTCTCGCAATTGCAATTGCAGGCATTGTTTTGCTTGGAGTTGTTATTGGCGTTGTTAAATATAGCCAAGGCAGAAGTGCGGAACTTCTTGTTTTGGATCAAAAATTGAATACTGCTCGTGATGAAATCAGTGAAGCCATGACAAAGGGTCAATATGACAAGGCTGAAGCCGCGAGAATTTTGTCACACGCAGAACAATCTGCAAAAGAAGTTTTGAATACGGATATGCGCGCGAAAGCGACTGAGGTTTTAGCCAAAATACAAGATACTCGTGATGTTTTGGATAACGTGAAAAGAAGTGCTCCGGCCTTATTTATGGATTTGAATAAAGTGAAATCCGGTATAAATGCGCTTGGCGTACTTTTCTTAAAAGATAGAATGTATATTTTTGATGAGTTTTCTTTGTTTGAAATTTTGCTTGATCAAATTGGCGAGCCGATGAAGATTGCAGATGGTGAGACTGTTATTGCCGGAACTGTTTTTGGAGAGAGAGCAAGTTTGGTTTTCTTAACAAAATCAGGAAAATTAATTGAATTTAAAGATGGAGTTTTCAAATATTTCTCAACTGCTGATGGTGTTTTTCATAAAGGTGTAGCGATTAAAGCTTGGGGTGATAGAGTTTATATTTTGAGCCCTGAAGAAGATCAGATTTGGAGATATTCTTATTTGAATACAAAGGATGCGTTTGGAAACGCGGAATCGTATAAGAAGGATGGTGATTTGAAAAATGCAGTTGATTTTGCTCTTGATGGAAATGTGTTTGTTGCTTTGAATGATGGGCAAATTGTTAGATATTATCGTGGAAATGCGCAAGTTACACCTATGACGAAAACTCCTTTTAGACCAATGGTTTCCGCTTCAAAAATCTTTACTGACGATGAAATGATGCAGATTTTTGCATTGGATAGCTCTGAAAACAGACTTTATATTTTCCAAAAAGAGAAGAAAGGTGAAGAGCTTAGTTATTCAAAACAGTATCAGTTTGACGGCGTTGGTGAGATCAGATCTTTATATTTTGATAAGACGGCGAATCTGATTTACTTCTTGGATTCGAAGAATATTTATAAGTTGACGCTTTTATAGAGTTTTTATTTTTTTATTTTCTCAGACACGCTCAATTTTCTTAAGCGTGTAAATTTTCGCTAGCATTCGACCTTGCTCGTTTTGCTTTGCAAAACACCATGCTCGCAAGGTCTCATGACTGTCTTCTAAAATAAAAAAATAAAAACTTGCCTATTAATCTTAAAATAAATTAAACAAACTTTTGACGAATTGATTTTGGGTGATATAATATCTTCCTATATTTAACTAAATAACATATGCATAGCCCTGATGATGGTTTGTTTGAGAGGATTGAAGGTGCGTTAAAGAGGGATGGAGTGGTCACTTTTAGAACACGCATTTCGAGTCTTGAGGATGATCCGGGGGAGGTTTTAAAGGCTTTTACTGCCGGCTTTCAAGCTCGCGGAATGGATGCTGTGGCAACTTGCCTTGGTGAGCCCATTAAAGAAGGTGAAGTCACTTTTGTGCGATTGCATGTTGAAAGAACTCAGAAAACTGAAAGGGTTGATGAAGGTAGAGTGGTTAGTAGAGTGGTCTAATATTTTATTGTTATATTGCGCCTTTATAAAGTTTTTCCAGCGCATCGGTTGTAGTTTTGATGTCGTAGGATTTTGATTTTTCGAGGGCGGCGAGGGAGAATTTTTTGATTAATTCCGGACTATTTAAGAGGTGAATGATTTTTCGTGAAATTTCTTCCGGAGTATGCGAGTCGCAGAGAATACCGTTTCCTTCAACTAATTCCGGCATTCCTTTTGATCGAATGGCGACGATTGGCATGCCAAAAGACATGGCTTCAATCACGGCCATTGGTTGATTTTCAGAAGTGCTTGTGTTGATGAAAACGGATTGATTTTCGAATATATCGCCTTTAAGAATTTCTTCATTTGGGAGTGCGCCCGTGAACGTGATGTTTTGGCTTAAATTAAGTGATTTTGTGAGTTGTTCCAGTTCACCTTGGATTGTTCCGCTACCGACAATTTTTAAGTGTGCGTTTGGAATTTTTTTAACAACAAGCGCGAAGGATTTGAGCAAAAGATTTACGTTTTTTTCAGGACTTAAGCGGCCTGTGTAAATGCAATTATGGTTTGGGGTTTTGGCTATTGAGAGAGGATTTATCGGGATGCCATTATTGATTTGCACAACTTTTGTTTTGATTTTGTGTTCGACGAGTGCATTTTTTGTATATTCGCATGGCGAAATAAGTACATCAGCTTGTTCATGAATAAAATTTGAATATTTCCAAAGAAGTTTTTCAATAGGTTTTATCGCGAATCTTGTGAATTTTACGTTGCTTAAAAATTCCGGATCCATAAGGAATGTGTGGAATGTGCCGATTAGTGGAATATTAAGCTTTTTTGCCGATGCGATTCCTTCAATGCCGATTACAAAAGGGGTGTGGAAATGAATTATATCTGGCTTGAAATTTTTGAGTTCACGAAGAGTTTTTATCGGATGCACCAGGGCAAGTTTTATATCTTGATGAAAAAACGTGTCTGTTGATGGATAAAAAATTAATTCGATTCCTTCGATCTTGGGTTTATTGTTGTCGAAGTGCGATTTTTTAATGCGTGGTGCGAAGATTTTTACTTTATGACCGCGCTTTACAAGTTCTTTGCTGGAATTTATGATAACACTAACAACGCCATTTGTAAGCGGAAGAAAGACGTCTGTGAAGATTGCGATGTTCATGGCTATCATTATAGAGCGTAGAACTCAAAGCGCAAAGCTCAAAGCCACAGGTCAAAAGTTAAAACTGCGTGGATTTGCTTTTTGGGTGAATTGTGTTTTATAATAAAAACCTTAATAAAAATATTTATGAGTGAAGGTTTTAGAGGTCCTGTTGTTATAGTAGGAAGACACGTTGATGCTGGAGATGATATTCTTGGCTCTCAACTGGAGACGGCGTTACCCGGAGCGTCTATTACTTATTTTCCGGCTTCAGAAGCAGATACTGATATGAGGACGATAGTTGAGGCCTCAGGTATTCCAAGAGCTCGCCTTGCTGAGGTGCTCGATCATCTCGGATATGCTGTTTTGAATTAAATCGTATGCGCGCCGCCAAGTTTTTTAAACTTGGTATTTGGGCCTTGTTCAATTTTTACGTCTGAATCATGGAGAATGTTAAAATGTTCCAGAACTTCCGGATAACCTTCTTGATAAACAACGCGTTTGATTCCGGATTCGGCAATCAAGCTTGAGCAAATTCGGCAAGGGTGTTTTGTGCAATAAAGAGTTGCGCCTTTGAGTGAAATTCCTTTTAAAGCGGCTTTTGCGATGATCCATTGTTCTGCGCAAATGCCATAACAAATTTCGCGTCTTTCGCCGGATTTTATATTCATTTTATTGCGAATACAGCCGAGTTCTGTGCATGGATACTGACAATGCCAATCGTTTGTATGCTTGAGCAAGATTTTGTTATTTTTAACTACGAGTGCTGCAATATGTGCTCGTAAACAAAGAGCTTGAGGTTCAAGTTTATCAATTATTTCCAGAAATTTTAGATCTTTTTTTGAAATCATGTGATCATCCAAGGGTAATATTTTTGTACTTCAAGGACGAGCGTTTCCGGCTTAACAATGCCAATTTCCGTGATAACTCCTGTGATAATATCCGGTGCGATAATTTCAAATGCCGGATTGAAAATCGTGACTCCTGCGGGTGGATTTTCCCAGACTTCTTTTGGATCGCGTTCTTCGATTTTTTCTTCAAATCCATATAAAGTTTGCGGATCGAATTTCCATGAATTTGTGCATGAATAAGCGGGAATTCGGGCTTGATTTGCAAATTCTGCCAAGAATTCCGTGCCAATTTTATTAAAGATTTTTCCTTCACTTGTGATTGCGTCGCATCCGAATAAAAATAAATTTGCGTGTTTCATTGCTGTGCGACCTGCGCTATCCACAAAATGTGTGACTTTTATTCCGGCTTTTGCAAGATTTGTCGCAGTGATTCTTCCTTGAAATTTTGGTCGAGTTTCGGAGTTATAAACTTCGAATTTTTTGCCTTGCTGATGCGCTTCAATCAAGATCGCTTCAACTGTTGAAGAATGGCAGTGTGTATAAACAATCATGCCATCGGAGATTTTGTTTGCGCCATATTTAGCGATTAATTCTTGAGATTTTTTGAAATGGTCGTGTGCGATTTGGCATGCGTTTTCGACTTTATTAAAATTTTCGAAGCAGTATTTTAATGCGTTTCTTAAAGCCGGTTCAGTTTCACGCAATGAAATTAATTCATCCATGTATTTTTTGAGCTGTTCGCGATCCTTAGTTTCGGCTATTTTCTGCGAAAAAGCGTCAACTGCGGCAATTGCAATTTTTTCCGCTCCTTGGATTGTTAAATCTTTAATTCCTTTAACAATTTCATCGTATGTCATATCCAATATCTGTTAAATATTTTTTAGCGTAATTTAATCTGTCTTCGTTTTCCGCATAAATCGTGTAAAGCGGTTCATTTTTTAAAACTCTATCGCCGACTTTTTTGTATAAATAAACGCCTGCAGAAGGGTCTTTTGGTGCTCCTGCGATACGGGCGATATGTGCGATTTGTTTGTTTGCAATGCTGAAAACGTCGCCTGTGCATGGAGAAACAACGTGGAATTTATATGCTCCCGGTTCAAGTTTTGTGTGTTTTTTGCCTTGAGCTTCAATTATTTCCATGAATTTTTTGTATGCTTTTCCGGAAGTTAAAACTTCTTCGGCCATTTTTTCGCCTTGTCCTTTTTTTGCTTTTCCTGTGAATTCAAGAGTTAATCCAGCCATCATAAGGGCTTTAGTTCTTAAATCATATGGAGCTTCAGGTTCATTTTTTAAAACTTTCATGACATCAATAACTTCGAGAACCGGTCCGATTCCTTTTCCGATTGGTTGGCTTCCGTCAGTCGTTATGACTTTTGTTTTCATACCAAGCAATGAGCCAATACGTTCAAAATCTTTTTTTAAATCATCAGCTTGTTTTTGATTGCTGACTTTTACGCCTTGTCCAAACGGAATATCAATAAGCACATATTTTGCGCCTACAGCGAATTTTTTTGCCATAATTGAGGCAAGAAGCATGCCTTTTGGGTCAAGGCTAAGCGGATGACGAACACGAATCATTTTGTCGTCTGCGGCTGCAATATCAACGCCGCCGCCCCATGTGATGCATGCGCCGACTTTATTAACAATTTGCATGAGTCTTTTTGCATCATTTTCAACATTTGCCAAAACTTCCATTGTGTCTGCTGTTCCGGAAGGGCTTGTTATGGCTCTTGAGGATGTTTTTGGGATTTTGATTCCAAGGCATGCAACAATTGGGATTGAGATCATCGTTGTTCTGTTTCCCGGAACTCCACCAATACAATGTTTGTCCGCAATTATTTCACCTTTTTTGAAAGATAATGTGTTTCCATGATTTACAATTGATCGCGTAAGAGCGATCGTTTCTTTGTCGCTTAAGCCTTTTGTGTATGCGCCGGCAACAAAATAAGCAAGTTCAACCTCGCTTAAATCATCGTTTACGACGTCATTGATTATTGCGTCGATTTTTTCCGTGCTTAATTCAACGCCTTCGAGCTTTTCTTTAATATAAAGAGTTGATTTTGGTTTTTCTGCGATGGAAACGGTTATTACATCTCCTTTTTTTACATTAAGTTTTTCCCAGCTTTCCATATAAAGGCCGATTTGATCGTCTTTTACGTCTTTGCCTTCGGTGATATCAAGGATTGCGGTGAGCTTGCCTTTGCCATCATTAAAAATTGCAATACGGTCTCCGGCAAAAAGATCAAGTTTGTGAGACGTTTTTTCGTTTAAAATAGCGATAAACTTGCTACCGACTTTAATCGGGATTTTTTTTGGAGTGAGTTTCATTTTTATTTTTGTTTATATATAGAGATATTATATCACATTTTTGGCTTCAGGTAAAGGATAAGATATGCTTTGCGATCATCTTTTCTTCGTTTGCTGGAATTACAAAAATGTAAAGCTCGCCGGATTTGTCGCAAATTAATGTTTCCGTATTTGCGCGATTTTTCTTTTCGTCAATTTTTGCCCCAAGGAAAGCCAAATTTTTGCATATCATTGTGCGTAAATAATAAGCTTTTTCGCCTATTCCACCTGTGAAAATGATTGCGTCGATTCCGTTCATTACTGCCGCGTAAGAACCAATGTATTTGCTGATGCGATAGCATAAAACTTCCATTGCGAGTTTTGCGGACAACTTTGCCGTTTCGTTGCCATGCAAGGCTGTTTCCCAAATTTCTTTCATATTTGATTTGCCGCATATGCCTTTTAAGCCCGATTCGTGATTTAAAAGGAAGTCGACTTGTTCTGCGGTTTTGCCGTTTTTTATTAAATATAGTGGAATTGCAGGATCAATATCGCCGGATCTTGTTCCCATTGGAATGCCTTCAAGTGGTGTAAATCCCATGCTTGTATCAAGTGCTTTTCCGTTTATTGATGCGGTTATGCTGATTCCGTTTCCCATATGACACGAAACGATTTTTGCGTTTTTGTAGCCGTCTTTTTTTAAAGTTTTAAGTGCTTCGTGCGTTACATATTCATGATTTGTGCCGTGAAAGCCATATCTGCGAATTCCTTCTTTTTTATATAAAGAGTAGGGGAGCGCATATAGATAAGCTTTTTCAGGTATTGATGTGTAAAATGCCGTATCAAAAACTGCGATTTGTTTTGCTTTTTTGAATGTCTTTTTGCATGCCAAAATTCCTTCCAGATTTGCGGGATTGTGGAGCGGTGCAAGGCGATATAGCTTGCGAATTTTCTTTATTACAGGCGCGGAAATTAATGTTGGTTTTTTATATTTTTCGCCACCATGAACAACTCTATGCCCGATAAATTTTATTTCGTCGAGATGACGAATTGCTTTTTCTTTTAAAAGCAAGCTTGTTATTGATTTTATGCCTTTGTGATAAGCGTTTTTGCTTGCTGATTCCGGTGGAATTTCAACCAAGCCTTTATATAGGCAAAATAAAGAAGTTGAATCGATCAATTGGAATTTTATTGATGATGATCCGCAGTTTATGACTAGGATTTTCATGTTTTTTATAGCGCCTTACAAGCGTGTTATGTCACATTTATATTGCGGCTCGACAACTTCGCAAGCCGTGAACGCGGCGACATTTACAATATCTGTTACAGAGCAACCTCGTGACAAATCATTAACAGGTTTTTTTAATCCCTGGAGGATTGGTCCGATTGCTTGTGCGCCGGCAAGTCTTTGAACAAGTTTATATGCGATATTTGCCGCTTGTATATCAGGAAAAATCAAAACATTTGCGTTGCCTTTTAGTGGTGAATTTGGGCATTTTTTTTCTGCGACCCATGGGATTAAAGCGGCATCAACTTGAAGTTCGCCATCAATTAACAAATCCGGACGCTTATCTTTCAAAATTGCCGTTGCTTCAGCCATTTTTTGAGTCATTGGATGAACGGTTGATCCTTTTGTTGAAAACGAAAGAAACGCAATGCGCGGATCCATACCAAATCTTTTTGCGGTTTCAGCCGTATCTTCGCCAATTCCCGCTAAATCAAATGAGTTTGGGTCAATTGTGACTGCGCAATCAGCAAATAAAAGCAGGCGTTTTTCCAAAACCATAAAGAAAACTCCAGATACTTTATGAAATTTTTCTTTGGTTTTTATAATTTGAAGAGCCGGTTTTACAGTATCTGCGGTTGAACGATGGCGTGATCCTGAAACCATTCCGTCCGCATCGCCCATTTGGACCGACATAACTCCATAATAATCAAGGTTTTCCATTAGCTCTTCAGCTTCTTGTTCTGTCATTCCTTTGCTTTTTCTGATTTTGTAAAACTCTTTTATATACTTTGCTTTTTGAGCAGTGAGCTTATTAGGGTCGTAGATTTCGATGTTGTCGAAATTTATGTTTAATCCAAGGTCTTTTGATTTTGAAAGAATTTCTTTTTCATTCCCAAGCAAGATTGAATATGCGATTTTTTCTTTTTGAATAATTTCGGTTGCGCGAAGAACGCGCTCTTCGTCGCCTTCAGGAAAAATAATGCGTTTTTTTCGTTTACGTGCTTTTTCTTTAACAATACTGATTAGGTCTGCCATATTTTATATTTTAACAATACGAAGTAAATTTCGCAATAAATTTCCGCCTGTTGTTATGAAAATCATGTATAAAAGTGCGTGAATTATTTCAGTAAATTTCATTGGTTTTGTTTTTATTTCGATTTTTCCTTTTTTGATTGCGTTCGCAATCGATTTCCAATTTTTTTCCGCATCAATTAGTGAATATGTTTTATCAAAATATTTTAATACGTGATTGTCTGAAGTGCCAAGCGTTGGAACGTGATGTTTTTTGGCTAACGATTCAGCCTTTTTGTTATATGAATTGTAAAATTTTGTGTAAAAATATGAGTGTTCGATTGCATCAAAAAGTTCCAAATGTTTTATGATTTTTGGAAAAGTTTTTATAAAAAAATGTCGTGGATAATACATGTGTGGTGCATATACAAGTGATTCCGGATGATTTTTTTTATATTTTTTCAAATCTTTAAATGTATGGACGCTTTCAGCGTTTTTGTTTGCGTTTAAAATTACGATATGACATTTTTCAATTTCTTTTTCAATTCCCGGAATAAGTAATATTCCTTTTTTTCCTGCGTATTTTTTTAATTCGTTATTGAAAACAATTGAATTATGACATGTGAAGGCGAGTACTTCATAGCCAAGAGAATGAGCTTTGTCTATGATTTGTTTTTCAGATGAGGGTATGTAATCTCGCTTGTCCGATTTGCTATGGACATGTAATTGAACTTTGAGGGGCATTTTTATTTATATGGGCCTGTGTTGCCTTTGGCAACGGCCTGTTATTTCGTTAATTCTTTCACGGCATCAACGGCGTTGTTGAGTTTATTCACTTTGTCGTCGACTTTGGCTTTGATTTCTTTAACTTGTTCAATTCTTGCTTCGCCTTCTTTTTTAACGTTTTGGACGCTTGTATAAAGGTTATTTTTCAAGTTTCCGACTTCAGAAAAAATTGCGTTTGGATTCATGATATATTCTTGTCCGTATTTCCAAACAAAGAATAGAACGGTTCCGACTCCAATTATGTATAGTGTTTTTTTAAGCATATTTTAAAGTTTATTAATTGCGTTTGTGAGGCGTGCAATTGATTCTTCTTTTCCAAATGCCCAAATGATCTCAAATGCGCCCGGTGAAAATTGTTCGCCTGTTATTGCTGTACGAATTGGCCATAAAACTTGTCCGTTTGAAAGTTCAAGTTTTTTGATTAGCTCCATGAGTGAACTTTTGATGCTTTCAAGTGAAAAGTCGGATAAATTTTCAAGTGCTAATTTGGCTTCTGGAAGTACTTTTTTGGCAATTTCAAGAGTGACTTTCATTTTTTCGTTTGTAAGAAGCGCGGCGTCGAATTTTTGTTCTGAAAAATAAAATGAAATAAGTTTTTCGGTTTCTGTCGGATTTTGCAGGATTTTTTCTTCAATTGTTATAATTGCGCGTTCGAGGAATTTTTCATCTTTTTTGAAGTTTGGGTTGATGTATTTTTCGGCAATTTCAAGAAGGAGTTTTCCTCGTAATTCAGGCGTTTTTTCAACCTTTTCAATATGCATTTTTTTGCGCCATTGCCAGTTATACCAATCTAGCTTTTCAAGATTAAAAACTGCGCCGGCCTTGTGAACGTGTTCAAGTGAGAATTCTTGAATTAATTCTTCCATCGAATAAATTTCTTTTGTGACGCCTTTGCCCGGATTCCAGCCCAAGAATGCGATGAAATTTATTACAGCTTCTTTTAAATATCCTTTGTTTATATAGTCTTCAACGCTGACATCTCCTTGGCGTTTGCTGAGTTTTGTTTTGTCTGCGTTGAGGAGCAGGGGAATGTGTGCGAAAAGTGGAGCCGTCCATCCAAAAGCTTCATAAAGTAAAATGTGTTTTGGGGTTGATGGAAGCCATTCTTCACCGCGAATAACGTGCGAAATTTCCATCAAATGATCGTCAACAACATTCGCGAGATGATAAGTTGGAAATCCGTCCGATTTTACAAGAACTTGGTCATCAACGGTTTTGCAGTCAAAATAAACATTTCCGCGGATTAAATCTTCAATTTTTATTGTGCGAGAGTGATCTATGTTTTGTCTTATAACAAATGGAATCCCGTCTGCGATATTTTTTTCAATTTCCGTTGGAGTTAGATTCAGGCATTTTTTGTCGTACATCGGCGCAAGATGAGCCGTTTCTTGAGTTTTGCGCATTTCATCAAGCCTTTCGGCTGTGCAGAAGCATTTATATGCGTGTCCGTTTTTTAATAATTCATCAGCGTATTTTTTATAAATATCAAAACGCTCGGATTGGATATATGGACCGAATTTTCCGTTTTTTACAGGGCCTTCGTCATATTCGATTTCCGCCCATTTAAGCGTTTTTAAAAGGTTTTCAACGGCATTTTCAACGATGCGATTTCTATCCGTATCTTCGATGCGTAAAATGAATTGTCCATTATTTTTTTTTGCGAAAAGATAGCTGTATAAAGCCGTTCTAAGGCTTCCTACGTGCAAAAATCCTGTCGGAGATGGGGCAAATCGAGTTCGTATCATGTTTGAATTATAGCCTCGAGTTTAAAAAAAGTCTATTTGCAATGCGAGAAATAAGGGGTTTATAATGATTTCTCGTAAATAATTAAAATTGTATGGATGAACTTTCATGGTCATTGCGAGGAATGAGGGATGAAGAATTTGATGAAATGGATGCCGCTTATTCGGCTATGCATCCCGGAACGGCTGAGTTATTTCGCCTTATAGATGCTTCGCGACGTAGGGTTGCTGTTTTTCATGCATCTGCTCATTTGATTGCAAAAGCTCTTCTTGATAGGGAGGCTATTGGTGGTGATGGTAAGCACAATCAAACATCTTGAGGAAAATCTCGATTTTATGTATATTTAAGGCAATGTAATTTAATTGTTATGAGAAGGCGTTCAAGAGGACGACAAAGTCGTGTTGCTTCGAATAAGCGTGCTTCGAGCTCTAATAGAAAGAGCAATTTTAAATTTGAGGTTGAAACAACCGTGGCGCGTGATGTCAAAGCGGTTATTTATTTTGTTTTGGCCGTTGCTTTGGTTTTGAGTTTGCAAGGTAGATTTGGAATAATTGGCGATGGAATTAATGCTGTTTTTAGGCCAATTTTAGGATGGGGAATTTATGCGATGCCTGTTCTTTTAGGATTGGCTTCATTCATGCTTTTTTTATCTAAAAAAATGCAATTGGGATTTTCAAGACTTTTTGGAGTTAGCTTGATCATGCTTTCCGTTCTCAGTATTTTTCATTTATCAGTTGGAGTTGATGATATATTTATAGTTGGGAAAAACGGTGAATATGGTGGACTTATTGGGTTTGTTACAAACTTTTTATTTAGAGAGGTTTTGCAGATTGGACATTTTGGATCGAGCATTGTTTTTATTTCCATATGTTTAATTGGTGTTTTATTTGCATTTTCGATTCCACTTGCGCAGATTTTAGCCTTGTTTAAGCCGGAAATAAACGTAAGGAGCGTGAATGAGAAAGAGGATCATGAATATAATGAAAAGAGCGATCCTGAAATATTTATTAGAAAAACGCCGATTTCTGAAATTAAACAGGAAGAGATTGAAGAGGATGTTATAAAAATGAACGAAGATGAGGATATGGATGTTGAGGTTGAACTTGAAGAAGATGATATAAAAATTATTGATGGGAGAAGCCAGGGTTCTATAAAAGGCGACGCTCCGGAAAAAGAAGAAGTTCCATTTGAATGGAAGTTTCCGACTTTAGATTTGCTTGCGCCGCCCGCAAAAGCCATTAATTCGGATGAGCATGTTTTGAAAGATAATGCGGAAAAAATAAGAAGAAAGCTTGAACAATTTAATATTGAAGTTACGATGCATGAGATTCACGTTGGACCAACGGTTGTTCAATATACTTTGCGTCCACACGAAGGAGTTAAACTTTCCAAAATTATAGGATTAAAAGATGATTTGGCGCTTGCTTTGGCCGCAAAATCGGTTCGTATTGAAGCTCCGATTCCGGGAAAATCTCTTGTTGGAATTGAGGTTCCAAACGATAAACGTACGACAGTTCATTTGAAGGAAGTTTTGGAAAGCAAGGAATTTCAAGATATTGATTCTGCGCTTCGTATACCTTTTGGACGCGACGTTGCAGGTAAGGCGATTATTGAAGATCTTGGTTCTATGCCACACTTGTTGATTGCAGGTACAACGGGTTCCGGTAAATCGGTTGGGATTAATACGCTTATTTTATCTTTGATATATCAAAATACGCCAAAAGATTTGAGGCTTATTATGGTTGACCCAAAGCGTGTTGAGTTAACTTCTTATAACAATTTGCCATATTTGCTTGCTCCGATTATTACAGAGGCGGAAAAGGCTGTTATTGCGCTTAGATGGGTTGTCGCGGAAATGAATCGCAGATATGTTTTATTTCAACAAACAAAGCATAGAAATATTCTTGATCATAATAAAGATCCAAATACTAAAGAGAGAATGCCAAGAATTGTGATTATTATTGATGAGCTTGCGGAACTTATGATGGCGGCGAAGAATGAAGTTGAGGCTTATATATGTCGCATTGCGCAGCTTGCTCGTGCGGTTGGAATTCATTTGGTTGTTGCGACGCAAAGACCAAGCGTTGATGTTGTTACAGGCTTGATTAAGGCAAATATTCCTGCTCGTGTTGCTTTTGCTGTGCGCGCGGCCGTTGATTCAAAAACAATTTTGGATACCGTTGGCGCGGAAGATTTGCTTGGAAAAGGAGACATGCTTTATCTTGCGCCGGGCATGGATAGACCGTTCCGTGTTCAAGGAATTTACGTTTCTTCAAAGGAAATTGAAGATGTTACGAATTTTGTTAAATTGAATAATCAGATGGAGCCGCAATATGATGATTCCGTTACTGCCCAAGAGCTTGCTGATGAGAAGATTTCAGGATTGCCGGAATCACACTTTGCATCTGAAGATGAGAGCGGAGAATTGAATGATGAGGACTTATACAAGGTTGCTTTGAAGGTTATTGTTGAGCATAAAAAGGCGTCTGCGTCGCTGTTGCAAAGGCGTATGAAGCTTGGATATGCAAGAGCCGCGAGAATTTTGGATGAGCTTGAAGAGTGCGGTTTTATTGGACCGGTTCAGGGTGCAAAGCCAAGAGATATTTATTTTGATAGAATAAATCAAGCGGAATCAGTGCAGAAGGAATTGGATTGAGGAAATGATCAATAATCAAGTATCAATAATCAAATAATTTTCAATTTTCAAATTTTCAATTATTTAAATAAATTTTAATTATATGGTTGATGCATCTAGGTCAAGTACGGATATTGTGGGAAATCCTTTGTATCAAGCTGGACAAACTTTGATTTTAACGAAAATTGCTGGTGATGTTGTTGGAAAAGGATTAGCGGCAGAGCAAGTTGCGCTTACTTCTGATGGATTTATTTCTGAAGGCAAAATTCATTATAATTTTGTTGTTACTTCTGGCGTTCGTCCTGGTACGATAGGCGTGGTATGCGAAGATGATTTAGCTATTCCTGGTTCTCAGGAGGCTATTACTGCCGCCTTGAAAGCGTTTGGCGACGTATTGCATTGCGTAGCCTCTTTATAAGCTAATGATTATGAAAAATATTTTAGTAACAGGTGGGGCGGGATATATTGGGTCGCATGCGGTGCGTGCACTTGTGCGCGCAGGTTATGATGTTTCGATCTTGGATGATTTGTCGCATGGATACGAGGAGTTTATTCCAAAAGGAGTGAAGCTGTTTAAGTTTGATATTTGTCATCCTTTGGACGTGGATGCGGCTTTTGCCGAGAAGCAATTTGATGCGGTTATGCATTTTGCCGGAAGACTTGAAGCGGGGTTTTCTATGGTTCATCCAAATGAATTTTTTTATGTAAATTGCGTTGGTGGGTTTAATTTGCTTGAAGCAATGTGCAGACATGGAATTAATAAAATTATTTTTTCATCTTCTGCGGCGGTTTATGGTGAACCGAAAGTTTTGCCGATTAAAGAAGATTCTGAGTTAAAGCCAATTAATAACTATGGTGTTACAAAGTTGATTTTTGAACAAATGCTCGAAATGTATCGAAAAAGTCATGCGATTTCATATGTGAATTTGCGATATTTTAATGCGGCCGGAGCTGATCCTGAAGGCGGGATTGGCGAGAAGCATAATCCGGAAACGCACTTGATTCCAAATATTTTTAAGGCTGTAAAAGGGGATGGTGATTTTAAACTTTTTGGAACTGATTATCCAACAAAAGATGGGACGTGTGTTCGTGATTATATTCACGTTTCTGATTTGGCGGATGCGCATGTTTTAGCGCTAAATCATCTTGAAAAGCTGGTTGGCGATGGTGCTGATTTAACAAAAAGTTTTTCTGAAGTTTTTAATCTTGGGAATGGAAATGGATATTCGAATAAAGAAGTGATTGATTCGGTTAAGCGAGTTACCGGAAAAGATTTTAAAGTCGTGGAAGAGAGAAGGCGTGAGGGCGATCCGCCGGTTTTGATTGCGGATTCGAGCAAGGCTGAAAAAGTTTTAGGTTGGAAGCAGAAATTTTCAAAAATAGATCAGATTGTTGAGACGGCGTGGAAATTTGAGATTTCGAAATAATTTTTGCACCAATTTACTCCCTCATTTCGTATTAATATACGTGGGACAGTGAGGGGTTATATTAAAAAGGCTACCTTAATCGGTAGTCCTTTTTTATTGCATTAGTTGTCGCCAAGCTTTAATCTTGTTTACATGAACGTTAGGTTAAATATTTGGAAATTGAATGTTGGGTATTTTTTAACAGAATTGATGTTTTTTATACCGATTTGGGTGCCATTTTTGAGTGGGATGGGATTTTCCATGGAAGATATTTTTATTCTTGAGGCTATTTTTGCGGCTGTTATGGTTGTTATGGAAATTCCTTCGGGATATTTTGCGGATATTTACGGAAGGTCTACTTCACTTGCGGTTGGAGCTGTATTTTCTTTTGCCGGGTTTGTTTATTTTGCTTTGTTTGTGGGATTTGTTCCATTTTTAATTGGACAAATTTTACTTGGTATTGGCATGAGTTTTATTTCTGGAGCGCAGGAGGCTTTGATTTACGATTCTTTGATTGAAATGAAAGAAGAGGATAAATATCGAAAAATTCAGGGCAATATGTTTTTTTATTCAAGAATGGCGGCAACAATATCAAATTTTACTGGGTCAATTTTGGCAACAATTTCCATGAGGTTACCTTTTTATGTTGCTGTTGTGCCGTTTTTCTTTTTGATGTTGATAAATTTCACTTTAGTTGAACCAAAAATTCACAAAGCCAAAGTTGAAAAATTGGCTCATTTTAAGGCGATTTTGAAAGAATCTTTTGTGAACAATAAGGCTCTTCGAAGTATTTTGTTTTATGGAGGTTTTTTATTGTCTTTTACCTTGATGACGTTTTGGCTTTATCAAAAATATATGTCGTACATTGATTTGCCGATTTTGTATTATGGCCTTGTTATTGCGGCTGCGAATATTGTTTCCGGTCTTGGGTCAAAATTTGCGAAAGAAATTGAAGATAAAATCGGAGTTGGTTTTTCCCTTATTGCTATTCCAGTCTCATTGATTTTGACGTGGCTTTTATTTTTCCTTTTTAAATCGCAATATATGCTTATTTTTATTGTTATTGCGAGCTTTTTTTGGGGATATTTGCTTGTTGTTGTGCAGAACGTTATTCAGAATCTTGTTGCATCGAATAAGCGTGCGACAGTGCTTTCCATCCGCAGTATGATAACAAGATTATCGTTTGTTATATTTTCGCCGGTTTTGGGGGTGTTAACGGACAAATTTAATGTGAGCGTTGCTTTTTTAGCACCAATAATAATTGTATTTGTTGTTGGTGGAATATTGGTTTTTGCGCTGAAGAGGAATAGAGTTTTTTAAACTATGCCCCGTGACACTTTTTATATTTTTTTCCGCTACCGCATGGGCAAGCGTCGTTTCTGCCGACTTTTGGAAGGCCTGAATTGGAGTTGGACTTGTTGCCGATTCTGACAACTTTTTTCTGGGCATCTTCGCTGATATCTTGATTTAAAGCTGCTTCAATTTGATCTTCGTTTGTGATGAGGTTTTTTTGTTCTTGAGCCTTTATCATGACTTGCTGATGCGCAATTTGGGCAACCGGAATTTTAAAGAGAGTTGTGACTGTTCCTGTCATTGTGCTTCCCATCAATTTATTAAATGTTTCAAATGCCGCGTTTTTATATTCAGTTAGAGGATCTTTTTGGCCATAGCCACTTAAAGAAACGCTTTCACGCAAGCTTGCCATGTCGTCAATGTGTTCCATCCAAAGTGTGTCGATTGTGCGGAGATAAACGCTTCGTTCAATTTCACGCATTATATTTGAATCAGGAAGTACGCTTTCTCTATATTCGTATTCGTTTGTTAGATGCTCGGTTACGACTTCCATAAGACGTTCTTGATCTGCGATTGGTTGAATCATTTCAAGGGTTAGTGGAGTTTTTGCATCAGGAACGAGGTTTTTTATTTCAAGATAGATTTTTTCATAGTCCCATTCGTTAACTTCACGCCCGTTTGTATAATTGCTAACAAGGCCTGATGCAAAGTCTTCAATTAATTTCATTATATCTGTGCGGATATTTGTGCTTTCAAGAATTTTGCGTCTGCGTGCGTAAACAATTTCGCGATGAATATTTATTACGTCGTCGTATTGAACAAGATGCTTTCTGATGTCAAAGTTGTGGCCTTCCACTTTCTTTTGAGCGCTTTCGATTGCGGAACTTATCATGCGATTTTCAATCGGCATGTCATCCGGAATTTTTAAAATATCCATCATGCGTTTGACGCGATCTGATCCGAATAAGCGCATTAAATCATCTTCCATGGAAACGAAAAATTGGCTTTCTCCCGGATCTCCTTGACGACCGGAGCGACCACGGAGCTGATTATCGATGCGGCGTGATTCGTGACGTTCTGTGCCGATTATGCAAAGTCCACCAAAGTTTTTTACGATTTCTTCAAGTTTGATATCCGTTCCACGACCTGCCATGTTTGTGGCTATTGTTACGGCTTTTTCTTGACCCGCGTCTTTGATTATTTCAGCTTCTTTTTCATGATATTTTGCGTTTAAAACTTTATGTTGAACGCCGGCTTGTTTTAACATTTCACTTAAAACTTCTGATTTTTCAACGGAAATTGTGCCTACGAGAACGGGTTGGCCTTTTTCGTTTAATTCTTTGATTCTTTTTACAACAGCCTGGAATTTGCCGAGTTGATTTTTATAAATTGCATCAGCGCGATCTTTCCTTATCATTTGCTTGTTTGTTGGAATAACCATTGTATCTAAGCCGTAAATTTCAAGGAATTCTTCAGCTTCAGTTGACGCCGTACCTGTCATACCTGCGAGTTTTTTGAATAGGCGGAAATAGTTTTGGAATGAAATTGTTGCGAGAGTTTTGCTTTCACGTTTTACTTCAACATTTTCTTTTGCTTCAATGGCTTGATGCAGGCCTTCCGAATATCTTCTTCCTTGCATTAGGCGACCCGTAAATTCATCAACAATTAAAATTTCGCCATCTTTAATAACATAATCGACGTCTTTTTTGTAGCACGCTTTAGCCTTTAAAGCTTGTTCGATGTGATGAACTTCTGAAAAGCCCATGTCTGTATAAATGTTTTCAACTCCAAGAAAGCCTTCCATTCGCGCGATTCCGGCTTCTGTTAAAACCGCGGTTTTTAATTTTTCATCAATAAGATAATCTTCGTCCGGTCGAAGTTGTCCGACAAGACGTGAATATTTCATGTATTTATCCGTTGATTCTGCGGCTGCGGCGGAAATAATGAGTGGAGTTCGAGCTTCATCAATCAAGATGGAATCAACTTCATCAACGATTGCATAATAAAGATTTTTTTGAACAACATTATCCATGGTTGTTGCCATGTTGTCCCTGAGGTAATCAAAGCCAAATTCATTGTTTGTGCCGTAGACGATATTGCGTGCATAATTCTCGCGTTTTTCTTCTTCGGTTTGGCCATGATGAGTTGTTCCAACTGTAAGACCTAAAGTGTTATAAACTTGACCCATCCATTCGGCATCGCGTTTTGCGAGGTATTCGTTTACTGTAACGATAAAAACAGTGTCTTTTAATGCGTTTAAATATGCGGGAGCTACACAAACGAGTGTTTTTCCTTCACCGGTTTTCATTTCTGAGATTTTGCCATGATGGAGCGTTATTCCACCAAGAAGTTGAACGTCAAATGGAACCATGTCCCAAGTCATTTCATTTCCGCGCATTGTCCATTTTTTGCCAACACAAGTTCGGCATGCATATTTTACAAGAGCAAATGCTTCCGGTAATAAATCGTCCAGCGTTTCTTTGCCGGTTGCGAGGCGTTGTCTGAACTCATCTGTTTTGCGTGGAATATCTTCAGATTTGAGATTTTTTTGGTAATCTTCTTCAATCAAATTTATTTTGCGAACAGTTGGCCAAAGCTTGTTTATTTCTTTTTTATTTCGGTCGCCAAGTAAAAAATTTATAACTCGTTGAATCATGTTCTAAGTATACGGTTACGATTTCTGATATGCAAATGTAATACCATAGCTTGCACTAGCCGTTTTTTCAGATACGTTCGATTTGCCCAGCGTGCAAATCTTCACTAGCGTTCAGCTTGTGTTCTTTTGCTTCGCAAAAACCGTGCCCACACAAGCTTCACGACTATCTTCAAAAACGTCCAGCGCAAGCCTTTGATTGATCTCATTTGTCTATTGTTGTCACTCCTCGTATCCTTTAAAGAGCGCGAAGATTGTTTTGAAGAATATTTTTATGTCGAGCCAAATTGCCCAGTTTTGGATGTAATAGGTATCGAGCTTGATTTCTGTGTCAAAATCAAGGTTACTTCTGCCTTGTGATTGCGAAATTCCGGTCACGCCGGGTTTGATTGTTAAAACAAATTTATCTGATTCGCGATATTTTTCAACCTCTTCCGGAAGATGTGGGCGTGGACCAACAAGGCTCATGTTCCCTGCTAAAACGTTAAATAATTGCGGCAGTTCATCAATGCTTGTTTTGCGAAGAAATCTACCAAGCTTTGTCACGCGCGGGTCATTTTTTATTTTAACAAGAGGGGAGTTTTTTCGAATGTTTAAATGTGCGAGTTCTGTGTATCTCAAGCCATCTGTGTTTGGTTTCATTGTGCGGAATTTGAAGAATCTGAATTTTTTTCCATATTGTCCGATGCGCATAACAGGGGAGCCGTCGTCTTTTTTCGAGAAGAGAATTGGGCCTTTTGATGTGCATTTTATTAAAATTGCGGTAACCAACATGATTGGTGAAGCGATAATTAACATCATGAATGAGCCAAAAATGTCCAATGCTCTTTTTATGACGCGACCCCAGCCTTCAAGTGGAGTTGATTTCATTGTGAGGATTGGAATGCTTTTTATTTCACTTATATCTATATTGATTTGCTGAACTTCGACAAGGTCCGGAATAAATTTATAGATTATGTGATTTTCGCGGCAAATCTGGAAAATATCACGTTTATGCAGACTTGATTTGCTTTGAATTATTTCATCTATTTTTGCGCGTTTTATGAATTTCTTTAGATCTTCAATTGATGTGATCGTTTGTTCCGGTTGAATTAAATGGTATTCATTTCGTGCGAACAATTCTTTTTTGACTATATTTGCGATATCCGTTTCACCAAGAATAAGGACTTTCGTTTTTCCTATGCCATAATGTAGGCATGATTTTTGAATTATTTTTATTAAAATTCTTCCAAAAGTAACAAAGATTATTGTTAAAAGCCAGCTATATCCAAGCGCAAGGCGTGAGAACGGAAATTCTCTTATTATGAAAAAATAAGCGATTATAAGCGCCATCCAAACCGTTGTTGCAAGTAAAATTTTGCCAATTTCTTTCCATATCGAAGCTGTGATTTTCATTGCGTACATGCGGTTGAACGCAAAAATGGCGATAAGGATAATTGCCAGAATAGTGCTGAATTCGATATATTCATGCCATGGTTGGAATACATCTAGAGTGAATGGCGTGTGAAAGCCCGGGATTGGATCTTCAATTGCGCGTAATCGATATGCAAAAACCGCGGCGAGCATAATTGCCGCCATATCAACCGGAATTTTTAGAAGTCCAAAAACAATCTCACTTTTCTTCATGAGATCATTATAGCAATATTTTTTTAATTGCGAAGGTTCTTTAATAAGCCGAGTTTTGTGCGCCGATTATAAAAAGGCGTCATGATCATCTATCTTGTTTGCACATTACTGCGCAACGTCTTGCGGTGGGAAGATGCGAGTTTCGGAAACGAACTTAAAATGCGATAAAGCTTTGCTATCGCTCGAATCTTTCCAGCCCACCTTGCACTACATAAGGTTTGCCGTACCCTTCGGTTGCCCGAAGATCTCCGCTTAAGCGGACTTTTCACCTTTCACCGAGCAGTCGGGCCGAAACCCTGTGCGCGGCTAGTATTGTCTCTGTGGTACTTTCTCTATCTGCGGTTTTGTTTGATTGGAACGCAGACGACGGGTGTTACCCGTTATATTTTTCCGATAGTGCTCGGACTTTCCTCATGCTTGTAATAAAACAGGCACGCGATCATGTAAAAGAACCTTCGCGTATTTATAATATAACAAATCGCAAAAAAAGCAAGGGCCTGTAATGGTTCAATACCTTTGCATCACCCTTGTAGAATATGGACATGCCATACACAACAAATCCAAACATCCCTCGCTTGCGTTTGCGGGCGGCTAAAT
>LBUS01000008.1 GCA_000992695.1 Candidatus Peregrinibacteria bacterium GW2011_GWF2_38_29 | reverse complement strand
GATCAAGATCCCTGCAATGAAACTCCCAGCTTTCAAAGCCGGAAAATCATTGAAGGATGCAGTCCGATAGTCAACAAACAGGGACAGTCTTCGAAGAAGCCTGTCCCGTTCACATTAAAAAGGCTTCGAGCAATCGAGGCCTTTTTATGATCCGTAAGGACAGACTCAGCCCTGAGTAATCGGGGCTTTTTTATGTACAAATTTAATAATAAATCCCATTTTTGATAACAACTTTTTGCCCCGGGGCAAAAAAATATTACGCAATTTTTAATTTATTTCATTGCATAGATTCCCATGACATGACGGATTTTTTGAAGCAAAACCATAGACAAATGATCGTTTTTGAGATAAATTACTCATATGAAATCCCTTCTCGAACAGTTGCGAGCTCGTATCATTCAAGAAATTGAATCCGCAAAGACACAAGATGAGCTCAAAAATATAGAAATAAAATATCTCGGAAGAAACGGCGAATTAACAATAATGTTAAAAGGCCTTAAAGACCTTTCCGCAGAAGAAAAACCCGTCATCGGCAAATTCGCCAACGAGGTAAAAATCGATATAGATAAAACGTTTAAAGGCAGAATGGAACTTCTTGAAGAAGAAAATCTCGCAAAAGCATGCAGTAATGACGATTTTGACACAACCATGCCAGGAACAAAGTTTCAAATAGGACATTTGCATCCCCTTTTCCAAGTTCAACGCGATGTTGAAAGAATTTTTGGACAAATGGGATTTGCAGTTATCGATGGCCTTGAAATGGATAGCGAATATTATAATTTTGAAAGCCTCAATATTCCGGAAACTCACCCTGCGCGTGACATGCAAGACACGTTTTTCATCAAAGATAAATATCACGATTTTCACAAAAGAATGGTTATGCGAACACACACGTCACCGCTTCAAGTTCGCTCAATGGAAAAATATGGCGCACCGCTTAGAATCATTGTTCCGGGCCGCGTTTTCCGTTATGAAGCAACAGACGCATCGCATGACGCAACATTTAATCAAGTTGAAGGAATGCTTATTGATAAAAATATTTCACTCGCACATTTAAAAGGAGTTATGACGGAATTCTTGACTCGCTTATTTGGAAAACCTGTAAAAGTACGTTTTCGCCCTGGATATTTCCCTTTTGTTGAACCGGGAATTGAACTCGATCTTTCGTGTTTGCTGTGCGACGCAAAAGGATGTCGCGTTTGCAAACACACCGGATGGATGGAATTTATGGGCGCAGGAATGACGCATCCAAATGTGTTACGCGCCGGCGGAATAGACCCAAATATTTATCAAGGATGGGCGTTTGGTTTTGGCCTAACGCGGTTAACAATGATGAAATACAACATCGATGATATCCGCTTGCTTATGAGCGGAAACTTAAAATTTTTAAATCAATTCTAGATGAAGATATCGCTAAATTGGCTCAGGGAATTCGTTGATATACCACAAGATGTAAACGCAAAAGAACTTGCGCACTTATTTAGTGTAAAAGTTGCGGAAGTTGAATCCGTGCATGAAGAAGGCGCAGAATGGGGAAATATTATTACAGGCCAAATCATCGAATTAAATCCGCATCCAAATGCCACAAAGCTAAAACTCGCAACTATAGCTTTAAGCAAAACTAAAACGACTATTCTTGTTTGTGGTGGCAATAATTTATATGAAAAAATGTATGTCGCAGTCGCACTTCCGGGCGCAAAAGCAAGATGGCACGGCGAAGGAGATTTAATGGAATTAAAAACCGTTGAAATAAGGGGCGTAAAAAGCGAAGGAATGATTTGCGCAGCAGAAGAAATCGGAATAAAGCTATCGGAAGATTCACGATTTAAACAAACTCCGGGCGGAATTCTTGATTTAACCGAAATAAAACCAAAACTCGGAATACCGCTTAAAGAAGCTTTAAATCGCACCGATGTAATTTTCGAAATCGAAAATAAATCACTCACCCATCGTCCGGATCTTTGGAGCCACTATGGAATTGCGCGCGAATTTGCAGTAATTCTTGGCACAAAACTTCGCAAAGCAACGCCAAAAGTAAAAGTTCCATGGAAAGGTCAAAAAATGGAAGTTGAAGTGAAAAATAAAACACTCTGTCCAAGATATTGCGGAATTATTATAGAAAACGTAGACGTAAAACAATCTCCGGAATGGCTTGCTAAAAAGCTAAACGCCGTTGGCAGAGGTGCGCACAATAACATAGTTGATGTCACAAATTACGTCACAGAAGAGCTCGGACAACCTCTTCACGCATTCGACATAAACAATATTTCCGAAAAAATAATCGTACGAACAGCCGAAGATAAAGAAAAAATCACAACTCTCGACAAAGAAAAAAGAATTTTATCTAAAGAAATGTTAGTTATTGCAGATAAAGAAAAACCTCTCGCAATTGCAGGAGTAATGGGAGGAGAAAATTCCGGAATTACAGAAAAAACCAAAACAATATTTATAGAATCAGCGACTTTCAATGCCACATCTGTCAGAAAAACCGGCACAAAACTCAATCTTCGCACAGAAGCCGTTCAAAGATTTGAAAAAAGCCTGGATCCGCTACTGGCAGAGCAAGGATTGCTTCGCGCTTGCGAATTAATTCTTCAAATTTGCCCAAAAGCCCACCTAATCGGACCAATTACAGACATTAAAAACTTTAACGAAAAGCCTTTAGAAGTTGAAATGAGTGTTTCAAAAACGTGTTCAAAAATCGGCGCGGAGATTTCTGCAAAAGAAATGATAAAGATTCTTGAACAACTCGAATTCAAAGCAAAAATGAAAGGTAAAGATTTAATAAAAGTCACAGTTCCATCTTTCCGCGCAACAAAAGACGTTTCAATCGCGGAAGATCTTGTCGAGGAAGTTGCGCGCATTTATGGATATGGCAAAATTGAACCAATTCTTCCAAATATTCCATCAAAACTTCCTATTGAAAATGCCGAAAGAAGGCTTGAATATCGCGCACGCGACATCTTATCTTTTGGCTTAGGCTTCACAGAAGTTCAAACTTATTCATTCTATGGAAAACGAGAAATTACAAACGCAAAGCTTCCACAAGAATTACACATTGAACTTGAAAATCATTTATCCGAAGATCAAACACATCTCCGAACAAGTTTAATCCCAAACATGCTAAAAGCTGTTGAACAAAACATAAAATCATTTAATGGATTTAAAATTTACGAAATCGGACACACATTCATCGAACACAAAAGCTTTTTCCCAATTGAAGAAAATTATATCTGCGGAATTATTGTTGAAAATAAAAAAACGGCAAAAAACAAAGAACTTTTTTATGAAGCAAAAGGCGCATTTGAGGCTTTCTTAAGCGCTTTTGGCTCAACTGAATTGAAAAGTGAAAAAAACACATCACATCATTCATATACAAATCCTGCAAAATGCATTTCATACAAAACGGTTAGTGAAAATGTAGAACAAAACGCAATCGAAATCGCAACCGTTTACGAACTCAACCCGGTCGTTCTCAAAAACTTCGGATTGGAAGATGTAAAAATCGCATGCTTTGAAATAAACTTCACAAGACTCGCACAACTAAACACTCAGAAAAAAACCTATACCCCTATCCAAAAATTTCCTGAAATAAAAATTGATATTTCAATCGTTTTTCCTAAATCCAAAACTGTACAAGAGGTTACAAAAATGATAGAATCATCAGGTGCATTACATATAAAAGAGGTTGAACTTTTTGATGTGTTCATGGACAAAAGTCTCGGCGAAAATTCTCGAGCATTAGCGTTCAAAATAACGCTTAGATCAGACGAAAAAACACTCACTCTGGAGGAAATGGCTGAAGATCAAAAGAAAATATTTTCCTCACTTAAATCAAATGGCGGCATAATCCGCGGAACGTAAAAATTTTAAATTGAGAAAATTAAACAAGGAAAAAATTCATCTGAAAATAATTCACGCGCTTATTTTTGCGCTCAAAGTATTTATATCTCTTTTCATAGCAGGAGTAATTTTATTCTTTTTATTAATAGCCATTTTCTCAATCGGTTTACCGGACGTAAAAGATATACAAAGCCTTTCACCAACTCTTTCAACTGAAATTTTTGATAGAAATGGAGTCTCTTTATACTCAATTTTCGGCGAAGAGAATCGCAAATATACAGATTACGAAAAAATCTCAACGCATGTAGTCAACGCAACAATAAGCATCGAAGATGAAAACTTTTGGAATCACAAAGGATTTGATATGGGCGGAATTGCGCAAGCAATAATACATGAATTAACCGGATTGTTAGCCCAACGCGGTGGTTCAACTCTCACACAACAATACGTAAAAAACTTTTTCTTATCGCGTGAAAGAAGTTACGTTAGAAAATTAAAAGAATTGATTTTGGCGATTAGACTTGAACAATATTATCCAAAACAAAAAATTCTTGAACTGTATTTAAACCAAATCCCATACGGAAACAATGCATATGGAATTGGCAAAGCTTCTGAAATTTATTTTAACAAAACACCCGATCAATTAACTCTTGGTGAAAGTGCGCTTTTGGCTTCCCTTCCTCAACTTCCAAGCTATTATAATCCATATGGCGAACATAAATTTTCAACTTTAACAAAAACTTTCACTCCGGAAGAACTCGAAAAAAGGAATATAAAAACCGAAGCGGATTTAAAAGACAATGAATTTAATAGAGGTTTAATAGGAAAAACATACGATCTCGATACAACTCATAAATTATATATACAAGGCCGCGCAGATATCGTCTTAAGACGCATGGTTGAACTTGGATACATCACTCCATTTGAAAAAAATGCGGCATGGCAAGAAACACAAAAAATCGCTTTTAATCCAATGAAAAATATCATAAAAGCACCTCATTTTGTCTTTTATGTTAAAGAACTTTTGGAACAAAAATATGGAAAAGAAATAATGGAACAAAGCGGTTTAAAGGTTTATACAACGCTTGATTGGACAATACAAGAAGCCGCAGAAAAAGCCATAGATGCACGCGCAAAAGACAACGAAAAACTCAAAGTTTCAAATAGTGCGTTAATCGCAACCGATCCAAAAAAAGGCCAAATTCTCGCAATGGTTGGCTCACGCGATTATTTTAATGATGACATAGACGGCAAGGTTAATGTAGCAAC
Source organism: Candidatus Peregrinibacteria bacterium GW2011_GWF2_38_29 (assembly GCA_000992695.1). Classification (GTDB taxonomy): domain Bacteria; phylum Patescibacteriota; class Gracilibacteria; order UBA1369; family UBA12463; genus UBA12463. The sequence goes on along the minus strand of LBUS01000008.1, from coordinate 35,667 downwards.
ACACAAACGTCTTCCGGGTTCATCTTTCAAGCCAATTGTATACGCACAAGCATTTTTAAACAGATACAGCCCATCAACGGTATTATACGATGTCCCGACGAAAATTGGTCCGGACAAGCCATCGAACTTTGACGGCAAATGGATGGGACCTGTAAGCATAAGACAAGCACTCGGAAAATCCCGAAACATCCCCGCGATTAAAGCTTATTTCTTAGCCGGCGAACAAAAACAAATTATTGATTTAGCGACACAACTTGGCATAACAACTCTCGACCAAAACCACGATTATGGCTACCCTCTCGCAATCGGAGCAGGTGAAGTAACAATGATGGAGATGGCAACCGCATATGGAACTTTTGCAACAGGCGGCTATCGCCAAGATCTTTATCCAATTTTAAAAATTGAAAATGCAAAAGGCGACATAATTGAAGAATGGAAAGATAAAGAACCAAAAGAAGCATTAGATACGCAAGTTGCATATTTAATAAATAGTATTTTATCAGACAGATCGGTTAACGTAGGCACGAATCTCAATATCGACGGACATGTAAACGCCGCAAAAACAGGAACTTCAACGAATAAAACAAAATCAAAAGGTACGGCATATCCTGTCGATCTTTGGACCATCGGATATACACCAAGTTACGTTGTCGCGGTTTGGTCTGGAAACAGCGATGGCTCTGCAACCTCGTATTCAGCAGACGGATACACGATTTCAGCACCAATTTGGAAAGAAGTAATGAGCTTTATTTTAAAAGATAAAACCGATGAACAATTCTTGCCGCCGTCCGGAATAAAACACGTCGCAATCAGCACACTTTCCGGACTTTTACCTTCAAATCAAACTCCTTCAAACAAAATAAAGAACGAAATCTTCGCCAGTTTTGCAGTGCCAACAGAAATTGATAATTCCATTTACGAGCTTGAAGTAGACACGAAAACAAATAAAATTGCGACTGAATTTTGCCCTAAAGAAATTGTGGAAAAACGCTTATTTCAGAGCCACAAAGACCCAATCTCAAATCCGGCATGGGAACAAGGAATCCAAGATTGGATCGCAATTATGCAAAAAAATCCGGCGGATCCAAGTCTAAATCTGCCACCTCCAACGGATCCAAACACGCCGGTGCCAGAAGCCCCTGCTGATCCAGCCGCACCGCAAGCACCAACGGTTCTCAGCACTCCCCCAACGGAAACATGCGACGTTCACACGATAACATCCGAAAATCGCAAACCAACAGTATCAATTCTCTACCCTACGGCATACAGCGAAGTAAGCGGCAATATAGACATAGAAATATCTTACACAGCACCACTTGGCGTTGATGTAATCGAATATTATTTTGATGGAATGTTACGCCGTGCAGACACAATGGGCGCAAATCGCATTTCACTCAAAGTTCCGAAATATTCAAATCCGGGAGAAAAATATTTGATTTCAGTGAAAGTTCACGATAAATTAGGATACACAGCAGAATCAGCCGTTGAAATAAAATTAAAAGGAGAAGCTCCAAATGTAATTTTCCCGCAACCTGAGCCAATTCCTTTATTCAATCCATAAACGGGATGTAGCGCAGTTGGTAGCGCGCAGCGTTCGGGACGCTGAGGCCCCCGGTTCGAATCCGAGCATCCCGACCAAATACATGCGAGAAAAACGGTTCGTAGCGCAAGGCATGCGTATTTAGCATGCCTGAAGCGAAGAAGAAAAAACGCAGAAATTAATCAAACGCAGTGAAGATTTATTTCAAGTTTTTTCAGTTTTTCCCTTGTGCACACGGGGTTACACATAAACCTTTTACAAAAATAAAAAACCAACGAAAAATTCACGAAAAATTTAACAAAAATTTATCCACCCTTATTGACTTCTCAAATTCCGCGTAATAAAATCAAAACGTTATCACGATGAGAGGCTAAGTTTAAGGGAACGTCCTTAATCCACATGCCTCTCGCTTTTATATTCAAGAAAACTTTTTTGATCAGCAATATAAAAACAATATTTTAAAAATTTTCTAAATAAAGAAGAATACTGATTCCTGTTTGGAACTCCAATCGCCAATAATTTGCCTCTTTGCTTTAAACATTCAATCAAACAATGGAAATCACCATCCCCGCTCACGATTACAGCTTTATCAAAATTTGCATATTCCAACATACAATGCAAAATTAATTCCCCGTCACAATTACCCTTAATAATGCCATTTTTATATTTCAAAATCGGTTTAAAAACCAAAATATACCCAACGCGCCTCAAATAAGCATAAAATTTCTTATTTTCAGGTAAATACCCCATAAATATAAACGCCTTTTGGACGTGATATTTATGCCACAAATAGACTCTGAACTTTTCAAAATCCAGCTTCCACCCGGCGCTTTTAATTGCAAGTTTTAAATTCTGACTATCTATAAACGCATAAATTTTCACGCACACATAAAATCACATCAACATTAAAATGCTCTAAACTTTTCATGAAAAATCCCTAACCTCTTTTAGGTGCATCTAAAGTTGTAGCCAAAGCCGCTAATGATGAATTCCAACCAGACAAAACCTCAGTATTACTAATCCTAAATCCTCTCATTCTAGCCGTACGATGTCTGGCGTTAGCCCCAAAATTTATATCACTAACAATAGAAATAGCCCTCTCCACGGCTTCCGGACTTGAAACACACGTTAAATATGAATCATGACCAGTTCTATTCCATAAACCATCATGTGGATCATCCTGACGCTCAAGTATGCCACGAAAAATCAAACCATCATCAGATACTTCACCGTAAGCATCACGATAAACCTCTGGAAACACCGGAAATGCAAGCTCTGCTTCCTTAACAAGATCACCTTCTTGCAAAACGACCTGGATATCATGCGCAATGTTTCCCTTACGAGCAAAAACTTCTCGAGTAAGATCTTATTGCCAAACGTCCGCCTTAATACCTTTAGACTTAAGCGCCCTTAGTTGATTAGGGCTCGAACTCGATAAAACAAGCTCAACGTTATCCGCCCCATCAGCAGCGATCATCGCTCTAAACTCATCACTAAAAATATATCTTAAAACGCTTAAATCTGTACCAAATCCAACCCTAGCGGTTGCCCTCTTCAATTGACCCCTAACGCCGGCCAAATTCCTCATTAAATCATCAACGTCAATCGCAAGACAACGATCAGGACTAAATATTGGACGAACAAGATTTTGCGAACCGGGAAACCAACTTATAGGATCATTTCCTCTGCCCACACCAAATTCAATTCCTTTTGGAGCGTATTCAGTATCCGTACCTGTAAACTCACGAAGTCGCGACGAATCATCGAAAACCCTATCATGTGTTACAACAAAATCCCTTCTATCTACGTTTGATTGTGACATAAAATATATTTTTACAATATAGGAGGTAAATTATATTAGACTCCTCTCAACCTGTCAAATTTTTCGGACTTTCTCAAGGCCCAAATAAACCACCCCCGCAATCAACGCCGTTCCAAGCTGAAGAGCCCCCATCGCTTGCAAAAACATTGCAGGAAATTTGAATAAATTAACAAAGATTAAAGCAATCGAAAATAAAAATGCGGTTTTAAGTAACGCACTCATTCCAAACGACCAATAATTCGTCCATTTCTTCATCAAAAAATATCTTATACCCATCACAAAAATCGCATTAGCAAGCCAAATAAAAGGCGCAAAAATCAAAACATAATAGGTCAGCGGTCCAAATAAAATTCCGCGTAAAAGCACGGCCAACGAAGGCAAAATAACAATCGGAATTAACCTTCCTCCTTTAAAGTTCATAGCAACATAGATCAAAACAAAATTAACAATAGCTCCAACAACAATTTGCGGATGCGCAAAAAGAAGTGGCACAGCAATAACAATCACGTTCGCAATAAAATATTTCAAATCCGCGGCGGAAAACGCGCTACTCCCAACAAAATCATGCGCATAAACAGCTTTTAGTGTTTTAATCATAAAAAATTGTATAATGTATTAAGACAAACCAATTTTATCATACAAAATGGCAAAAACGATCGAAGAAATATTAAATCTGTTAAAAAACAAGGGTGACAAAATCTTAACCGTCCAAATCGCACCCGCGGTTCGCGTTTCAATCGGCGAATATCTTGGCTATGAGCCGGGCACAAACGTCATTAAAAATTTAATCGGTTCACTTCGCCAAATGGGTTTTGATTATGTTTTTGATACAAATCTTGGCGCAGATATAACAATTATGGAAGAAGCGAATGAACTCGTTTATCGCCTTACGAAAAACAAAAATCTTCCAATGTTCACAACATGTTGTCCAACCTGGTATACATACATCGAACGTCTTTATCCGGAATTAATTCCGCATCTTTCAACTGTAAAATCACCGCAAGCGATTCTTGCAAGCATTGTAAAAACTTATTTCGCAGAAAAAAATAAAATTCCTTTAGAAAGGCTTGTGCACGTTGTTATCGCCCCATGTGAAATGAAAAAAGAAGAAGCAAAAAAGCCTGACCTATGGGTTCATAAAGATATTCCAAATCTTGATTACGTTTTAACAACAAAAGAAACCGTTGAACTTATAAATACGTTAAAAATCGACTTCAAAGCAGCGGGTGAAAATCCGAAAAATCCACAATCGCTCGACTTTGATTCCCCTCTTGGCCTTGCGTCAGGCGCAGGAGCAATTTTTGGCACAACAGGCGGAGTCATGGAAGCCGCACTCAGAACCGCATATTTCTTTTTAACCGGGAAAAATCTGGAAAAATTTGAAATTCAAGGAATACGCAACTCCGAGTTTAAGCGCGAAGGAAAGCTAACAATCGGAGGGCACAAACTCAATATTTTAACTGTAAATTCCCTTAAAGAAATAACACCTCTTTTAAACGAGCTCAAACAAACCGGCAAAAGCAAATATCACTTTATTGAAGTTATGAACTGCCCAAAAGGTTGCATCGGTGGCACAGGCCAATGGACAAATGATCAAGAAGTTCTCGCGAAACGCAGAAACGCATTATTTGCATACGACAAAGAACACAAATACCGCACTTCTCATGATAATGAATTTGTAAAACAACTTTATAAAGAATATTTTGGAAAACTGGGAAGCAAAAAAGCACACGAAATTCTCCATGCAAAATATATCGACCGTAGCGAAGAAGAATCGGAAAATTTTACTTGCCAGTGGCCGTAAAAATCTAGCTTTTCAGTTTTGACTTTCTCATTTTGACTTTCTCGTAAAGATAAAGCGGCTTATCAAACTTTATCGCTTTCCAATCAGGTAAAAAGAATGAATTACAAAGTATTTTTGTACCTGGTCTAAGTTCTTTTTCAAACTTTTTTTGAAACTTTTTCATCAAATGCGTAATCTGATAAACAATCACCAAATCATAAGGCGAAAAATCTCTTTTCCAAAAATTTACAAAATGAATAAACGCCTTTCCTTGAAGCCCGGCCCTCTTTATATTCCTGCGTGACATCCAAACAAGAATTGGATTTATCTCAAACCCATGCGCTTCCGCACCCGCTTTCGCAAAAGCAATAACGATTCTTCCATCACCGGATCCAACATCAAGAATTTTTTGCCCGCGTTTCATACCCGCAAATTTCACCATCTTCAAAACATTTTTATCAGTCGTTGGCAAATAAGGTGCGCCGCTCGTAACATAATAAAGCAAAATAATCGTCACGACTAAAACCAACACATTCGCAATGATGATAAGCATTTTATTTTGTTTTATTAATTAATATTTTTTGCACGCCAACTGCCCGCAAGCCGCATCTATATCAGTCCCAAATCGAAATCTTTCCGTAACAACCACTCCCTTGCTCACTAAAAAATCTTTAAAAATCTTTATATGATTTCCAGAAGAAGGTTTAAAGACTCCTGTCGGATTATAATTTATCAAATTCACAAAATATAAAGGTCGAGACATTAATTTTGCAAGTTTAATCGCACACTCTTCCGTATCATTCACTCCACTCAACATAATATATTCAAACATCACTCGCCTATTCGTTTTTTTGACATAATAATTAACAGCATCCAAAAGCTCATTTATCGTATATTTCCTCGCGATAGGCATTAATTTTCTTCGAAGCTCATCATCAGGCGCGTGAAAAGAAATCGCCAAATTAACTTGCATTTTTTCATCGGCAAATTTGCGAATATTCTCAACAATACCAGCCGTCGAAATCGAAATATGCCTTATGGCAAGCCCAAAAGCATTTTGATCATTCAATAATTTCACAGCCGCAAGAACATTATCGTAATTTAAAAGTGGCTCACCCATGCCCATAAAAACAATATTTCTAATTTTCGCACCTTCTTTTTTTAAAAGCCTCGCCCAAAAAATAACCTGTTCCAAGATTTCATAAGTAGTTAAATCGCGCGTAAATCCAAGCTTCCCGGTTGCACAAAATTCACACGCAAGCGGACATCCAACTTGTGAAGAAACACAAACCGTATTGCGCCCTTTTGGACTTTCTTTGGCGCTCCCTTCGGTCGCGCCGGAGTTTTCGATCGCACCATCATCTTCAAAATCAAAATCATCACCATTTTCTTGCACCTTTGAAGCCCCCTGCCCTCCTGTACCATGACCATGTCGCATTAAAACCGTTTCAACTTTCGCACCATCAGCAAGGGTTATCAAAGCCTTTTCAGACCTTCCGTCTTTAGAAATATTCATTTGCGCAGTAATGCTTAAATCGCATCTATCAGCCAAAACATCACGCAAACTCAAAGAAAGATTCGTAACTTCATGCCAAGTTTCTTTAAATTCTTGAAAAAGCGCTTTTTTAACCTGATTCATTCGAAACGCAGGCTCATTTTTCAAAATTTCATTTAATGCACTCAAATTCATATTTGTATATTATAATAAAAGCATGAAAATAACGAGCACAGCATTTGAGCACAATAAACCTATTCCCGAAAAATACACATGCAAAGGCGAAGGAATTAATCCCCCACTCGTAGTTTCAGGCGTACCAGAAACCGCACAAAGTCTCGTTTTAATAGTCGACGACCCGGATGCACCGGTTGGCTTATGGACGCATTGGACGGCTTGGAACATTGATCCAAAAACGACTGAAATAAAAGAAAATTCGGTTCCATCAAACGCCACAGAAGGGATCACAAGTGCGCAAACAAACGGCTGGCATCCACCATGCCCACCTTCCGGAACCCACAGATATTTCTTCAAAATTTTCGCACTAAATACACATCTCGACCTGCCTTCTTCAACAAATCCAGACCAATTAAAATCCGCAATGAAAAGCCACATCATAGATTCCGCAGAACTCATCGGCCTATTTTCACATACATAAAAAGCGAACCATTTATTCACATAAGCAATCCGTCCCGTCCATCTCTAAAAATCTCATTTTCTAGCCTTAATTATCTGGTTAATCCAAACTTCTCCATTATATACGAACTTCTCTTCTTCAATCACAAAAAATGCGTTATTAACCGCCTCCCTCACCTGTTCCGGAATGTGATAATAGGACTCGATGCAAATTTCTCCATGATGTTTTATTTTTAATTTCGGCGCTTTCCTTTGATTAACATTCGTAAAAATAAAAGTTCCACCGGTCTTTAAAACTCGATAGCATTCTTCAAAAAACGCATCCAATTTTTTCATATGTACAATAACAAACGGCGCAATCACAATATCAAATTTTCCGCTTTCAAAAGGCATTTTTCGCACATCCCCTTTAACTACTTCAACTCCGGAATTTTTCTTGCGCACGATTTCAATCATCTTCTCAGAAATATCAATCGCCGTAATATTTGCCTCAAGATTTTTAAGTTTACCAATAATACGGCCGCTCCCACATCCGGCATCAAGCACATTTTTACCTTTCAAAAAACCACTATCACCAAGACCATTAACCATTTCCATCAAAACGCCCTCTTCAAATTCATCTAAAGATTGATAACTTTTAGCCGTCGCATATTCTTCCGCATACAAATCATACCCCTCTTCAGGCGCATACAATTTTGAACGTAATTTGGATTTATAACTCATGTCAAAAACATACTACCCTTAAATTACGACATATTGAAGCGCATCATATGTTAAAATACAACCATGTACCCTATCGTCACCCTAAAACCCCGCAAAGAAACCAACGTAATTTTCCGCCATCCTTGGGTTTTTTCCGGAGCTATTGAGAAAATTGATGAAACAATCACAAACGGCGCGCTTGTTTACGTCAAAAACGCCAACAATAATATAATTGGCACAGGAACATATTCTGAAAATTCCATGATTGCAGTACGAATTTTCGACTTCAATCAAACCGAAATAAATCTCGACTGGATTAAAAATCGCCTAATCGAAGCAAACGAAAAACGCATACTTCTTGGATATGGCCCAAAAACCGAAACAACTGGGTTCAGGCTTATCTTCGGCGAATCCGATAGCATGCCGGGGCTAGTTATCGACCGATATGAAAACGTTTTCGTTCTCCAAATTTCAACGCCCGGAACAGAAAACCTACGTAATTTAATCAAACAAGCCCTCATCGATTTATACGATCCAAAAGCCATAATCGAAAAGTCGGGAATGCCAACCCGCAAAGAAGAAAACATGGAAGAAACGCATGAAATTTTATACGGCGAACTCGAAAATCAAAACGAAATTGAATTCAAAGAAAACGGTTACAAATTTATTTCCGATCCAATTAATGGCCAAAAAACAGGATATTTTCTCGATCAAAAAGACCTCCGTGCAAAAATTGGAACACATTCAAAAGATAAAAAAATCCTAAATTTATTTTCTTATTCAGGCGCATCCGGAATATACGCAATGAAAAACGGCGCAAGCTCTGTTCACAACGTAGACAGCTCTGATTTAGCGCTTCTCCTCTGCGAAAAACATGCCAAACTCAACAAGATAAAATCAAAAGATTTCACAACCGAAAACGCGGATATTTTTAATTATATGCCGGAAAAAGATACAAATTTATACGACATGGTAATCATGGATCCACCGGCACTCATCAAATCAAATAAAGACATCGCACAAGGCCAAAAAGCCTATCACTTCCTCAATCGCGGCGCACTTCGACTAGTCAAAAATAATGGGATTTTCGTCACATCGAGCTGTTCTCATTATATGAATGAAGAAGATTTTTCATACATGCTAAGACGCGCGTCAGTTCAAAATAACACAAGCCTTTCGATATTAAATATTATTCGCCAAGCGCCAGATCATCCACTTTCCGTCTATTTTCCGGAGTCCTCTTATTTAAAGACTTTTATTTGCCTCGTTAAAAAATAAATCCTCAAAAATATCAAAAATGATCGACCAAATCCTCAAAAAATACGAATCTCTCGGACTTGAAATAGAGCGTTCCTGCGCTTCTATGTGCCAAAAACTCACATCGCACCCTTGCCTTCCAAAATGTTCTGATGAAGTTGTTTGTTGCAAACAAATTTTCCCATTATGCTTCGTTGAAGCTTATTATATTTCACTTGGCGTTAAAAAATTAGACAGATCGGTTCGTCGCGACCTTGAAAGACATGCGGAAAAATCACAAACCACTTTGATCAAACACATCGCTGAATTTAATTCAAAATCAGACACGCCAATCATCAAATTAATTTACCCAAATACAGATTATGAGACCCACAATTCCGCCCAACAATCCATAACAAAATTTCTTCACTCTCAAAAAACCGATTGCCCATTTTTAGATAAAAATTTATGCCAAATTTATCCTCATAGAAACACAGATTGCAGAATTCACGGATTTGCATATGACAAAAATACAAATGAAATTCTCGGCTGCCATCGCCACAAAGAAATCTTCTCAGGCGAAAATCGAAAAAAATTTGAAGCAGAAGCCATTCCGCACAATTTTATGTATAAAGAGAAAATCCACCTTGACGCAAGCTCAATTTTTTATCTCACCGGAGATGAAAAATACAGGTCAGTTCGCTATCTCACAACTCCGTTTATGCCTATCCTAAGGGATTATTCGACTTTTGACTGGAATAAATTCTTCACGTCTAAGCTCACGCCTAAAAATCTTGAGCTCAACTCGTATTCACTTGTGTTTGATTTCGAAGTATAATTAACACAATATTTCTTAACCTAAAAAACATGGAAGGATATTGCGTAAAATGCAAAGCAAAAAGAGAAATGCTTGGAGCGGAAGAAGTAAAATTCGGCAAAAAAGGCCGAAAAGCTATGAAAGGAAAATGCGCGAAATGCGGCACAGGAATGTACAAGATTCTCCCAATGAAATAGTAGATAGAGTGCTAAAAATTTTAGCACTCCTCCATTAGGTTATTGGAACTTAGTAATTTAACAGTAATTAGTGCGCTTAGCACTTAGTAATTTTTTCGCTATGAACATAGCGCCCTTCATTAGAGACATTCCGGATTTTCCAAAAAAAGGAATCGTATTCAAAGACATAACCCCTCTTCTTGCAGAACCAAAAGCTTTTGAAGAAGTGATCAACCAGTTTTGCGATTTTGCAAAACAAATAAACGCACAAGTAATTTCCGGAATCGAATCGCGCGGTTTTATTTTTGGCGCGGCAGTTGCATATAAACTCGGTTTAAAATTTGTACCGATTCGCAAAAAAGGCAAACTTCCATATCAAGTTGTTTCCGAAAGTTATGATCTTGAATATGGCTCAAATACAATCGAAATGCACACAGACGCAATTAAAAAAGACGAGCAAGTTTTACTCGTTGATGACCTTCTCGCAACCGGCGGAACGATGAAAGCCGCATGCAATCTTATTGAAAAACAAGGCGGAATCGTAGCAGGAATCGCATTTGTAATCAACCTCGCATTCTTAAAAGGCGCAGAAAAACTGCAACCACATAAAATTTTTAGCTTATTGAAATATGATTAAAAAAACCTCAAAAACTCCCGCGAAAAACCCAGCGCCACTCGCAAAAATCGCAGTAATTGGGGGATCCGGCTTCTACGACCTCCTTGAAAATCCAAAATGGATTGAAATAAAAACTCCATATGGAAAACCAAGTGACAAAATCGCAATCGGTAAGATCGCAAATCACGCCGTAGCCTTCTTGCCACGTCACGGGAAATCTCACACCACGCCACCACATAAAATCAATTACAGGGCCAATCTTTGGGCTTTAAAAAGCATTGGCGTTAAACAAATCATTGCACCATGCGCATGCGGAAGTCTTCAAGAAAATATCAAACCGGGTGAGTTCGTTATTTGCGACCAATTTGTTGATCGCACAAAAAATCGCGCAGATACATTTTTTGAAGGTCCACACGTTGCGCACGTTTCATCAGCGCACCCATATTGTCCTTCTTTGCGCGAACTTTTATACAAATCATGTCTAAAAAACAAAATCAAAACGCACAAAACCGGTACAGTCGTTATTATTGAAGGTCCGCGTTATTCCACAAAATCCGAAAGTCGCTGGTTCTCTTCTCAAGACTGGGAAGTTATTAATATGACCCAATATCCCGAATGCATTTTGGCTCGCGAACTTGAAATGTGCTACGCGAATATTGCGCTTATCACAGACTACGACGCCGGTCTTGAAGGAAACAAAAACATCAAGCCTGTCACAAGCACAGAAGTTCTCCGCGTATTCAAACAGAACAACGAAAAAGTTAAAAAGGTTGTTATTGAAGCTATAAAAAACATTGATAAAATTCATTCAAACTCTTGCGACTGCGACAAAGCCATGAAAGACGCATTTTTATCGTAAAAAGCCGCTCGAATTTCTCCAAGCGGCCTCTTTTTTATTTAGTTTTGAACTTTAAGTTGTGGTTTTGACTTTTGAGTTTTGACTTTTGAGTTATTTGGATTCGTTCATTTCAATCAACTTCGCCACAATCTTTGAAACTTCCGCGCGCGTTATGCGTCCTTCCGGCGCAAACGCCCCATCTTTGTATCCACTAATAATATTATTAACAGTGGCATAGTTAAGATATGGCATGTACCAAGCGCTGTAGTCAATGTCTGTAAATGCAGCCTCAACGTCAACGGCAAGCTTTGTTCCGGCAGCCGAAAGTACCATTTTAATAGCCTCGGCACGCGTTACAAAATCATCAGGTCTAAAAAGCCTATTATCAGAAGCGCCTTTAACAATGCCTTTTTCATAAGCGAATTTAATATAAGGCGCATACCATTTATTAAATTTCACGTCAATAAACGGCGTATCTGTTTCACCCGGAATATCGGAATAAAAAGACGTTGTAACAATCTTTGTAAGCTCGGCACGCGTTACAAAATCATCCGGATCAAATTGAGCCTCAGCCCTTCCGGTCAAAACCCCTCTTTCAGCAAGAACTTTAATATAATCACTCGCCCAATGCGAAGAAGGAACATCTTTAAATACAATTACTTTACCCGTAACCCTTGGAAGCAAATTTTTCTTCACGACTTCCTGCTTAATTACTTCCTTCGCTATCAACTCCGTTTTCTTAACTTCTATCTCAGTCTTTTCAGTAATAAGAAGTTCGTTCGCGATATAGCCTCCACCAAGACCACCGGTAGGAGCGGATTCGTTGTCTGTAACAGCAGCAACAACACTACTAATCGATATTCCATTATAATCCGTATCTGAACTTGTAGCGGAATGCGTAATAGTTGAAACTTCAGCCCCTTCATAAGTTGAATCATCAACAGCGGTAACCGTAACTGTTTGTGGAGTGGCCCAGTTGCCGGTTGTAAATGATAATGAAGTTGGAGAAACGGTCACATCGGCACCAACACTAACCGCAACGGTAACCGTTGCGGAAGGCAAAGCGTCCAGAACAACAGTATAAGTATCGGTAGCGCCACCTTCGGCAACAGCGGTTGAACCGCTCGATTCTGTAACTGTAACGCCTTTAACGGCCGCGGCAACAGGAGTTGCTGTAACCGGTCCGCTTGCGGAAGATTCGGCGTCTCCGGAACTAACAGCGGAAACCTTAAAATAATAAGCCGTACCATTGGTTAACGAACTAACGGTATAACTGGTTGAAGTTGTCTCATTCAAATAAGGATAAACGTCTCCCGACTTTTGATAAACATAATATTTTGAAGCACCGGAAACGGCATCCCAAGTCAGTGTAACACTTGCATCGCCGGCAGCAGCTTCAAGGTTTGAAGGTGCGTCAGGAGCATCTTCACCTGTTGGCAACATTGGAGCAAATGCCGAGAAGTGAGTTGTGGATGCGGTTAAAGTAACAGCAGACGTTTCATCAAGCTCAGCTATCGTTGCGGCGGACGTGGGATTTAACGTTGCAACAGTTGAGAGAGCGACCCAGTTATTAGCCGTATCGTCCCATGAATATATTTCTATTCGACTGGCTTCAGCAATAGTGTCGACATTCTCATCAATCAAATCTTGTCTTGAAAGAGTGAATTCGATTGTTGCCTCTCCTTCAAGATTTTTAACGTCCTGATTTGACTCATTTTTAGCTGTGATTTCTTTTGCGGTACCAACAAGTTTTGTTCTCGAAGTTACGGGAATATTTGTTGTGTTTTTAACCTCAACCGTACCGGCGGTTGCGCCTGTGCCAAGAGCGTTTTTTGGAACATTAACCTTAATACCTGTTCCATTTACAACTCCACCATCTGATGGAATAATAGGCTCATTTTTAAGCTGCGGATTAAATCCGGCGTCTTGAACAAGTGTAATATTTACCCCTGTTGCTGGAGCCGTAATAGACGCTCTATCCGAATAATATCCATCGTGTCCCGCCATAACGGTCCAATCTCCGGCGGTAACGTTTAATGTATAAGTGCCATCAGCATTGGACATTGCAAATGCATGTCCACCGGAACCGTTTTCAGCCCAAACTCTTGCACCCGATGCGGCGGAACTTGTTGGATAATAAATTATCCCCGTGATTGTATCCGATGCAGATGTAAGAGTTAAAGAAATATCGGTTATATCTTCATCGCTAACCGTTATCTCGGTTTTTCCTCCAATATATCCGGGCTTATCAACTCCAATATCGTAAGTGCCATTTTTCAATTTAAATGAAAATGTTCCATCATCGTTAACAGGAGATCCTCCACCGCCATTTGAACCGCCTGCCCATATCCACGCACCAACAACATTATCGCCGGTAACTGTACCTGAAACGGTTTGATAACCGGTCAAAGAATATTCAATAATTCCGTCATTTGCGGTTCCACTTGATTCTGTAAACGAACCGGCACTGTTTATCGTCACGGATTCCGGCTCCCCAAGAGGGCCAAATCCGGGAATATTCCCATGAACATAAAGTGTATTTGACCCTGAAGAAGGACGTCTAACATCAATTTGATATTCTTTATAAGATGCATCTCCGGATGCGACATTTGTATTCGAGAATGACCCTGTTTGGTTCGTAGGATCATCAGCTCCAACAAAAGCTTGATCAAAAAGACTTGCGGGAGAAATACGAACTGTAATCGCAGATGTCACGATTGTTACGTTGTGAGTTGCATCGGCACTCGTTGCTCCCAAACTTGCTTTATAAACATCTCCCGAACCCGGAAGTCCAACGTGAATATATCGATTATTCCCATCCGGAAGCGTAAGAGAATAAACTCCGCTCGAATCCGTTCCACCACTTGCAACGCCTTGCCCCCATTCACCTTCCGTCACATAAACAAAAGCGTTTTGTAAAACGTTCCCATTCTTTGTAATAACTCCGGACACTGCATGAAAACTCGATGAAGAAACAACGAAATTAACAGTCGGATGCTCTGAAGAACTAACGTTTATACCTGTATACTCCCCAAGATATCCATATCGCTTGGCATTCGCACCAACATGGTAATTGGATCCTTCTTGAACATACATCTTAAAATAACCATCACTATTAGTCATAGAATTCCCTCCTCCGGAACCACCCTCTCTCCATGCATAAATACTTGAATTTGAAAGCCCTACGCCATTTGCATCTTTAACATAACCCTCAATGAAATCAGACGGAGGAGCGATAACGATATTTGGACCTTTATCAGGTTGATCAATCGCATATGTGCCATCAACTTCAACGCTCACTTCAATTGGATATTGTATATTTGAACCACCGACACCAACCTTCCAAACGCCGGGAGTTACATAAAGCGTAAACGTATTATCATCATTAACTTGTGTGCCTGTACCTCTTCCATTTTCCCTTGGCTGATAAGCCCAAACCCAAAGCATATCCCTCTCATCATCTCCGAATGAGCCCGAAGGCTTTGTAATCGTACCAACGATTTTATGCGTCGCGGAAGTGTAAGTAAAATTTTGTCCTGTAATATTTTCGCCGTTAACGGTAACCGTTAAAGCATCCGGATCAACAAACTGCGAAGCGGAAACGGTAGTTCCGCCTTTATCCGGCGGTATATGAGATTCCATACGATAAATACCGGCCGTTGAAACACCGACTGTATAATTGGAAGTACATTCCGAATTCGTTGTCACAAAAATCGGTTGTGTGGATTTAAATCCTTCCGAGCCAAAATCCACCTGCTGAGGCGATGGAAAAACAACAACTTGTTTATTTTGTCCGGCACTTGTACAAGTTGACCCGAGAGTAATCGTACCGGAAATTGTCCTATAGCTTGTCGGAATAAATATATTCCTCGTCTCGGTTGTTGTAATTTCGTTGCCATCGGAACTTAAATGCGCTCCCGTAACGTCATACGCAAAAGTCCAACCCATGGAAGAAACTCCGGCAACCGTAAAGGTATCGGAATCGGTATCATACGTCATGTTTCCATCTCCAACATAATGTGATTCTTCTCCGTTCATGCCACCAATATGCGCACGTATATTACCTGCGTCCGCGTCGGGCATTGGAGTGCTTGTATCATCATTTTGTCCATAATAAACTTTAAACGCATATGAACCGGCTACATCAAAAAACGCATTATAATCGGCATCATTCATATTTCCGTTCACGAAAACTTTCAAAGGGCCGGATTTCGCGCCGGTAGGAACTTTAACTTTAATCTGCGTAGCACCCCAAGAACAACCACCGGTACATCCAAGATAAGTCGCTTCAACCGGAAGATTTGGTTGATATGTCGTCTGATTCCATCCTGCTTCAAATAAAACTTTATGATTATCATCACCCATATAATCACTTTCACCAAGTACTCCAAAATTAGTACCCGTGATGGTTATAGTATCGCCAACAGATCCGTTATCCGGAGTAATATCGGAAATAATTGGAAGACTTAACTCTTCAGCTGTAGCAGTTACGGTATAAGCTTCCAAAAAATTATTTGAACCATCTTTAATACCGTTATCCGCCGGAATGGCAAACGTAACTTCACCTGAAATCTCAAGATTTTTAATTACAACATTGTCTCCCATATATTCAACAAACGGTTTTTTCTCAAATGCGGACGTACTGTTAAATCCGGTAGCCGCAGTTCCGCCTCCCCACATACATTCCGGAGATTCACCATCAATCAAATAATTTGAACAATCAAAAGTACCATCAATCGCGCCATGATTAAATCTAACGATAATTCTATCGGTATATATTTTGACCTCCGAAACTGCAAAACTACCGCTTTCATCTCTGCCGAGAGAAAATGAAACAGAAGCTTCATTATCGGACGTAACAGTTATGCCCTCCTGGGTTTGAGCCGTAAAACCGGAACTATTTACGGTTACGGTATATTCACCGGCCGTTAAATCGGTAACGGTAAACACGCCACTGCCATTCGTTGTAGTTGTATAATTCCCGGGATTAACCGTCACGGAAACCCCTCCAAGCATAATTCCTCCGGCGGCTCTTGCGACTACGCCGCGAATACTGCCAACTCCTTCTTCACTTTCTTCACACGCGGCCGTAGCAAACGTAACATCATTCCCATAGCTCGTTCCAACTGAATTAATCGCGTAAGACCTATAATGATAAGTTGTGCCGCAAATAGCGCTAAGCCACTCATATGAATAACCACCGGAATAAGGACCCGATCCGGTAAAAGCCTGTGAATAACCATAAGTATTTGAAAGCCCCCATTCAAAACCACGCTCGATAACGTCAGTGCTTCCGGTGCTTGTTATATTTCCGCTCAAAGTCACGCCTGTTGTCGTAATGGATGTTGCCGCACCGGTACTAACGGTTGGAGCGGTACCGACACATGAAGAAGTTGAAAAATTAGCATCGGCGCTATAGTTCGTTCCAACTGAATTAATCGCGTAAGACCTATAATGATAAGTTGTACCGCAAGTTAAAGATGATATGGCGGAAGAATATGTGCCGGTCGTATAAGGCGCGCCTGCCGTCAAAGAAACATTTGTACCATAACTCGTTGTCAAACCATAATTAAAACCGCGTTCGATAACGCTTGAGCTACCAACACTGGTTATATTTCCGTTCAAAGTTGCACTTGTAGTGGTAACATCTGTAACGGAACCGAAAAGAACCGTCGGAGTGCTAACGCAAGCGCCGGTCGTAAAAGTATTATCGCTACTGCTCCCGGTCACACTTGAATTAACAGCATAAGCTTGCCAATGATACGTTGTATTACAAGCCAAACCCGTAATGCTAAGCGTGAAATTACCGGTATAAGGCGCGCCTGCGGTAGCGGAAACATTGTCACCATAACCGGTTGTCAAACCATAATTGAAACCAATTTCCGTAATATCAGAACCTCCATTAGAACTTATCGTGCCCGTCAAATCCACGGAAGTTGCCATAACATTAGATGGACCCATGTAAACCACTTGTGGCGGTTCTCCCACAAGAATAATGTCAAAATCGTTCGATCCGCTGGAAATAACAACGGCATCATTAAAATATCCCATGCTGTCAGTGCCGGAATACACAAAAAACGTACCGGCTGAAAGTCCCGAAAAACTATAATAACCGTCCACGGAACTATTCCCCATATTCCAAGTTCCATTGTCACCAAAAAATATAACAAAAGCCTCAACGGGATTTGTGCCATCCGTAATCGTACCGGAAACACTATCTCCAACTCCCTCGGTCAAAGAAACATCAACATCGGTTGTGCCACCATCTGTAACGGGAATCTCATGAGACATAGACCCCAAATATCCTGTTTTTCTGGCAAAAACACTCCAGTCCGCATAGACGGGTATACTGGAAATACTGTAATTTCCGCTCGCATCAGTGGTTGCAACGCATTCCCCAATATCGCATGCGTCCGGACCGGAATCACTCATTAAAAGAATATTAACTTCAACGCCTTCAACGGGACTGCCTCCTGAAGTAACGGTTCCTGAAATTGTTCCGGTCTCACCAACCGCAAAAGCTTGCGGCATAGGCAAATTCAATACCGAAAAAACCATGGCAAAAATTAAAGTCTTTACCAAAAAACTTCTGGCTTTTTTAAAAAACGTGTTTAAAGTGTGCATAAAACAAATTTGTTAATTTTTATTTTTAATAATTATATATTAATTTTTATTTTTAATACAATTCTTAATATCTTAACATAAATTTATTAAAATATCAATGGTAATTTTGGCAACTACTGCATTATTAGATAATCACACTGCCTTCATTCTCTTCTTGAAAATTAAAAATTAATTATTTAAAAGGAAGGGTCCTTTTTGAGAACCCTTCCTTCAATTTCAGTTTCAATCTTTAATCTCTATCACTCATTTGTCATTTTCAATTCATTTGGAACAATTTGGATTTTAGATTTTGTTATTTACTTCAGCTCCATCAACTTAACGGTCATCTTTGCAATTTCCGCTCTATTAACGGAATTTACAGGCCTAAATGTGTCATCCGTATAACCGGCGACAACACTATTTGCAACCGCGAATTTAAGATATGGAACAAACCATGCGTTAGCGGCGACATCTTTAAACGATATGGTTTTATCTGTCGTCAAAGTTCTAGCCGCGGCAACAAGTAATATTTTCAATGCTTCCGCTCTTGAAACGGATGCGCCGGGTCTAAACGTATTATCATCATATCCTCCAACCACTCCAAGTTCTTTTGCGATCTCAACATAAGGCGCGAACCAATCACTTGTTTTAACATCTTTAAACGAAGTTTTTGTAACACTTGCAGGTACTTTTTTACCAAATGCGAGCATTGCAATCTTCACCATTTCAGCACGAGTCAAAACGGCTGAAGGTTCATATTTATTTCCAGGTTTTCCCTTAACAATGCCCTTATCAACAAGCTTCTTTACATATTCAGTTGCCCAATGACTTGCAGGCAAATCAAGGAATGATCCCGCAACATATGTCTCAGGCACAGTCACGATAAATTTCGTAAGATGATCAAGTTCAACTTCAATGCCTTTTCCATCCGCCGTAGGCGTTCCTACAAGCAACTCATATACACCCGTATGCTCATTATAATAATAAACGGACGCGCTATTAGGATTAACCGTTGAAGGCAAAGGTATTGTAATCTTGATTTTCTTTGAGAAATGTACGGGAACATCAGTCTTAACGGAAACCACATACACTGTTTGATTACCCGCAGGTGCTAATGCTGGAGCGCTTCCAAGAGGCAAAACTTGTGGTTGATTGATAACTCCGGAATAAGGTTTGCCGGCATCATCTGTAGCAATCGTATCTTTTGGAATACTGACTGAAACGTTACCCGATGTACTGGACAAAACAACCGGTCTTGAGAACAAACCCGTTGGAGGCAAATCAATTGGTTGTTTTATCTCAAGAGGTGTATTTGAAGAAGTTGTTGGCAGTCCATAAACGGGAAGTCCAACGGAATCTCCGCTTCCACCACTTCCACCAAGACCTCCACCTCCGCCAATTGTAAATGTGGAAGTTGAGCTTGAAGAAACGTTTTCCGCATCATCACAACCGATTGCATATATCGTGGTTGTTGAAGAAACGGTTATTGAAGTCGTATATTCGGTGCCTTCGGAACAAGTCGTAGGAGCGGAAGATGTGGAATATCTGATAGACGTGCTACCCGTCGAAGATAATTGCACGCTCTGAGTTGTTGAATAAGTTCCGGCCGCAGGGCTTGGGCTCGGAGCAGAAGGTGCGGTTGTATCTGTATAACCCGCTTTTGTAGATTCGTTGCTGACAGTAGTTCCTTCATTACCGGCGGAATCGCTACCCGTTATTGTAAGGTCTTCCAAAACCGATCCAACAGCAGCCGCATCAGATGCAATTGTTCTTGTATATTTATAATCGAGTCCACTAACAGCTGTCGCGGAAACCGTTGTAACATCGTTTGCTGTTCCTTCAGCCGCTATTGCAACTGTTGGAGCCGCACCTAATGTTTCGCTTGCGGTAATCTTCAAATAATATGTTCCGGCTTTCAAATCGGGATTATCACCAAGTGAAGTCGCAAGATCTGAATCTGAATAATATTGAACGGTAAACGTAGGCGCCGTTGTATCAATCACAAGCGCCTTGTTTGCACCAAGAGAATATGTTGCGCCCGGAGTCGCGAGAGTAAGAGTTGCGTCATTATTTGCATCGTCCTTGATTGTGCCACTATTCAAACCAAGAGAACTTGTAGCAACATAATCCAAATCGCTCGATGTATCACCGGACTGGACGGTATAAGTAAATGTCAAAATTGTTGTACCTGAACCTGAAGCATATGTAGCATATCTATTTGTATCTCCGGTCTCAAGTTCAATTCTTGGAGTACCGGTAACCGTGACGGCTTCTGTGAACGTAACCGTAATGGCAACGGCATCACCGGCATTATACGAACCATTTGACGTTGTAGCGGTAACATTCGAAACCGTTGGTCCGACTACATCATTACCAACCGCATATTGCGTTGCGTGATCTATTTCAAACGTACATTCGTTACTTAAAACCGTACAGGTGTTAGAATCATCAACCCACGTAGCTCCATCATCTGTGCTATAAAAAACCTCAAGCACAGTACTATCCGCAACACCGGTCGTAGGAATCGTAACTTCAATGCTTGGACTAAAATCCATGCCCGTAATAATACCATTCTTATCGCTAAACTCCATCAAACCATAATTCGTATAACCTGCATAACTAAATCCGTCTCCGGAAGGAGCTGCATCAACTTGCATTTTCAAATCGTTCGCAGTACCACCCGTAAGAGTTATACGTGTCCCCGTTGGAATCGTAACAGATGCAGAACCATCATTTATAGTAAGACTTCTAACTGTATAAAAAACTGTTGCATCACTAACTGCAGACGCGGACGCAGCGGGAACCAAAAGATAACCATAGCTATACATATTGACAGAAGTCATGTCCCCATCAATTGTCACATCGCCTTCATCATCATATGAATATTCTCCGCTATCATAACCATAACCGTAGCCATAGCCATAACCATAACCATAAATATATTCTCCATCTTCAAAACTATAACCATAACCATAACCGGCTATAAACTCACTATCATCGTCCGGAGTGCTATCCCACTCTAAAGTATCGGGATTGATTCTCCAAAATGCACCATATACCGCAGGTGCCGCGTAAACGGAAAACACAAAAACGCTCAAAGCTGTAAGTACAGCGGTGAACTTCTGCATTCTCTCATTCAAGAATAGTTTCTTGAACATAATACAGGGGGGTTAAAATATATATTTTATTATTAATGGTAACTCAAAATAGTTCTTGAGCAACCACCAAAATATTTTACCACTAGCTTAACGATCTCGTCCACAAAATCATCAAATTATTTTTTGACAGACTTATCGCTCGTTTCCTGATTAACAACTTCTCCGGGAACGTATCTCCAAACAAAATTTGAAATTCTTTTATAAATAGGAAAATTTTTAAAATCAGGCCATGGCTCACGCAAGCCATAAAATAAA
Source organism: Candidatus Peregrinibacteria bacterium GW2011_GWF2_38_29 (assembly GCA_000992695.1). GTDB lineage: Bacteria > Patescibacteriota > Gracilibacteria > UBA1369 > UBA12463 > UBA12463. The sequence continues at coordinate 13,990 of LBUS01000008.1, read as the reverse complement.
TATAAAGGTCCCTGAATATCCTTATAATCCTGCCAAAGAATCAAATGATCCGCCATACTCCCTCTCCAAAATCTTTGCCAATCACCAAAATCCCACCTATTCATATCAAACATCCCGGGCGCGATTGTCGGCCTTTCACTAAAACCCAACAACCACGGAGCGTGCAAACTGCTTGTTGCAACAACAACACTGGTTTTCTCGGTTTTTGAAAGCGATTGTATATCATCAAGCTCAGCCTTGGAAATAAACGGCTTATACAAAAGCGTCCCATAAAGCGTTGCCGCAATCAAAGCAAAAACAATAGCATAAAGCGTAATTTTCCCCGACACGGATAAATAAAATTTCCTAAAAATCAAATATGCACCAAGACTCGCAAGCATAATCACGCCAAGATCAAATTCAATCAAAAATCTCTTATAGAAAATCAATTTAAACGCGATAAATAGAAAAACAACAAAAAAGTAACTGAACGCCAAATTAAATTTTCTTCCATTTATAAGATACGCAAACCCAAACATTGCAAACGGAACATATAAGATTGAAAGCCCAAGATACTTCGCAGGATCCATAAACATACCCTCTTTCATTGCGGATTCCCCCATCTCTTTAAAATTTATAAGAGCGTTCAAGCCTTCCTTCATAACATTTGGACTCACAATAAACATGATTGCCCCAAGAGCGGCAACGATCGGCATACAAATTAAAATATAATTTCTTTTTGCCTTGTCTTTTATATTTAAAACAAAATAAACCGCAACGGTAAGTACGAAAATCAAAAAATCCGGAGGTTGTAAAAATACCAAATACACAGCGGGGAATATCGCAAAATACGATCTTTTTTCCATCAATAAAAATGCAAAAAGCATTACAGAAAGAGCAATGATGTTTTTATATAGAATAAACGAATAAGCTTGTGCTTGAGCTAAAGAAATAGCAAATAAAAATACGCTTATCGCCGCAACTTTTATACCAAATTCTTTCTTGCAATAGAAAAACAATGCAACAGGAATCAACAAATCAAAAAAAGCATACCAACCGCCCAAAATCGATACACTTTTAAACCCAACGGCATAAAGCAAATCCGTAATCAAAAATACGCCGGGATAAAGCCCCGTATTAAAGCTTGGAAAAATCGAAAACGCTTTCTCGAAATGCCACTTATATATACCTGTGTCATATCCAAGCGGCCAATCACTCAAAAAAAACGGATAAACCCTGCTAAAAATCAAAACCACCAAACTCAAAACAAGCAAAGGCCAAATTGGAATATCAAGCGCATCGGATTTATGCAATTTAAAATAAAGTCCGACAATCGCGGCTGAAAAACCCAAAAATATCAATTGAAAATACCAAGGATAATAAAAACTGAAATAAATAAGGAACGGAACAAGAACCAAATAAGGCCAATATTTAACGATAAACGGCTTCGTAATCCCAAGTTTTTTTAAAAATATATCCATAAAATATTAAAATTCCAAATCATTATCGGACGAAACTATATTAACATCACTAACTCCATTTACTTTATTCATTTCGGCTATAAATTCATTCAGCTTCTCCTCATCTCTCAATTTAACATGAAATGTAAAAAATAAAAAAGCCCCCTTATCTTTAGCGTCAACATTAAGCAAAGATTGAGTTTTTGTATAACGATCAAATAAATCTTTAAATAAATTCCCGGAATGATGTTTGGATTCCATTCTAAATGATAAAACATACTCAAACCTTCTAAGCCCTCCGAAATTTGTTCTATATAAAACAAAAACCAAACCACACACTATGATTACGCCAACAACGCCGCTTGCGAAAGATTTAACACCGACCGCAAGTCCGGTTGCTAAAGCGAAAAATATAAAAGCAATGTCGCGAACATCTTTAACGGCAGTTCTAAATCTAATTATCGAAAATGCTCCAAAAATACCAATTGCTCTAGCTATACTGTCTTGTATCAAAGTAATAATTAAAGCAGTTACAACGGTCATAAGAATAATGGAAACGCTAAATGACTGTGAATAGGAAAATCCTTTATGTGTTTTCTTGTAAGTCCAAGCTATAGCAAAACCGAGTGCGGTAGCGATCAAGAGTAAAATGGCTAATTGTAAAGGATCTCCGAAAATCAGCACCAAGGCTTTCTTTTTAAAAATATCCATATGTTTTTAGTTAAAAAATTAAAAATAATCAGGCAAGCCATAGCAAAACTCAACGGCTCCACAATATTTCGAAAATGTATCATGAGTAAGACCATGCATCTCAATTATATCATGAAACCACCTTGGCATGGCGCCGTTAAACTTAACTTCCATGACAGCTAAATCATGATACGCGCATTCGGATTTGACGCTAAAATCAAAATCTTTTATTTTTGCAAAACTCAAATCATAATCAAAAGTAACACGAAAATTCTTATCGAATTTCGAATAAAACGGCTTCCTTTTATAAGACACAAGGGTAACGGGCTTCATATGATATTTGGAAAAATCATAAACAAATTCATTAAAAAAATCATTTTTATAATTTTCAATACTGAAAAATGCAAAAGGATTGCCGGCAAATAATTTAAAATCCTTAACTTTAACCATAGATCTGTCTTTTAATATGACTGAACCGCTTTTACGTTTCAATTCAAAAAACACGATATCGTCGCTATTAAGCGTTTTTTTATAACTTCTTATACGAATTTTTTTTCTATCTATAAAACCGTCAAGCTTTTCGTGATAACATTTAAAATGCGGCGAATCCATGTATAAGCTATGTACTTCATAATAACCGTTGCTTCCGGCATATTCATCCCAAATCATGTACTTCATTAACTGAGGAATGATTTTACCGACTATGGTTTTTGGAATTTGATATTTAAATTCAAATCTTCTAAACGATAAAACAATATTTTTACTCGATTTTAACTTCATAAGTCAATTTAATTTATTTAAAATGCCAACTCTGCCGTTTCCCGCATAGCCGGGGAAATATTTCATCATTATATTAAAATTCCCAATGTCATCCAGCCAAAATACGTCTTTACCTGGATCAACATCAACGTTCCCTGTCCCACTAAACCCACCCTCAACATCTGAATGCTTTACGAAAATCTCACTATAATCGGTGCTCAATTTTTCGCCTTTAAAAGTATTTTTATATACGATCTGTTCTTTATTGCCAAAAATCAAAGTATTCCAAACCTCTCCTCCCGCAGAACCAAAAATTTCTTTTTTCTGATAAGCATTCATCCCGATATCGCCATTAATAATTGTATTGTTTACGATGATTGGATAAGACGAATCTTTTGATTCTATACCAATATGACAACCATTCATGAGATTATTCAAAATTAACGGCTTACTATTTTCTCCAACGCTAACGCCTTTATCGCCGGATTTATACATATAATTATCTTTTATAAGCGTTGTACCGCCGGAAATATCAACAGAGTCATTACCATTTTCCTCAAATTTATTACCAATAATTTCACCGGACATAAAATCAAAATCGATCGCATCCGCGCTATTTTTATAAAAATAAGAATTTAAAACCTTCGAATTTGAATATTTAAGATTAATTCCATCGTCTGAATGAGAAAATTTAAAAGAAGAATGATCAATCACGACATCATTGGTGTGATAAGCGGAAAACATACCGGATAAATAAAGCCCGTTTATATAGGCTTCGCTACCGTTTTCTACATTAAAATATTTAAATGAGCTTCCACTGGCGCCATCTTCAACAATGGCGAATACGCCAAACGGCTGTTCGGAATTTTCAGCTTTTATATAAACGGGCAAAACCTCCGTACCTTCAGCAACCACCTTGGAATAAGACAAAATTGAAACTCCGGGCGCCATAATAATTTTTGTACCGGGTTTTATTATTAAAGTTGTATTATAAGGAATAATAACGTCCTCGGAAACAAAAACATTCCCGTTTAAAACCAAGTTACCGTTATTTAAATTAAAAATTTTATACTTATTAAAAGTCTCCACAAAGCCGAAATACCTCTCGTCATCATAATGCTGATTAGCATCAGCCACGGCGTATTTAACATCGTCAGAAGACAATTTAAGCCCGGTAACCATATTTATGGCACTCAAATCAATTGAATCGATTGCAACATGCCCTCTGAAATTTGTTAAAATATGCAAATCATATTCAGTCCTCTGTACCTTTAATTTCTCGTTCAGATCACTATTAAAAGTCAAATTATTAAAAAAGTTCGTTAAATCCATGATTCCATTATCAAATGTGTATTTTTTACTATACAATACGGAACCGCCAAATTTTCTCAATTCAACATCAACTGTTAATTTCGATGAAATTGAATTTTTTAAATTTATAATAAAACGATCAATTTTAATGTCAGATAATGATATTGGCAACAGGGCGATATCAATTGAATTTTCTTTTTCAAATACATTCATAAATATCTTGCCAAAATTCAAATCATAAACAATTCTTTTCTTCAAAGACTCAAAAAAATCTAAATTACGATCGGGATTGGAGGAAGAAACACTATTAAGCTCAGCGCTAATAACGTCGGGCGAAGCGTACAATTGCAAAGTCAACGCAGCGCTTAAAAATCTTTTCTTCAAATCTTCAAAATTAGCATCGGAACTTTTTATAAATTCGATAAGCTTTTTATATAAATTTTGCAACTTGGAGTTGTCGATCAATAATGATTTATCAAAGTCCTTAAGGTCATTGTCATATCTTGGAACACAAACCATATTATTGGTTTTATTGTCTTGATACTTAAAATATCTATCAATCAACGCGCGATAGCCGTTAAAATCATTAACAACAAAAATATCTTCATTATTTATCAAATTTAAATTGGAAATCTCATTCTTGGCATTAAAAGCAAAGTTATTTATAAAATTATGTGGATAATCCAACGTCAGCTCAAATTCATTAATCCCGGGATAAAGATCTTTATCTAAATTTAAATAAAAATGCGAAGAGTTTAATAAGCCGACTATATCGATTTCACTTGATGCACTGGCGATTTTTAAAAAACTAACAACTTCTTTATCTTTATTTTTTAAATTTAACCTTATAGTTTCTCCCGGTAAAAATTTATTTTTAAAATTAATTTTAAAATTATTAAATTTTATCTCGGAAATGGAAATCGGATTTAACTTAATCAAGGACCTGGAAGACCCCATGGCTTTCGGAAAAATTAAAAACTTGGAAGACGACAATTCATTTTTTAAAAACTCCATATTATGCTTCAAATAAACCAAATGAACCGGATTACCGAATTGCCTATAATCAATCCCCTCGCGCATCATGGCTAAAATACTATTTTCAAAGTCAACAACGGCTTTATTGAAATATGTATCATCCTTAACGGCATCAAAAACTTTTTTATATTTTTCTTGTCTAAACCCGGGATCGGAATTAAAATAAGAAAATATTTTTACAAAATCGGCTAATCTATAACCGGACAACCTATCGCAATAAACATGATTTGACTCAACCTCAACTAACAAATTTCTATATATAAACATAAATTCCTCACTCGGCATTGGAACGAATTTTCCATTTGTAGATCTATAAATCATCGCCAAATTATCGCCAACAATATCATGCGTATTTAGAAATAAAGTGGTTATAGCTTCAAAATTCAGCAAATACTCGCGATCAAAATAATCAAATAATCTTTTTGATTTATCTAAAAATAATCGCCTCAATAAGTACAAAGAATAATTTATTTTTTCAGTATTTTCAGCCGGCTTTATTTCATTATGAGAAAGATTGTAGTCCAAAAATGATTGATGCCCTTCCGCGGAAATAAAAACTGAAAAAAGATGATCAACAATCGGCTTTTCAATAAAATAACTATTTGAAAATTCATTTTTTTCAACAAAATCAATATTTTTTGCAGGCCTAAAATAATAAGGCAAGTATTTCTTACTGTTTAAAGAAAAAAATACTAATTTTTGCTCTAAAAAATGTATATTAAATTTCTTCAAAAAATTATCGAACAAAATAGGTATATAACTGCGATCGCTAAATATTATTAAACTAAATTCGCCTGAACCATTTATAAATTCGTTTTTTGCAAGCTTAATTCTATAAGACTTAATTTTGGTATCGTAATGATTCATGCTATCACCATGAATTTTCACCTTAACGTCATAAGCATGATTATCAAAAATTAGCTTAGCCTTTCTCCAATCGTTTAAATCATCGACCTTCACGGCCCGTTCAATACTCGCATTGGAAAAATCTTCAAAGTGCTTCAAGTCATTGCGAGACAATAACAGGGTAAATTTATCAATCTGCGTAGATAAAATTTCGCTATTTTTTTTCACGTCAATCTGTATTTCAAAAGTATCTCCAAACCAAATAACGAGCTCTTGCACCATACGAAGCTTCTCCATATATAAACCTTCTTCTGGAGGAGCGACTAAAGAAAAATTCAAACAAACTATATCGCCGGGGTAAATAATTTTCGGCATCGGTATTCTATCAATTCCAAAATTACTTTCACCATCAACTGAACCCAAATAATAATCATCACCGCTAATCCACGTCTTAGTTCCGGCGTTCTTTATAAAAAGACTGGCTAAATACACTTTACCGGCAATAACTTCACGTGGAAAATCAAAACCAACAATTTCACCGGCATAATCCGTATTCCCGGTTGAATCTTTAATTATATTAAAATTTTCATCACCAATAGCACCAACAACCTCAATTGGAATACTTATAGTATCTCCAAACCACGCAACGAGTTCACGCACCATCTGAAATTTCTGCATATATAAACCTTTACTTACGGGAGCGGTCATCTGAAATTTAAAACTCATAATCTCGTTCTTTCGAGTTTCATAAGAATCAATCCTTATAGAAGATGAAAATTGCGTTTTATCTTCTGAAAAACCAAGAAAAACATTGTTAGCTTTATTCCACAAAAAACCTCCATTATTTCTAATGCTTAAATATATGGGATACGTTTTACCGGCAACCATTCTTTTCGGTATGGAAAAATCAACAATTTCAGCAGAATAATCAACGCTATCACTCAAGCTTTTTTCAATTTTATAAGTCGGCTTATATTGCTCATCTTTTGTAACTTCTATATTCATATCCAAGGTATCTCCAAACCAGGCGACAAATTCACGAACCATCCTGAATTTTTGATTATATACACCCTCTTTTTCAGGAGCCTTCATTTGAAATTTAAACTCCACAATTTCGCCTTTGCGAACAGACCTTGGCAGATAAATTCTATAAGGTCTAAAGTCGAATTTATTATCAACTTCACCAAGAAAATATTTATCTAAAACGGTCCATGAGCTATCTCCCAAATTTTTAATAGTCACAGAGGCTAAATATATTTCGCCCTTGATCATCTTGGAAGGAATATTATATGACAATATTTCCGCATTATATTCACGCAAATTCAAATTATCGATATCGATATTTTTTACAACTTTGATATCAACGGGTCCATTTGAAAAAATAAATAATAATACACTGCAAAATGTCAAAATCAACAAAAAAAGAGCCAAAAAAGTACGCCTATTTTTAAAAATAACATTTTTCAACATACAAAATAGTTTGATCTATCATCGTTTTTCCATGTAGACAAAGACGAGCCTTGCTTATCTTTCTCGGATAAAATAATATTTTTAGACATTTTATCAAACGTACTTTTAACATCAATATCGCACAAAGACCAATCAATATCGCCTGAAATCGGCAAAATTGACGCCTCACATCCGGGACTATATTCACTGGAACAAAAATATTCAATCAAAGAATCTTCAAGAAAACACACCCCGTGAGCAAAACCAACCGGAACCCAAACCCACTCTCCATAATTCTGATCTGAAGACGATTTTAATTCATAACCGACAATCTTTCCAAAATTAGGCGAATTTTTACGTATATCAAGAGCAAAATCAAACATTCTACCATAAACAAGCCGAACCAATTTGCCCATAAAAGGATTCCATTGAAAATGCAATCCGCGCATCACATTCTTCTTTGAAAAACTTTCATTACACTGTAAAAACTGAACATTTTTCAAAAATCCGGTATCAACATTATTATCAAAATCACTTCTCCTAAAAGGCTCCGTAAAATAACCTCTATCGTCCAAAAAACGTTCAAATCTAACAACTTTAACCTCTGATAACCCCAAAGGTTTTACCTCAATTATCTTCATATAAAGTTAATATTAAAGATTTTACCGCGGAAATGATTATACATACCGCGAACAATGTCAAAGAATAAAGCTTGAGGATGGTACGTTTTTATATTTTAGTAAACGATACTTTAGTGTAAAATAACGCTGTTATTGACCAACGCTATATGAAAATGATTTTCAGCTTTATAAAAGAAATATATAAAAATAGATTTATCATATATCAACTCACAAAAAGAGACTATAAAAATAAGTATATAGGCTCATTTTTAGGCTTTATATGGACAATAATCCAACCGCTGGTAATGATTTTTGTACTATGGTTTGTATTCACAAAAGCATTTCACAACGGACCGATAAAAGACGCGCCTTTTGGCGCATGGTTAACAATAGGGCTAATACCATGGTATTTCTTTTCGGAAACGCTAACATCGTCAACAAATGCGCTTCAAGAATACTCATATCTTGTTAAAAAAATACAATTTCAAACGGCTATATTGCCAATAATAAAACTATTATCAGCATTTATAACTCATGTTATTTTTATAATTATAGGAATAATAATTTTATTTATAAGCGATATTAATTTTTCGATATATTGGATACAAGCCATTTATTACACAATAGCAATGTCGATTCTGATAATCGGATTAAGCTGGATAACATCAAGCATACAAATTTTTATTAAAGATACGGCTCAAATAATAAACGTGATATTGCAATTTGGATTTTGGTTAACGCCAATCCTATGGGACTTCAACATACTGCCGGAAAAATATAATTATATATATAAAATGAATCCCATGTCGTACATAATAGAAGGCTACAGAAACAGCTTCATTTATCACGTCCCCTTCTGGGAATCAAAAAATGAAACAATATATTTCTGGGTTACCGCTATAATAATTCTACTTATTGGGATTATAATTTTTAGAAAATTAAAACCGCATTTTGCAGATGTGTTATAGAAATTAAGTCAAAAACATTATGTCAGATATCGCAGTAAAAACGGAAAATCTATCCAAGTCATATAAACTATATAAAAATCCTATAGACAGACTTAAGGAATCGTTGAATCCATTTCGCAAAAAATATCATCACGATTTTTTCGCCTTAAAAAATATAAATTTTGAAATAAAAAAAGGCGAAACAATAGGGATAATCGGCAAAAACGGCTCCGGAAAGTCAACTCTATTAAAAATCATTACAAAAATTTTAACACCAACTAAAGGCCACGTAATAACAAAAGGTAAAATTTCAGCACTTCTGGAGCTGGGAGCCGGCTTCAATCCGGAATTGAGCGGAATGGAAAATATCTATTTCAATGGCGCAATAATGGGATATACAAAAGAAGAAATAGATAAAAAACTGAGTAATATAATAGCTTTTGCGGATATAGGAGAATTTATAGAACAACCTATAAAAACATATTCGAGCGGCATGTTTGTCAGGTTAGCGTTTGCGGTTGCTACAAATGTTGATCCCGAAATATTAATAATTGATGAAGCGCTGTCCGTTGGAGACATGTTTTTTCAAGCAAAATGCATGGCAAAAATGAAAAAAATGATAAACAAAGGAATAACCCTTATATTCGTAAGCCATGATACGGGAGCAATAAAAAGCATATGTCAAAAAAGCATATTATTAGATGAAGGAACTATAGTTGATTTCGATAAATCGGATAAAATCGTAGAAAAATATTTTTCAATGAAAGTGCAAAACAATCAAAAGACAATACATATACAGACTAAACACAAAATCTTCTCAAATTCCGATCAATTTATTAAACGCGCCTCCTACCAAAGAATACAAAACGGCATGGCAAACTTTATAAACGTACAACTACTTGATGAAAACGAAAATGTCATACAGCATGCAGAATACGAACAAAACGTAATTTTAAGAATGGCATTACAAATTAATAATGATATGGAAAAATTAGCTTATGGATATCACATAAGAGACAAAAACGGTGTTGATGTCGTATACTCGGACAGCATCATAGAAGATAAAAATTTATTAAATCTAAAAAAAGGAAATAAATATATTATAGACTGGAAATTTAAGAATTCGCTAATTCATGGAATATACAATATCGCATGTGTGCTATCTATCCCAATCGATACAGCAAGCTCTAAGGTTGATTTTGTAGATTTTATACCCATAGCAACACAATTTAAAACGGAACCTAGAAAAAAATCTTATCTATACGGGAATGTACATTGGAACAATATAATCAATATACAAGAAATATCATCTTAAATTATGCAAAAATTACACATAGGATGCGGAGATATATATTTTAAAGGATGGATAAATATCGACTTGGAATCAAACAAAGCCGACTTAAAATGGAATATGCTAAATCCGCTACCATATGAATACGATTCAATAGATTTTATATACAATGAACATTTCATAGAACACCTAACGGTCGAGGAGGGATTGAGAGTAATGCAAAATTTTTACAAAATTTTAAAACAAGGAGGAGTTCTCCGCATTGCGACAATAGACCTGAATTACATAGTCCATAAATATAATTTTTTTTGGAAAAATCAAGATTGGATCAAAACGCATAAATACCAATGGATCAAAACAAAAGCGGAAATGATGAACATTTGTTTTCACGAATGGGGACATAAATATTTATACAATGAAGAAGAGCTTAAAAGAAGGCTCGAAGAAGCGGGATTTAAAAAAATAAAAAGTGTAAAATTTAATAAAAGCGGTTTCGAAGAATTAAAAAACAGGGAAACGAGAAAAGACTCCAAATTAATTCTGGAAGCCATAAAATAATAATAATTATGAAAAAAAATAAAAAATCAATATTGGACCACTGGAATGAGAAAAACGTTGAGTCTATGTATGATAAAAATTTGTTAAATGCGGAAATAAATTTAATCAAAAAACACATTCCCGCCGGTTCAAAAATACTTGACGCAGGATGTGGAGAAGGTGAAGGAACTTATGCTTACTCTTCAATAAAAGATGTAAAAATACACGCAGTTGACTTCTCTGACACAAGACTAAAAAAAGCTTCACTTAAATTGAAGGGAAAGAAAAATGTAACACTAAAAAAAATTGATTTTCTAAATAAATATGAATTGGATAAAGATTATGACATTATCATCTCTCAAAGATTCATCATCAACATCCCCAAATGGCAATTGCAAAAACAGGTTTTGTTAGGTTTTATGAACATGTTAAAAAACGGCGGACAACTCATAATGCTGGAAGGAAGCGAAAACGGCGCAGATGATTTAAATAAATTTAGAAAAATATACAACTTAAATCCAATACCAATACAATGGCATAATTACTTTTTAAACGACACCAAGCTTATAAATTTTATGAAAGAAAATAAATTTAGATTAATAAACACAAGCGGGCTGGGAGCATATTTTCTATTAACAAGAGGTATAAGGCCTATTTTCGATAAAAAATTAAATTGGGATTGTCATTTTAATAAAATCGCTTCAAGTGAAAAACTTGCAGATTTTTTAAAAATAGGCGCACAATGTTCAAGGTTAAGACTATGGATTTTTCAAAAATAACTACAAATGACGAATATACCGTTTAAAAACCCGATATATATAACAAAGCCATTATTGCCTGATTTAAAAAATGTAAATAAAAAACTCAAAGAAATATGGGATTCGGGTTGGCTTACAAACTTTGGAGCACAACATATATTGCTGGAAAAAAAGTTAAAAAAATATTTAAACGTACAGCATATATCACTCTTCAATAACGGCACAAATGCATTAATGATCGCAATAAAAGCATTAAATTTGACCGGAGAAGTTATAACGACTCCCTTCACTTTTCCGGCAACGCCAAACAGCTTAACGTGGAACAACATTACACCAGTTTTTTGTGATATAGACGACAAAACAATGAATATCGACGCCGATAAAATTGAAAAATTAATAACTCCAAAAACAAGTGCGATTTTAGCGGTTCACGTATTCGGCACACCTTGCGACGTAGAAAAAATACAAAAAATAGCAAACAAATATAAGTTAAAAGTAATATATGATGCCGCTCATGCTTTTGGCACAGAAATAAACGGAAAAGGTATAGGAAATTTCGGCGATATTACGATGTTTAGTTTTCATGCAACAAAGCTTTTTCATACCATTGAAGGTGGCGCTTTGACATTCAACAATAAAAATTTAAAAGAAAAAATCAGTTTATTGAAAAATTTTGGAATTAAAAACGAAGAAACAATACTATTGCCCGGAATAAACGGTAAAATGAATGAAGTGCAAGCAGGAATCGGATTGCTGGTATTAGATATGATGAAAAAAGCTAAAAAAACAAGAAAATTCATACATGAAACTTATGAAAAACACCTCAAAAACATGAACGGAATAAGGTTACTGGAAAACAAAACTAATATAGAAAAAAGTTATCAATATTTTGCCATTAGAATAAACAAAAAAGAATTTGGCGTTTCCCGCAATAAAGTTTATCAACAATTCAAAGAATATAACATTTTCACCAGAAAATATTTCCATCCATTGTGTAGCGAATATCAACACTATAAGCACCTGCAATCAAACAAAAATACAAATCTGCCAATTGCGCAAAAAATCGGGAAGGAGATATTATGTATGCCTATGCACGAAGGTTTGTCTAAAAAAGATATCGAAAATATTTGTAGTATTTTAAAAAGTTTTAAAAAATAATATGCCAAAAGTCAGCATAGTAATGCCATCCTACAATCATGAAAAATACGTTAAAGAAGCCATTCAAAGCGCGCTCAATCAAACGTATCAAAATTTTGAAATAATAATAACGGACGATGCATCTACGGATAACACGGTTGCGGAAATAAAAAAAATCAAAGACCCGCGAATAAAATTAATATGTTTTGGAAAGAATCAAGGAGGATCGGTTGCTGTAAATAACGGTATAGAGCAATCCAATGGCCAATATATAGCAATATTAAACTCCGATGACGTTTTTCTGCCGGATAAGCTTGAAAAACAAGTTAAATTTTTAGATGAACATGAAAATATTGGAGCGGTCTTTGGGTACGCAAAAATAATAAACGAAGACGGAAAAGACTTCACCGATAAAACGCATTTTTATTACGACATATTTAAACAGCCAAATAGAACAAGATTTGAATGGTTAAATTATTTTTTTTATAAATGGAACTGCCTTTGTCATCCAAGCATGCTAATACGCAAAGAATGCTACGACAACACAGGGCTTTATGACCCAAGATATGCTCAATTACCGGATTTTGATATGTGGATAAAACTTTGCATGAAATATGAAATATATATAATGCCGGAAAATCTCATAAAATTCAGAATTCGAAAAAACGAGGCTAATTTAAGCGGATTAAGACCGGAAACGAAAATAAGAGGATCTATCGAATTCAGAGAAATTCTCAAAAACTACCTTAATATTCAATCCATTGATGATCTAAACGGAATATTCCCAAACACATTCAATGATTTAGACGAAGGCGATGCGGACTTAATACCATTCTGCATATCAACTTTGGCCTTAGAAACAACAAATACACTTCAATTTGAATATCAATATTTTGCGTTAAATAATTTTTTCACATTACTAAACAATCCAAAATTAGCAAAAAAAATAAATAAAAAATTCAATTTCACATATCAAGATTTCATAAAAATAACGGGAAAAAGTGATTACGCGGCAAATTTGGAAAAAATAAGCAAAGAAAGAGAAATTTATGCAAAAACATTAAAAATAGATGTTCAAGATAAAGAAAAATACATTGCGAGCTTGGACAAAGCGATCGGAGAAAAAGACAAATACCTCAAGGACCTTGAAAAAAGCATTAAAGAAAAAGAT
>LBUS01000007.1 GCA_000992695.1 Candidatus Peregrinibacteria bacterium GW2011_GWF2_38_29 | reverse complement strand
TCATAACTTGGATACATATTTTGTTTGGCTAAAGAATGGAATCCATTCTAGCCCATGCAACCTAAAAATGTGATCGCAATTGCTGCAATCTTATCAAAGCTCAAAAGTCAAAACCACAATTCAAAGCTCAAAGCTTAACTTTAATCTTATAATTTGTTCCGAACCACAACACCATCAACGCTTTTTAAGTCCAAAATGTTTACCGAATTTAAAGGCTGACTCCAGCCAATCAAGCCTTGCCCTTGTGCTCGCTTTCTTCCAAATTTTTAAGGTTTCAATGTCAATATCCGACTTATCCCTAATTTTTAAACATTTTTTCATAATTGACTTAGATGTTTAAGTACCTGCAAATCATCTTCATCTTTCGATCTACCGGTTTTCTTTTTCATTTGAATCAAGTCCCCAAGAGAAACAACCGGTATTTTAACGCCCGAAAATTCCTTCATTAACTTTTTTCCATAAAATTGTTCGAACTTTAATGATTCCTCTATAACAATGTCTATTTGCAAAAGCTCATGCTCGGGAGGATTAAAGGTAAAAGCTTTAAAATTTTTCTCTTTAACCCATTTTTTAACCTGCTCACCATCGCTCAAATTCATTATAGATACAGGCAATCTCTCGCTATATCCAAGCTTTTTCATAACGACATCAACTCTACTCAAATTCTCCTTGTTAAGAAAAAGCAAAACATCAAGATCTCCTGTAAATCTTGGATATCCATGTAAATTTACCGCGACACCGCCAATAACTAGATATTTGACCTTGGCGTCATTGAAGACTTTAAATATTTTGACAAACATATTCATGCCTGAATTTTATCACATTTACATAAAAAAGCCCCGCGTTTCCGCGGGGCTTTTTGCTAATTTCTCTTAATCAGAGTATCGAGCTAACCAATTATTTCTTTGTGATTGTGCCAAGAACTGGTTTGCCGTCAACTGCGAGAACCAATACCGTGTCGCCGAGATCATTGTCGCTGGCTGGGTTTCCTGAATAGCCAAGTCCTGATTCTGCAACGCTATATTTGAGATCTCCAAGTGATGCGATGGAAAGATTCCAGCTATCACCTGATGCAAGACCTGTAACAACTGAGCCAATATATACCGTGAGGTATCTATATGCTCCACCGTTGATTGCTATATCTGTTGCGCCTGATCCAAATGCAACTGAGTTGACTGTTTCGTTCGCTAAGATCGTGCCTGTATAATTGTTTGAATTCTCGTTTGAAGCATACAAATCGTATGTCTCAACAGTGCCTGTATCCGATCCGTTGTTTGTGAACGTAACGTCTGTCAATGAGATCGCTGCGGATCCATTGTTTGTTACTTTGAAGCGGCCAATAGCTGTCCCGGCTGCAACTGTTTGTTCAACAGTTGAACCTGATGATGGAGTGTCTGCTGATGCTACGACTGTGAATGGAGCAATGTATGTTTGAACAGTTGCTGGTGATGCTGTACCTGATTTGTCTCCGTTGCCAAGCGTTGTATTTGTGGCTGCGCCCTTTGCTGTGAAATCTGTATCAACGTCGTAGACGCTGAAGTAGAAATCATCACCAAGGTTTGCAATGCCTTCTCCACCGATGTCTGCTTTTACATAGACTGTAACAGGGCTTGATGGATCAACCGGTGCCGGAAGCAAGTTCTCTGAAACTGTCCATGTATATGTACATACGTTTGCTGAACATGAAGCAAATTGTGCTGCTGTAGCAAATGGTGTTGTATCTGTGCCTCTATAGAGAGCAATGTTTCTAACATCATTCTGATTCAAAGCTGTACCTGTCGCTGTGATTTTGAATGACGTAATCTTGATTGCTTCATATTGAGCCGTGAGTCTGAATGCCAAATATGTACCATTTGTTGTGCCAAGTGTAACTAACTGATCCTGTGCAGGTGTGGCGTTTGTACCAGAAACGAGCGACATTGTAAGCGCACCGTTTGTTGTAACTGCCATTGCCTGACCTGAACCAGCCTCATCAAGGTTTGAACCTGTGATTGAGTTACCTGTTGTTGCACCAACTGCTGTAATGTGGCTATCTGTTGCCGCAACGTTGAACGTGTGTGACGTTCCTGTTGAAGAAACGATATCACCCTTCAATGTCAAAACAACTGGTGTTGTTTTTGTGACAAGAAGTGATTGTGTGAAGTTGAATGCAACTGTTGCTGCATTTGTTGAAGTGCTTGAAGATGTTGGAAGAGCATTTCCTGCTGCATCGTACATCTGCAAGTTTGTAACGCCTGAATAATCCGTACCTGAACCCAATGTGTCTGTGACTGTCAAAGATGAAACCTTGACATCTTCACCTGAGTTTTGTGCGTTCAATTCAAATTTTGCGAATACAAAGTTGTTTGAACCTGGAACTGCTGATGCTGCGACTGGTGTTGAAAGAGTCGTGACATCAAGGTGTCCTGATTTTACAGCAACCGTGTAACCATCTGAAACAGCAACTGTAGGATCTGTAAGATCATTTGTGATCACTCTCTTGACGAGAATGACGTCTGCATCATTTACGAAATAAGCATCGCTGCTTGTTGCGCTTGATGATACTGAGACTTCAAATGTCAAATATGCTGTTTTTCCGGCTTTGATTGTAGGATAAGTTGAAAGTGTTTCTGTCTGTACTGTACCATCGTCTACATAATCAGACGCAGGGGCACTGAAGACTGTTGCACCATCGACTTTAACATAAACTGTACCAGTTAAATCAACTGAGCTTGTATTTTGATCCAAGCCAAAGCTGATCTGGCGAAGCTCCATGTCTTCTCCATTTGGTTTCATATAGTACTTAGCAAGAACAACGTTTGTTGTACCAGGTGTGACAGCTGTTGAAGGAGATGTAACATCTCTTCCAAATGTCAATGAACCTGAACCAATCGTTACCTTGTTATATACAGTTGTTGAGTTACCAATTGGGAATGCTGTGTCGTTTGATCCAGCAACTGCAAGCAAGCTTGCTTTTGTTGATGCACCTGTGACAGTTACATCATAATCGTTATAAACAACGAACTGGATTGTTTTTGTAGCACCATTTACGATTTTTGCTCTGACCGTGAAGGTCTTCTTTTGTCCTTTTGCAAGAACATAAGGAGCTGCTGATAAATCAAATGTGACATATTGGCCGTTGGCGTTTACAGTTGAAAGAACTGTTCCGTCTTGTCCAACCAATTGAACGTCTGCGTAATCAGTAGCTGAAGCATTGCCGTAGTTGTAAAGTGTAAGGCTTGCAAGCTTTACATCTTCTTTGCTTGATGTTTCTTGAAGGCTGAATTTTGCAATTTCTTGCTCGTCAGCATCATTAACATTCAATGTGACACCTGAAGCATTTAAAGCTTCTTCATCGAGTGTAACTGCACCCAATGAGTTCGAACCATCAACGATACCAAATGTGGCACCTGATAATGGGAATACTGCGTCAACTGTTGCTGCTGTTGATGTAACATCTGTAGCTGCGACTAAGCCGAAGGAAACAGTTGTGGCTGTTGCTCCTGCTGTTGAGCTAAGATTGATTTTTACTGTGACTGTTTCTGTTGTACCACCTTTAACAGTGATTGGGTCTGCGGCAAACGTTAAGTTTGCTTGACCTTCTGCTGATAAAGTTGAGATAACGTTACCATGTCTTTTTCCGGCTGAATCCCAGACGCTGATGCCTGAGACGTTGCTATTTGCAACATATCCGCCTTTTGTAAGCAAAAGACCTTTGATAACGACATCTGTTCCAGCTGGTGCTGTGAAGTCGAATGCAGCAACATTATTGTATGCTGATCCGTCTGGAAGATTTGTTGGGGCCGGTGAAGCAGCTGATAAAGCTACTGTCAATGAACCAACTCCTGAATCTGGAGGAACTACTCCTCCTCTTGCAACTGGTGATTGTGCTAAGACAATCATCTTTGCGACCTGTGCTCTCTGGAGCAAGTCAGCTGGTTTGAAAACACCTGCTGATACACCATCTACAACTGACCAGTTGTAGCATGTTTCAACAACTGCGTAGAACCAATCTCCAGATTTAACATCTGTGAAATGAGGTCCACCGGTTGTTACTTGCTTGAGCTCTAATGCACCAACCAAAACTTTGGAAGCTTCAGCACGGTTTAATGTGCCTTCTGGGCGATAGAGGCCTGTGCCGCCATCTCCATTGACGAAGCCGTGAGCTTTGGCTGTTTCAATATATTTATAGAATGCATGTGTCGTTGGAACATCTTTGAAAGATGCTGTTGCAGGATTCACGAGATCTTTGTCTGTGAAACCAGCTGCCAAGACAATGTATTTTGCCATTTCTGCGCGGCTGACCGCTACAGTTGGGCCGAATGTGCCTTTTGAACCGTCTACGATGCCATCCTCAACAAGCTGGTTCACATATGTGTAGAACCAATCGCCGCTATTCACATCTGTGAATGCTGCACTTGCTGTGGACACCACCACGAAGCTCAGAAGGATTGCAACTACGCTAAGACCGGCAACGGCCTTGCGAAGCATGCGCAAACCAACAGGGATATCCATGTAGAATAAGGTTAAAAAATAATAAATAAAGTAAGAACTTATATATAAAAAGTTTTGCCGGACTATCTGAAGCTTTTGAGCTTTTCGACGTGTCCGATAAAACCATAGTTATAGTTTTTGTCAATCGTAACTTGTACTACGAATCATTTGTTTTGCCTAGTTTTCAAGGTACTTCATTATAGTAGCCCTTCCTATATATAAAACAGGAAAGGGATTTTTTGTGATTTGTAAGCCTAATTTTCGTTTTTTCTATGGTACTTCAACAGTTCGCAAATATTTTAGCCAAAGCTCATCTGTAAGTCAATAACAAGTGATCTGGATCTGATCTCGTTTTACCTAATTTGGAAATGACTTCTGATGAATTTCGGCTTCACATCTAGAAACTGCAAATGTATCAAAATGTTTCACTAAATGAGATGACAGGCTGAAGAAATGTGTTGTGGATAAAGAAGGGGGACGGAGGCAGCTCGATAAAATCCTGAGTTCAATGTTCGAATAATCGCCTCCGTCCCCACCCGATTTGAGCTCATTACCTCCGTCCCCCTTGTCCAACCACCCGGGCTCCGCTATAATGCGTTTTGCATTTAAAAATACGCCGCGTTCGTCTAGCGGTTAGGACATCACCTTCTCAAGGTGAGTACATGGGTTCGATTCCCGTACGCGGTACCAGTTTCGAATTTCGAAATTAGAAACACGAAAAACGAAACAAATCAGAAATTCGAAAAAAGAAATAAGAAACAGTAATAAATGGGTAATAATAAAGACTTTTACGAAACACTTGGAGTCCAAAAATCCGCTACAGAGCAGGAGATTAAACGCGCGTACCGCAAGATGGCCATGAAATGGCATCCTGATAAGCACAAGGGCGATAAAGGCGCTGAGGAAAAGTTTAAAGAGATAAATCAGGCTTATGAGGTCGTTTCTGATCCGAAAAAACGCCAAACTTATGACCAATATGGCAGTATGCCCGGATATAACCCAAATTCAACCGGCGGAATGGGTGGAGCGGGATTTGGCGGAGCCGATGGGTTCTCGCAAGGCGGGTTTGGAGGTGGAGGATTTGATTTCTCGGGATTTTCCGGAGAAGGATTTTCTGACATATTTGAAACATTTTTTGGAGGCGGAAGCAGACGAGGCAGATCCAGAAAAGGCCCAAGACGCGGTAGCGACATAGAAGCAACAATTAGCATTACTTTTGAAGAGGCCGCTTTTGGAACGGAAAAAGAGCTTGAAATAACCAAAATTGGGAAATGTGACGTTTGTAATGGAAATGGAGCGGAACCTGGAACCCCAATAATTACTTGTGATGAATGTAACGGCGCAGGAGAAGTTCGAACTGTTCGGAATACAATTCTTGGACAAATCGCAACGTCAAAAGCATGCGATAAATGCCAAGGGGAAGGCAAGACGCCAAAGTCGCCATGCAAGAAATGCAATGGAGCCGGACGAATGCGCGTCGTTGAGCACGTCAAAATCAGAATTCCGGCAGGTGTCGATAATGGCACAACAATAAAACTTTCTGAAAAAGGTGAAGCCGGTGTTAAAGGCGGAAACTTTGGAGATTTATATGTAACGATGCGCGTTTCGCAAAGCAAGAAATTCGCACGCGAAGGTTTTGATATTAATACTGAAAAAAAAATTGGTATCGCGCAGGCAGTTCTTGGAAGCGAAGTTGATATTGAAACGCTTTACGGCTTGATTAAGCTGAAAATTCCAGCAGGAACTCAAAGCGGAAAAGTTTTCAGACTAAAAGAATATGGAGTTAAAAAATTAAATGACAATGAACGTGGCGATCATTTTGTCACCGTTATTGTTGATGTTCCAAATAAGCTTTCAAAGCGCGAACGTGAGCTTTATAACGAGCTTGCAAAAGAAACCGGCGTAAAGGTTGGCGATAAAGGATGGTTCTAATTCCTGACGCGCGAACATTTGCAAAGTTCACGCAATTGCAGTACCATTGATAAAGATTTACCCTCCTCATTATGAATATAGCCTTGTCATGGGATTTATTTATTGTCGCGTTCTTTGCGATAATCATTGCGTATAGTTTTATTATTGGAAAAAATAATACTGTAAAAATTATTCTTGGAACTTATGTTGCTGCACTTTCCGCTGATGCGGCAGGCAATCTTTTTGCTGCTTACTTCAGCCACTCTGCAGCATTTATAAAATTATTACATACGGCATCACCTGGGAGCGGACCGGATAGTTCCGCCGCAATGGTGAAATTACTTTTGTTCGTTATCGTCGTCATTGTCATGTCGGTTCGAGGCGGATTTACTGTTAATTCTGACATTGGAAAGTCAACAACGTCGCGATTGGTGATGACCGGATTTTTTGGATTCCTAAGTGCGGGATTAATTATTGGCACTGTTCTTATGTATGTTTCCGGATTAAGCTTTATCGCTGGAGCGGCGAGCGCGGACAAAATCTCAATTACCTCATTCACAGGCCAATCCCCGCTTGTTCAAACTTTGATAAATTTTTATAATTACTGGTTCTTGTTGCCTGCACTGGCTTTGATTTTTGGAGGAATACTTGCTGGAAGAGAAGGAGATTAAGGCATTAATTAGGCATATTTATCCTCTCCAATCCAACGGCCATCGTATCTCGCCGTATTTCATTAAATCTTTTTTCTGGATCTACGCTATCCCATTCATATGTAAGCCCACTAGTTACATATACATAGCGACAAAACGGCATATAGCCAACGATTTCCGAAAGTGCTCTTAATAAGTCCTGATCATCTTGAGCTATTGTCAGTATTGTAGATTTATTACAAGCGTGCGTTAAAACAAATCTTGATCCTTTTCTTGTTATCCCTACGTAGCAACACGTTTCTTTATCAGAAGAAACGCATTTTGTCATTTGTAAAAGTCCATGCTCCCCAAGACAGCATATTACATCTTCTCCGGTCAGTCTGTCGCTACTATTTCTCGCTTCCATTTTTATTAAAAATTAATAATGTGGTAAACATTAAAGCACATAATTCATATCCTGTCAATAACACCTTTTCGGAGGCTCGCGTAAGTGGATTTATAGCTTTTAATCCGTATGGGAATTATATCAATCTCACATACTTCTTATGTAAATCTTATATATAAATGATATAAAACGTATACGAACTTAAATTTGGAAGCAGGCGGTGGGAATTGAACCAAACTATAGACAAGTACTTAAACCCATAGTCACAACCCTCCGGTTAACTGCCAGTCGCTCATACCAACGAGCTACGCCTGCGTATTTTGGCTCCTGGGGTAGGACTCGAACCTACATCGTCCGTGTTAACAGCACGGCGTTTTACCATTAAACAACCCAGGAATGTTTAAAAGAACAGAATATTACTATAAACAAATCTGTCAAAAAGTCAATGACACTAAAATATTAAAAAGTATGATTTTGCTTTGATTTAAGAGATAAACGTGCTATCATTTATCTGTTGTTATATCTCTGACATCAAAACTATGATTAATACATTTTTTACGAAATTTGGATTAACGAAAAATGAGCAAGATATTTATTTATATTTGCTCGAAAAAGGAAATTCCATCGCCAGCATGATCGCCAAAAGACTAGGAATTAAAAGAGTCACTGTTTATGCGACATTGGAAACTCTAACAAAAAAGAACCTATTAAATTCATTTCAAAAAAACGATGTTTCTTATTTTGAAGCCGTTTCTCCGGACGAAATTGTAAATATTTGTAGCAGACAAGTAGAAAAAGACCGCGAATTAAAAAGACAAGCTGAAATAGCCATGACTGAACTGAAAAAGCTTGAAAATAAACAGATTAAACCCATTTTCGAGATAAAAGGTAAGATCAAGTACTATCAAGGGTTAGACGCTGTAAAGAAATTAATTAACGAGACTTTAGAAGAAGGATCGAAAGAACAACTCTGCTTTGGGTTAAATAAATACCATACAGAACATCTTTGGGACGATTGGAAAGCGTATACAAAGAAAAGGGCTTCAATTGGAATGAATGTTCGCAGCCTCCAACCCGACATCAAGCCTGCGAAGGAGTATAAAAAACGGGATACAGACGAACTAAGAGTCACCAAACTAATACCAAACAAGAAATTTCCAGCGGAATGTGAGCTAAATATTATCGGTGATATGATTGCGATTTTCTCTTCACATGGCGAAGAACCAACGGGTATGAAGCTATACAACAAAAATATTGCACGAACTCTGAAAAGTCTGTTTGAATTGGGATGGGAAAAGGCTGATGAATATGATAAAAGACTGGGAAGAAAATAATTGTGGTGGGCCATGCAAGAATCGAACTTGCGACCGTCTCCTTAAAAGGGAGCCGCTCTACCAACTGAGCTAATGACCCAAATAAACTTTCCTTTCTCGTGCGTACCCTATTTTATTTGCTTAAGTCCAACTTGGCAAGCCAATTTATTAGTTTGGGTTTGACTAGGCAAATGACTAGTCGCTAAAATGAACTCATGAAAAATGAAATACAGAATTTTATTTCACTGCAGGAAGCCGCTTCTTTAAGCAAAAAGGCTGAACAAACGATCAGACGTGCAATTAAGGCTAAAAAGATCGGCGTGAAGAGACAAAAAACTCCACAAGGTTTTGTATATCTGGTTGATAAGGCGGATGTTACTAAATTGTATAACTGCGAAAAAAGCTTTATAAAAGAGAAAAAAACTGTTTCGGCTAGTCAAACGACCAGTCGCGAGACTAGTCAGGCGGATAGTCAAGAAAATATCAATTCGAATAGTCGAAAAAACAAGACGACCAGTCAAAAATCAGAAAAAAAATCGACTAGTCAAAAGAACACGGAGGTTATAGAAAAGAGCAATACTGAACTTTCCGTCGACTATACAGCTATGATGGAATTTCAAAAACTTTTAACGGGCATAGTCGAACAACATCAACGAGAAAGAGAACATTCCGGAAGATTTATGAAAGAACTTCAAGATAAAGTTATGTTTCTTGAGCATCAAATAATGCAACTTCAAGCTCCTAAGAAAAAATGGTTTCAAGTTTGGAAATAAATTTGTATTTTTTAATAATATAAAATATGACAAACACACAAGACACAACCTCATTGAAGGCTGCGAGCGTTTCGTCTACTAAAAATTTAACTAAACACGAATACCCCATGACAAACTCAAAACTCACAACTCAAAACTCAAAACCACAGCTCAAAACTCAAAATCCAAAACTGATCTACGCATTCGAAGAAGGCAATAAAGAAATGAAAACTCTGCTTGGTGGAAAGGGTGCAAATTTGGCTGAAATGACAAATCTTGGCTTGCCTGTGCCTCCCGGGTTCACAATCACAACTGACATGTGCAACTATTATCTTGAAAATAATTCCTTGCCTGAAACGTTTGACGCGATGTTAAATGAAAGAATTGCGGAACTGGAGATGAAATTGGGCAAAAAATTTGGAGATATCAAAAATCCTTTATTAGTTAGCGTTAGAAGCGGTGCGGCGATCTCTATGCCTGGCATGATGGATACGATTTTGAATCTTGGATTAAATGATGAAGCAGTCGAAGGATTGGCTTTAAAAACACAAAATCCACGCTTTTCTTATGATTCATATCGAAGATTTATACAAATGTTTTCTGATGTTGTCCTTGGAGTTGATCATGAACATTTTGAAGAAGAAATTGATAAGATTAAACGCGCAAAAGGAGTTAAATTGGACACGGAACTTGATGCTATGGATTTGAAAAATTTGATCATTGAATATAAAAAAGTTGTAAAAGCGCATATCGGAACCGACTTCCCACAGGACCCTTTAAAGCAAATGAAACTCGCAATTGAAGCGGTTTTTAAGTCTTGGAATAATTCGCGCGCGATTCATTATAGAAGAATAAATAGAGTCACAAATATAAAAGGTACGGCTGTTAATATTCAAGCCATGGTTTTTGGAAACATGGGTGACACAAGTGGCACAGGCGTTTGCTTCACAAGAAATCCCGCGACAGGTGAAAAGAAATTTTATGGAGAATTCTTGATGAATGCGCAAGGTGAAGACGTTGTTGCGGGCATCAGGACGCCACAATCGATCGATCAATTGGCTGAAGTTATGCCAAAAAGCTATGAACAACTTCTTGAGATTCAAGCGAAACTTGAAAAACATTATCGTGATATGCAGGATATGGAATTCACAATTGAAGAAGGTAGGCTCTTTATTTTGCAAACCAGAAACGGAAAAAGAACGGCTCAAGCCGCAATCCGAATTGCATCTGAAATGATTAAAGAAGGCGTTATAAGCGAAGATGAAGCGGTTATGAGAATTGATCCTTATATATTGGATAGCTTGCTCCATCCAACAATAGATCCAAAAGCAAAGAAAAATGTTATTGCAAAAGGCTTGCCTGCAAGTCCCGGTGCATGTACTGGAAAAGTCGTTTTTTCCGCAGATGATGCCGTTATCTGGACTAATAAAAAAGAAAAAGTTATTTTGGTGCGCAAAGAAACAACACCTGAAGATATTCACGGAATGAATGTCGCGGAAGGAATTTTGACATCGATGGGTGGAATGACATCGCACGCGGCGCTCGTTTGCCGAGGCATGGGAAAGCCATGCGTTGCAGGTTGCAGCGCGATTGCCGTTGATAAAAATACAAAGACTATAAAGATCGGCGATGTTGTTGTGAATGAAGGCGAAATTATTAGTCTTGATGGCGCAACCGGAAGCGTGATTCTTGGAGAAGTTGCAATGGTTAAAGCCGGCGTCAGCGGAGACTTTGGAATTATTATGGGATTTGCGGATCGAGAAAGAAAATTACGCGTCAGAACAAATGTTGACACTCCTTTTGATGCAAAAGTTGCCATGGATTTTGGAGCTGAGGGAGTTGGACTTTGCCGCACAGAACACATGTTTTTTCAAGAAGGAAGAATTGATAATGTTCGCGAAATGATTATGTCAAAAAGCGAAGAAGGACGAAGGAAAGCACTCGCAAAACT
The DNA here is from genome assembly GCA_000992695.1 of Candidatus Peregrinibacteria bacterium GW2011_GWF2_38_29. GTDB lineage: Bacteria > Patescibacteriota > Gracilibacteria > UBA1369 > UBA12463 > UBA12463. The sequence continues at coordinate 48,911 of LBUS01000007.1, read as the reverse complement.
ACTTCCTTATCAACGCGAAGACTTTGTTGGAATATTTGAAGTGATGACCGGATTGCCTGTTACTGTACGCCTTCTTGACCCACCTCTTCATGAATTTTTGCCTGAAAAAGAAGCGAAAATTCGAGAACTTTCTGAAAGAATGAATGTTAGTTTTGATGATTTGATGTCTGTTATTTCCAGCTTACATGAAATCAATCCAATGCTTGGACATAGAGGATGTCGCCTGGGAATCACATATCCGGAGATTTATGAAATGCAGGCGCAAGCAATTATTGAAGCCGGAATTGAAGCGAGCAGAAAAGGTGCGGTTGTAAAAATTGAAATTGAAATTCCTTTGGTCGCGAATTTGAATGAATTTAAAGCCATGAAAGACCTTGTACTTAATGTAATCGCAAAATATAAAGACGCAATAACGTTTGATTATAAAATCGGCACAATGCTTGAATTGCCACGCGCATGTTTGATTGCGGACAAATTGGCTGAGATTGCGGATTTCTTTTCATTCGGAACAAACGATCTTACGCAAACAACTTATGGAATCTCACGCGATGACGTTGGAAAATTTATGGGCGCATACATTGATAAAGGCATTTTTGAACGCGATCCTTCGGAATCTATTGATAAAGAAGGTGTTGGCGAACTCATGAAAATGGCTGTAAATAAAGCACGAAGCGTTAAGCCTGATATTGATATCGGAATATGCGGCGAACACGGCGGAGATCCGGATTCGGTAAAATTCTGCCATGAAATTGGATTGAATTATGTCAGCTGCTCACCTTATAGAGTGCCAATCGCAAGACTTTCCGCAGGACAGGCAAGTATAAAGGATAAGGGAGTGAAAGCGTCGAGCGCGACGTAAAAAATGATAGCTTATCTATCTTGTCGGTCGTCAATAACGATAATAAATGTGCTTTTTTGTCCGTTGGCAGAAGTCAATTCAATGGCTTTTCCGTCAGCAAATGGTACCGCTTTGGTATAAAAAACTCCATCAATGTTAACTTCTTTAACAAAGCCATTCAACAATGATTGTGCCAATGATATTTTCTCCTGATCGCTTATTCTATGCACCATTGTGTAATGTTCATTTTTAAGACTTTTTATTGCATCCATCGCTCCTCCCAAGTCTTGTTCTGAACACGCCTTAAGACCAACGCCTAAAAGTAATGATATTATCAATGCGACGCTAAATCTTAAATTTGACATAGTGCGTTTTGCCAATAGGCCCTCTCCTATGTCCTTTCCCCATTCGCTAATTTCTCTACCTATCCTTTCCGGGACCCTACTTCTTTCGCCAGTTCTTTCTTTTTCGTGTCTCTTTGTCATATTTATATGCTATTAAAAAATACTGCTGTGCAATCATAGCATATATTTATTTTATTGCAAGCCCCAACCGAGCTTATGCCTTAGAGTGGAATAGAAATTCGTATCTCTTCTGCGAAGAAACGTGATTGATTCGGTTGTGCGCTTTACGACAATTCTGTCGCCGAATTGAATTTGAAATGAATCTTGACCGTCGACGGTTAAGCGAACTTCTGTTTGAAGTGGCTTTCTGCCTGCAAGTTCAATTTTAATAGTGCGCGTATCGGGAATTATGATTGGGCGCATTGAAAGTGATGAAGACATCATTGGAGTGATAACGAAAGCTCTGAGGCGTGGGTGAATAATTGAGCCACCGGCGGAAAGACTGTGGCCTGTTGAACCGGTTGTTGTGCCGACGATTACTCCATCACCGCGAAATTCTGACATTAATTTATCGCCAACTTGAATATTCAAATTTAAAAGTCTTGCAAACGGACCTTGATTAATTACCGCATCATTAAGCGCGTAAGATTTAAAAACACTGCGAGTACCGCGAAAAATTTCAACCTTAAGAAGCCTTCTTCTATCTCTTTTGCAGTCCCCTTTTATAAAATTTTTAAGATCTTGCTCTACACCTTCGGGCGTTGTTTCAGCCAAAAAACCGACGTTGCCCATGTGAACTCCAAGCATATATGGCTTTCTTTTTAATCCGGCAATCGTGCGCGCAACTTTTAAGACGGTTCCATCTCCACCAAGGGTTAAAATCAAATCGCATTTTTCTAGAAATTTCTTATCTGCAACTTCGCTTGTATAAACAAGTTTGCACTTGCATGATTCAAGCATTTTTTGCAGATTTTTTATAAAATCGGCGCGATCTATGAATTCTTTTTTACCGATAATTCCGATGTTTTTGATTTGTCTACTCATGCGATTCTTTAAAAAGTTTGATTAATTTTTGTGCGGACGATTCGTATGAAAATTTTTGCGATTGGACTAGTCCTTGCGCGACTAGTCTACTTCTTAAATCTTGATTAGTCAAAACTGATTTTATGGCTTCGGCAAGAGCTTGTGCGTCGTTTGGATTCACAAGCAAACCGGCGGAGCCTATTACTTCCGGCATCGAAGAAACGTTCGACGCAATAACCGGGCAACCACATTGTATTGCCTCAAGTGGCGGGATTCCAAAGCCTTCGTATAAAGATGGAAAAACAAATGCTTCTGCGGAATTGTAATAATGAATTAGATCTTTTTCTGCGACATATCCTTTGAAAATAATTCGATCGGATTCGTGCTTTTTAAAACTCCAACCTTTGCCTCCAATTATGACTAGTCGAAGGCTATCAAACGTTTTACTTATGAGGTTAAACGCCTCGATGAGTTTTTCAAAATTCTTGCGTGGCTCGAGAGTTCCGACTCCAAGAATATATTTAAAATTTTCAGGATTTTTTTGTTCGGACGATGAAAGCTTTTTAAAATTTTCAGAAGCGGCACATGGAATAATTGTGATTTTTTTCGATAAATTTGCGATCTTTTTTTCAAAAAGTTTTATCAAATCCGATTCTGTGCTTTTTGAAATTGTAATGATTTTTAAAGATTTTTTTAGCGCTTTTTTAAGAGTTAATTTTTCAATTAAGACGGCTTTCCTATTATGTTTTATTGGAAATAAAAATGCGACCAAATCGTGAACAACTATTACTGTTTTTATTTTTTTTGGCGCAAGTGCGGGAATTATAAAACTCGTTAAGGCTAAAAATAAGTCCGGCTTTTCAAGTTTTAAATCGCGCAAAACTTTTAAATGCCAAAATACAGATTTGCTTTTAATTAAACGGAATTCGACGTTTTTATGATTTTGAAAATCGGCCGGAATTGAATCTGTATATAAAATATATTGATTTTGTTCGTCCTGCTCAAAAACGCTTTTCATCAAATTATAAGCAAACCAACCTTTGCCGGTTTTATCTTCTTTGGAAGCTTCGCGAAAGTCGACTCCTATTTTCATAATATAATTATAACAGAATGAGACTGCCTCCGTCCCCCTTTTGACTTTAACTCAATTTGCGGTATTATTTATTTGGATTTAATCAAAATCACTATGCCTACAAAAAGATTATCTCAAATCATATCCGAGATGCCTTTTGAGAATAAACTCATTGCTCTTGGAGGGCTTATTACAGCCTTAAGTGTGTTTTTACCGTGGTATCAAGATATTGATGCTTTTAAAACCGGTGACAGATTTCTTGGAATTACAGGACCCCTTTATTTGATTGGGGTTATCATGCTTTTGCTTGGAACCGGAACTGTTTTGACAATGATTTCGCAAAAATGGAAAGACAAAGTTGCAAGACTTGGGATTGAATTACCAATGGCACATATTATTGTTGCTGCGTTCGATTTATTCTTACTTGTAATGACAAATTCTGTTTATTTTCATGCAAAATTTGGCGTAAATATTATGCTGAAAGAATTTAGATTTGGAATGGTTGCGGCGTTTATTGGCGTTGGATTTATGTTAATCGGTGGAATATTTGAAAGAAGAAAAGGCGGCATTAAATGGGATACAAAAGCCGAATCAAAGCCGTTGATTGATATTGCGGAAACAAGACAACACACAAGCTTGAACATGAATGCTGCTGAAAATGTTGTTGAAGAAGAAAAGCTTGTTGATCTTGAAACTGCGACAAAACAATCGGAAAACGTTGATCAAGATTCGCGTTATCCAAACCTTTGAGGAAATAATCAATTATCAATAATCAAACTTTAGCATGGCGAGAGAGGAAGACAACTGGGGTGGAATAGTATTTTACTGTAAAGATTGCGAAAAAATCGTGCAAGCAGACCGCGCGTTTGGAAAAAAATATGTTTATAAATGCCGAATTTGCAAAACTAAAAACGTGGCTTTTGGAACGGAAAAAAGCATTGCCACATATTTTCATATAGAATCTGAGGAAGCGCCTGTAGAAATGATAAAATCTAAAGCTCAAAATCCAAATACTGATGCAAAGCCGGTGCCGGTTGAAAATGATGCAAAATAGATAAATTGCAGTTTAGAATAATGTTAAGATCTGTTTAGAAAAATTTAATAAGCGCGTGCTAGAATTAGTGCGCGTTAGTTTTCTTTGTCTTGTTTATGCGCATAAGCACGTTCTTTGAAAATTCTATTGACAGGTGAGTATACGCTCACCTATACTTGGTCTACAAAATAAATATATAATTTTATCCTCTAAACAAATTTATTATGGCGGAACCAAAACAACATTCACAAAGCGCCGCAGATGATGCGGCAGCAGAAATGTCCGGCGGGAAACAAAAAGCAATTGAACTCGCCCTCAGCCAGATCGAGAAAAACTTTGGCAAAGGCGCAATCATGCGCATGGGCGAAGGAAAAAGAATAGCAATTGAAACTATCAGCACCGGTTCAATGTCTCTTGATATTGCACTTGGTGGTGGAATACCACGCGGACGCGTTATTGAAATTTTTGGACCTGAAAGCTCAGGTAAAACAACATTATCTTTACACGTAATCGCGGAAGCACAAAAACATGGCGGGACAGCGGCCTTTATTGACGCTGAACATGCGCTTGATCCTGTTTATGCGGAGAGAATCGGAGTTAAAGTTAAGGACTTGCTCGTTTCTCAACCGGATAGCGGCGAACAAGCGCTTGAGATCACAGAAACGTTGGTGCGCTCAAATGCGGTTGACGTAATCGTGGTGGACTCTGTTGCAGCATTGGTGCCAAAAGCTGAAATTGAAGGTGATATGGGTGATGCGCACATGGGTCTTCAAGCAAGACTTATGAGCCAAGCTTTACGCAAACTTACAGCGGCGATCTCAAAATCAAAAACTTCGGTTATCTTCATCAATCAGATCAGAATGAAACTTGGAATTCTGTTTGGAAATCCTGAAACAACTCCGGGTGGGAATGCTTTGAAATTCTATTCGTCCGTGAGAATGGACATCCGAAATATCGGCAAAATTGACGCAGGGACAGGTGATGCAAAAGAAATTTTGGGTATAAAAGTACGCGTGAAAATCGTTAAAAATAAGGTCGCGCCACCTTTTAGAATGGCTGAATTCGACATTATGTATAACAAAGGTATTAACTATTTTGGAGACATGCTTGATCTTGCGACAAAATATGAAATCACAAGACGTGCAGGCGCTATTTATAGCTATAAAGATCAGAAAATCGGACTTGGAAGAGACAATTCAATCGCGGCACTTGCCGGGAACGCCAAACTTTCCAAGTGAAAATGGCTGATTCTATGAAGATTGGCGGCAAAACCGAAAACGTCTAGTGTCAACATTAAAAAAGATTTTCATGTTGAACTCCTATAAGAGATTTGGTAAAAAGGCTAAGCATTGTTCGGGGACTATGAGTGAGGGGTCCCCGAACTTTTCTAATTCTGGTCAAGGCCAATATGAAAGATTGATGAGTTATGCGCTTTTTTTACTTGGCATAAGGCGACTTACTAGTCAGGAGATGGTTTTGCGCTTAAGAAAGCGACTAAAGAAATATGGAGGCGGGGCGGAAAACGAAGACTGTGAGAACGCGGAAGCTTTGGCGGAAAAAACTGCAGCGGCAAATGAAGAGGCAATAGAAAAAGTCATTGAACGATTAAAGGAGCTGAAATACATAAATGATACCGAATATTTAAGCGACTTTGTTGAAAATCGGCTTAAATTAAAGCCAAAGGGCGTGCGTGGAATAAAATTTGAACTCATGAAAAAAGGTATAAAAAATGAAGATATTGATAAATATTTTTCCGAAAACGAAATCGATGAAAGCGGAATTGCGCTTGAGCTTGCTGAAAGGAAAATGAAAAGCTTAGCGCGTGTTCCAAAAGAAAAACAAAAATCCCGATTAATAATGTTTTTGACTTCGAGAGGGTTTAAGGGGCAAACTGTGTATGACACAATTGAAAAAATTAACCAAAAAAAATATGAATAATGAAAATTTTAAAAATGATCAGGGATGCGGATGCGAGGGCTGTGGATGCAGCAAAGAGAACAAGCCTGAAGGCTGCTGCGGTGGCAAATCGAATAAAATTGCTTCGATAATTGTCGTAATTATTTTGATCGGAATAATTGCCGTGGGAATGTTTTTTACGAAAAAAGGTGAAGAGAATGCGGCAAATAATGTTGTGCCGCCACAAACAAATGAAAATGGTGCAATAATTGATACGCTTAAAGTTGTTGGCGATCATCTTGAAGGTGAAGTTGATGCGATTGGATATTTGGTTGTAAAAAAACAGGAATTATTTGGCGAGATGACGAGCAGTGCATTTTTTGCGCTTTCCGGAAAAACTTCGCCGGTTTTGACGGACTGGATCGACTCTAAAGTTAAAAGCGGAAATTCGATAAATTTAATTGATGGATACCATATGCTTGGAATTGGTTGCGATGCCGGCACGCAAATAAAAAGCCCTTGGATGAAAGAAATTATGGGCGATGAATACTTAAAATTGAAAGCTGCAACTGAAACAAATCCAATCAATGTGAAAATGATTTTTGTTGATCCACCGGATGTTGGAGGAGCATGCTTGAGCTTTGTTAAAGAGATAAGGTTTTAAAGTCGCAAATGTAGTTTTTGGCTTTGCGCTTGACGTTTGGCGAAAATGGGCCTAAACTATTGCTATAAGCAAGATTAAGTTATAATCTTGCGTTTTTTATAACACGCCGTTCGCCGCAGGCGAACACAGGCGCATATAAACAAAATGTCGCGAAGCGACACCAATTAACAAAAAATACTATGCAAACAGCATTTTCCGCGGCGGTTAACCAGCTCTGCGATGAAAAAAATATTGATAAAAACGAAGTAATCGACATGATTAAAGCTGCGATACGCGCGGCTTATCGCAAGGATTACGGCAATAAAGAGCAAAACATTGACGTTGATTTGGACAATGAGTCCGGTAGCGCAATCGTTTTTGTTGTGAAAAAAGTCGTTAAAAAAGTCGAAGATCCGGAACTCGAAATGACCGTTGCAGAAGCGAAAAAATACAAGAAAGAACCAAAAATTGATGATGAAATCAGAATTGATGTCACGCCTGTTGGATATGGAAGAATCGCGGCACAATCCGCAAAACAAGTTATTTTGCAAAGAGTGCAGGAAGCTGAACGCGAACTTATGTATAAGCTTTTCAAAGATCGCGAAAATGAGCTTATTAATGCGGTTGTTCATAGAGTTGATGGTACAAACGTTTATATCAGCTTGGATGGAAAACTCACAACCGGCTTGCCTTATGATCAGCAAATTCCGGGTGAAAAATATACAAACGGCCAGAGAATCAAATTGTATTTGGATAAAGTTATAAAAACTTCAAAAGGACCGCAACTTTTGATTTCACGCACACATCCAAACTTGGTTCGAAAGCTGATGGAACTTGAAGTCCCAGAAATTAAATCCGGACTCGTTGAAATAAAAGGAATTTCCAGAGATCCGGGCATAAGATGCAAAATTTCAGTTGCTTCAAATGACCCAAAAATTGATCCGATTGGATCATGCGTTGGCCAAAAAGGCGTGCGCGTAAAAAGCGTTATGTATGATTTACATGGCGAAAGATTAGATATTATTTTATGGTCTGCAGATATGGAATCATATATCAAAGCGGCGCTTTCTCCTGCAAAAATCAGCCAAATCAATATTGACGATGCAAATGGACGCGCAACTGTTTATGTTGCGACTGATCAAAGGCCTCTCGCAATTGGCAAACAAGGACAAAATGTTAAACTTGCTTCGGAATTAGTTGGCATTGAAATTGATATCAAAGATGTTGCTGAAATTACACCAAAAGTTGAAGTTGATGAAAAGAAAGAATTGCCAAATATCGCTGAAATTGGCCTTGATCCTGCAATCGTTGCGAAACTTGCGGCTGCAAATCTTTCGCTTACAGAACAGATTAAAGGTCTCGGCGAAAAAGACTTGATGGGCGTTCCTGAAATCAGTGAAGTTGATGCAAAGCAAATTATTGAAGCGTTGAAAAACGTAAAATAAACCTAAATGACAAACCACAGACGTAATGGAAATTCGCATCCATCAGAAGGTGAAGATCGCGAACCGGATATGATTGATCATGCGCTTTTTGCTGTGGCAATGACTGCGGCAAATACATATGCTTTAGGCAGAGAAGGCCTGAGACTTGTTCGCAAAGAGGTTTTTCATTTATCCAATGGAATCAGAGTAAGGCTTGGCGCTAAACCAGCTCCTGATGCTGAATCTATCGACGCCTAGCTTGCTCTTTTAATTTAGCATTGACATATAGTTTTTGTTGTGTTAAATTAATGGTCCGTAAAAATTAATACAATAAAAATATGAACAACTCCCCAATAAATGACCTCAGACATGTAGTAGAACATGAAGGCTTAGGCTATGTTGCAGTCGATGTTATTCATCACCTTGCCAGTAAAGCTTTTGATATTGCTAAGGCTGTTGCTTCAACGTTGTTCTCTGCAGAGAAAAATAACTAAACTTATAAAAATATGGAAAAAAGCTTAATCGATATCGCGCTTCAAAGGGGCCCGGAATTTCCGGAAAGAGCTATTCTGGCCGGAGCCGGCGTTGTCGCTAATTTGATCGTGGATCCTCTTAATTTTGCGCCTGTCAGAATCGTTTTATCTGCTTTTAATAACGAGCCTGAAATTGCGGATAGAGGCGGAAATGTCAGAAGAGCTTTAGAAGTCGCCATGCTCCCGCTTGGAGCTTTAAGCGTTGGGCTTGGAGCTGCTTACGAAGCCCTTTACAGCAATGAGTCTTTAAAAAGATAATTACTCAAAAATGGAGTATAGAGATAAAACATTCAGCTTTCCGGAATCAAAACTTTCGCCTGAAGATGTGAATAAAATGGCTGAAGTTAAAGCGCTTTTGCATGAAGCCGTAAAAAGCGATAGCCAAACCGATAAAAAAGCTTTTATTGAGCGTGCTTTGGCTTGTGTCGGCCTTCTTAACGATGCCAAATTACAGTTAAAATATTGGGCGCTGATTGAAAAATTGGCTCGAAATATGCATATCGACATTATGTCTAATGATCGTCCGAATGAGGCTTCGCGTTTCATACAAGAATATGACGATGAAGCCGGGAGCTCTAACTGGAGAAATTTGCCTCATAGAACGCTTGGCGAGAAGGTTAAGGAAAATGCGGCGGTTTTGCTTAATAATGCCGCAATTGAAGGCGTTGAAGCTCTTGTTCTTGGTACAGAATCGCTCATTGATCATGTTTTAAATATCTCAAGAGCCTTGACTGGTCGTAAAACCAGAGGCTTGTCCGAAATCGTATATGAACCCGTTACGATACCTGAGCCTGATAAACTCAATAGAGCAGATGAAATCGTTGGGACTGCCTTAATCCCGCTTGGAATCGTCTCAATGGCTCGAAAAGCGCTTAAAAGAAATTCTTAATATGAGACCTGAACATTTAAAAACATCGTTTTTTCCTGATGCTTGCAGAGCTATCAATCATGTTATGAAGACCGGCAAGCTTGGTGTTGACGTCTTGGAAGCTGGCGAATTTATAGCTGAAATTGCGGCTCGTTTTGCGCATATTGCAAAGATTTGCGTTGGAGTCGAGCCAATGGGCTTTGAAGAATTCGATCCTAAGGCTGAAGAAAGACGCAATATGCGTAATGGGCTCGAATTTTAGATTAAACTTTAATCGACCCTTAGGCCTTGTATAAGCGGGGTTTTTGTGATATAATATTTTAATTAAGTCAAAAGTCAAAGCTCAAAAGTCAAAACCATAGCTTAAAGCTTAAAACTGCGACTTAAAAATCAAAACTAAAATACATAAAAATGCCTGATGATCAGATATCAGCGACAAATACCGCGGTAAGCGGGAATTCGACCACATCCGGCGATAATTCGACGCAAACTGCACAAGCAGCGGCAGTGGCTACGCCTGCGAGCGCGCAAACGGCGGCTGCGCCTGTTGGCATTGCCTCTGAACACGAACATGGAGAAGGGCACGATAAAGACGTAAATAAGGTCTTGACTTCGATAAACCGCGACTTCAAGGAAAAACAAATTAAAGAACGTGCAAAGGAACTTAAAATTGAATACGTTGAAATTGGAAAAACTCCGATAAATCCGGATTTGCTCAAAATTATTGATTATGACATTGCGAAAAATGCTTTTGCAATCCCGTTTTTGAAAGTTGGATATGATTTACGCCTTGCCATCGTTGACCCTGAAAAAGCCGAAACAAAGGCTTTGATGGACGAATTGAAAGCAAAGGGATTTATTCTTCATCTTGCACTTACTTCTGATGACAGCTTTGCGGACGGGCTTAAGATGTATGAATATCATAAAAAATTTACAGAGAAAAAAATTGAAACAACAGTTTCCGAAACACGCCAAGCTTATGATAAAGAACTTGAAGTTTTGGCTGATTTAAAAGAAAAAGTCGAGAAGATGACTTCCGAGGAAGCGCTTAATATTATTGAAGTTGGCGCCATAAAAACAAATGCTTCGGATATGCATTATGAACCCGGAGCAAAAGATACGCGTATTAGATTCCGAATTGATGGTGTTTTACATACGATTTTTCACGTTTCAAATGCGGCTTATGCAAACATGACAAACCAGCTGAAATATAGATGCAAAATGAAATTAAATATCACAAATATTCCCCAAGATGGAAGATATGCTTTTGCGATTAATGAGCGCAAAATTGATGTTCGTGTCAGTTCCATTCCAACTGAATTTGGTGAAAGTTTTGTATGTAGATTGCTTGATAGCGGAAAGCATTTTACGACTTTTGAAGAGCTTGGATATGAAGGAAAATATCTTGAAAAAATGAATAATTTGGCAAATTTGTCTTATGGAATGGTGCTTGTTACGGGACCTACAGGATCAGGTAAAACGACAACTTTGTATTCTCTTTTAACGAAATTTAATGACTCGGAAACAAAAATAATTACGCTTGAAGATCCGATTGAATATCGACTTGAAGGAATTGTTCAAAGCCAGATTGATGTTAAACGTGGCTATGATTTTGCGGGAGGATTGAAGACGCTTTTAAGACAAGATCCTGACGTTGTAATGATCGGTGAAATACGTGATCTTGATACGGCAAATGCGGCTGCACAAGCAAGTTTGACGGGTCATGTTTTGCTCAGCACTTTGCATACAAATACGGCGATTGAAGCCATTCCACGTTTGGTGAATATGGGACTCCAAGAATTCATGATTGCGCCAAGTTTGCATACTGTTATCGCGCAAAGACTTGCAAGACGCGTGTGCCCAAATTGTGTTCAGAAAAAACCTATTAGCGATTCTGATCGCGCAATAATTTCAAAAAATATTGAATCTATAAAAATCGCAAGACCGGACTTGAATGTGGCTATGCCAACTGAACTTGTTGAGGCCGTTGGATGCGAAAAATGTAGCAAAACGGGTTATTTGGGACGCGTTGTTGTCTGCGAAATGATTGAAATTGATAATGAAATTAAAGAAGCAATTTTGAATAAAATGCCTGCGTTTAAAATCCTTGAAATCGCTCGCAAAAAAGGCATGACGACAATGCAAGAAGATGGAATTTTAAAGGTTATTGAAGGCGCGACTACGATGGCGGAAGTATTTAGAGTTACGAATTCGTAAGTTATTTTTTGATAAACCCCGCGCCGTATCTCTCTACCAGACTTTGCATTTCCATAAACGAAATTGAAATCATTATTTCTTGCGCGGGCATGTTTGTTGAAGCGGAAATTTCATCAATTGTTTTGGCGGATTTCCTTGAAAGGGCGCGATAAATGCGGGTTTCTTTGTCGGTTAGATGTGGCAAAAGTTGCTGCTTTTCGGAGTCAAAAAGTTGCGCACTTCCGTCCCCGAACGGCATTTGGATTTGAATATTTAAACTTTCCAAAATTTCATGCGGAGAAAGAAGCGGATGTGCCTCGCCATCGCGAAGTAGCTTATTTGAGCCCTTGCCGGTGTGTCGATCAATATCCGATGGCACTGCAAAAACTTCTTTGCCCATTTTTACAGCAAGATGCGCGGTAATTATTGCGCCAGATTGTTCAGGTGCTTCAATCACAACAGTGGCCTCGGAAAGCGCCGCAATTATCCTGTTTCTTTCCGGAAAATGAAAATTAATTGGCGGTTCAAGGGGCTCGTATTCCGTAATTACTGCGCCATTTTTTGCGATTTCTTCAATGTATCTTTTGTGCGTTTGCGGATAAATATTTTTAAGGCCGGAACCAAGAACCGCGATTGTTGGCGTGTTATTTTTTATGGCTTGCAAATGCGCTAAAATATCAATTCCTTTTGCAAGTCCGCTGACAATCGTCACATTATTTTTTGATAAAAAATCGGAAATAATTTCGGCCTGCATACGACCATATAAAGACGGCCTGCGCGTACCAACAACCGCAACGGAAATGTTATTCAAAACCTCCGGATTTCCTTTTATATAAAGCTTTTTTGGAGGATCTGAAATATGCCGAAGTGCCGCCGGAAATTCGCTTGGATAGATGCATTTAAATTTTTCCATGCGAAGATTTTATCGCACCCACATGAACGGCGTATAAAAAATTCCTAACAAAAAATTAACAAATTTGTGAACTCTATGCGGCCTTTTCCACTTTTCCATATCGAACATCTAACATTTGATCTCTTGTAAGGCCAACACCTTCAACATTTTTAATTCCAACCCCCAGTTCTTTTTTTGCTCCAACCTTAAATAGTTGAATCACAAAAGGTCTGTCGTTTAAAGACATTCTTACTTCCCGAATCGGCGTTTCATTTATAGACCTATGGCCGTCATTCTCGCTAACAAACCTCGTATTATGCTTATCTAAATCAAGTCTCAACTTAAGCCATACTGCCGTGACTTCGTCCATGCTTTTAAAATTCTTACCATTCAGCGCATCAAGCTTTTCACTCATACCTTTAACGCTTTTTGAATATGCCGGTGACTCGAGCCTTAATGCATCGATTTCAGCCTGATGCTCCGCTCTCCACGCTTTTATTGCCCTCAATGCATCTAACCTCATACTCCCCGCGTCAGCTACTGAGTCCATTAATCTTGCGCCAACTAAACTCGTCATACCTGCAAGAACCCTGTCCACATCGCCTTTTTCCAAAGCGTCGGCTGTAACACCTTCTATTGAATCGGGCATTAAAACATCACCATTGTCCTTTGCTTGTGCATGAGCTAAGCCTTTATCAAGCTTCCCCCGTATAACTTCGGCTTTTGCTCCGCCTAAAACGATATTGGCATCAAGATCATGTAAGTTTATCGCATGATTATTTCCTGGATTCATAATTATTTTTGTTAGTTTTTATTTTTATATATTAAAATTATACTATAGTTTTATAGATTTGTCAAACGCTCTTGAGGCGGGTTTTGTGCCTTTTAGCTGATTTTGAAAGTCAATTTTTTGCCTTTACTGTTATGTCCGCGGCTCGTAATTTCAATTGTCGGCTTGTTTGTAACTCGACCAATAACCTGCGCTTTGACACCACCTTTTTTCAAAAGTTCGAGTGATTTTTTGACGTCTTTTTGAGCGACGCATAGAATCATTCCCGTGCCCATATTCCAAACCGTATAAGCCTCTTCGTCAGAAACTTTGCCGAGTTTTTGAAGTTCAAGCATCATTTTTGGAGGCTCGAAAAGATTATCCAAAATGGCTCCTGTATGCGTTTTTTTGAAAATTCTGCATGTATTTCCCGGAACACCGCCGCCTGTAACGTGCGCGATTCCTTTCACGTCAATTTTTCGAGGTTTTTTATAGCGACCTGTTAATTCCAAAACCGCAGAATGATAAATTTGCGTTGGCTCAAGAACCGCTTCCGCCCAAGTTTTTTTTGCATCGAATTTCTTGCCATACCAATTTTCACCGAATGCATTTTTTAAAACATATCGCACGAGCGAAAACCCGTTTGACCTGAATCCTTTGCTGTAAAGTCCAATCAACGCGTCGCCCGCGCGAACTTTACTACAATCAATAAATTTCTTTTTTTCAACAATTCCGACAGCGGTTGAATTCCAAACCGTACCTTTTATCATGCTTGGAATTTCCGCAATTTCACCGCCCGGAATAACGACTTTTTGCTCTGCACAAGCCTTGGAAAGACCTTTCATCATTTTTCCGATTTTTTGAGGATCAACTTTTTCCGTATCAATCGTGTTTGAAACCGTAATACATTCCGCGCCAACACAGATCGCATCGTCAATAACCATTGCGGCAAGGTCATAACCGGCTGTGTCATATTTTCCGATATCGTCCGCTATCTTGAATTTTGAACCTATTCCATCATCGTTTTGCACAAGATAAAAATCACCGAAATCAAGCGCGCCCGTGAATCCACCGTCCATTGTGAGCGGGCAACCGATCATTCCTTTGCGATTTTTGAATGTCTTTTTTGCCTCTGCATACGCGATTTCCGACGATTTGTCGCCGAGTGAAATATCAACTCCTGATTCTTTATATGTCGCCATGTTTTATTTTGAATTTTAAGTTATTTAGTTTTAGGTTTTGAGTTGTGGTTTTGACTTTTGAGTTGTGACTTTTGAGTTTAATCATCGTACCCCGCGGATTTTTTATCGCTCACAATTTTCCCTTCTTTAAGCACAACAACGCGCTGTTTCAGCTTATCAACAATCGCTTTATTGTGCGTCGCAAGAATAACGGTTGTGCCACTGTTGTTTATTTTAAGCAATAAATCGATGAGCTCGGCCGCGGCTTCAGGATCAAGATCCGCTGTTGGTTCATCCGCGATAAGCAATTTCGGCATGTGCGCAAGAGCGCGAGCAAGAGCCGTTTTTTGAGCTTCGCCACCGGAAAGTTCTTTTGGAAATTTGTCCGCATGATTTTGCATATTTACGAGTTTCAAAACTTCCGGAACTCGATGACGGATATATTCGTCCGGAATTCCGCAAACTTCCAAAACAAAAGCAACGTTTTCATAAACAGTTTTATGCGGAAGCAATTTATAATCCTGAAAAACCATTCCAACTTTTTTTCTGAAATCACTCAAGCTCGATTCCTTCATTTTACTCACGATGTATTCATCAACAATGATAGAGCCTTCTGTTGGCTTGATTGCGCCCAAAAGCAAGTGAAGCAATGTTGATTTGCCTGCGCCGGACGGTCCAACCAAACATAAAAATTCTTGTGGATCAATTTCGAGATTTATATCTGACAAAATTTTGGCTTTTCCGATTTGCTTTGAGATGTTTTGAAATTTAATCATAAATGTTTTTAAAATTGTTGTCGCTTTGCTCCACTGCTGCTTGCGGCAGAACGCGACATTTTTTATATAGACCTTACGCGCTTCGCACTTCAGGTCTGCTTTTGAATTTTATCTGATTTTCGACTTTAAATCTAATGAATTGTTGTCGCCTCTAATTCCCAAAAAAATCTTGTGTCCAAAAATGCTTGACAGTGATACAATAGGTGCTAGAATTGACCCTCGAATTAACCTTTAATCAAAATAAGTATGGCAAACCCAAAAGGACCTCGCGAAGATTTGGAACCAATAGAAGCAGTTGATCATGAATATCCTGTTGTACCAGCTTTCACCTTCCCTAATGTTAAAAGTGGAATTGCCGCAGCGGTTAACGACCCTGATGCTGATGTTATCGTAAATCTTGAAGAAGAAAGATAAACAATTTTAATTAAATAATTTAACTAAAAATAATATGGCATTAATTGAAATGGAACCAGGAAATCTAGGTCCAAATGATTGCAGACATTCCGCTTTAGCGTTTGCTCGCCCAGAATCAGGAGAACTACATCTTGTTCGCGCCACAGGAGCTAAACCTGAATCTTTTGCCAAAGTTATATGCGGTGATGCTGATGGCGATGTAAGAAGAACTATTCATCTTGGTATTGATGACGTAATTCGCGCCTCAGGTGATCACACAATTGCTAAATTTATTAAAATTGAACCTGCCCAAGACGATGAATCCGACATAGATCCGTCTGAGCCTTGCAAAGAAGAACTTGACGAAATCGCGGCTGAAGAAGCTGAATCAGGATTTAGCACTGACGCAGACGACAACGATTTCGATGCTTTTAACGTTACTCCTGATACTGTTTCAAGCGACCTTGTTCCAGATGTACTTAAAGGCATGTCCGATAGATCTGCCCGAGCTTTAAAGCTTTTCCTTTTAGATCCCGTTTCAGAAGACGACGCATTACATCCTAACAATAGAACCGCTTGCCCTGTTGATGTTAATGCTTTTGGATTTCTAAAGGCTGCTGACAATGGCATGACTGATGATGAAATTGGTGATGAAATTGATGGATAGACAAATTAGCTAAGTCACCCGTGAAACTTTCTGTGCACCTCTTTTAAACGCTCGTTTGTTACGTGAGTATAGATCTGAGTGGTTGTGATTGAAGCGTGGCCGAGCATTTCTTGAACAGATCTTATGTCTGCGCCGTTTCGAAGGAGAGTTGTGGCATAAGAATGCCTAAGCGTATGCGGCGAAACCTGTTTTACTATGCCCGCTTTTCTTGCATATTTGCGAACAATATTCTCAATGCTAACCGTTGTTAAGCGACGTTTTTCGCCAAGAGTAATGTCTTCGGCCGTGCTTCCACGCTTGAAATTTATAAAAAGCGGTTCAAAATTATCTTCACGTTTTTCAAGATATGTGCGAATTTTTTCCGCGGAGCGATCGGATAAAAAGACAAGTCGCGGCTTTCTGCCTTTTCCGCGAATCATAAATTCTTTTGTTTTGAAATCAATGTTTTTGCGATCAAGCTTTGCAAGTTCGCTAACGCGCAATCCTGTTGAATAAAGTGTTTCCAAAATCGCAATATCACGCAAACCGGAAATATTTGAAGTGTCGACTTCTTTAAAAATACGATCAATTTCATCGTGATCCAAAAACTCAACTGTTCTTTGCGGAATTTTTGGCAGTTCAATTTTCTCCGGCGCAAGAGTTTCAATATCGTTTTTTATCAAATATTTCAAAAATGCACGCAATGCGATTATGTGATATGTCTGCGTTTTTATGCCAAGTTGCCCGTCCGCTTTATCTCTTATGCGATTCAAAAAAAGTCTAAAATCGTGAACCTTATCAAGTGTGATTTTTTTTGGCTCAATATCCCCGGCAAATTCCAAAAATCTTCCCAAATAATGCGAATAATTACGAATTGTTTTTGGAGATTGATTTTTCTCAACTTCGCAATTTTCGAGAAATTTTTGAATGAGTTCGGAAAGCTTCATGGAGTGATTATAGCACGCGCCGGAGGCGCGTTGAATGGGGACGGAGGCAGTTGAAAAATCTGAGCTTAGGATTTTTTCTTTGAGCTCAAAAAACAAAATTGCCTCCGTCCCCCTTTAAGTTCACCTTTCGAATAACCGTTCCGCCTTTTGACATCACGTCGCGAACCGACAAATGCCCATTTAAATTTCGAACCTCAAGGTGTACTCTTGAAACTCTTTTTTTCAAATCAAGCACCTCTTTGCATCCAAGAATTTTCATATCGCCGGGAATCATTTCCACTATTGGCGAGACCCTACCTTTTTGAAATACCAATATCTTCCCCTCTCTTCGCACACATAAAAGAGTCACAGTATCAGCTAAAATAATCTCAATATCTTTATTATGCATTTCGCAAATTTCTTCCTGGCCCGGCAATAAGCGTTTTTGAGGAATATAACCTGCAACGCGCTTCAATTCAACAACCGCGGTTCCATTTGTTGAATAATTATCTTTAATTTCCACTTCATTATTCCCAATATATTTTATAGCCCCGTGATTGCCTGAAATATATTCATTCCCTCCCATACTTTTCTTCGTAATATCGAATTTTTCTCCTTTTTTAAGCGTTTGTGTTGCAATGCCAGGAATATGTATTTCAAGATCCCCGTCCTCATTAACAATAAGCTCAACATTTTGTTCGCTTCCAACTATCATTTTCGCTTTTTCAAGTCCTCGAATCACATATCTAATTCCCGGCTTTAAATTCCGCTCCTCGTCAAGGTCAACCGAATCACCATGAAAAATAACACCTGAAAATTTATTTGTTACCCTTTTTTCATCAAGCTCAATACCTTCAAGCGTTCCAAAACAGTGAAGAAATTTTTCGAATGTAATTCTATATTTTAAACCTTCCGTATCCCAAGGATTAACGATAACAAGCGTTTGAGTGCGCACATCAATTGACTCGATCGAATATGCGTGACGGCATGGAAAATGTTTTTCGGAATCCATGTAATAAATACGCTTTTCGTCGAATTCCCTATCCGGATATTCGTCGTAATGTTCCGTTTGCATATTTGGCGTTGCCGCCGTTAGTATAAATTTTGAAGGATGAGCGTTTTGTTTTTTAAAAACCTCTAATATTTTTGTCGCATAACCGTTTCCTGCAAATGGCCTATACCCATATCCGATGCCAATCACTTCAGCCGCCACATCCCCAAGAATGGCTCTAAATACCTCTTCGCACCATCCGCTGTCCAATATCGCCATTGTTTTCATTGGACCGTCTCCGTCATCCCTGCTTTTATTTGCCTTTCTCAAACGTCCAAAAGCTCTTTCCATAACAACGTCCCCTTTTTGCCCTTGCATGGATCTTCTTATTCTTCTCCTTGGATTTTTCCCTCCAACATCTTGACTTGTTAAATCTTCTTTATCGCCAATAAATATTTCCTTGTCATCTCCCGGAAAATTTATCACCCATCCCTCATTCCCTTTTCTATTAAATAAATTTGAAACCGTCTTTTCACCAAGCATATGCTTTTTGACGCTATTCCAAACTGCCAAAAAATAACAGTTTCCGACGTTTTGTTGCTTTGTGCGACCTTTTAAACCTTTTGGGAAAAGCCTTTCTAAAATTTTCTTTTCTTTCTCTGATAAAGTCACGATAATTGCGCTTGTTTGAGCGTCAATTTCTTCCTCTTGAACTTTTGATGCCACGTTCGCCCTAAAACCGACTGCGTTCATTATGCTTTTAAGAAATCTCAAAACCCCGCTTCTTTCGTCCGCTTCATTTTGATCTATTACAGCAACGTGTCCGACTTCCACGGCTCTTTCCGGGTCTACGATCATGATTTAAAATTATAGGGTGTTATTTTAATATAATCGAGCTTGATTGTCAAGTGCAAAGGGGAGAGGAGGCGGTTAAAATTAAGGCATGATTCTTAAGCGCATAAATCTCGAGAAGAATGAGGAAAAAACGCTTGCGCCATATGCGTGCAAAAGCGCAAAATCTTTGGGCAGAATTTATAAAGAAAAAGATGATGAAAATCGCACGTGTTTTCAAAGAGACCGTGATCGAATAATTCACTCGAAATCTTTTCGCAGACTGCAAGAAAAGACGCAGGTTTTTTTGGCTTATGAAGGTGATCATTTTCGAAACCGTTTAACGCACACCATGGAAGTGGCTCAAATAAGCCGCGATATTGCAAGAACTCTTGGACTTAATGAAGACTTGGCGGAATCGATTGCGTTGGCACACGACCTCGGTCACACGCCTTTTGGACATAGCGGAGAAGAGGCTTTGAATAAAATAATGCAAAAATTTGGAATGAATTATGAACATAACGCGCAGAGTCGCAGAACTGTTGAATTTATGGAAAAACTTTATCCGAATTTTCCGGGATTGAATTTGAGCCGTGAAGTGATTGATGGCTTGATTAAACACCAAACTGCATATGATCAACGTGGAATTGAATTTGAATCTTATCCGCATCTTGAAGCGCAAGTTGTGAATTTGGCGGACGGAATCGCATATATGAATCACGATATTGATGATGGAATCCGTGCGGGATTATTCACAATCGAAAAATTGGAAAAATTGGCACTGTGGAATGGTGCGCTTAAATTAGCCAAAAAGTCGTATAAAAAAGGACTCGAAGGAAATGTTTTGCGCGCACGGGTTATATCAAAATTGATAAGCTTGATGATTGATGACTTGATAAATCAGACGGAAAAGAATATCAAAAAACATGGGATTAAGAGTCTTACTGATGTGCGAAAATTCAAAGGTGAAATCGTGAGTTTTAGCAAAAAAATGGAGAAAGAAATGGAAACATTGCGTGCGTTTTTGATGAAAGAATTTTATATGTCTCCGCGAATTCGTGAAAAAATGGAACGCGGAATGAAAATAATTGAAGGTCTTTTTGAGGCTTATTTCAGCGATCCTCAAACTCTCCCGCCACACGTGCAAAAATGGATCGATAAAGGTGAAAAGCGTGCGGTTGTGATTAAAGATTATATTGCAGGGATGACTGATTCGTTTGCGGGACGTGAATATAACAGAATATATGCTAAAATACAGCCATGAAATGCCCAAAATGTAAATTTCACGATACAAGCGTTATTGATTCGCGCGAGACGCAGGAAGGAAAATCGATACGACGCAGACGTGAATGCGAAAAATGCAAATATAGATTTACGACTTTTGAAAAAATCGAAGCGACGAGTTTTATCATTATAAAAAAGGATAACTCGCGCGAGCCTTATAATAGAGAAAAATTGGAACGCGGAATTTGGCGTGCATGTGAAAAACGACCTGTCACACATGAGCAAATTCAGAGCTTATTAAATGACTTGGAAGAAGAATGGGCTGGAATCGGAAAAGAGGTGCCGAGCAAAATTGTCGGCGAAGGCGTCATGGAAAAATTGAAAAAAATTGATGAAGTTGCATATATTCGATTTGCTTCCGTATATAGGCATTTTAAGGATTTGGAAAGTTTTCAGAAAGAGGTGCAGAAGCTGATAAAGTAAATTTCTAAAAGTCGGTAGACCTGGTGGAACATAGGAGAATCGAACTCCTGTCACCAGTTCTCAACTCTGGTGACGCGTACCAACGCATGCCCCATAAATCCACCGACTTGCGCATATTAAATCATAAAGACATTAAATTTCTCTAAACCGTTCTTAACAAATTACTAAACTTTTTACACCTTGTGATATAATGGACACAGTTCTCAACTCTGGTGACTAAATCCCCGTCAGTCTTGGCGGGGATTTTTTTTAATTGCCTCCGTCCCCGTATCTTACGGGATTTTGGGATTATTTTTTAATTAAGGTGAAATTTCTATATTTTGCGCTAATTTATGTTTGACAATTTGATTTTTTTGTATTATAATTTAGTATACTAAAAATAAAATAAAAACAAAAATTGAAACCAAAGATATTTAAAATAGTAGTTGTCGTTGTGATCCTATTTATGGTTGGCGGATTGATTGGATTTATTTCCAAACCATCTGAGAATTATTCTAAGGCAAGTTTTTTGGATTCCGATATAACTTCTGAACCTGCAGTTCTTGAAGTTGATTTGAATGAGGATACTGCAAAGAAGCCTGCTGCGCCGACTTTGGAAGCTGAACCAGCAGTTGCACCGACTGTTGCGCCTGAAAATAAAGAAACTGTGCCGGCGCAAAAAGCCGTTGCGCCTGAAGCAGCCCCAGTATTAGAACTCACCGGAAGCCCTGAATGCTCATTTGATATGCCTGCGCAAGGCGTGTTTTCCGCAAGACCGATAAAAAATACTCTTGGTTTAAAAGTTATGCCAAATCAAAAATTTCGCATGGCTTTATTTTTTGAAAATACAGGAAATATTCCTTGGTTTTCCGGAAATACAAATTGCCAAAATGTGCCGATCGTAAGCCTTGGAACAACTCGCTCGCTTGATAGGCAAAGTGCATTTTTGAACGGCAATAGAGTGATGATCAAAGACGAAAAAATTGATCC
Organism: Candidatus Peregrinibacteria bacterium GW2011_GWF2_38_29; assembly: GCA_000992695.1. Classification (GTDB taxonomy): domain Bacteria; phylum Patescibacteriota; class Gracilibacteria; order UBA1369; family UBA12463; genus UBA12463. The sequence continues at coordinate 26,960 of LBUS01000007.1, read as the reverse complement.
GGGACAAATCGCTGCATTTGAATTTGAAGTGACAGCGCCGGAAGCCGCGGATATTTATCGTGAATTTTTTGCGCTCGTTATTGAAAATAGAACTTGGATGAAGGATTCGGAAATCATGGTTGATTTTCACGTTGGAAATACAGTCGAATCAGAAGAAGATGTGGCTAAAAAAGCTGAGCTTATTCCTATTTCCATGAAATTTTCCGAACTCGATTTAAGCGCTCCAAAATCACTTGAAGTCGATTTATCGGAACAAAAAATGTATGTAAGAATTGGAGATAAATTGATAAGAGTTTTTCGAACTTCAACTGGAAAAGCCGATACGCCAACTCCAACCGGAAACTATGACATTGAATTCAAACAACAAGTTAGAATTGCCGGTGGCGGCACTCCTTATATTATGCCAAAATGGCAAGCTTTCTATAAAGGCGCGGGAATACATGCTCTTCCAAGCCTTGGAAACGCAAAACTTCGCCATAGAATTTTGCAGCTTGAACCTGATGAAGAGGCTCCAACGGAATGGTTTCAAGATGACTCACTTTGGACAGAAGCCGTTGATCATATTGGCAGACCTGTCAGCCATGGATGCGTGAGGCTTTTGCCTGATGATGCGGCGTTCGTTTTTGACTTCACGGATGTTGGAACTCCGATTGCGATTCATTACTAGAATCGTTTTTGCTATTTCTTTCATTCACGCTCATCTCGCAGACAAAATTGGATTCAGTTTTTACGTAAAAATTTACCCCCCAACCCCTTTCAGGGGACAATTTTTACTAAACTTCATCTCAATTTTGTTTCTGCTCAATTCGACGTTCATTACAAAAAATATCAAAACAATTTAGTGTAGGATTTTGATTTTTCGAGATCAAAAAGCGTCACGGAGACCGAACGGGCAAGGTGTTTGTATCAGCAAACGAGTGAGGTCGAGTGCCAAGCTAAAATTTCCACGCAGGGGAAATTTATAGCGTCTTTTTGAGAGCGAAAATCAAAATCCTATTCATAAAAAGTTTAAAAATTTGTTAGATATTTGACCTTTGGTTTTTGAGTTTTGTCATCTAAAATAGATGCACTATGGATAATATTCTTGAAAATCTAAACAAAGAGCAAAAGGAAGCGGTTATGCATATTGACGGACCGATGTGTGTTCTTGCAGGTGCCGGTAGCGGGAAAACACGCGTGTTAACGCATCGAATTGCATATATGATTGGAGCCGGAAAGATCTCTCCAAACAGCATTTTAGCCGTTACTTTCACAAATAAGGCCGCTGAGGAAATGAAAAAAAGGCTTGCTAAACTGCTTGGCAAAGCCACTTATTCAAGGCATGAATCCGCGGATATGCCGACTGTCGGGACTTTTCACTCGATCTGTTTAAGAATTTTAAGACAGCATGCGCACATGATTGAGTTTGAAGATTCGTTTGTTGTTTATGATGAATCCGATCAGCAAATTTTGATGAAGAATATAATGCGTGAAAAAGGCGTTGATGAGCATAAAATAATTCCAAGAAGTGTTCTTTCTGAAATTTCAAATGCGAAAAATCAGCTCCTTGGACCGGATGCATATCATGATTTTGTTGATTCGACTTTTTCTGAAGCTGTAGCTGATCTTTATCCTTCATATCAAAGCGCGTTGCATAAAAATCAGGCAATGGATTTTGATGATTTGATTATGAAAACCGTGGAACTTTTTCAAAAACAACCGGATTTATTAAATTATTATCAAGAAAAATGGAAATATATTTCCGCGGATGAGTATCAGGATACGAATAAGGCGCAATATGTTTTGCTGAATTTGCTCGCGAATAAATATAAAAATATTGCTGTGATTGGAGATGACGATCAGAGCATTTATTCATGGCGCGGGGCAACTGTTCAAAATATTTTGGACTTTGAAAAAGATTATCCTGATGCCAAAATTGTGAAATTGGAACAAAATTATCGCTCAACAAAACAAATTCTTGATACGGCGCATTCCGTGATTTCAAAAAATAAAAAACGCAAAGAAAAAAAGCTTTGGACCGAAAGAGCTGATGGCGAAAAAATCAGGATTTGGAGAGCATTAAACGGCATGCATGAAGCGGAACTTATTGCGGAAGAAATTCTTTCGAGATTGCAAGCTTATGAAGATCCGCGATATAACGATTTTGTTGTTTTATATCGCACACATGCACAATCCCGTGTGATTGAAGAAGTGCTTTTGAAATTTGGAATTCCATATAAAATTATCGGTGGAATAAAGTTCTATAGCAGAAAAGAAATTAAGGATATTGTGGCTTATTTACGTGTTATTACAAACCCAAGCGACACCGTTAGTTTGATGAGAATTATTAATGTTCCACCAAGAAATATCGGCGCAAAAACAATTGAAGCTTTGCAAAATTTTTCCGTGCAAAATGATGTTACAGCTTTTGAAGCGATCAAAATGGTTGCAAATTCAGGTGAAGAAAGTGGCTCCAGCATGGGCGTGAACGGCGGCATTGATATCCCAACCGCAAAAAAAGAATCTTTGAAAAACTTTATAAAAGGCATAGAAAGGTTACAAAAAATAAATTCGGAAAATAGCGCGGCGGGCGTTATCAAACATGTTATCGAAGATAGCGGATATAAAAAATTCATTGATGATAATACGGCGGAAGGCGAGGCGGCGCTTGAAAACGTGCGCGAACTTATTTCTGTCGCGAAAAAATATGACAGCCTTGAGTCAGGCATGAGTTTACGCGTATTTCTTGAGGAAATTTCACTTATTGCCGAAGCTGATAATCTTGATGAAAGAGAAAATTCGGTGACAATGATGACCGTTCATGGCGCAAAAGGACTTGAATTTCCATATGTTTTTATTGCCGGAATGGAAGATGGAATTTTCCCACATGTTCGCAGTTTGATTGAAGCCGGCGAACTTGAAGAAGAAAGACGACTTATGTATGTGGCTTGCACACGCGCAAAAGAAGTTTTGTATTTATTATTTGCGCAAGAAAGACTTTTATATGGTGATTATAAATCAAATGCTCCTTCGCAATTTTTGGAATATCTTGATGAAGTGCTTGTTGAGAAAAATTACATTCCGGAAAACAGCATGTTCTCGCGAGAACGAGAATCGGAAGGGATCGCAGAACAATATTTTGGTTCCACTTCCGATGAATTTTCCGCAGGATTTAGCATGGATAGAAAAGCATTTAAACCGGTGCCGGTTGAACGCGTTGAAGAAGGTTCCGAATTTAAAGATGGCGATAAAATCAATCATGCCACTTTTGGCAAAGGAATCGTTTTAAATGTTATCGGCGGCGTCGCGACTGTTGCTTTTGAAGATCCGAGAATCGGCGTGAAAAAACTTGCTATATCGGTTGCGCCAATGAGAAAGATTTAGACCCTACGCATTACCCTTCCCCTGTTTATAAAATCCGCAGATAATACTTTTAATATTGTACCAACATTTGCGATTAGAAGATCGGACATTGTTGACACGCCTTCTGCTTGACATCTTCTTTCATATACAAGCCTGTTTTCAAAAGACTCAAGCGTACCCTGCGTTGTGATATCCCCAAAACATTCGCGTGGCAAACAGTGCTCTATATCGTTACGAGTTTCTACGTTTATAGCAACTAGTGGCGCTCTTATCAATAATGCAATCGTTGCGCGATTTTTCCCATTAATTATATAGCCCCTTCCTGGATGCAAATTAGAGTCGCACACTGTAATTGGAGGTACGTTCAATACATCTGCTGAGATATGACCGCCCGTAAATCTGTTGTGTATTTTCACATGATTTAATCCACGTCGTGCAATACGTGCTAATTTATCAGCATCTAATTCCGGCCAATGCGGAACTAATTCGATCATGTCTTCCGGCTCTAAAATTAGTTTCGTTATCATATGTTTATTATATGATAATTTAAGGTTTTGTCAATAGATATCGGCAATGAATAATTATGTTAACGACTAATGATGATGTCGGATACGGGAAGGCTCTCCTTGGAACGCAAATAGAGCGCAACACTGATAGAGACGAATTTTGCAAAATAATTGCTAGGGTTTTAGTGGAGAAGAAAGGCAATGTAGCAACCTTAGTTAGAGACGTTTTAGCACAAGGCGGTTATGGCGAACTCGAAGCGGTGAAAGGTTTTTCAGCTTACTTAAGGAGCGCTGAAGTTGTAGATCCTGATCTTGAAGCAGAATTAGTCGCCCTTGCGGAACAAGCGCGGAATCGAACGAATGAAGCACTTGAAGATCGCCAACCTACTCCAAAGCAACAGGCTGTAATTCAAATGTTGCGTGAACAAGCCGGCGAACGCGTCGTTGGCAAAAGGCTATCTTTTAAAACTCCCGGAACTTCTTCCGGCATTGCCTCTTGTTTTGCGACCAATATAAATGGAAAAACGGATGCTCAAATACTTGCATGGATGGATCTTTGGGGAATAGATGCCGAATTAATTAATGATAAAACGGATCTGTTTAGTGTATAATTCAGCCAAATCTTAATAAAAAACCTATGAATCAAACATGGAAAATTTTTATTGCTGTCTTGGTTACGGCAGTCATTGTTGGTGGTGGCGTTTATTTTTGGCAGAAAAATGTGCAAAATTCACAAGTTGCGCCGCAACCACAATCTCAACAAATTGAGCAAGCAAATAAAACATTTGAAGGCGCCGGATTTACTTTTTCTTATCCTGCAAAATACGCTTCGAATGTGCGCGGACTTTGGACTCCGGAAGAATTTGCGAGATATAACGACCCTTCAAAATGGGGAGACGTTAAGCCTCTCCCTGAAGTTGAAATAAAATCCGTAACGACAGGAAACACCGCAGAACAGCAAGTCCTTTCCGATAATAGTCTTCCCGGGAAAACACTTGAGGAAATGAGCAAGCAAACGAAAATTCCTTATGAAAATATTAAAATCGGTGAAAATAATTTTGTAAAAATTACAGTTTCGGACATGTATGATGTTACGAATTACTATACAAAACAAAATGGCACCGTCGTCGGTTTTCGCGTTTATTTCACGGCGAAAGATAATCAAGAACTGCGTGATATTATCGCAAGTTTAAAATTCACCGAAGATAAAAAAGAACCTCCTTATCAAATTTCATTCGATGGATGCGGAAAGCTTGATCAATATAAAACGAAAAGTTGGTATGCGGAGCTTGAAAAGAGGGCCCAAAATGGCAATTTCGTGAAAGAGCCTGTGCGCGGTGTCGCGAATTATCCTATCGAAAAAGCAACTTTAAAAGATGTAAATGATGCTTGTTTTTCTGAAAATGGAGATTTGCTTGTTATGCTTATTCCCGGAGAATACGCGCAAGGTCCAACAATTTATCGATTCGACACTGTCTCACCTTATAATTTGGAAAAAGCCACATATAGCAATAAGATGAGAAATTGGCTCGCTTCTCCGGATGAATTCGGTAAACGCGTTGGCGATGTCATTGAGATGATTGGCAAAAGCGGAGACGCCGGATTTGGAACTGATATGTATTTTGAATATAATTTCAAAACGAACGTTATTGAATTGAAAAAAGAATATAATTATTCGGCGGATGAACCGGATAAAGGAACTTGGAAGAATTATTAAAATATAGGAAAAAGCCGCCGACCTGAATCGTAAAACCGACTTATGTTTGATATTAGCCCTATTTTGTGGTATAATTTATTTAGTATAAATAAATATTTTATGTCTATTGGAGTACCACAATCAGACGCAGACCGTGATGAAGAACATGTTCAGCCATATACTCAAACTGATATGCTCAAACGATTAGTTGCGGCTTCAAACGGATTGCAGCCAACTATTAGCCTTTATGAAGCCAGAATGTATGCTGATAATCTTGCTGCGTACGGAGTCTTGAAAAAGCTTACAGTAGAAGAAGGATCGTCTCGCACAACCTATTATTATGCGCCAAACCCGGACGAGTATAGCAACCCGCATTCAACTTCGGTTCTTATTGTTAATGAGAATCAAGATTTTCACAGGGGGCCAAGATGGGCCACAACTTCATTTGAAGTAAGATTATTTAATGAAAGAGGATTAGTCACACATTACGTTAAAAAGACGCCTGATGGTAGCATGCTTGAAAAAAGTTCATCCACTTTTTACCCAAATGGCAACGTTGATACAACCACTGCAGTTTGTCCTTCATCTTCGTCAAAAGGAGGAATGTCGACTCACGTTCGCCAATATGCCGAAGATCGACCTGGTTATGTTGTTTTTCATCAAGTAACCGACCATGCAACAGGAGAAATAGCCGTACAAATAGATGAAAGGCATGGAAAAAGCCGCCAACCTGAATCGGATGACGGCTTAAAAGAGAGGCGTTGATTGACATTTAAAATCGCGTGAACTTCAAAATCTTTCATTCCCTCGTTTCGCGTTCGCTTTAAGTCTGACGCGAATTTCAGACCGCTTTTTAGAGACCTTTGCGCTTGGCTTTTTGCGCATATTTTGAAAGCGCTGTGACGAGTTGCGCACGTTTTTGACGCGCAATCACTTGCACTTTTGGATGTGTGTGTAACCGGAATTGTATTGGGTCGCGCATGTGAGTCCGCCGCTATAAACTTCCACCTGAACATCGTCCAGCGAAATGTTATATTCGGACGGATTAAAGGTGGAAACGATTTCCGTTTGGCCACCATAATATGAATCGCAACCCCATCCCGGCGAACTTTTGAGAACTTTGTTGAGAGTCCTGTCCATCAAATACCACTGAACCGGATTGGTCGTAAAAACCTGTCCTCCGACTTTTGTGATTTTGAAGGCTGCAGACGTTTCTGAAACCGAAGTGATTTGAACGCAGATCACGGAATCGCAATGAACTTGATTATCGAATCCGTATTTTTGCGAAGCGGAACAAGTACCAAATTCGCCCCATGCACAATTTTCACATGTTTTTGTGCGTGTGCCGGAGCCGCAATATGGTCCACTGATTCCGCAAGATTCGGTTTGTGTTTCGTTGTTTTTGCAGACACCTTCGTTCGCGCATTTGATTCCGTCAGTTCCGTCACAATCAAGGTGTCCACAATTTCCGCATGCATCGCCGACTTTTCCGTTCAGCGTCGTGCAACCTTTACAAGCGTTTTGAATCGGCGCGTCGCATTCCGACCACTGTCCGGAAACACATTTCTTTTCGCCGATCCCGCAGTCGGATGCACATGCTTGACTGAGCCCTTCATCCGTTTCGCCATCGAGGTCATTATCCCTATTATCGCAAACCTCTTTTGATGGCATGAGCTTGCATTCGCTCCAAGAACCCCAAACGCAATCCATGTCGCAGAAACGTTCTTTTGTGAGACCGTCCGAACATGAAACCTGCGTTTTTTCGTGAGCTTCCGGAACACATCCGTTTACTTTTTCGTCTTCGCATCCGGATTCATTATTCCAGATGTAGTTGTCGCAAACGAGATGCATATGTCCGCATGCACCGCAGAAGAATAAGGTTTTTTCGCCCAAGCAAACGCATGGTTCGCCCGGGATCGCTTCACCTCCGATCTCTCCCACGGTGCAATAATTTGGAGTGATTTCCGAACCGTTTTCCAAAATCGACATGCCTTTTTCAAAGTCCTGTTTTCGCATGCCGATTGTTGAATCTTCGTATTCGTCCGTGATTGGACTGCCGAAGTGTTCGGGGCCACCGTTATTTTTATACGTTGTCCAAATGTTTCCGGAAAGCAAATGCGCGTCAAACGTGTATGCGCCATGATCGTGCATGACGATTGCGCATTCACCGAGTTCGCCGCCATTGAATCCCTGAATCATATATCCGGCCCAATCGTGAACCGCTGTTTTTTCGCCGGAATTGCTTGTGAAGGGTTCGCCAACTTTTGGTCGCGCACCGTTTCTGCCGAAGCATTCTGAAAAGGCATACGACTTGCCCGCGCGCCATCCGTCTTCAAACGCGCCCGTAGCAAATCCGCCTTTATATGTAAATCGAAGCAGACCTTCACTAGCAATATATGTTTCATATCCATCGCGGAAATCCGTTTCAAAAACTCCCGCGTCAGAAATGTACATGCTTGTAATCGGCTTGCCGAGCGGCAAATCTTTATACGGCAAAGGAATTGCGAACGCCGATGACGCATTTTCCGTTAAATCAAAAATGATGATTGCGCCATATGGGAATTCGCTTCCGCCCGAATATTCACGCGCTACGACATCTTTTTTTTCGTAGCCGTTTGAACCGAAAAGCCAATATGTCTCTTTCGAAACCTGGCCAATTTCGGATGAAGTATAATTCGCCGCAGTGCGATTTATCATGTCATCCGCGTACTCTTTCAAAGTATACGGATTCACGAGATCGAACTGCGTCTGATTGTTTGGCGTATAAACACATTTCGCAAGATTGATTATCGGACGCACAACCCACTCGATATTGTCTCCGAGCGGATCGACTGCGACTCCGTTCAATCGAATCTCAAAATGCGAATGATCGCCCGTTGAATGACCGGTATTGTTTGCCAAAAAAAGTGGCGTGTACCGATCAATCCAGTCACCTTCCGCGACCTGAATTGAATCAGGCCTCGCATGAAAATGATGGCTTGTATAACCGCTTCCGTGATTGATCACGACGTAATTTCCGGCCGAATCATTGCACGACTGATAACCGTCAACACAACCTTTTCTTACAGTTTGCACAATTCCCGGTGCCGGTGAAAAAACCACGTACTGCTCACCATCATTCGGAATATCTCGATCCCAGCCATGATGGTTATCGTACGCTCTTCCCGAATACCACGCCGAAGCTTCACCGCAGACATCCTTGATCGTCCCGATGTCCGGATCCAGATCAAAGATCGCGGTCGTGCCCCAACCGTATTTGTAGTTGTCGAACGCGACATCCGAGAACATCGGCGCTTGCTGAGTGGTTTGCGCTTGCGTCATATTTTGTCCGAGCATGAGCGTCAGAATCGCGACCAGCAACCCGAACAGCTTTCGCACTTTTTCCGCGTTTCTCATCTTCTCCTCCTACATGTTGTCGAAACTGAGCACGAGTTTTGCGAACGTATTTTTTGTATCCGAAATACTTTCCCACTCCGGATACATATGCCAAACATTGATTGCAACGACAGCGTGATTAAGCGGAATCACGGCAAAGAGAGCAAGATGCTCGCCCGTGCCATTGATTCCAATTTTCACCTGCGTTCCGTCAACATCCAATTTATCAACGAGCCGCGCCTTCAGATTATCGATGAACTCGATATCCGATCCGCCGCTTTCATTTAACAAAATCGCGACTTCCGCATAAATCCTGTTTTCCTGATCATCGACGGAATCCGGATTACTATCAAACGTCACTTTCATGCCGTCATCAAAAATCAGCGTCCAGGTTTTCGGATAATAAAACTTGAATCCTTTTTCCGGATTTTCATAGAGAATCCACTCGCTGTCTTCTGTTTCATCTTGGCTGTCTAAAATCTCTTCCTGCGCATTTGCGTCGAAGATTTCTTCCTGACTTTCTGTGATTTCTTGCAAATCCACAATTTGAGTATCGTCAATTTCCCATGCGTCATCTTGCGCCGTTTCTTCGGGTACGATTTCCGCCGCGACTTCTTCGATCGCCTCGATTTCTCCTTCCGCTTCTTCGGCCATTTCTTCAACTGCCGCAAAATCAAAATTGCAAACATCCGGCACATAAAAATCCTGCGCACTTACATCATACGTATCGTACGCTTCATTCGCGTCGTATGTATCGCCCGCGTTACACGTTTCGTACACATCATAAGAATCGTACGTATCCGCGATCGTTGTATCAGCAAAAGCAATATCGACCGCCGATATATCTTCAACGGCAACGTCAACAGCAACGTCAATCATTGCCGCATCTTCGATCGCCACGTCAAAGCCAATATCCGCAACCACTTCAACTGTTTCAACGTTTGTTCCAACTTCCATCGGCCCGACATCAACCGTTGCGCCCGAGCCTTCTTCGTTAATTATGTCTGCCAAACCCGTTTCTTCACACTCTTTGACGTCTTCCTGCGTGAACTTATCTTCTTCACGCGCTTCTGCGATTTCTGTCGCGCATTCAAGAACGTCAATGAGTGCCGCCACTTCTTCGACCGTCACAATTTCAATTATTGCAACTTCTTCCGTAACCGCCACCTCTTCCACAGCCGCAACTTCCATCGTAGTTTCCGTTGCCACCGTTTCTGCAATTGCGATTTCTTCCGCGACAAATTCCGTTTTTGAGTCTTCCGGAATTTCTTTTGTATCCTCGATTTTTTCCGGCGTTACTTCTTCGATTTCCTCAACAATCTCCACCTTTTTCTCGACAGCGTCTTCCGCCTTCTCAACAACCTCCTTCACCTTCTCGACTTCTCGCGCATCCGATTCACCCGATTCGACATCCGTCACGCTGTTCGACTCGACGTCCAACTTGCTCGAACCGATGTCCCTTTCCGCAACCTTCACATCCTCCTTGTTGTTCGGCATGTTGATATTGGTTTCGAACGTGCACCCGCAAAAAACCGCAACCAGCACCAAGCAAAAAACCGCAACCACGTTCCGCTTCATCTCTTCCTCCAAAGCCCTTTTTGTTTTCGCACATCAAAGCCTTTTTTCAAGGAACCCTAAAAAGCCCTCGCACCATATCACAAGTGCGTTAAATTTCTCTAAACAAATCTTAAATTTTTTATGAAATTTTTACTATGCTGCGTTAACCTCATCAATACGCCTTCTAACTTCGTCCGATAAGTCTCCAATCTGCCCGATATATAAATATGTTTCCTCTTTCGATAGTCTATCAATCCCAATCGCACCCGAGAAAGCACGCCCTGAATGCAACTCATACCTGATCTCTCTAGCCGGTTTTCTTAACCCTATTTTCCCTTTCCATCCACTCCTTGCGACTAATCGTATCGCTCCTTGCACTTTATAATAATATTCATCCATTCTATGCTCAATTGTGCTATTAGCCTCTCCCTCTCTACGCATATTCCATGCAATTCCATATGTCTCAATATCGTTTTCCGCCTCCAAAGATGGTTTAACAAAAATAACCGAATCCCTGTGAGGGTCAGTCAAAACATCAAATGGCGTTTCGTCGGTCGGCCTTGGATTAACAGCATTTTTATATAATTGTCCCATTTTTTATTTTTATCAAAAAATTATTTCTCGTCTGATTCGCCTAAAATATCACGAAGAGTTTTTTCTACGCCATATGGCCTCCTCATAAACTCCAGTTGTTCCCACGTTGTTCCGCCAGACGCAACCTCAGCTGCTAATAAAAGCGTTTCAGTCGCTTTATCCGTTAAAGCTGCATGAGTGACCGCACGTTCTGCATCTAATCCCATATTATTTTGATTAATTAACTCAATTATACTTTTATCGCCCCATATGTCAATTCGCATATTAATCGATGCATTGTACAATTACCGCATGAAACAAAAAACATTATTTTTTATTTTGCCGATTATCATCATCTTCTCATTTCTTGTTGGATGGGAAGCTTCCGCTTTAACGAATAAACAAATGGCGCCGGCTGCTCAAGATTCAAGCGCGACCATATCCAAACATACCGCTGATTTAAGCCTTTTTTGGGATATATGGGATTTGGTTTCCGAAAAATTTATAGATGAAAAAATGGTTGTGAATAAAAATATGGTTTATGGCGCGATCAAAGGATTAACGTCTTCTCTTGAAGATCCATACACAGTATTTTTAACGCCTGATGAAACAAAAGATTTTAATTTAAACTTAAATGGCGATCTTGAAGGAATCGGTGCAGAACTGACAATTCATGATCAAACTTTAACCGTTGTAACGGTTTTAAAAAATTCTCCTGCGGAAAATGCGAGCCTCAGATCGAGTGATATCATCTATAAAATCGATAATAAAATAAGTTCTGAAATGACGCTTTTTGATGCCATAAAACGCATTCGTGGAAAAGCGGGAACGGTTGTAAATCTTGTTATTCTACGCAAAAATGCACCCGAGCCAATCATCATGACAATCACTCGCGCAAACATAGAAATTGATAGCATTTCTTATAAAGATAAAGGCAATGGAATTTTTCATATTTCGATAAATCACTTTTCGGATAGAACCACGGATGAGCTTAATGAAGCCATAAATCAGATTTTAATGAAAGATCCAAAAGGTCTTATTTTGGATGTTCGTTCAAACGGTGGCGGTTATCTTGATATCGCGGTTGAAATTTTATCCGAATTTATAAAAGGCAAAAAATCCGTTGTTTATATTAAAAAACGTGATAATAAATCCGATCCAATTCAAACAGATGATTCCGCGAGACTTCCTGAAATTCCGCTTGTTGTTCTGATGAATGGCGGGTCCGCATCAGCTTCGGAAATCGTTGCCGGTGCAATTCAAGATTTAAAACGTGGCATTCTTATCGGTGAAAAATCTTTTGGGAAAGGAAGCGTTCAGGAATATCAACAATTCGCAGACGGCTCAAGTCTTCGCGTCACAATCGCAAAATGGCTCACGCCTGACCAAAAGAACATTGATGAAACAGGCATCAAACCGGACATTGAAATAAAAATGACCGAGGATGATTACAAAAATAAGAGAGATCCGCAGTTGAATGAGGCGGTGAAATACTTGAAGGGGATCATAAAATAAATGTCAAAATCCAAATTGTTTCAAATGACAAATGAATGTTAAATGGCAATCTGGCTTTCTAAATCGTATTCTTTATATTTGCCAACTTCTAAATCCCGGATTATCAAATCCAAATTCCTCTCCAGCACCTTTTTAAATTTAGGATTTTCTACTGCCATATTTGCGCCAATTTGTTTATCCTTCTTCTGCCTTATAATCACTAAAATCGCTTTTTCGGCTTCTATTTGGAGTAAAAACATAGCCCTTCCCGCGCCGCTTGAGGATGTAATATAAATTTTCCTAAGAATTGTTTTTGGGATACTTATCGAATTTTTTATATTTTCGCCCGGTCCTTTTAAGGATTTAATTGCTGCAACCTTAATCACGCTTAAAGAAAAAACCCTTTCTAACGCGGAAAGTTCATGCTTTTCTATTGAATCGGTAATTATCAACTTCATCTCTCGGCTACTTTTTACTGAGTAAATCGCCGATTTTATCCATCTTTTTTTGAATACTTGGCGTAACTTTGATCGTCTCAGGTTCACCAATAACAACTTTTCCGGATGCAACAAAATTTCTTAAAGCATTTTTCACAATTAAGGTTAGCGGTATACCGAGTTTTTCGGCTTGCTTAAACGCTTTGCCCTTCAGGGTTTCGTCGATTCTGATCGTTAGAGTTGTCATGTGATTATTATAGCGCACTAACAATGTTAGTGCAAGATGTTTTATCGACAACCTTATTTAAGCACATTGTCATTAAATAATTCTAAACTTATATTAAATTCTTCCTGACATGTGATATATTTCATTCATGCAATATATTGACGCTATAATTTTTGGGATTATTGAAGGCTTAACCGAGTTTTTGCCGATATCTTCAACCGGGCATTTGATGCTTACCGCTCAGGTTCTTGGCGGGCAAACCGAGTTCTTGAAAACGTTTGAAATTGTGATTCAGCTTGGCGCGATTTTGTCTGTTGTCGTTCTTTATTGGCGAAGTTTTTTGGTTGATTTTGCGGTTTTGAAACGCGTAATTGTTGCTTTTATTCCAACCGGAATTCTGGGACTTATTTTTTATAAAATCGTAAAAACATATTTGATGTCGAGCATGACAACTGTTCTTTGGGCGCTTGCGATTGGTGGTGCCGTAATTATCGCATTCGAATTGATTAATAAGGGGGACGGAGGTACGAGCGAAATCGCAAAAATTTCATATAAAAAAGCTGCTTTAATCGGCGTGTTCCAATCAATCGCAATGATTCCAGGCGTTTCACGTTCAGCCGCAACAATCATTGGCGGACTTTCGCTTGGGCTCAGCCGCAAAGCCATCGTTGAGTTCTCTTTCCTACTTGCCGTTCCGACGATGCTTGCCGCGTCATCCATGGATTTATACAAAAATGCGACCGCATTTTCGACTAGTCAAATCGGGTTTTTGGCCATAGGATTCACAGTTTCATTCCTCGTCGCAATTCTTGCAATTAAATTTTTCCTTAAATTTATTCAAAAACATTCATTCACGTGGTTTGGAGTGTATCGAATAATAATTGCAGCAATTGGGTTTTGGCTGCTCTTTTAAGTGGGGGCGGGGCAACGCATTTGCAAAACGTATTTTTAGACGTATAATATTTTCCTAAAAATATATTTATGCATATAGAACCTGAAAATCTTATGCCTACCGATGGCGCCATAATAACTAAAAAACTCGTGGCTAGCGGCGCTGCGTTTGGATTTGTTTCGGGACTTGGATTTCGCCTTGCCGATAAAGAAAGCCGCGCATTTGAATGCTTATGCGATATTTTAAATATTTCAGATAATTTCAGATCGCTTATAGATGCTGTAAACTCGCTAGCTGCTTCGGCGCGCACCGTTGATATTGCTGTTGCTGAAGTTATAAATTCTTTATCAACCGGAACCCTATTTGCCGCTTTCGGAGCGATTGCCGGCGTTGGATTTGCATATAGCGCTAAAAAACGGCAAGAAGAAAGCCATTTTTAATTTCACTTTTAATCTCGCCATTTATATCCTTTTTTAATCGCCTGTTCTTTTGTCATCGGAAAATAATCCTGTGCGGAAGACTCATTATATCCAAATTGTGAAATGGAAACTGTAAAGAATTCACCAAATTCGCCGGTACGCCTCATGTGCTCGATAATTTTTGGAATAATTTTTTCGTACTCTTCCGGCGTATATTTCTTATTCAAAATCGAATATTCGTCCTTTTTTAAGCCAACGCATCCGAAAAGATTTTTACAATTATTTACGCAAAATGCACTATATAAAATATTATTGCCGCCATTCAAAACCATATTACTGAATGAAATGTTATATCCCGGAAAAACGCAGGCCGAATCATAAACAAGTTGAATCTCGGCGCAACCGCTAACGTCCATACAATCCTTACATTGCCCCGGAAAATTAAACATATTTTTGCAGTCCTCACTTTCATACCCTTCAAATGAATTAAAAACATTTTTGCAGTTTTTAATCGCATCACCCGTGGAATTCTCGCAATGGATTTGATGCGCATATAGATGCGGAAATCTATATCTAAATTGCTCAAATCTTTCTTGCGCTTCTTGAAATTCTTGCTTGTCTTTTTTAATAGCCGCAACGCGATTTTCATACTCTCCTTGCTCGAGCTGTTCATTAAAAAAACAATATTTTTTATTACGCAAATTCACGCAACCGAAACAATGCGAACAGTTTTTCAAATCAAAAGAAAGCACACAATCCGAGCACGATTCGCTATTTCGCAAATAATCACAATTATACAAATGATCACAATCAACACATTCATAACACAGCTCCAAATCCGTCGAAAAAGCCGAATCAAGGGTGTCTTTGCTTTTCCATATAAAACTCGAAAACATGCAGTCCTCAAGCCAGTTTGCAGCAAATACCAAATAACAATTTTTCGCGTCTGTCATAAAATTTACATACTCACTGTTTTGCAAAGAGTTAAGTCCGTTTATCAAATTCATTGCCGGAACTTTTTTATAAAGCTCATTAAATTGTTCAAAAAATGTACGTGAAAAATCAAACTCTTTAGCGTATGAATGCGCATCCAGTTTATCGCTCCACCAACAATCTTGGCAATAAACCGTATACTCGGATTTTTCCGAAAAAAGTGCAATTATCGTTTTATCGCACGAATCGCATTTGCGTTTATAAAGTTTATGCTCGTTGCGCATGGCAAGCCTCCTTTGAAAACGGCAATCCGGACAAAAAGTCGGAGTTGGAATTTCATAAATTTTTCCGTCAAAACTCGGCGAGATTTTTTTATAAAATTCGAGGTCGTCAGAAGTAACGGTAAAATGTGCGCCACAATTTTTGCATGAATTTTCTTGCATGCTTTTATTGTAACATTATTGATGGTTTTGTTAATTTTCCGTACTGGGACGGATTTTGATAGCGCCAATTTTGGCTTAAAATAAAGATTTTTAAAGGACTTGACGTAGCTTAAGTTTATTGGTTATAATGACTTCCTTATTATTAATCTAATAAAAATGCCTACATCTGCTCCCGCTTCCGCTCCTGTTACGCTAGAAGACTTAGGATATGCTAATTTAAATGAAGCGGAAACCGCTATCATTGAGCAAATCAGTCCCCATATGTATGCATGCGGAAAACTCATTTATGATCGACCGGACTCGGTGGCTAAATTCCCCTATCCCGCCCCTAAAACAAAGCCGCATTTCAATGCGACTACCGATTCTTTTACAACTAACGTATCATTACAAACTCCCTGTCCTCTTATGGCTGTAAAACGAGATTGCCCCATGCTTTATCACTTCATAACGAGAAATATAAGCAGTTATCAGACCGAAAAAGACACACCTATCACTGAAGAAGATTCAATAGTTGGTTTGTATTTTCGTACCACATCTGATGGTTCATGTAAAATCGGTTTTGTAATATCCTCAAAAGATGGATCTAAAAGAATGATGTCTCTTATAATCAACAGAAACCGCGATGTAGCATTGAACGGACTCGAAGCCGAATGGTCAAAATTTAGTAACGTGCCTCCCCATCCTGGTTCTAGTAGCTCTACTCGTGAAAAATATAGACTTGAAGAAATGTTGAATGATGTAGATGCAATCGCACAAGCCGAACATTTATTAAGAAAAATATTAAGTATTGCTGTATAATTCAATCTAAACAATCTCAAATATGTCTATGTCATTAAATCGCCTTGGTCCTGTGGTCGCGCTCGCAGCTACGCTTCTTGTTGCAGAATGCAGCACTCATGTCGATGAAATGGTCGCACATGTTCGCGATGCTATTACAGCTGTTGACTCCAGTGACGCAACCGGCTGTAAAGACGTACGTCAAAGCACAAATGGGTGCGCTAGAAAGACAAGGCTTTGTAGAAGAAGGTGATACATTAATTTTACGTGCAAACGGCAATCACCTTCATGTTAATGTGCATAACCCTGCGCAGTCCGCTATTTCAAATAATCCTAAAGATGGCGCTATTTGGGTTAGAGCAACCAACGCACAAGGCAAAGAAGCTTTTACAACAAGGCTTCCGTGCGTTTTACCCTAAATTCTTCTTCAACTTTTCCTGCTCCTCTTTAATTTCTTTTGGCAAATCTTCGCCAAATTGTTTAAAGAATTCATTTCGATTTTCGACTTCTTGCAACCATTCTTCTTTATCAACTCGCAAAAGTTCCGCTAGATTTTCTTGTGAAATTTCGAGACCGGATGTGTTTAGCGCAGAAGCTTTTGGAACAAATCCGATTGAGGTTTCATCCGCGTTATCGCCGCTTTTTGTGCTATCCGCGGCCATATTACAGCGATTAACAACCCATTCGATTGCACGTAAATTTTCTCCAAAACCGGGCCAAAGAAAATTGCCTCCGTCCCCCTGCCTGAACCAGTTCACGTGGAAAATTTTTGGTGGATTTGTCATGCGCTTGCCGAATTCCAACCAATATTTAAAATATTCCGCCATGTTATATCCACAAAAAGGCAGCATTGCCATTGGGTCATAGCGAAGCTCGCCCTGCTTTCCATATTGCGCCGCAGTTCTTTCCGAAGCCATTGTCGCACCAACATAAACACCGTGTTGCCAATCGCGTGATTGATAAACAAGTGGTGCTGTTTTTGCGCGACGACCTCCAAAAATAATTGCGGAAATTGGAACGCCTTCCGGCGCCTCCCAGTTTGGCGAAATGCACGGACATTGACTTGCAGGAGCTGTAAATCTTGAATTTGGATGCGCGCCTTTTACTTTTTTCCCATCTGCGTCGAGCGTTTCCGGCATCCACTCATTTCCTTGCCAATCGAGTGCTTTTTCCGGCGCGCTTTCGTCGTGCCCTTCCCACCAAATTGTTTTATCTTCCGGATTCAAAACTACGTTCGTATAAATTGTATTTTTTTGCATCGTAAGCATTGCGTTCGGATTCGTTTTCATATTTGTTCCCGGCACAACTCCAAAAAATCCATTTTCAGGATTTATCGCATAAAGACGCCCATCTTTGCCAATATTCATCCAAGCAATATCGTCGCCAACCGTCCAGATTTTATAACCCTTCATGGATTCCGGCGGAACCATCATCGCAAGATTTGTCTTTCCACATGCGCTTGGAAATGCCGCCGCGACGTATGTAACTTTTCCATTCGGATCCTCAATCCCAACAATCAACATATGCTCCGCAAGCCACCCTTCTTTGCGTCCAAGAAAGCTCGCGATCCTCAAAGAAAGGCATTTTTTGCTCAACAAAACGTTTCCACCATAACCCGAACCAATACTCCAAATCGTATTCTCTTCCGGAAAATGCAGAATAAATCGCCTATCAACCGAAAGATCCCCCTTCGAATGCATCCCACGATTAAAATTATTTGAATCGCCAAGCATTTCAAGAGCCTTTGCGCCCATCCTCGTCATAATTCGCATATTCAAAACAACATAAATCGAATCCGTAACTTCGACTCCAATTTTTGCATAAGGAGAGCCAATCGGGCCCATCACATAAGGCATAATATACATCGTGCGACCTTTCATTGCGCCGTCAAAAAGCGCACCAACTTTTGCCTTTGCGTCTTCAGGGCTCATCCAATTATTAGTTGGCCCGGCATTCTGCCGGTCCGTGGTGCAAATAAACGTCAAATGCTCGGTTCGTGCAACATCATTTGAAGCTGTGCGATGATAATAACAGCCGGGTAATTTTTCCTGATTTAATTCAACAAGCTCGCCCGTCTTGAGCGCCTGCGCTGTTAACTCTTCCTTTTCCGTTTCAGATCCATCGCAAAGACGAACTGAATCCGGCTTTAAAAGTACAACCACCCCGTCCAACCACCCTTTCAGGTGCTGGTTTGCAATGCTTTCTAGCATAAATAGAAAAATTATGAAGTATGTAAATTCATTCTCTCAGAAAATTTGGCAATGTCAAAATAAATGGCTTTTAAATATCGATTTGACAAAATATGTTATTTAGATTTATATTTAAACAAATTTAAACCCACCTAAAATATGGAAAATTGTTGTCATAACATACCTGGATCAGGAGCCTCTGTATGTCTAGTAAATTGCTTGTCAAGACAAGCTGCCGCATCAAGAGGTGAACGCCTTGATTGTAAATTAGCACCTGAGTTCCATCCTGATGCCATACAAGCTCAAAACAGAACGACCCGTTCATCCGCCTCGGGTACACTAGGTCATATTATAATCGATCAAGGCGACCCAATCTTTGATTAAGCCGCTTTCTCCATTTCAAATAACCTGAATGTTGCCATTATTGAATCTAATCGCGATTCTGCTGAATCTCCGCGTGATGTGAAAATAACCGGATGCGTTGTTCCTCGTAGTACAAGGAAATTCCTTGAAACTCCTCCTCCGCCACGATCTTCGTGGACTACTCCGGGGTCATGCAAAATCCCTGTGACTAATTCCACAGTTTTATACCAAGTATTTGCCTTGCCAATATCCGTATAAACCAAAATATCTGCTTGTCCCGCAACTCTATTTCCTCGTTTTTCGTGAATTTTTTTTGCTCCAGCCGCACAAATATTTAACGCCACATCTTCGCTATAAATTCCTCCTATTTTTATTCTTGTATCGCCCACCGTTCCACCTATTTTTCTTCTTAAATATTTAACAAGCTGACTTCCATGAACTTCCGTTGTCCCAATTACAGACGCTCTAATTGCTCTATCCGCCCAAAAATCCGCCCTATTCATTCCAAGCTTTAAAGCAACGTCCGCCGCTCCGCGTACCATTTCCGCTAACTGCTCTCTAGTCGGCTCTTTAACAACTGCCGGATCAACCGATGTTAGCTTCATATAATCCAATTGATGCACTCCAACTGCGTGTATAAGATCTTTTTCATGTCGCAATCTTCTTATAATAACCCTTAAAAGATCGCTGGATTTTACACTGCCTTTCATCAACGCCGTATTAAGACTCGGATCTGTAAGAACCATATCGATGGCCTTATCCGCATCTCCATTCACGGTTTCAAATCTGCGACTAAACATTCCATCTTTTTTTCCCATAACAGCCACAACTTTCGCATGATGCTTCTCCTCCGCTGCTCTCAACGCATGCCACAAATCAAGTCCTTGCGGCTCTACTACACAAATTGTTTTCCCGGCTAAATCCGCTTTGCATATTGGATCTGCCAGAGAATCTCGCTTTTCCGGTTGCATACTTCAAAATTAAGATTGGAGAAGATTATAAATCTTTTTTGGAATAAATCAATGCCTTTCTTTCTTCGCAACAAATATCAAATCCTTCGACTTTGCGCTGTATTTGTCTTTACCCCAACTGCCATAAACATCAACTGTTTCAAACCCGCATTTTTTAAGTAAACCTTCCATTTCCATTTCAAAGATCACCCTCATTTTCATCTTTGTACTGGCTTTATTATTTTTCTCGCGAAATTCATCCACAAAATCCCATGTTTGCTTTATTGGATCAGGAATCCAGCTCCCCCAAAATTCAACTTTATTTCCGGTTTTTGAGTTTTTGAATTCGCCATTTTTCTTAAGTCTTTTCTGGATACTTTTAAAATCGTCTTTTCTTGCCGGCATCAAGTTAATAACTAAAAATGCTCCTTTTTTCAAACATTTATTTATGTTCATCAACGCTTTTTTCTGATCATCCGGATCAGCTATAAAATTCAAAGTACGTTGCGAAAGAATTCCGCCATCAAATTTATCTTTCAATGAAGACCTCACCAAATCCTCATTATGAATTCTCGTTTTTAAACTTTTTTTATCTAATTTTTGCTTCAAATGTTTGAGCATTCCACTTGATATATCAAGCCCTTCCACCTTATATCCGGCTTCCAGTAGCGGAATTAGCGTTCTGCCTGTCCCACATCCAAACTCAATAATTCTCTGATTTTTTGTGAAGAATTTTTTAAAAAAATTCACCTCGTCCTTTGTCTTAAGATAAGCCGCGAAGTCATCATATAACTCAATATAAACATCTGATTTCTTGTTTTGCCAAAATGTTTTCATAAGATTTTATTTTAATCCGCTCTTCATGTTAAATATTTTTTGCTGATTTATCTTTTTCTTAACAGCTTTATATCCATCGATGAAAATCTGAATCCATTCCGTATAACTCATTGTATCAATAAATGCGAAATCGATTTTATTGATTCTAAGGCGCAATGCCGGCGTGAGTTTGTTAATCGGCAATTTCTTATTTGGAGCGCTTATTTTACCCGTTTTTTTATCCGCGAACGGTTTTGCAATTTCATACATTTCCTCGAAAAATTGAAGCAAAAGTTTCAGCTTCGAAATGTCGCCTCCGGCATATATCATCATATCGTCCAGGCCTTCAACTTTGGACTCTGCGCCGCCGAATTTTTCGGGATCTTTCATTTTATATTTTTGCGAATAGCTCCGTACTCAGATATTTTTCTCCTCTGTCTGGTATTATAACAACTATATTTGCTGACTCCAATGATTTACTTATTTCATTTGCCGCAAAAAGGGCCGCCCCGGAGCTCATCCCTACGAAAAGACCTTCTTTCTTAGCTACTTTTCTTGCCATCTCAAATGCGTCCTCTTTTGAAACTTGAAATTGCTCATCAATTAATTCGCTTTTATATATATCTCCCTTAAAGTCTTCTTCCGGATTTTGCAGCCCCTGAATTTTGTAACCCCCCGGAGGAAAAACTCCGATGATTTTGGTTTTTGGAGAATCTTTTTTAAACCTACTCGCAATCCCAATGATTGTCCCGGAAGTCCCTATTCCTGCAATCAAATAATCAACCTGCGAAACTTCGTTCAAGATTTCTCCAGCAACGCCATGGTAATGAGCCAAAACATTGTTCTGATTATTAAATTGATTGGAAAACCAATATAAAAATGGTGCACTTTCAGCAAGCTCTTTTGCTTTATTTATAGCTCCTCCGGTCCCAAGACTTTTATCTGTAAGTATCAATTTTGCACCAAGTGCTTTAAGCATTGTTTTGCGTTCTTCGCTCATTCCTTCAGACATAACAATTTGGACTTCATAGCCTTTTTGAGCGCCAATCATTGCAAGAGCAATACCCATATTGCCGCTCGTCGCCTCCAGAATTATTTTCCCCTTTTTAAGTTCACCACTCTTTTCCGCTTGCTCAATCATGTATAAAGCTGCTCTATCTTTTATTGAACCGCCCGGATTTTGCCCTTCCAATTTTGCGAATAGGTTTACGTTTTTATTATCAAGAATTTTTTCCAATTTTATCATTGGCGTATTCCCGATTGTTTGTAATAAATTTGAGTATTTCATGGTTTTAAAAGTTAAATTGAATAAATAAAAAAACTCCCGGTTATTCCGAGAGTTGCGTTGTTTGAATTCTATAAATTCGCTATCGACACGAACACAAACAATATAATCTCGGAATCATCCCAAGATTGCAACAACAATTATTTGCCTGATTGTAAGTGTTTAATGGCTTCATACTGATGCCATTATAGCATGAAATGCTTATAAAATCTGCTCCTCCTGCCAATGCAGAAAATCGCGGACTGGTATCATCTTTGCCATATCTTTTCTCTCGTCTCTGTCATACCACTTAACTACCACCAGCGACCCACTTGCATATAAATGCGTTACCGTACCTTTTTGCCATGAATTATTATCACGCCTAACCCATGCCTCAGTCCGATTATCGATCATTCCCCTTATTCTATCCATGCTACCGTCGTGTTCAAGATCCATTATTTCATCTGCGAAAGCACTTGGAGTATTGCCGTGCCGCAAAGTTTGCCAATAAAGAAAATCACTCACCGGCACATGTTTCATCCGGGATCCCTCTTTTGGATCTTGCCACGCTAAACCAACTTCAAGACCACCCAAAATCAATTGAAACGCCTTGCATTGCTGCCATTGACCGTTGCTACGTCTCATCCAAACGTCAGCGCCACTTTGAATCATACTTCTCGCCTTATCAAGGCTGCCGTCTTGTTGGAGTTTTCGTAGCTCTTCTATCGGAGTTGGTTTATTAGCTGCGATTTCCGGATCATCATCGTGCATGGGAAATATATTCATATTAAATTTTTAATATTAATATGATATTATACCTTATTTTGAGGAGAATGTCAAAAAATCCTCGCACAAAAACGCTAACTTAACAAGTAAAATTCTCTACGAATTTTGCTTAATTTTTCCGCACTTCTTCATCGGCGGCCATATTTTTCCAGCCTTTCATCGACTTTAAAATCATATCCAATGTAAAAATAAACATCACCTTTATCGTCAATAATTCCGCGAACTATTTCATCCATCAATTTATCATTTTTCTCGGAAATCCAACCCATGTTCGTGAACCAAACGGCGTGTGAATAAGGCAAACCCGACTCTGCAATATAAAGCTTGCCTTCGTATATGCAAAACATCCTCCTACTTTTATGAAAATCCTTCACCTTTTTATCCTCTTTAAAACCATATTTTTTCTCGAATGCATCCATGTTTTATTTATTTCAATAAAAGATCCAAATCAATTTCGAGATTTTCAAAATTCTGTTTAACAATAGCCTTTAAATCATCGACCGCTCTTTTATAAATATCCTTGCCAAGGTTTTCCAAAAAGAAATCCAAAATATCTTCAGATGCAAGCATGCCAATTTCCTCATCTCTTTCCTCTTTAAAATATGTGATTATTTCGCGAATAAGTCCCGCTCTTCTCTCTTTTGTAAGTAAATCCCATTTGCGCTTTATTTCCGCCATAATTAAACATTGTTATGCTAAAGCTCCATTTCAAATCGATCATATGAATAGCCCGTTTCGCGATTGATCGTAAAATCTCTCACGTTTATATTCTCTTTATTTTTAATAGCCTTTTCAAGCTCGGTCGTTTTATTTTCCGGCACAAAATAGCCCATGTGATTAACAGCGTCATCCGCTCCACGGCGAGATTCTTCGTAAATTGCAATCCCTTCAAATCCGCATGAACAACGCACGATTTGAATCAACTTATCGTCATCATTGGGACCCGGTTCCACCTTAATCGATTCAACTATCTCCAGTCTATATGTCTTACATTTTGGACATAAAAAGCTCATAGTTTTAACGTAAATCTTTTTTCTTTTCTTCAAATTCCTTTTTATTTATCTCGCCTTTTGCGTATCTCTCTTTAAGGATTTCCATGGCGGATTTGCTTCCTTTGCTCTCGGTTTTGCCTTGATCGATAGTCCACTTTATCAAAGCAATAATCCCTGCTATCACAAGAACCCAAAAAAAGACCATAAAGACCCATCCGAATGGTATAAAATTATAATTCATCATAAAATAGTTTGTTAAAAGGTTAAGATTTTATCACTTTCTTTTATAAGTTCATACAAATCTTTCATACTGCTCATTGGACATACGCTTGTCGCTTCCTGATTTCTTAACTTTAAACAAGTGCCACATGCCAAAATTCCCGCGTTTTCAGATTTTAAAAATTCTGCGGCTTGCTCTTTTATATCAAATTTTTCGGTGCCGCTTTTTTCATATTCCACGCCTTCTCCAACAAGAAAAATCTTAACTTCATCTCCTTGTTTTATGGAAAAATTCGCCAAACGAAAGGCGTTCCATACGGTTTCGGAATTTGTTTGGCTGATGATTATCCCCAGTTTCATAATAATTTTGTTATCCGATTATATCGTAGCTTAAAAAAGCGATAATTGCGAAGCGTTTTCAAAATCTATTGACCGCTTTCCCAATGTATATCTATAATAACCCCCTATCATTAATCCAAATAAAATGTCTGATGTACAAAATCGAAATCGAAGATCAACCGACGACTTCTACGAACAACCTGAGGATTTCAAAAAAACAGAACTTCTTGCGCGAGCAAAATTAAGAGGAGTCCAGGTTGCCGGTAATTTATATGTAGCATACCAACATAAATTTGACGCAGGTCAAAGCATGAGAAAACCGATTGTTTCCGGTACGATTAATGACGTTTTAGCCGACGCATCTCTGTCTAAATATTTGGCAGGCATACGCGGTTTCAAAAAAATTATAGAAGTTTTAGTCGATAACTCACCATCCGCAACCGGAACCTCTTTGGATGAAGCCGCATTAGCCAGAACATTATCTGAAAACGATACTTTAAACTTGGATGAATATGCTATAGCTTTTTACGTTTCCGTATATACCGAAATGCAAAGATTAATTGACGGAATGTTTGGCTCACCTCAACGAATAGCAGATGAGATTTCGGCCGCAGCCGAAGGAGCTACCGCTATGGACGTTGCTGCCGAGTGATTTACTGATCTTGCTCATATTAGTCCGTTAGCTTGCAATCTGTCGAAAACGCCTCTTTGGTTATAATTTTTTCCAGCTTCGCGCTGTCTCGCACCGCTGATTCTTTTTTATTAACCGTATAATTTGAAACTTCAATTTCAGCCGTACCTTTTAAGCATTCGACTGCACCTTTAAATATATTTGCATCGTTTATTCCAAACATCTTTTTGGCTTCTTGCTGATTATCAAAGCAGAATCGTGGTGCTCGAGTATCCCCATTATCTTTGCCGTATAAATTCGGGTCTCTTGGAATTAAATACGCCGTTTCTTTGTTTGCATAAAAACAAAGCATCCCGCCAAAAATCGTGTCAGGCTTGTATTCGGAATATTCACCTTTAACCGTTATCGTCCCTTTATAATAAACGAATGTGTCGTTTTCGCTTATTTTTGCCAAATTTTGCTCTGCTATTTTATCCGTTTGCACTTCCGGAGTCACTGTTTCCGGTTTTTGCGTTAATACCGGAGTTGTTTGAGCACAGCCGGCAAGCATCAGTACCGCAAATACACACAAAAAGATGAGTTTTTTCATAGATTTTGATTAAAAAAATTAAAGACTAAATCAATTTTAGCAAGTTATAGAAATAAGGACAATTTTCGGATTGTATATCGGCTAACGTTCGCGCATATGCAAAGTTGCGTAGTTCGCGGTGCGGTATAATTTTACGCCGCAGGCGTAGACCGCACAAGCGAACAAGCAATTTGGGCGAGCTCTTTATGTCCGTGCTTTAGCCGGACATAAAAAAGAGCGAGCTGCATAGGCGCTGTTGTCCGATGTATTTGTCGGCTACTATCAAGAAATATTGGTGCTTTTTTCTCTATTCAAAAGACCTCCAACTATAACTGCAAGCAAACCGAGACCATAAACTGGTAAAAGTGGCTCTCGGAAAAATATTATTAAATACAGTGCTGCCAGCACTGGCGTTAGAAAAACAAAAGGTGCGACAAAAGACGCTTCTGCTTTTTTTAATGCTTTTATCCAGAATATATAAGAAAAACCATTAACTAAAAGTCCATTTACGAGAATAGGGACTAAAGCGTCTTTTGTGGGTAGTGAAAAATCAGAGAGCCACAACATTGATACAAATGAAGCGACGGTTGCCGTCAAAAAATAAATAGTAATCATGGTATATGGCTCGAGGTGTACTTTTTTGCTAAGCACTGAAAATAAACCGAAAGTGAGTGCTGCGATTAGTACCAATATGTCTACAAAATAATTATCGAGATGAATTTGGGCAAAATTACCTTTCGTCAAAACAAGCACGACACCTAAAAAACCGAGGAATACTGCTAATGCACGCTTTAATGTAAGTTTTTCTTTAAGTATAAAAATTGAAAGCAGCACGATAAAAATAGGCCAACTATATTGAAGCACCAGAACCTCGAGCCCTTGCGCATTTGCATAACCAAAGTAGAGCAAAATATAGTAAAGGTACGTGCCTAGAAATCCAAGGAATACCGCATTGAACCAATCCCGTATTTTATATGTAAGGAATATTTTGCTCTGTCTGACGGCAACCGTTGCGCCTGAGAAAGCTACAAATGATACCAAGCTAGACCAAAATAAAAATTGATGATTGTCGAGTGTAATGGTTCAATACCTTTGCATCACCCTTGTAGAATATGGACATGCCATACACAACAAATCCAAACATCCCTCGCTTGCGTTTGCGGGCGGCTAAAT